>CANGHK010000021.1 GCA_947453625.1 Burkholderiales bacterium
GGGGCAGTTCATTGCGTTTTATGGGGCATTCGCCCAGGTCATGGGTGCGGTGATGGGGCTGTCTGAAACCTTGCTTCGGGTGCTCAACCTCATCCCCGTCTATGAGCGCGTCAAGCCGGTACTGGAAGCTGCCCCGGAAGCCGAAGAAGGCCGCAGCCATCCTGGGGAGTTGCAGGGGCAGATCGAATTGGTGGGCCTGTCGTTCCGGTACAGCGCCGAGGGTCCGGCGGTGCTCGACAACCTGTCGGTGATGATTCGCCCCGGCAGTTTCGTTGCCGTGGTGGGCGCCAGCGGTTCGGGCAAATCGACATTGCTGCGCTGCCTTCTCGGTTTCGAGAAACCGTCGGCTGGCGGGATCTTGTTCGACAACCAGAACTTGGCCGACCTGGACGCCCGTGCAGTTCGGCGCCAGATGGGCGTGGTGCTACAGCACAGCCAGGTGATGCCGGGGGACGTTTTCAGCAACATCGTGGGAACCACAAGGCTGACCATCGACGATGCCTGGGCTGCGGCGCGCTCTTGCGGCCTGGAGGCCGACATCAAGGCGATGCCTATGGGCATGCACACGGTGATCTCGGAAGGCGGTAACACCTTGTCGGGAGGCCAGCGCCAGCGCATCCTGATTGCGCGCGCCCTCGTGCAGCGCCCTCGAATCCTGCTGTTCGACGAAGCGACGAGTGCGCTCGACAACACCACGCAGGCGGTGGTCACCCGCAGCCTGGCCGAGTTGCGTGCAACCCGCGTGGTCATTGCCCACCGGCTCACCACGATCGCGCAGGCTGACTTGATCCTGGTGATGGACAAGGGTCGGATCGTGCAGCGTGGCAACTACGCCGAACTGATGGGCCAGCCAGGTGTGTTTCGGAACTTGGCGGGGCGGCAACTTGTTTGAGCCCAGGGGATGTCTGCGCGCATCCGCCCAATTAGCCTCTGCCGAGTCACAAGAGTGTGGCCATCAGGACGCTTGCAAGCGCACTTGCACTGTGCCTGCCCGTCAAGCCATCCATCCGGTGGCGACCGCGCGCCGCCATTGCTTGCTCTCGCCCCTGGCCATGCTGCTCGACGTGCCCCTGGCTGCCCGTGGCGAACTGACGGGCGCGGCCGACCTGCCCGGTTACACCTACAAGGTCGTGCGAAGCTACCCGCACGACGCCCAAGCCTTCACCCAAGGCCTGTTCTATCTGGAAGGCTACCTCTACGAGAGCACGGGGCTGCTGGGGCGCTCATACGTGCGCAAGGTCAGTCTGGAAACGGGCCGGGTGGTGCAGCAGGTCAAGCTCCCGTCCGATGTGTTCGGAGAGGGTCTCAGCCACTGGGGCCAACGCCTGATCTGCATCACCTGGACCACCCAACTCGGCCTTGAGTTCAACCTGCAGACCTTCGCCTTCGAGAAGCGATTCACCTACCCCGGCGAGGGCTGGGGCCTTGCGCGCAGCGACAGCGAACTCATCATGAGCAACGGCAGCGCCGAGCTGCGCTTTCTCGATCCCATTAGCCTCCAGGAGAAGCGCCGTTTACGCGTGACTGCCCTCGGAAAGCCGGTGACCCTGCTGAACGAACTGGAGTGGGTCAAGGGCGAGATCTTTGCCAATGTCTGGCAAACCGACAAGATCGCCCGGATCGATCCTGGAACAGGCCAGGTCAAGGGCTGGATCCAACTTGACGGCTTGCTCTCGGCGGACGACCGCGCGGGTGCTCAGCGCGACGTGCTCAACGGCATCGCCTACGACGCGGCGACAGACCGGCTCTTCGTCACCGGCAAGCTTTGGCCTCGGCTGTACGAGATCAGGTTGGTTCGTTTGCGAGGTCAATAGCAGGGTGCTGAGGCAGTCCGGAAATTACTCGTGGAAGGCAAGTGATTTCCGGCCATCGGGTGAGGACTGGCCTGCATGTGTTTGCCGGCGTCGACGAGGTCGGATCGTTGCCCGAGCCTCCAGGGACTGCGATCAGCGCACGCCGGCTTTCCAACGCAGGTCGTCGAGAAACACGTCGGCGTTGTTCTTGGCGCTGTTCCACCTGTCTTTCGGCATCACCTTGATGATCGCGTTCAATTCGTCGGTCGCCGCACTGATGCGTTGGGCCCGGGCAAGCCAGAACCAATTGACGGCTTTTCCAATGTCAAACAAAGGGCTGGTTTTATCGGCGTATATCCGGCCGAGTTTCAAGGCCGCGTCGCCATCGAGTTGCTGAGCGCTGGGCTCGAGCGCCTTGATGTCCTGCTCGATTTTTTTCCGGTCCGGGGCTTGGGTTTTTGGTGGCGCCGCGACGCGGACCGCGCCCTCTATTTTTATCGCCCAAACCTGGATCGGATCGGAGATGTTTTTCAGCTCGACCTCGCCGCGGTCTTCGAACACCACCTCCTTCAGTTTGCGGTGCGACAGGCCGTGAACTTCGGCGCCGATCGCGACGCCGCCCTGGTCAGCAATGCTCTCCAACCGAGCCGCGATGTTCACACCATCGCCGAGCAGATCGCCATTGTCCTGCGTGTAGACCTCGCCAACGTTGATGCCGAAGCGCCAGCGCATCTGCAATTTGCCAGTCGTCCGGTTGCGCGCATGGAACTGGTTCTGGCACTTGATCGCAAAGCCGACGGCCAGCGCCGGGCTGCTGAACTCGGCAAGCACCGCATCGCCGGCCGTGTTGAAGATGCGGCCGCCATGCTCCTGGATCAGCGGATCCATGATTTTCCGGCATTCCTGAAGGGCCGCGATGGCTCGGACTTCGTCCTCGCCTATCATCCTGCTGTAGCCGCAGACATCGGAGGCGAGGATGGTTGTGAGCTTGGTGATGGGTGTCATTTTATAATATATATCTATATTATTTACCAGGGTTCAGGGCTTGGGCAGGCGTCCTGAAAATCATGTGAAAGTGAATCTTGGCAGTGGCAGGCGAGTGCCGTTTAATAATCATTGATAATTCAATCGCCATTTCAAGGGAATCAACATCAGCCCGATTCGCACTGCGCGATTGTGGCATGCAGTGAGGCCCCCCAGCGACGGCCCTCAGCGTGTGCATTCAGCGCCTCGAATCCGACCCCGACCAGCGGTTCGACCACCAGGCGGTAGAACCGTGGGAAGCGGGCGACCAGATCGCGATAACTGGTGAGACCGTCGGCCTGGGCTCGGCCGCAGTCGACGAACTCTTCATAGAGCGCAGGTAATTTTTGCAGATAGGCCGGGTCCGCGAGTTGACCGATCAGGTCGGCCGAGCGGACGAGATCTTGCCATTGGAACCTGCTGCGGGGTTGACTTCGCACCTCCTCCGGCACCGGGAAGCGCGTGCTCTCGATATAGGTAGCCAGTATCTCGGCGTCGATCCAGGGGTTGTGGGCGAACAGCAGGCGGACATGGGCCACACCACGGTCGACATGTATGGGGGTCAGGAATGCATCGGTGGCGCCGCTTGGAAGTTGTCGCCAGCCACCCAGTCCATCGGACACCAGCGACCCTTCGATGTCGCCGGGCAGCAAATCCTTGACGTAACCGATGTCGTGAAACAGCAATGCGACGATGTAGTGGAGCCATTCCTGAGCCGACACCGGATCACCCAGTGCTTGCTTGCCTCTGAGAATCTGCTGGCCCACCAGGCAGACCAGCAGCGTGTGCTCGCAGTTGTGGTAGGGCGCATCGGTTCGTGCAAGTACGGTGATGGCCTGTTCTGCGGCGTCGAGCATGGCTCTCAATCGCAGCGATTCACGGTCGCCAAAAGCGGCTTCGAAGTGCAGCCTCAACTTGGATTGGATTCGATCGATCGAAGTTGTCGCCGAACCCTGTCCAGTGATGGTACCCGTGGGCCGCAACCGAGGTTCGTCAGGCGCTTGCATCATGTCCGTCTGGTCTGACCAGGGGTCGAATCCCTGCCGCGGGGTCACCTGTTCGCGACCTCTGTTGCGCGACGCGCAATCTGGCGATGGGTCGGCGTCCGACCTCGACTCGACTTCCGTGGTCATGGCGTCAATTCCGGTTTCGCTGCCAGGTCAGACCCGACGGGGTTGTTTGACGCAGCCCAAAGCGCTGCAAGACTCACGCTGACGATGGTGTACACGAAAAAACCTTAAAAACTGGTTATGTCATATTGAACTATAAACTCATTTTTTGAGTTCGCGTGAAAGTTCATTTGCCCGGTGCATCAGGTCTGTGCCGTGCACAGCCACCGAGCGACCCCGCAGCGATTGGGCAACGCTCAAGCGTCAAGGACGAGTCGGGTGCCGAGGCCGCGCGCGACACAAGCCAGGACATAGCCGTCGAGCAAGTCACTTTCGCTGAGTGCCCGCTGATCGTCCATTTCGACGCCACCCTCGGTCTTCTTGATCTTGCAGGTGCCGCAGTTGCCCGCCCTGCAGGAACTTTCCATCTTGATGCCGTTCGCTTCGGCCAGATCCAGGATGCAGTCCTCGGTCCCTGCCTGCAAGGTCTTGCCACTGCGCGAAAAGACGATGCTCAGCTTGCCGGAGGCGACCACTGCCGGGGCGTCGCCTGGTGTCGCTGCGGGTTGGGCCGCGACGGGTGGCGCAACCACCGCGGTCTTGGCCCGTGCTGGCGGGACTGACGCGCCCTGGGGTGCCACCGGTGCGCTCCCGAAACTCTCCTCGTGGTAGGCGTGCATCGGGTGGCCCAGTTGCTCCAGCAGGCTGCGGATCGCAGCCATGTAGCCGGCCGGGCCGCAGACGAACACGGTACGCTCCGCATAGTCAGGCACAAGGGCGCGCAGGAGCTCTTCATTGAAGCGCGAGACGGGCCCGTTCCAGGTCTGTCCGGGGTTGACCGTGCTGGGGACGATGCCAAGCTTGAGCTTGGGCCCGAAACGGCTGGCGAGATAAGCCAGTTCGCGCTCGAAGACGATGTCGGCCGGCGAGCGGACGTTGTTGATGAATGCGATGTTCGCAGGCGACTGCGTGTCCACCAGCCAGCGCAGCATGGACATGACGGGCGTGACGCCGCTTCCGCCGCCAATCAACAAGAGCTTTTCGGCCGGGGCGTCGAAGCAGCTGAAGTCGCCGTTCGGCCCCGAAAGATTGAACTCAAAGTCGACGACCATGTTGTCGTGCAGCCAGTTCGAGACCAGCCCGCCTGCCACCCGCTTGACCGTGATGGACAGGCCATGCGGCCGCGACGGTGAGGACGAGATCGTATAGCTGCGGCGAACCGTCTTGCCCCCTATCGGTAGTTCGAGGGTGACGAACTGTCCGGGTTTGAAATTGAAAAGAACCGGCACCGCCGCCTGAAAGACGAAGGTCCTGACGTCGTGGGTTTCAGGAATGACGGCGATGCACCGGACCGGCGTGCGTCCCCTGCGCCAGGCGTGCTCAGGCGAAAACACCAGCCCCGCGGCCGGCCATATCGACAAGTCAGCACCAGCGAACTCGGTTGTTGGCGCGACCTCGGATTCCTTGTCTTGGCTGGCACGGGCCTGAAGGTTCTCGCGGGTGTCCTCGCTATTGAATGCCGACAGCAGCGCAGCCAGGGTTTGACGGGCTTGCTGCTTGGCAGGCGTCGTGGTCGACAGGCCCAGCCGCTGCAGGATGGGCGACGGGTTGTCGAGGATTCGATCGATGAAGAGCTCTATGGCGCCACTGATTTCAGGTCTGGCGAGGCCAGAGTCCCCGCGCATCACCCCATCGAGCTTTTCCGTCAAGTTCTGACTGTCGCGCTTGAGGGCCTTCTTCTGGTAGTCTTTCCACAGCCCGCTGAAATCGGTGCGAAGCCTGTGCAGGCCCTCCTGGAGGACCAAGACCTTGCACCAGGACGGGTCATCGACCAGGTCATGGAATTTTCGGAGTTCGCGCGCGTTCAGGCCATCATTGGCGTCCGCGACGAACAGGAATGCGGCGAACAGCAATTGCGCCGCAAGGGCGGCGTTGCCATTCTGGGTCTCTTTGACATCAGACATCGGGGTCTCGGCGGTGAAAATGGATCCGGCGTGACGTCAACCGGTGACATACCCCGCCACCACGGCGAGGATGCCCATTGCGACCGTGGCGTCACCTTCCATCAGCCAGCGCAAGCGTTCGCCGTCTATGGTGACGACGCGCAGGACGGTGGAGGAAATCCGCACGGACGCAGCGCGTGGCTTGCTGGTGATCACACCCAGTTCGCCGACGATGGCGCCGTCACGCAGCGAGCCGACCACGGTTTCGGCGCCGTCCCGCATGACGAGGATGTCGACGCTGCCGGTTCGCAGGACAAAGGCTTCGGATGCGGGGTCGCCGGCGCGGCAGAGCCAGCCACCCTGCGGGTAGCAGCGCACCTCGGCCGAAGCTGCGATTTCCGCCAACGAGTTCAGGTTGAGTCTGCCGAATATGTTGACCTGCGAGAGCCACAGCAACTTGGTCATCGTGTCTTGCCATTCCACGGTGTACGCTGTGCTCTGGCCGGTTTGCGCGCCAGCCTCCGGATTGGCGCCGCTGAACGACTGCGTCTGCCGCGGTGCTGGCTTGCCCGCCGATTCGCGCGGCCCGGTCAGACTGTCGACCACCTCGGCCAGCAGCCAATGTGCCGGCGCGTCGCGAATGGAGACTGAGCTTGTCCAGCTGCGCGCCAGTCCGATGTCCAGGTAGGAGATCGCCGTGAGCGCGATCGCCGCCATCAAGGGATCGTCCGCGTCGACCATCTTCTGCAGGTGAGCGGTCAGGTCGCCGCTTTGCTCGATCGCTGCGCCCAAGCGTGATTTGTCGTCTGGGGATTCGAGCCCGGCCGAACCATCGACGGTGTTGTCGCTGCTGCCCAGCAACCGTTTGACCAATTCGGCATCCAGCGATTCGAGCCAGGTCTTGCGTGCGCCGGCCGATACCGGTGTCGACAATGCGGCTTCGATTTCCGAGCCGGCCAGGCGCGCCATTTGCGAAGCGATGGCACGGGCTTCAACCGTGTTGCCGAGCATCAGCAGGGTGGAAAAAAGTTTGACTTGCAGGGTGTTCGTGCGCCGAGTCGTGGTCGCAATCAGCAGCGATCCGATGGCTGTCCACTGTCGGTCGGCCGTGATCTTGAAGCGCAGTCCGAAGACGAGCGCACAAGTTTCGGCCAGCAGGTCCAACTGTCGCCTTGCACGCTCGAACATCACGCCGGTCGACCCCGTGATGCTGGACAAGGTGTTGGCGTGTTCGGACTCGGATATCTGGTAGGTTTCGCGGTAGCGCTTGAGGCTTGCCACGACCTCCGCATCAACCATCGCCTGGTCCAGCCGCTGGCCCTGTTCGAGACGTGCAATCAGCATCGGTTCGATGACACTGCGGTAGTTCGTGACGCGCAGCCAGCTCTCGTAACTGGCTGAGCCCTGCGGGCCCAGGCTGTCGTCCGCGTTGTCCAAGCTCAGCTCATTGCGCAATTGCCGGTGTTCATCATCGCTGATGCCGAGTTCGACCCGGACCTCGCGCAGCAATTCCAGGCTGTCGCTATGGTCCGTCTTGCCGGTCCGAATGGATTCCTCCAGGATGTTGCGGTAGGCCTGCAAGCGCTGATCGCGAGAGAAACTCGGCAGCGTCTTGGCCAGCACATACACCTCATCGGCTTTGAGTTCCTCCAGCTTGCGTCCATCCAGGAATTTCGAGATGTCGACCTTGAGCTTGCGCAACTGCTCGATCAAGCTCGTGGCCAGGCCTTCGCGCCGATAACGCATCGGGCTGCGCTGTATCGCCTGCCAGAACCACAGGGTCGACAGCGCGACGATCAGGGTGTCGACCAGCCTGAGCGCGGGGGTCGGCAGCAGCAGCAGATTGGGCCGGCCACCGAAAAGGTAAAAGGTGTTGATGGAGAGGTAGGCGCTGAAGGAGAGGCAGCGGCTGATGATCTCGGCTTCGCTCACGGGCAACTGGGCGCGCTTGACGACTTGTCTGAACAGCTTTTCCAGCGTCTTGCCCAGGACGATGGCTGCGACGACGAAGCTGCCGAGTATCAGCGGGGCACTGAAGATCTTAGGCACGCCGATGGCGTTGCCGTTGATGAACAGGCCAGTCTTCAGGAGGTTATCGAGTTGCTCGGCTTCGTGGGTCCAGGCGCCGGAAAAGTAGTAGTCCCAGCCGCCTGAATAAAAATAATAAAAGCAATAGAAACCAATTATTATTCCGAAAAATCCGTAATAGACATGGCGCAACGCCGGATCTTCGATGTTCTCCCAATACGATCGTTCCAGATCGATGTCCGGGCAGTTGGCGATACAACCTACGCAGATGCTTCGGTCGCCTTCCGGCGTGGAGGTGCGGCACATCGATTGGGTGATGGTGTTGCGCGCGACATGGGCACGGCTCTCGAGCAGGCCACGGGGTTCGGTGTAGATCTTCTGGACGATGGCGATGGGACAGACATAGTTGCACCAGGTCTTGCCGCCCCACATATACCCGACCCAGAGCGCCAGCACGATCACGCCGATGAAGAACAGCGCCAGCGCGGTGCGGTCGGAGTTGATGAATAGAATGCGTATATTCAGCGCAAGGAACAGGAAACCGAACTGGATGTACCAGACCTTGCGCCGCCACCAACTGTCCTTGCCGATCAGCGCGAGTTGTCTCTCGACCTGACCGGTGCGGCGTATCAGCACCGATCGCTTTCGGTTCAGGCCCAGATAGCGGGGAATCTGGGACACGAAGGACAAGGGGCAGATCCGGCGCCAGGCCTCATGTCCGCCCACCATCAGGAAGAGTGGCAGCAGCGGAATGATCATGGTCCAGAAGATCCGGTTGGTCATCTGGTAGGGCGCTTGGGCAATCACCTTGCCCTGGAAGGCGACTTCCAGCGCCTTCAGGTGAAACGGGCTGGCGACGTTGTCCGGCCGGGTGAGCTCAGGCGTGATCGGATCCCAGAACAGCGAGATGATCAGCAGCAACCAACCTGCCGTGAGCGCGGCTCGAACCAGCCGCATCTTGTTTTCCTGAATTCCTGAAAGCAAACCTGACTCCTGAATGCGGGCAACGGCGACCAGAAGGCTTGGCTGTCGTGGCGCTGCCGGGCGCCAATCGTCAAGCCGGCCCCATGCCGGGGCGACTCCCGGCGGGCCGTTGGCTTGCCCGGGCAGACCTGGGCGCGACGCCGGGCTTGTGCCGCCGTTTATCGAGCAGCCACGTAGCCGTCGCTGAGGGCGCCCATGAAGGCCACCAGATCGTTGACCTCGAGGGCTGTCAGCAGGTCGGGATCGCCCAATTTGCCGGCAAAGACGCCGCCTGACGACCGGTTCGCGAGGTACTGGGCCGGCACGTCGTCCCACACTCCCGCCGGTCCGTACCAGCGTTGCGGGTTGGTGGACCGTGTCGTGTAGAACATCACGACCTCCTCCAGGCTGCGGAAGACACCGTTGTGCATGTAGGTGGGCCGCTTGGCGACGTTGCGCAGTGACACGGTACGGAACTTGCCACAGAAGGTCTCGATGCTGGTCTCGGCCGCAAATTCGGCGGGAATCACCGGCTTGGGCCGGTCGGGGCCGCAGATGCCCAGGTCAAAGAAGGCCGGGTCCGCGTTTGCCGCCAGCGCCTTGTTGCGCGGCACGCCAATCGCGCGGTACTCGTTGTCGCCGAACATCGAATCGGCCGGATTGCTCGAATCCTTGTTGAATGCATGGCAGCCCGAGCATTTAGCCTTGCCGGTGAACAGGGCCAGGCCGCGCGCTTCGGGCTCGGTGTAGCTGGCCTTGCCCTGGATGACGGCGTCGAACTTCGACGTGAAGGGTTGCCCCTGAGGTGAGACCTGGAACGCGGCCAGCGATTCGCCGACCCGTGCCAGGACATTGGCCTGTTCGCTGAGCGCGGCAGCGCCGTAGACCGATTGAAACAATCCGCTGTAAGACGATGCGGTGATGCGCGCCAGCAGGGCCGCTTCGTCGGACATGTTCTGCAAGGTGGCTTTTTTCAGCGCGGCGACGGATTGGTCAGCCAGCGTGGCCTTGCCGCCGCCGTCCCACCGGAAGCCGCCCCTGGCGACGATTCTTGTATTGGGGGCCGTGCCCGTACGCAAGAAACTGAACGGCGGAACGAGCCCTGCATAGCCGGTCGATATCGAGTTGCGCGATGTCTCGACCCCGAGGTGGCCCAGCGAGACACCGTTGCTGCCGCCGTTGGTGCCCGAATGGCCCAGCTCAGGGACATGGCAGGAGCCGCAGGACATGCCCTTGGGGTCGGACAGGTTGCTGTCGAAGTACAGCGTCTTGCCCAGAAGTTGCTTGTCCGTCAAGTTGGCGTCGGGCCCGGGAGCATCCGATCCGCCACAGGCCGCCAGCAGCAACAGGCTGGCGTAAATCAGGTGGCGCACCCGTGGTGCGCTGGCAAATTTCTTGAACACGGTGTCTCCTCTGGTTGCTGCACGCCAGACCCAACGGCCTGTATCTGTCCTGAAAAATCAAAGGTCTCTCGCAGCGTCGCCTTCTGCCCGCCATGGCATCGCCATGCTGTTCAGCAATGCCCGGCCGCACCCGACCGCTGCCCAAGAAACCGGGATGGCCTTCCACCTCGGCCGCCGCGCCCATCGATCCCGCCATGGGCGCCGGCAGCGGTCTAAAATTTCTCCGCGTTTTGGGGCGGGCTGTCGATCCGGGCCTGCGTCCCAAGCGCTGGCAGTCAGCAGTTGACTGATGACAGCAGACCGTCTGCATTGATGCGCCTGATCAAGCAGGAACGTCAGTTTTAATGACTTGTATCAGTTAAAGTGAATTTACCATGGAAAACTGGCGAAGTGAACCCTCGCCTGTCCTGATGTGCGTATTGGCGCGAAACGCTGCCGGGCTTGTCGCCCGTCCAAGTGCCGGCCGAGAACCGGCGCTGCTGCGCGAGGCGGGTCCCGGTTCTTGGCGCTGCCTGCCGGCGCGATGCGGGCGCTGCTCAGCGGCCCTGCTTGGGTCGGGTCAGGCCGGCGTTGCTGCGCCCAGGAAGCGGTCGAAGTCGGCGCAGAACCGATCCGGCAGCTCGAAATGCGGCAGCGCGCCGGTCGGGTAGACGGTGGTCTGCCAGTTCGGCCTGGCGGCGACTGCTTTGCTGCCGCGGTAGTCCGTGAAATCACCGCGCACGCCGTGCGACATCCAGACCGGCCCCTTGAGTTGGTCGTAGACACCGTGGATGTCGGCCGAGAACAACTGGGCGGCCAGGAAGTGCAGTGGCGCGAACTCGGCGCCGGGCTGGCGCGTGGTCAGCAGGTCGTAGCGCCACAGCGCCTCGTCGATAGACTTCGCGCCCCAGGTGCGCTCCAGGAAGTAGCGGATCACCGCCGGCCGCGTCAGGCCGCGGAACAGGCCGCTGCCCCAGCCCGGTCCGCGCAGCAGTTTGTACAGCCAGGGCAGGCCGCGTGTGCTGCCGGGCGCGCCTCGCCATTCGCGCATGCCCCGGAACCCGGTCGGGCTGACCAGCGCGAGGCGGCCGAAGCTGGCCGGCGCCTCGGCGGCGGCACGCGCCAGGAACTCGCAGCTCAGCGACAGCGCCAGCGCGTCGATCGGCCCGCTGCCACAGCGGGACTGGATCTGCGCGACTACTGCGTGCAGCGCATCGGTCATCAGGCGCGGCGTGTAGGGGCGGTCGCTGCGCTCGGAAAATCCGAAGCCCGGCAGGTCTATCGAGAAGACGCTGCGGGTGGTCCGGCAATGCGCGTGCAGCGGTGCCACCTCGGCCGCCGATCCTGCGGCGTTGACGCTGTGCACCAGCAGCAGCGGTGGGCCCCGGCCAGCGACATAGACGCTCAAGCGGCCCGCGCTGCTGTCGAACTCGAAGCGCTCGCCGCTGACGGCCGCGGGCAGCTGGGTTGCCCGCGTGGCAGCCATCAGGCCGGCACCGAGGGCAAGCCCGACAGCGCCATCGCCAGCTCGGCTTCGTCGTAGGTCTGGTCGGTCAGTTGGCCGGCGAAATAGCTGCTGTAGGCGGCCATGTCGAAGTGGCCATGGCCACAGAGGTTGAACAGGATGGTCTCGGCTTTGCCCTCGGCCTTGCAGCGCAGCGCCTCGACGATCGCGCCCTTGACGGCGTGGTTGGCCTCGGGCGCGGGGACGATGCCCTCGGTACGGGCGAACAGCACGCCCGCCTCGAAACACGCCACCTGGTGGTAGGCGGTGGCTTCGAGCAGGCCCAGCTCGTGCAGGTGGCTGACCATCGGCGCCATGCCGTGGTAACGCAATCCCCCGGCGTGGAATCCCGGCGGCGTGAAGGTGCTGCCCAGCGTGTGCATCTTGGTCAGCGGCGTCATGTGGCCGGTGTCGCCGAAGTCGTAGGCGTATTTGCCGCGCGTCAGGCTGGGGCAGGCGGCGGGCTCGACCGCGACGATGCGGCGCTTCTTGCCGCCGCGCAGCTGCTGGCCGATGAAGGGGAAGGCGATGCCGGCGAAGTTGCTGCCGCCGCCGGTGCAGCCGACGATCACGTCGGGGTCGTCGCCGGCCATCTCCATCTGCAGCATCGCCTCCTGGCCGATGATGGTCTGGTGCAGCAGCACATGGTTGAGCACCGACCCGAGCGCGTACTTGGTGTCGTCGCGGGTGGCGGCGATCTCCACCGCCTCACTGATCGCGATGCCCAGCGATCCCGGGTGGTCGGGCCGCTCGGCCAGCACCGCGCGGCCGTACTGGGTCTCGTTCGACGGGCTGGCGATGCAGCGCGCGCCGTAGGTCTCCATCAGCGCCCGGCGGTAGGGCTTCTGGTCATAGCTGACCCGCACCTGGAACACCGTGACGTCGATGTCGAACAGGTTGCCGGCAAAGGCCAGCGACGAGCCCCATTGGCCGGCACCGGTCTCGGTGGTGAGCTTCTTGATGCCGGCCTGGGCGTTGTACCAGGCTTGCGGCACGGCGGTGTTGGGCTTGTGGCTGCCGGCAGGCGAGACGCCTTCGTACTTGTAGTAGATCTTGGCCGGCGTGCCCAGCGCCTTTTCCAACCGGTGGGCGCGGAACAGCGGCGCCGGCCGCCACAGCTTGAAGACCTCGCGCACTGGCTCGGGAATGGCGATCTCGCGCTCGGTCGAGACCTCCTGCATGATCAGTTCCATCGGGAACAGCGGGGCCAGGTCGTCCGGGCCTATCGGCTGCAGCGTGCCCGGGTGCAGCACCGGCGGTGGCGGCGACGGCAGATCGGCGGCGATGTTGTACCAGTGCTTGGGCATCTGGCTGGCATCGAGCAGGTATTGGGTGGGGCTTTGGCTCATGGTGTTTTCCTCGGATTCGGGTTGGCGTGATGGTAGATGCAGCGCGCCGTGACGGCCAAGTCGGGCTTGCCCGAAGGCTGCCCGCCGCCGCAGGCTTCAGGCGCTGAACAGTTCGAGCGCGCGGTCCATGCCGCCGTCCTCGATCGAGATCATTGCCTGCTCGCGCACCGCCGGCTTGCCGTGGTAGCAGATCGACAGGCCGGCCACGCTCATCATCGGCAGGTCGTTGGCGCCGTCGCCCACCGCGATGGCGCGGGAGGGCTCGATGCCCATCAGCTCGCAGACTTCCAGCACGACGCGGCGCTTCTCGGCGCCGTCGCAGATGTCGCCCCAGGGCCGGTCGGTCAGCGTGCCGGTGAGCCGGCCGTTGTAGACGCCCAGCGCGTTGGCCCGTGCAAAGTCCAGTCCCAGCCGGTGCCGCACGCGTTCCGAGAAATAGGTGAAGCCGCCCGAGACCAGCAGCGTCTTCAGCCCAGAGCGCTGGCAGGCCTGGACGAAGGTCTCGACCCCCGGGTTGAGTTGCAGCCGGGTCTCGTAGACCTGCTGCAGCGCGGATTCCGGCACGCCGGCGAGCAAGGCCACGCGGCGCCGCAGGCTGTCCTTGTAGTCGGTGATCTCGCCATGCATCGCGGCCTCGGTGATGGCCGCCACCTCGTCCCTGCGGCCGGCGGCCGCCGCGATCTCGTCGACGCACTCGATGTTGATCAGCGTGGAGTCCATGTCGAAGGCCACCAGCTTGTAGTGCGACAGCGGCAACGGCGGCGTGAAGCCGCGTATGAACAGGCCGGGGGCGAAAGCTTGGACGGTCATGGCCGGCGCATGTTACCCGGCAGCCCCGCGCAAGGGTCAACCCCGGACCGGCCGCGACCGGGCCTTGTCAGAATGCCGGGTTCGACCCTCGATCCCTGCTTTTCCCTCACCTTCCCCGAACCCATTGGAGCCCGCCATGTCCGATCCCCTGGTGTTGATCACCACCCAAGTGGCCGTGCGCACGCTGACGCTGAACCGGCCCGCAGCGCTGAACAGCTTTACCGCGGCGATGCACGCCGAGTTGCTCGCGGCGCTGGACGGCGCCGCGGCCGACGAGGCGGTGCGCTGCGTCGTGCTGACCGGCGCCGGCCGGGGTTTTTGCGCCGGCCAGGACCTGAGCGAACCCGGCATGGGTGCCGACGGCCAGGCCGCCGACGTCGAGGGCGTGGTCGAGCGCCTGTACAAGCCGCTGGCGCTGCGCATCCGCAGCATGCCAGTGCCGGTGATCGCGATGGTCAACGGCGTGGCCGCCGGTGCCGGCGCCAACATTGCGCTGGGCTGCGACATCGTGATGGCGGCGCGCTCGGCCAGTTTCATCCAGGCCTTCTCCAAGATCGGGCTGGTGCCCGATGGTGGCGGCACCTGGCTGCTGCCGCGCCTGGTGGGCCGGGCCCGCGCCATCGGCCTGGCGATGACCGGCGACAAGCTGCCGGCCGAGGAGGCCCAGGCGATAGGCCTGATCTGGCGCTGCGTCGACGACGCCGCGCTGGTCGAGACGACGATGGCGCTGGCGGCCAGGCTGGCGACGATGTCGTCGCGGGCGCTGGCCGCCACCCGCCGCATCCTCGACGAGGCGATGCCCATGGACTACGCCGCCGCGCTGGGCCAGGAGGCCCGCGTGCAGGGCGAGATGAGCCGCGGCGCCGATTTTGCCGAGGGCGTCAGCGCCTTCCTGCAAAAGCGCCCGGCGCTGTTCAAGGACCGTTAGGCCTGCCCTGCGCCCTGCGCCCGCCCGTCAGCGAGGCCGCGCGGCGGCGCGCCCGCGCGTTCAGGCCGGCCCGGGCGCTTTGCCAGCCCCGGCGTCTTCCACCAGCAGGTCGACCAGGTCGCGCGCGAACAGCGGCAGCGCCTGCAGGTTGCGCACGCAGATCTGCATCTGGCGCAGCGCCCAGTCGTCGGTCAGCGCGACGGTGTCTATCTCCATGGTCTGGGCGTGGCGCCGGGCTGCCGATCCGGGCAGGATGGCCACGCCGACCTGGGCCTCGACCATCCGGCAGGCGGCCTCGAAATTGCCCACCTCGATGCGGGTGGGCAGGCTGCGGTGCAACTGGTCGCAGACCTGGCGCAGGAAGGCGTGGATCGCGCTGGCCTGGTGCAGCCCGACATGGTCCAGCCCCAGCGTGTCGGCAAACGCCACCGGCCCGGCGCCGGCCAGCGGGTGGCCATGCGGCACCACCAGCATCAAGGTGTCCTGGCGGTAGGGAATGGTCTCGAGGTTCTCGGTGCGCACCGCGCCGGCGACGATGCCGATGTCGGTCTGGCCCTCGGTGACGGCGCGCACGATGTCGTGCGACAGCCGCTCGCGCAAGTCGATGTTGACGTCCGGGTGGCTGCGCAGGTAGCTGCGCAGCACCGGCGGCAGGAACTCGCCCAGCGCGGTGGTGTTGGCAAACACCCGCAGATGCCCCTTGATGCCCTTGGCAAAGCTTTGCAGATCGCCGCGCAGGTGCTCGATCTGGCCCAGCACCAGCCGCGCATGGTGGACGAAAGCCTGGCCGGGTGGCGTCAGCGTGACGCCCTGGCTGGTGCGGTAGAGCAGCTTGGCGCCTATGCTCTCCTCGAGGTTCTTGACCCGCGTGCTGGCCGCGGGCAGGCTGATGTGCGAGGCCTCGGCGCCACGGGTCAGGCCGTTGGCCTCGGCAATGCGCACCATCAGGCGCAGGTCGACCAGATCGAAGTGCATGGACATGGCGCGATTGTGCGGCGGTTTGTCAGGCGGCCTGCGCTTCAGTCCTGGCGGCAGCTTGCCTGCGGCAGGCCCCGCAGGCCGGCCCTCCAGTGTCCTGGCCCGGGCCCTGGTGGGGCGGCGTGCCCGCTGAACAGCAAGCCGCTGCCGAGCCGCGTGCGCCTGGCCAGGCGTCAACCGCCCTCGACGCCAGGCAGATTGAAGGCCTTGCCGATCTTGAAGATGCCACTGATGCGCAGCGCCGGCACGCCGTCGGCGCTGACAAGGCCTTGCGCGAACACCAGGCTGCGGGTGACGCGCAACACCTCGGCCTCGCCCTGCACCCAGGCGCCCAGCGGCGCGGGCGCGAGGTAGTCGAGCTGCAGGCTGATGGTGGGCAGGAACTTGAAGCCGACCTCGGGCGACTTGCGGTGTATGGTCAGCGGCAACACCATGTCGGCGAAGCTGGCCAGCATGCCGCCGTGGCAGTTGCCCATCGGGTTGGTGTGGCGGCGTTCGACCCGGAATCCCATCTGCACCAGCGCGCCCTCATGCCTGAGGTAGAGCGGGCCGTTGACGGCGATGTAATCGCCGCCCATGGGCAGGGGTCCGAAACCCTCGGGCAGGTCGGTGCGGCCATCCTGAGCGGTGGCGGTGCTCATGCCGGCCTGGCCACGGCGGGGGCCACTTCACGCTCGACCTCGGCCTGGAAGTCCGCCGCCTGGTGCTGGGCCATGCCAGCGATCCAGCCGGGGTAGTGCAGCTTGAAATCGGCCAGCAGTGGGTCCAGTGGCACCTCGTCGAAGCTGCCACGATGGGCCACGTACTCCATGTGCCGGTTGCCGGCCAGGTCGAAGGGGTGGTAGATCGAGTCGTCCTGGCCGTTGAACTCCAGCGGCAGCAGGCCGAATCGCTCGCACAGGCTGAGGTTGAAGGCCGGCGTTGCCTTGCGCCAGGCGCCGTCCAGCCAGATCTCGGTGTAGCCATGCCAGTAGAAGATGTCGGTCTGCATGCTCTGGCGCATGCGCTCGGTGCTGAGGTGGTTGCGCACATCGGCAAAGCCCAGCCGCGCCGGGATGCCCGCCGCCCGGCAGGCCGCCGCCAGCAGCGTGGCCTTGGGCACGCACCAGCCCAGGCCTTGGGCGATCACCGTGCTGGCCTTCATGCCCTGGGGCGACAGGTCGCAGCGGTAGGGGTCGTAGCGGAAGCCGTCGCGCACCGCGTAGTACAGCGACACGGCGCGCTCGCGATAGCCGCCTCCCTGCGCATGCTGCAGGGCAAAGGCGATCACCGCCGGGTGGTCGCTGTCGACCAGCGCCGTGGGCAGCAGGCTGGCCGGGCCTGGCGGGGGGGTGGTGCTGGGTTGCATGGCATTCTCCTGGCGGGACAGTGTCACGCCAGTCTCGCGGGCCTGCTGTCACCGGCGCGCCAGCCATCCGACTGGCGACGTGGTCGACTGCGTTTCCGGCACGCTGCCCCCTCCCACCGCCACGCCCATGACCGATCCGACGAACGACCCCATGATCGACCTCTACTACTGGCCCACGCCCAACGGCTGGAAGATCAGCATCGCGCTCGAGGAACTGGGCCTGGCCTACCGAATCAAGCCGGTCAACATCGGGCGGGGTGAGCAGTTCGCGACCGATTTCCTGGCCATCAGCCCGAACAACCGCATCCCAGCGCTGGTCGACCACGATCCGATTGGCGGCGGCGCGCCCTTCAGCAGCTTCGAGACCGGCGCGATGCTGGTCTACCTGGCCGAGAAGACCGGCCGACTGCTGGGGTCGAACTCGCCCGCCGACTGGCGTGGCCGCCACGCCGTGCTGCCCTGGTTGATGTGGCAGATGGGCGGGCTGGGCCCGATGCTGGGCCAGCATGGCCACTTCAAGCTCTACGCCAGCCAGAAGATCCCCTATGCGATAGAGCGCTACGCGCAGGAGACGCGCCGGCTCTACAGCGTGCTCGACACGCAACTGGCCCGCACCGGCGCCTTCGTCGCGGGCGATGACTACAGCATCGCCGACATCGCCATCTTCCCGTGGATCATGACCCACAAGGCCCAGGGCCTGACGCTGGACGACTGGCCGGCGGTCAAGCGCTGGTTCGCCACCCTGCGCGCCCGCGACGCGGTGCAGCGCGGCCTGGCCGCCGGCCGCGACTTGCGCCCGCCGCAGGCCACGATGGACGACGAGACGCGCAAGAACCTGTTCGGCGCCGCCCTCGAAGCCCCTTCTCGCACTGCGCCCACCGGCGCCCAGGAGTGACTCCATGATCGAATGCTTCTTCGACTGCTCCAGCCCCTGGACCTGGCTGGCCTTCCGCAAGCTGCGCACGCTGGCCGCCGAGCTGAGCCAGCCGGTGGACTGGCGGCCGGTGCTGGTGGGCGGCATCTTCAACGCCGTCAACCCCAGCGTCTATGCCTTCCGCGAGAACGGCGTACCGGCCAAGCAGGCCTACCACCGCAAGGACTTGATGGACTGGGCGCGCCACGACGGCGTGGCCATCCGTTTCCCGCCCAGCGTGTTCCCGGTCAACAGCGTCAAGGCGATGCGGGCTTGTTGCTGGCTGCTGGGCCAGGGCCGTTCGCAGGACCTGATGGAGCCCTTTGCCGAGGCGGTGTTCAAGGCCTACTGGAGCGACGACCGCGACATCGCGCAGGATGCGGTGCTGGCCGAGATCTGTGCGGATCTGGCCCTGGACGCGGCGGCGGTGCTGGCCGCGATCGCCACGACCGAGGTCAAGGCCCGGCTCAAGGCCAACACCGACGAGGCGATCACCCGCAACGCCTTCGGCTCGCCGACGGTCTTCGTCGGCGGTGACGACATGTACTTCGGCCGCGACCGGCTGACGCTGGTGCGCGCGGCGGTGTTGCGGCGCTTGGCGGTCTGAGCGCCGGCGCGGCCTAGAGGCCGTGAAAGCGCGCGAAGCTGTCGACCGGCGCCCGGTCGGCGCGCAGCGCGTTGATCGCGTGGTCGGGGTTGCGGTGGCCGATCGCCATGCCGGTGAACAGCATGCGCTCGGCCGGGATGCCGATGAAGTCGCCTATGGTCTTCGGGTACACCGCCCAGCATTCCTGGGCGCAGCTGTCCAGGCCTTCTTCGCGCAGCAGCAGCATCACTGACTGCAGGAACATGCCCATGTCGCTCCACTGCGGCGGGCCCATGCGGCGGTCGACGCTGCAGAACAGTGCCATCGGTGCGCCGAAGAACTGGTAGTTGCGCGCAAACCAGCGCAGCCGCGCGGCTTTGTCCTCGCGCGGGATGCCCAGCCTTGCGTACATGTCCTCGCCGATCTTGAAGCGGTAGTCGCGGTGCGGTGCCACCAGTTCCTTCGGGTAGATGTCGTACTCGGGCGATTCGCTGCGGTCGCCTGCGGCCACCTCCGCCAATCGGCGCTGCATGATGGCTTTCAGCTCGTCGAGTTTGGCGCCGGCCACCACGTCGATGTTCCAGGGCTGCACGTTGCCGCCCGAGGGCGAGCGCGATGCGGTGGCCAGCACGCGGCGGATCACCTCCGCCGGAACGGGGGTGGGCAGAAAGTCGCGGACGGACAGTCGGGTGTTCAGCGCTTCGGTAACGGTCATGGGGTGTCAGTGAGGGTGTCGGTGACAGGGGTGAGGGTGGGGCAGGGGGCTCTTAGCGAAGATCCGAGACGACTTTCCAGCGGCCGTCCTGGATCTGGCTCAGTCGCGACAGCGACGAGCCCAGGCGCTTGGTGGCCGAGAAGCTCAGCGGCGGCGTGCCGAACATGTCGGCCGGCACCTCGCCCATGGTCTCCATCGCCTTGATGAAGCTGTCGGTCGTCAGGTTGGGGCCCGCCTTCAGCGCGGCCTTGATGAACAAGTCTATCGTCGCGTAGCCGCCGGTCGAGTAGGTGCTGGGGTCGTCGCCGAACTTGGTCTTGTACTTGTTGGCCCAGAAGCGCAGCGGCTGGTTGTCCAGGTCGAGGTAGGGGAAGAAGTTGGTCGACACCGCGTAATAGCCGTCCATGCCCTTGCCGCCCAGCTTGTGGATCAGTTCGGTGTAGCTGGCTTGCGAGCCGACGAAGGTCGGGTTCCAGCCCGTCTTGCGCGCCTCGGCGATGGTGCCTATGGTTTCGCGCACGATGGTGCCCATCACCAGGAAGTCGCAGCCCGAGGCTTTCAGCTTGGCCACCTGCGACGAGAAGTCGGTCGCGCCGCGCTTGTAGGTGGTCTTCTCACCCAGGGTCACGCCGATCTCCTTCAGCCCGGCCTCGCCGCCGCGCACCACCTCCAGGCCGTAGTCGTCGTCCTGGTAGAGCGCGCAGGCCTGCTTGGCGCCCTTCTCCTTGAACAGCTTGGGCACGTTCATCCGCATGGTCTCGTAATACGAGGCCACGCTGGCGAATTTCAGCTTGTGCGGCGGGTCGAACATCTCGCGCCCGGCCGACAGCGGCAGGAAGTTGATCACGTTCTTCTCGAACATCACCGGCATCGCGGCGTTGTTCATCGGCGTGCCGATGTGCGAGGCGATCAGGAAGACCTTGTCCTGCGAGACCAGTTTCTGCGCCGCCAGCACCGCCTTTTTCGGGTCGTAGCCGTTGTCCTCGACCAGCAGGCGGATCTTGCGGCCGTGGATGCCGCCTTGCTCGTTGATCTCGTCGACGCGCAGCTGCAGGCCATTGCGCGCGGCCTTGCCATAAGCCGCCACCGGGCCGGACAAGTCCTGGATCGTGGCGATCAGGATCTCGGTCTTGCTGACGCCCTGGGTCGGTGCCGTGCTCTGGGCCGCTGCCGGGCCGGACAGCGTGGTCAACGTGACCAGCACGCTGGCAATCATCAGCGAGGACGGGGTGGTGGGATGATGGGTCATGCGGTCTCCTGCGGGTTGAGGCTGCAGCGGGGGTAGAGGGGGTAGTCTGCCGGTCGGGCCGGCATCCCGCCATCGTCGATTCGGACGAGCAGGGTAGTGCCGCTGCCGCTGCGGGTCTTGTGCGTACCGGCTGCGTTTGCGCCCCGTCGCGCCAGCCAATTGGCGCAAGACGCCCGCGGGCGCCGCCGCCAAAGTCATCGGCTGTCACTCTCCGGCGGTCACTCTCCGGCACCATCACCATGAGCCTGCTCGACGCCCCCCCCGCACCGCATTACTTCACCCCCGAGCATGTGCAGTTCCGCGACATGCTGCGCGACTGGGTCAGCCGCGAGATCACGCCCCACGCCACGGCCTGGGACGAGGCCGGCGGTTTCCCGCGCGAGCTCTACCGCAAGGCTTCGGCGATCGGTCTGCTAGGGCTGGACTACCCCGAGGAATACGGCGGCACGCCGGCCGACCTGTTCTACCACCTGATCCTGTCCGAGGAACTGGCCAGGCCTGGCGCCGGCGGGGTGTCGGCGTCGCTGATGTCGCACTCTATCGGCCTGCCGCCGATCAAGAACTTCGGCAGCGCGGCGATGAAGGCGCGCGTGATCCCGCCAGTGCTGGCCGGCGACAAGATCGCCGCGCTGGCGGTGACCGAGCCCTCGGGCGGATCGGATGTGGCGGCGCTGAAGACCACCGCCATCCGCGACGCAGACCACTATGTGGTCAATGGCGAGAAGGTCTTCATCACCTCGGGCATGCGCGCCGACTTCATCACGGTGGCGGTGCGCACCGACCCGGCCAACAAGGGCCCGGGCGGCATCTCGGCGTTGCTGATCGAGGGCGACACGCCGGGATTGAGCCGCACCCGGCTCGACAAGATGGGCTGGTGGGCCAGCGACACCGCGCACCTTCGCTTCGACAACTGCCGCGTGCCGGTGGCCAACCTGATCGGCGAGGAGAACAAGGGTTTCAAGACCTTCATGACCAACTTCAACGGCGAGCGCCTGGGCATGGCGGCGCAGGCCGTCGGCTATGCCCAGACCTGCTTCGAAGAGGCGCTGGACTGGGCGCGCCAGCGCCACACCTTTGGCGCTGCCTTGAGCGAGCGCCAGGTGATCCGGCACAAGCTGATGGACATGCTGCGCTTGATCGACGTGGCGCGCTGCCATGTCTATGACCTGGCCTGGGCCCAGCAGCACAACCTGGGCGACGCCAACCAGCGGGTGGCGCGGATCGCGATGGCCAAGGTGCAGTCGACCCAGTGCATGCAGTTCTGCGCCGATGCGGCGGTGCAGATCCTGGGCGGCATGGGCTTCATGCGCGGCACGCGCAGCGAGCGCATCTACCGCGAGGTCAAGGTGATGATGATTGGCGGCGGGTCCGAAGAGATCATGAAGGATCTGGCGGCCCGCCAACTCGGCATCTGACGCCCAGTGGGCCGCGCCGGCCCGCGGGCCCGGCCGTTCAGCGGCCGTTGATGCCCAGCAACTCGACCTCGAACTGCAGCGTCGCGTTGGGCGGAATCACGCCGCCGGCGCCGCGTTCGCCGTAGGCGATGGCCGGCGGGCAGGTGAGGTGGGCCTTGCCGCCGACCTGCAGCCGCTGGACGCCCTCGGTCCAGCACTTGATCACGCCGTTGAGCGGGAAATCCAGCGGCTTGCCGCGTGCGTAAGAGCTGTCGAATTCCTTGCCGTCCATGAAGGTGCCGCGGTAGTGCACCTTGACGCTGTCGGTGGCCAGCGGGCTGGGGCCGCTGCCGGGCTTGATGAGCTTGAAGATCAGCCCGCTGCCCGTCGTCACGGTCGTGCCGGCCGTCGCCGCCGTGCCGGCAGCCGGCGCCTGGGCCTGGGCCTGTACCGGCGTGGCCGCCAGCAGGCAGGCCAGGGCTGCGCAGGCCAGGACAGGGGCCGCCAAGCGGCGGCGGGGGGTGGAAACGGGGCAAGCGGTCATGGCGGGCAGGTGCTGGAGGAATGAAGGGGCGTCATCATCGCACTGCTGGGTCGCTGGCCTTCAGACAGGCCAGTCTGCAGGCACCTCGACAGGCAGTTCCAGCAGCATCTGCGCCATGCCCTTGCCCAACGGGTCTAGCCGCAGCGAGGCCGGACCGCCCCCTTCCAGTGCTTGATGCATCACCAGGTTCATCGCGTGCAGGCCGGGCAGGTGGAAGCGGTCGACATGTCCCTTGACCATGTGCGCGAACCAGGTCTTCACCACCTCGGGTGTGACCTGGGCCCACAGCAAGGGCAGCCATTCGGGCCGCCGGGCGATCAGGCCGATGTTCGACAGATCGCCCTTGTCGCCACTGCGGCCCCAGGCGAGCGCCACCAGCGGCACCTTGCGGGTGGGGCCGGACGGCATCGTCCAGGGCGCGGGGTCGGGCAGCGTGGGCACGTCAGCGAGCGCTGGCGGTTGGCCCAGCGGCACCGGGATGACAAAGTCGCCCAGTCGTGCCATGGGCTGCACCGCATCGCGCGGCACCAGGAATGCGCAGGGCACGATCAGCGGCGAAACGCCCGGCCGGCCGCCGCCGGGGCCGGTGGTGCCGGGCGACCAACTGGTGCCGGGTGCCGATTTTTCGCGGGCGAACAGCTCCAGCGCTTCCTTCCTGGGGTGACGCACGGCCACGCGCATCATCACCTCGCGCAAGGTGGGCGGCGCGGCACGGGGGCCGTACAGCGTCTCGGCGCCTATCACCTCGACGCGGGTGGCTGAAAAGTCACCCCAGCCGCGCGCCATGATCATCTCGCGCGTGCGTTCGATCAACGATTCGCCGCTGCGCCTGGCCTTGGCCACTGCGTCGATGCCGATGATGACCATCATCGCGTCGACCCGCCAGCCGGCCATCGCCGTGGCGCTGACCTTCAGCGTGGCCGGCGGCGGCCCGCCCTTGGCGCCGCTGACGCGCACCCGGTTTTCGCCGATCTGGGTCATGCGCACTTGGCGGAAGTCGCAGGCCACGTCGGGCAGCAGGTAGGCGCCGGGGTCGCCGATCTCGTAGAGCAGCTGCTCGCCCACGGTGGCCGAGCTCACCAAGCCTCCGGTGCCGGGTGGCTTGCCGACGGTGAAACTGCCGTCGGCCTCGACTTCGACGATGGGGTAGCCGATGTGCGCCCAGTCGGGCACGCTCTGCCAGTCGGTGAACAGCCCGCCGGTGGCCTGGCAGCCACATTCGATGATGTGGCCGGCCAGGCTGCCGCCCGCGAGTTGGTCGTAGTCCTGCATCGACCAGCCGAAATGGTGGATCAGCGGGCCCAGCGTGACCGCGCTGTCGACGCAGCGGCCGGTGATCACCACGTCGGCCCCGGCGGCCAGGGCGCGGGCCACCGGCTCGGCACCCAGGTAGGCGTTGGCGCTGAGCAAGGCGGTCGGCACCGGCTTGCTGCCGACCAGGTCTGTCAGCACGCCGCCCGGCGCGGCCTCGCGCAGCGTCGGCAGGGCGGCGCGCACGTCGTCGCCGTCGACCACCGCGATGCGTACGGTCACGCCCAGTTCGCCCGCCAGTTTGGCCAGCGCCCGGGCGCAGCCCTGCGGGTTGATGCCGCCGGCGTTGCTGACCACCTTGATGCCGCGCTTGATCACGTCGGGCAGCACCTGGCGCATCGCGGCCTCGACGAAATCGGTGGCGTAGCCAGCATCGGGGTTCTTGCGCTGGGCCGACGCCAGGATGGCCATGGTGGTTTCGGCCAGAAAGTCGAAGACCAGCACGTCGATCAGTCCGCTTTGTACCAGTTGCGGCGCGCCCAGGCTGCTGTCGCCCCAGAAGCCGCTGGCGCCGCCTATGCGGAGCGGGGCGGGGACGACGGGACGGATAGGGGGGTTCATTCGCTCTCCTTGAGTTCGGCCTCCAGCCTAGGCCTGGCGGCGGTGCGGGTCTTGCGGCGACTGGCTGGCGCGCCGGCCCGGCGGGGCCGGACAGATACACTGCGAGGCCTAGCCGTCTGGCCGCTCGGGCCGATGTCCACCGTTCCAGATTTGCACATGACCGCTGCGCTCACGTCTAAATCCACTTTCGACCTCAAGAGCACCGCCTGGACGCTGACCGCGCTGCGCTTGCAAACCGCCAGCCTGGCCGAACTGGTGGCGGCGCTGGACCAGCGTTTTGGTGACAGCCCTGGCCTGTTCGACAACGACCCGCTGGTGATCGATCTCGGTCCGCTCAGCGAGGCCGACGAGCCGGTGGACATCGCCGGCCTGTTGCGCCACTTGCGTCGTCACAAATTGCTGCCTATCGCCGCCCAAGGCGGTAGCCCGGCCCAGATGGCGGCTGCGCGTGCCGCCGGACTGGCCGAGGCCTTGGACGCCGCGCCGCTGCCTGCTCTGGCGCGGGCGGCTGATGTTCGTCAAGTGGAAGTCTTCCGTGATGTTGTTCGCGACGTGGTTCACGAGGTCGAGGTGTTGCGCGACGTCCCCGCGCCAGCCTTGCCTACCATGGTGGTGGATAAGCCGTTGCGCTCGGGCCAGCGGGTCTACGCCCGCGGCGGTGATCTGGTGGTGCTGGCCGTGGTCAGCTTCGGCGCCGAGGTGATCGCAGACGGCAGCATCCATGTCTACGCCCCGTTGCGCGGCCGGGCCATAGCTGGCGCGCGCGGCAACCCGGACGCCCGCATCTTCAGTACCTGCCTCGAGCCACAACTGGTATCCATCGCCGGCATCTACCGCACCACCGAAATCCCGCTGCCTGCCGACGTCTTGGGCAAGCCAGCCCAGGTTCGGCTGGACGGAGAAAAGATCATCATCGAGCCGATCAAGTCCTGAGGCTTGTGTGTCGTTTTCCCGGAAACAGCGGCTGATCCATCGTCGCTTTCCCCGATCGCCTGACCGGACCGCCATACAGCCTGCCAACAAGTCTCTTTCAAGGAAAGCAAAACCGATGGCCAGAATCATCGTCGTCACCTCCGGCAAAGGCGGGGTGGGCAAGACCACCACCAGCGCCAGTTTTTCCACCGGTCTGGCACTGCGCGGCCACAAGACCGCCGTGATCGACTTCGACGTCGGCCTGCGCAATCTCGACCTGATCATGGGCTGCGAGCGCCGGGTGGTCTACGACCTGATCAACGTGATCCACAACGAGGCCAAGCTGACGCAAGCGCTGATCAAGGACAAGCAGTGCGACAACCTCTATGTGCTGGCCGCCAGCCAGACGCGTGACAAGGACGCGTTGACCCAGGACGGTGTGCAGCGCGTACTCGCTGAGTTGGGCGAGATGGGTTTCGAGTACGTCGTCTGCGACTCGCCCGCTGGCATCGAGACCGGCGCGATGATGGCGATGCACTTTGCCGATGAGGCGCTGGTGGTGACCAACCCCGAGGTCTCGTCGGTGCGCGACTCGGACCGCATCCTGGGCATGCTGTCGAGCAGGACCCAGCGCTCTATCGAGGGCAGGGAGCCTGTCAAGGAGCATTTGCTGATCACCCGCTACAACCCGAGCCGGGTGGTGGGCGGGCAGATGCTGTCGCTCGACGACATCCAGGAGATCCTGCGCATCCCGCTGATCGGCGTGGTGCCCGAGAGCGAGGTCGTGCTCGACGCCAGCAACCAGGGCCTGCCGGTGATCCACCTCAAGGGCAGCGACGTCAGCGAGGCCTACAAGGACGTGGTCAGCCGCTTCCTGGGCGAGACGCCGCCGATTCGCTTCGTCGAAGCGGAGAAGGTAGGGTTCTTAAAGCGCTTATTCGGCATAAAATGATTAATATGTCAATTATATCGTTTTTAATGGGCGAAAAAAAGAAAACTGCCACGTTTGCCAAGGAGCGGCTGCAGATCATCCTGGCGCATGAGCGTTCGGGACGCGGCAATTCGCGCGCCGACTACCTGCCGCAGTTGCAGGCCGAACTGATGGCGGTGATCTCGAAGTACGTCAATATCTCGCCCGACGACATCAAGGTCAGTCTGGAGAAGCAGGACAACTTCGAGGTGCTGGAAGTCAAGATCGAGTTGCCGGACACGGTGCGTTGAGCGCCGACCTGTCCTCCGGCCGTTCCACCCCGAGATCGCCTGACGCCCATGCAATCGCCTGAGGCCGATCCGGTCAGGCGATTCCTGGCCGGTTACCCCGAGCCGCTGCTGGCTCAGGTGCGGGTGCAACTGGCCGACGGCCTGCTCGGCGCCTACTTGCTGCGCCGCTACCCCGAGCGGCATGGCGTGCGTACCGATGGCGCGCTCTACGATCATGCGATGGCGCTCAAGTCGCGCTACCTGCGCAACGCCCCGGCGCTGGCCAAGGTGGCCTACGACAGCCGGCTGCAAATCGACCATCGGGCGCTGGGCACGCTGACCTCGGTGTCCCGGCCGCAGGGCGGGCGGCTGACGGCCAAGCGCGAGCTGCGGGTGGCCGCGCTGTTCAAGGACGCGCCGGCGGCGATGCTGGAGATGATCGTGGTGCACGAAATCGCCCACCTGAAAGAGCGCGCGCACGACAAGCCGTTCTACGCGCTGTGCGGCCACATGCTGGCGGGCTACCACCAGATCGAGTTCGACACCCGGCTCTACCTGACCTGGCGCGCTTCTCTGCCCGCGCCCGGCCCCTGAAGTCCGCCGCCGCCGCGTGCCGGTATCGGCCGGACTCGGGTGAGGGCGATTTCTGCAGTCGCTCCGCCAGCGCGCCGGTCAATCCGGCTTGCCGGGCTCCGCAGCCTGCGCCGCAACCGCGTCCGCGCGGCACTGCCGCTGCAGCGCCGCCCAGCCCTCGGCGCCCAGCCGCTCCAGCGTCGCCTGGTTGGTCTCGTAGATCGTCTCGGCCTCGGGGAAAGCCGCCACGGCGCGGTCTATGCTTTCCTCGCGTATGAGGTGCAGCGTGGGGTAGGGCGAGCGGTTGGTGGCGTTGGTCACGTCGTCGGGTGTGGTGCCGTCGAACTGGTATTGCGGGTGGAAGCTGGCGACCTGCAGGATGCCGTCCAGGTCCAGCTCTTCCACCGTGGCGTCGGACACCTCGAGGAAATCGTTGTAGTCGGCAAAGTCCTGCAGCACGTCCGGGTGGATCAGCAGCGTGGTTTCGATGCGGGCGATCGGCGCTTCGGCCAGCCGCTCCAACTCGGCGATCAGGTCGGCCAGCAGGGCGGCCGGGTCGGCGGCATGGCTCAGCACATAACGCACCTGGCCCTTGACCTGCGGCGCCTTGGCGAACGGGCATAAGTTCAGTCCTATCACGGCCCGGTCGACCCAGGCCCGGGTTTCGGCTATCAGGGTGCTGTCGTCGTCTTGCGTGGTCATCCTGCCTCCTGCATGCGCAACCGGCGCGCGGCTTCTTCGTCCTTGGCGTCGTCGATGCCGCGCATCACGGCGCCCATGTCGACGGGCTTGAGTTTGCGGTCGAAGCGGCCGCTCAGCACCACATCGTTGCTCAGCATGCCGCGCTCGTACAGCGACCAGATCTCGCGGCCGTAGTCGCTGACCAGCAGTTCGGGCGCGAAGCGGCCGAAGAAGTTGCGCAGGTTGGCCACGTCGCGCTCGAGCATCGCCGCGGCGTGGTTGTTGCCGGCGGCGTCCACCGCCTGCGGCAGGTCGATGATGACCGGCCCGTCGGCGCTGACCAGGATGTTGAATTCGGACAGGTCGCCGTGCACCACGCCGGCCGACAGCATGCGCACCACCTCGCGCAGCAGCGTCTGGTGGTGGGCGCGGGCGTCCTCGGACGTGAAGTTCATGTCGTTCAGGCGCGGCGCGGCGTCGCCGTTGGCGTCGCAGACCAGCTCCATCAGCAGCACGCCCTCATGGAAGTTGTAGGGCTTGGGCACCCGCACGCCGGCCGCCGCCAGCCGGTAGAGCGCATCGACCTCGGCGCTCTGCCAGGCTGCTTCCTGGGCCTGGCGGCCGAACTTGGTGCCCTTGGCCATGGCCCGGGCCTGGCGGCTGTTCTTGGTCTTGCGGTTCTCGGTGTAGTCCACCGCCTGGCGGAAACTGCGGTGGGTGGCCTCCTTGTAGACCTTGGCGCAGCGCGTCTCATCGCCGCACTGGACGACGAAGACCATCGCCTCCTTGCCGCTCATCAGTTGCCGCGACACCGAGTCGATCAGGCCTTCGTCCAACAGGGGCCGCAGCCGCTCGGGGGTTTTCATGGGGGTATTTTGCCTACACTGCCGGCCTGATGTTCCCGCCCATGCCTTCCCCATCCCGATGACGATCCTGCTGGCCCCGATGGAAGGCCTGCTCGACGCCAGCCTGCGCGACGTGCTGACGCGAATCGGCGGCATAGACCGCTGCGTCTCGGAGTTCATCCGCATCACCGACCGGCTGCTGCCCGAGCGGGTGTTCCTGCGCCTGATGCCCGAACTGGCCCATGGCAGCCGCACCCCCGCCGGGGTGGCGGTGCGGGCGCAGTTGCTGGGGTCGGACCCGGCCTGCCTGGCCGACAACGCCGCGCGGCTGGCCACGCTGGGCCCCGAGGGCATAGACCTGAATTTCGGCTGCCCGGCCAGGACGGTGAACCGCCACCGCGGCGGCGCGGTGCTGCTCGACGAACCGGCGCTGCTGCAGGCTATCGTCGGCGCGGTGCGGCGCGCGGTGCCGGCCCAGCTGCCGGTGTCGGCCAAGATGCGTCTGGGAAACCAGGACGAGGCTTGCATGCTGGACGCCGCGCGGGCGATTGCCGACGGTGGCGCCTGCGAGCTGGTGGTGCATGCCCGCACTCGCGCGCAGGGCTACCGGCCGCCGGCGTTCTGGGACCGCATCGCCCACATTCGCCAGGCGGTGGCGATCCCGGTGATCGCCAACGGCGAGATCTGGACCCCGGAAGATGCGCTGCGCTGCCAAGCCGAATCAGGCTGCTCTGGCGTGATGCTGGGCCGCGGCGCGGTCGCCGACCCGGGACTGGCCTGGGCCATCCGCTCGCCGCTGGCCCCCGAACTGGCCTGGGAGACCCTGCTGCCGCTGCTGGCCACCTACTGGGGCTTGATCGCCCGCCATATGGCGCCGCGCCACCGCGCCGGCCGAATCAAGCAGTGGCTCAACCTGCTGCGCCGCCGCTACCCCGAGGCGCAATCGGCCTACGCCGCCGTGCGCCTGCTGAATGACCCGGTATTGGTGGCGGCCATCCTGTTCAGCGGCCCGGGCCGCGCGCAGGGTCAGAACTTGTAGGCCGCGCCGAACGAATACACGATGGGCCGGAAGTCGATCGTCGTCTGCAGCACGGTCGCGCCCGATGAGGCCAGCTTGCTCTTGACCTTGAGCGCGGCGACGCTGGCGAACAGGCTCCAGGTCTTGTCGATGGCGTAGTCCATGCCGGCCTGTGCGGCCCAGCCCCAGGAGTCACTCATGTTCACCTCGGGCGCCAGCCTGGATTGGATGTCGACGAAGCGGGTGAAGTTGACGCCCGCCCCCAAGTAGGGCCGCCAGGTATCGCCGGGTGCGCCGAAATGGTAGTTGAACAGCAAGGTCGGCGCCACGTTCTTGGCCGACAGGATGTCGTCGCCCAGGAAAGCGACCGTGCCGGTGGCCCTGGAACTGATCTTGGGCGGGATGCCCAGCACCAGTTCAGCCCCGATATTCGGCGTAAACATGCGCTCGTAGATGAACAGCACGGTGCCGGCGTTGCCGGTTTTGGCGTCGGCGCCCGACGGTATGCCGACGCCGGTCACGCCGTTGGTCCTGGAATGGGTGGTGTATTCGGTCAGGCCGAACTTGAAGACGTTGTCCTGGGCGCAGGCGCTGCCCGTGACCAGCAAAGCGGCCAGCGCAGCGGCAATGGGAAGGGTTCTGGACTTCATGTGATGTCTCCCGGTTGCGCGGCGTCAGAGCCAGCCAAAGGACTTGAGTTGCTTGAGCCCCGCGTCGCTGAAGGCCTTGTAGCCGCCGGTGCTGGGGTGGTTCAGGTCGGCAAAGAACCAGGTGTTGACATCGGCACCCGCAGCCAGCGCGTTGTAGGGTGCGCCCGGCGTGGTGTTGCAGAACAGCGCGGAGCCCTTGGCGGCGGCAGGCATCTTGGCCGGGTCACAGGCCGGTGCGCTGATGTTGGCGAAGCCGTAGCCGGCCGGGTTGCGCATGATGTCGGCAAATACGCTGTGAAAGTCCAGCACCTGCACAGCTTGGCCGTTCAGGCTCTCGCGCAACCAGAGTTCAAAGGTCTCTGGCAGCGTGGTCAGGATTGGCCGGATGCCTGCGGGCAGTAGCATTGCCTCGGGTGTCAAGGCCATGTCGATCAGCGTGGTCACCGCCACGTACTTGCCGCCCTTGGCCAGAATCTGGGTGCGGATCAGATCGGCCAGGTCCAACGCAGCGGTTTTCATTGCCAACTGCGCGTCGGTCTGGGCGGAGAACACCCTGTTCTTGAACGCGTCTTCGGTGATATTTCCATTCTTCAGTTTGTCGGATGCATCCAGCACAGCCGGTACGTAATACTTTTCGACCTGTACGAACACTTCGTTGAAACCGGCCGATACCAGGATCAGATCGCTGTCCTTGAAGCTGCCGAAGGTCGCCAGGTGGTTGGCGATCTGGGTCTTGACTGGCACGGTCAATCCAGCGGGCTGGCCGTTGGCATCCAAGTGACCGTAGCCGTCGGCGTTGGTCACCAGCGCCCCGCCCTGGCCGTAGCCGGTGCAGGTCTTGGCCAGCGCCGGCACGGTCAGCGCGATCGGGCACTTGACCGACTGGCCTGCAAAACCGACCTCGGCCGGGGTGATCGTCAGTCCCAGCGAAGCGGCGATGTTCTCGACCCAGACCGTACCGGCCGTCGCGCCGCTGCCGAAGTTGGTCGTGAACTTGCCGCCCAGGTAGACCGTCGGGCTGGTGCCGGGGATCGCGGTGGCCGGGGTGTAGGCGCCGAGGTCGCTCAGGCTGTCGCCAAACGACACTACGGCGCTGAACTGGCCCTTGGTGGTGGGTGCGCCCGACGGTGAGCCGTTGCCGGGTACATAGGGGTCGCCGCCGCCGCAAGCCGCGAGCAGGGCTGCCGTGATCAGCGACAGTGCCCAGACTTTGGTGTTCTTCATGCCGTCTCCTCGGTTGAACCGCTACGCGCGAACGGGGTGCGCGCCGCTTCCGGGTGGACTCTAGGAGGACATCGACGCCGTTTATTGACAGTGATCAGCGTTCGCGGCGGTCTGCCTGCCGGCGATTGAGCCAAGTCAGGCGCCAAGTCACGCGCCGCGGCGCAACTGCAGCACCGGCCAACCCTGGGCCTGCGCATGGGCCAGCAGCCGCGCATCCGGGTCGACGGCCACTGGGTGGCCCACCGCGCTCAGCAGCGGCAGGTCGTTGGTCGAGTCGCTGTAGAACCAGGCCTTGGCCAGCCGGTCGGCGCCAAGACCCTGCGCCGCCAGCCAGACTTGCAGCCGTTCGACCTTGCCCTCGCGCATATTGGGCGTGCCGTCCAGCCGGCCGGTGTAGAGGCCGTCCACCTGTTCGACCTCGGTCGCGATCAGGTGCGGGATGGCCAGCGCGGCAGCCGTCTTCTCGGCGATCAGCCGGTTGGTGGCGGTGGTCAGCACCAGGCGGTGGCCTTGCGCGCGATGATTGGCCAGCAGCGCGCGGGCGTCGGCGGGGATGCGCGGCAGAACCTCGTCGTGCAGGAAGCGTTCGCGCCACGGTTCCCAGAACGCCGGGCTGCGGCCGGCCAGCAGCGCAGCGTGAAAGCTGCAGAACTCGAGCACCGACACGCTGCCGGCGCGATAGCCGGCGTCCAGGCTGTCGCCGTGCGCCAGTGGGTCGGCCGGAAACAGCCCGTGGCGGACGCCGAATCGGCACCACAGCAGATCGCTGTCGCCCGACAGCAGTGTATGGTCGAGGTCGAACAAGGCCAGCGTCATAGCGCGCTTGACACTTCGTCCGGAACCGTGGGCAGCAGCGCGGTGGCGCTGTCGTCCTTCAGTGCCACGCCGGTCAGTCTGCGCCGCAGCGCCTCGTGCAGCAGCCAGGCCAGGCGCTGCGCGGCGGCGATCGGTGCCAGACCGTCGGGCCGGATGTTGCTGACGCAGTTGCGCTGGGCGTCGCTGCAGCCTATCTTGGGCTGATGCGTCAGGTAGGCGCCCAGGCTGTCGGGCGAGCTCAAGCCCGGCCGCTCGCCCAGCAGCATCAGCACCATGCGGGCCTGCAGCAATATGCCCACCTCGTCGGCCAGCGCCACCCTGGCCTGCAGCGCGATAACCAGCGGCGCCAGCCGCAGACCGGGCGCGAGCATGGGGCGCAATGCCGCCAGCAGCGCTGCGGCGTGGCGCTGCACGGCCACCGCCGACAGCCCGTCGCCCAGCACGATGGCCAGGTCGACCGGGTCGGCGGTGGCGGTCTGCAGATCGGCGGCGCTGGCGGCGTCGAGCCGGCGGCCCCAGTCGGGGCGGCGCAGGTAGGTCTCGCGGCTGGGCGCGCGGCTGTGCACCTGGCGAACGATCCAGCCCTGGGACTGCAGATCGGCCGCCAGCGCGGCGGCGTCCAGCGGCACCTGTACCGCGTCGCGCGCCTGGGCATGGGCAGCGGAGAAGCGCAGCAACTCGGCGGTGGGCAGGCTGGTGCCGGTGCGTCCGAGGGCGATGCGCGCCGGGGTGTGGCCGCGCAGGTCGGCCCAGGGGTCGGCGGGCGGCGCCTGGACGGTGCGGTTGACAGGGGCCGTCGGGTTCATCGCCCAGGCCCCGCCAGCAGGGCCGCCATCGACGCCGCCAGCGCGGGCCGCTGCGGGGCCGGCAGCAACTGGCCGGCGTCCCCGGTGATGCCCATGCGCTGCAGCCAGGCCTCGAACTCGGGCGCGCGCTTCAGGCCCAGCAACTGGCGCACGAACAAGGCGTCGTGGAAGGAGGTGCTCTGGTAGTTCAGCATCACGTCGTCGGCGCCGGGCACGCCCATCATGAAGTTCAGCCCGGCCGCCGCCAGCAGCACCAGCAGGTTGTCCATGTCGTCGCTGTCGGCTTCGGCGTGGTTGGTGTAGCAGATGTCGCAGCCCATAGGCAGGCCCAGCAGCTTGCCGCAGAAATGGTCTTCCAGCCCGGCGCGGATGATCTGCTTGCCGTCATAGAGGTATTCCGGCCCGATGAAGCCGACCACGGTGTTGACCAGCAGCGGCCGGTAGCGCCGCGCCACCGCGTAGGCCCGGGCCTCCAGCGTCTGCTGGTCCACGCCATGGTGGGCGTTGGCCGACAACGCGCTGCCCTGGCCGGTCTCGAAGTACATGCAGTGGTCGCCCAGCGTGCCGCGATTCAGCGCCAGCACGGCGGCATGGGCCTCGTCGAGCAGTGCCAGGCTGACGCCGAAGCTGCGCTGGGTGGCCTCGGTGCCGCCTATCGACTGGAACACCAGGTCGACCGGCGCGCCCAGTTCAATCGCCTGCAGCGTGTTGGTGACATGGGTCAGCACGCAGGATTGCGTGGGGATCTGCTGGCCTTGGATCAACTCGTCGAGTTGGTGCAGCAACTGCACCAGCGCGGGCACGCTGTCGGCCGCCGGGTTGATGCCGATCACCGCGTCGCCGGCGCCGTACATCAGGCCGTCGAGGATGCTGGCGGCGATGCCGGCCGGGCTGTCGGCCGGGTGGTTGGGCTGCAGCCGCACCGCCAGATGGCCGGGCAGGCCCAGCGTCGACCGGAAGCGCGTGATCACCCGGCAGCGGCTGGCCACCAGGATCAGGTCCTGGTTGCGCGAGATCTTGCTGACGGCCGCCACCATCTCGGGCGTCAGCCCGGGGGCGAGCGCGGCCAGCACCGCCGGCGTGGCGGCGTCCGACAGCAGCCAGTCGCGAAACCCGCCCACCGTCAGGTGCGCGACCGGCGCGAAGGCCGCCGTGTCGTGGCCGTCGATGATCAACCGGGTGATGTCGTCGCTCTCATAGGGCACGACCGCCTGCTGCAGGAAGGTGGCCAGGGGCAGGTCGGCCAGCGCCTCGCGGGCGGCCATGCGCTGCTGGGCGCTGTCGGCGGCGATGCCGGCCAGTTGGTCGCCCGACCGCGCCGGCGTGGCCTTGGCCAGCAGGTCGGCCAGGCTGGCGAAGTGGTAGGCCTGGCCGCCCAGGCTGGCGCGGTAGGGCATCGCGATCAGGCGGCCGCGGCTGGTGGCGTGGCGATGCCCATCTCGCGCAGTGCCGCGCCCACCGCGTCGACCGCCTGCTGCATCTCGGCGCGGCCGATCGCGCCTATGCAGCCGACACGGAAGGTCTCGACCTGGGTCAGCTTGCCGGGGTAGAGCATGAAGCCGCGGGCCTTGGCGGCGGCGTAGAAGCGCTTGAAGTCGTAGGCCGGGTGGTCCGGCGCGTGGAAGGTGACGATGATCGGCGCCTGGTGCGCTGGCGCCAGAAAGGGCTTCAAGCCGAGCGCCGTCATGCCACGGATCAGCGTCGCGCAGTTGTCGGCGTAGCGCGCCAGCCGGGCCGGCTGGCCGCCTTCCTCCTCGAACTGGGCGATCGCCTCGCTCAGCGCCACCACCACATGGGTGGGCGGCGTGAAGCGCCACTGGCCGGTCGCCTCCAGGTAGGCGTGCTGGTCGAACAAGTCCATCGCCAGGCTCTGGCTGTGGCCGGCGCAGCCCTCGAGCACCGCCTTGCGGACGAAGACGAAGCCCATGCCGGGCACGCCTTCCAGGCATTTGCCGCTGGCCGCTACCAGCGCGTCGAAGCGGATCGCGCGGGCGTCGATCGGCAGCGCGGCAAAGCTGCTCATCGCGTCGACGATCAGGCCGCGGCCATGGCGCCGGCAGATCTCGGCCACTGCGGCCAGCGGGTTTTCGACCCCGGCGCTGGTCTCGCAGTGGATCAGCACCACATGCGTGATGGCCGGCTCGTTGATCAGTTCGGCTTCGAGTGCCGCGGCCGAGACCGGCTCGTCCTCGGCGAAGGGCAGTACGCTGCAGCGCCGACCCATCATCTGCGTGAGCTTGCTGGCGCGCTTGCAGTAGGCGCCGTTGTCGAGCACCAGCACATGGCCGTCGCGGGGCACGACGGTGGCCACCGCCGCCTCGACGCTGAAGGTGCCGCTGCCTTGCAGGGGCACGACGACATGGCTGTCCTGGCCGTGCACGATGGCCAGCAGGCGGCGGCGCACGCTGGCGGTCACGGCGATGAAGTCGGCGTCCCACGAGCCCCAGTCGTGCAGCATCGCCAGCTTGGTGCGCAGCGTCGTGGTCAGCGGTCCGGGGGTCAGCAGGATGCGGTCGCGGTCCATCTCAGGCCTCCCGCCGGGCCGCCCCAAGGGGGGCCTGCGCCCCCATGGGGTGCAGCGAACGCATGTGAGCGTGGGGGTTCATCAGTGTCTCCAGGCTTGTGTTTTTCGGTCGACCTGCCAGGCCAGTGCCGTGAACAGCAACATAGCCAGGCTGGACGCGGCAGTGATCATCACGGCGCAGGCGGCGGCTGCGCCCATCTCGCCGGCTTCGTCGAGGTTGAGGATCGCGATCGCCGCCACCTTGGTCTCGGGCGAGTACAGGAACACCACGGCCGAGATCGTCGTCATCGCGTTGATGAAGAAGTAGCGCGCGATGTCGACCAGCGCCGGGCTGCAGATCGGCAGCGTGACCCGCCGCAGCGTGACCCAGAACGGCACCTTGAGTGACGCCGAGACCGCCTCGAACTCGGCGTCCAGCGCCTTCAGCGCGGTGACCGCGGTCAGGTGGCCGGTGGTGTAAAAGTGGGCGATGGTGCAGCAGGTCAGCAGCGTCATCGTGTGGTACAGCCCGCCCAGCGGGTTGGCCGGCGCGTTGAAGAAGAAGATCGTGCCCAGGCCCAGCACCAGCCCGGGTACCGCCATAGGCAGCATCGCCAGCAGCCTGACCGCGGCGCGCAGCGGCGCCGCGCCTTGGGTCTTTTCCAGCAGGTAGGCGCCGGCAAAGACCAGCGCGGTGCCGAACAGCGCCGTGCCGCTGGCCAGCGTCAGGCTGTTGACGAAGGCCTCGCCGACCTCGGCGTCGACCAGGCCCATCGTGTAATGCTTGAGCGTGGGTTGCAGCTTGTAGGGCCAGAAGCTGGCAAACGACGCGAACACCGCCATGCCTATCATCGCCAGCACCAGCGCGGCGATCAGCGCGCAGTAGCCGGTGGCCAGGCCGTCGCGCCAGGCCTTGGGCTTGGGCCGGTAGGGCAGGGCGCGCGCGGTCAGCATCGCGGTCTGTTTGGCCGCGATCGCGCGGTCGACGCCGAAGGTCAGCACGGCAGGGGCCAGCAGCAGCAGCGCCACCACCGCGCCGCGCTGGAAGTCCTGCTGGCCTATCACCAGTTTGAAGACATCGGTGGCGAGCATGTTGAAGTTGCCGCCTATCACCTTGGGGATGCCGAAATCGGTCATCACCAGCGTGAACGTCACCAGAGCGGCCGAGATCAGGCCGTATCTGGCGCCCGGCAGCGTGATGGTGTGAAAGCGCCGCCAGGGCCGTGTGCCCATCGCTTCGGCGGCCTCGTAGAGCCGGCCGTCGGCCGCGCCGAGTGCCGTGACCAGGATCATCAGCGCGTGCGGCAGCACCGCGAAGCATTCGGCCAGCACGATGCCCGGCGCGCCGTAGATCTGCGCTATCCCCAGGGCCTGCATCGCACCCTTGAGCAGGCCCTGGTTGCCGAACCAGTAAATCAGCGAGATGGCCGACAGCAGCGAGGGCGCGAGCAGCGGCAGCAGCGTGATGCCGCGCAGCAGCGGCTTGAAGCGCATCCGGCTGCGGCGCAGCGCGTAGGCGAAGGCGAAGGCCAGCGGCAGCGTGATCGCGGTGACCAGCGCCGACACCCACAGGCTGTTGGCCAGTGAGTCCAGCAGCGCGGGCGTGCGGGCGTAGGCGATGAAGTTGGCCGCGCCGGCGAAGCGGCCGCTGGCGTCTTCGACCGCTTGCTTGAGGATGGCCGCCAGCGGCGCGGCCAGGAATACCGCGAGCAGCAGCAGCACCCCGGCCAGCCCGGCATGCGCCACGCGCTCGGCCGGGGCTGTGCGCAGGTGTGGCGCCGGCTTGGCCGATGGCTTGCGCGCCGGCAGCACCGCGCTCACGAAAAATCCCTCACGCAAATGTCCTCAGGCGCTCGGGCAGCAGCCGCAACGGCAGGCGCGAGCCGAGCGCCAGGTCATGCTCGGACAGGAAGTTCAGCGACAGTGTGACCGACAGCCGTTGCTCGCCCAGCGCCGGACTGGCCACCTGCACCAGGCAATACGAACCCAGGAACTCGATCTTCTCGATGCAGGCCTCGAACACATTGCTGTCGCCCGGGGCCAGGGGCCGGGCCAGCACGTCCTCGGGCCGCAGGTAGACGGTGACCTCGCGGTCGGTCTGGCCGCCGTGCGGGCAATCGAACAGCGTGTTGCCCAGCCGCATGCCGCTGCCCGCCAGCAAGGTGGCCGGCAAGGCATTGACCCGGCCGACGAAATCCGCGACGAAGGCCGAGGCCGGCTCGCGGTAGACCTGCATCGGCGTGCCCACCTGCTCGATCACGCCGTGGTTCATCACGACGATGCGGTCGGCCACCGACAGCGCCTCTTCCTGGTCATGTGTGACCATGATGGTGGTCACGCCCAGTCGCCGCTGCAGGCTCTTGATCTCCTGGCGCAGTTTGACGCGGACGATCGCGTCCAGCGCCGACAGCGGCTCGTCCAGCAGCAGCAGGCCGGGCGAGGTGGCGAGCGCGCGGGCCAGCGCGATGCGCTGCTGCTGGCCGCCCGAGAGCTGCGCCGGGAACTTGCCCTGGCTGCCGGGCAGGCCGACCAGGCCGAGCAGTTCGGCCACGCGGTCGCGGATCTGGGCCTTGGGCCGGCGCAGGTTGACCAGGCCGTAGGCCACGTTGTCGGTCACGCTGAGGTTGGGGAACAGCGCGTAGGACTGGAACACGATGCCGTAGTCGCGCTGCGCCGGCTGCAGCGTGGAGATGTCGCGCCCGGCCTGGAGGATGCGGCCGGCGCTCTGGGCCTCTAGCCCGGCGATGATGCGCAGCAGCGTGGTCTTGCCGCAGCCCGACGGCCCGAGGAAGCAGACGAACTCGCCCTTGGGGATGTCGAGGTCGACCCCGCGCAGCGCGGTGAAGCTGCCGAACTGCTTGGCGATGCCGGCCAGTTGCAGGTAAGGCGCGGCGCTCACCGGCGTCATCCCCTTATTTCTTGGGCTCGGACTTCGCGCTGTAGCGCTTGTTCCACTCGGCCAGCACGCGCTCGCGGCCCTCGGCGGCGACGTTGAAGTCCATCTTCACCAGCCGCGCCTCGTAGTCCTTGGGCACGTTGGCCAAGGGGGCCGCCACGCCGGGCTGGGCGGTGATTGCGAAGTTCTTGCCGTACAGCATCATCGCGTCCTTGCTCGATGCCCAGTCGGCCAGCTTCTGCGCCGCGGCCAGCTTCTTCGTGCCCTTGTGGATCGCGAAGGCCTCCAGGTCCCAGCCCAGGCCCTCCTTGGGGAACACCAGGTCTATCGGCGCGCCCTTGGCCTTGTTGGCATTGCCGCGGTACTCGAAGCTGATGCCCACCACATATTCACCAGCGGCCGCCATGTTGCAGGGCTTGCTGCCGGAGTGCGTGTACTGGCCGATGTTCTCGTGCAGCGCGTCCATGAACTTCCAGCCGCCGCCCCGGCCGTTGTCGTCGCCCCAGAGGGTCAACCAGGCGGTGACGTCGAAGAACCCGGTGCCCGAACTGGCCGGGTTGGGCATCACCACCTGGCCTTTGTAGGCCGGCTTGGTCAGGTCTTTCCAGGTCTCGGGCTTGGGGATGCCCTTCTTGGCCGCCTCCACCGTGTTGAAGCACACTGTCGCGCCCCAGACGTCCATGCCGAACCAGGCCGGTGGGTTCTTCTTGTCGCGGTAGCTCGACATGATGGCGTCGAGGTTGAGCGGCTTGTAGGGCTCGAGCATGCCGTTCTTGTCGAGCAGCGCCAGGCTGGACGCGGCCACGCCCATCACCGCGTCGGCCTGCGGGTTGGCTTTCTCGGCCAGCAGTTTGGCGGTGACCACGCCCGTGCTGTCGCGCACCCATTTCAGCTCGATCTCGGGATAGGCCTTGTTGAAGCCTTCCTGGTAGGCCTTGAGCTGGTCGGTCTCGAGCGCGGTGTAGACCAGCAACTGGGTCTTGCCTTGGGCCAGCGCGGTGTTGGCCGCGAGTGCCAGCGCCAGCAGGCCGAACAGGCGCGGGGCTTGTTGCCGGAGGCGGGTCGGGGTGCCGTGGTGTCGCATCGAAATCTCCTGTTGGATGGGCTGAATGCACAAACCGTCGAGCATGAACCGGCAGCCGTGACAGCCTGATGACGGCAACGCCCGCTACGGGCGATGTTGTAGTGGCTGTCGCTGATTGTCAACGGTTGTCGGTATATTGTTGACAATCTTCAATCTCGGGCGTCCAATCGGTGTCATGAAAACACCGGCAGCCCGGCATCGGCTTGCTTCGGATCCGCATGCAGGAGGCGTGCCAGCCGCGGCCGCGCTGCCGCCCGCTTCGCTGGCGCAGCCCACTTCGCCTTCGCAGGCGACGATCGCGATGCTGCAAGCCCATTCGCTGACCTCGGCGGTTCAGGCCGAGATCGAGCGCCTGATCCTGTGCGGCGAGCTGGCGCCCGGCGCCAAGCTGACCGAGGCCTTGCTCGCCGAGCGCCTGGGCGTGTCGCGCGGGCCGATACGCGAGGCCTTCCGTAGCCTGGAGGAGGCCGGTCTGGTGCGGCTGGAGAAGAACCGCGGCGTGTTCGTGCGCAGCATCGCGCTCGACGAGGCGATGGAGATCTACGACCTGCGGGCGATGATCGACGAGTCTGTCGGCCGCCAACTGGCCGAGCGCATCACGCCCGAGCAGCTCAAGGGCTTGCGCGGCCTGGTCGAGCAGATGGAGCGCCTGGTCAAGGACGGCCAAAACACCTCGGCCAGCGATGCCTACCACCGGCTCAACCTCGACTTCCACGACCAACTGGTGCTGCTGGCCGGCAACCGCAAGCTGATCAGCCTGTACCGGCGACTGGTCAACGAGCTGTCGCTGTTCCGCCGCCTTAACCTGGCCGACGGCGGGCAGATCCCCGTCTCGGTGGCCGAGCACCGCGCCATCCTCAAGGCCATCGCCGCTGGTGACGCCGATGCGGCCGGGCGGACGCTGCGTTCCCATGTGCTGGAGAGCAAGCAGCGCACCTTGCGCAAGCAGCAGGCGCTCGCCTCCGCCGCCGACGGCCACCCGCCATCACCCCCAGCGCCGGCCGCCGTGCCGGTGCTGCCAAGGACAAGACATGCCTGACCGCAACAACCTCAGCGTCAACCAGCGGCGATACCGACTGCCCACCCAGCCCACCGTGGTGGTCTGCGTCGACGGCTGCGAGCCCGACTACATCGCCCAGGCGGTGGCTGCCGGCGTGATGCCGTGGATGGCACGCACCCTGGCCGAAGGCACGGCGCTGATTGCCGACTGCGTGGTGCCCAGCTTCACCAACCCGAACAACCTGTCGATCGTCACCGGCGCGCCGCCCTCGGTGCATGGCATCTGCGGCAACTACCTGTTCGACGTAGCCAGCGGCACCGAGCTGATGATGAATGACCCGAAGTGGCTGCGCGCGCCCTCCATCCTTGCCGCGCTGTCCGAAGCCGGCAAGACCTGCGCGGTGGTCACCGCCAAGGACAAGCTGCGCCGGATGCTCGGCCATGGCATGACCGGCATCTGCTTCTCGTCCGAGAAGGCCGATGTGGCCAACGAGGCCGAGAACGGCATCGCCGGCGTGCTGGACCTGGTCGGCATGGCGCTGCCCGATGTCTACAGTGCCGAGCTGTCCGAGTTCGTCTTCGCGGCCGGCGTCAAGCTGATGCAGACCCGTCGGCCGGATGTGACCTACCTGTCGACCACCGACTACATCCAGCACAAGCACGCGCCGGGCACGCCGGGCGCCAATGCCTTCTACGCGATGATGGACCGCTACCTGGGCCAGCTCGACGCGCTGGGCTGCGTGATCGCGCTGACCGCAGACCATGGCATGAACGCCAAGACCGGGCTGGACGCCCAACCCGACGTGATCTACCTGCAGGACTTGCTCGACGACTGGCTGGGCAGCGGCGTGGCAAGGGTGATCCTGCCCATCACCGACCCCTATGTGGTGCACCACGGCGCGCTAGGCTCGTTTGCCACCGTCTACCTGCCTGCCGGCGTCGACGCGCCGGCGCTGGCGGCCAGGCTCGCGGCGCGGCGCGGCATCGAGGGCGTGTTCACCCGCGAGCAGGCGGCGCAGCACTTCGAACTGCCGGCCGACCGCATCGGCGACCTGGTGGTCGTCTCCGAGCGCTTCACCGTGATCGGCACCAGCGCTTCGCGCCACGACTTGAGTGCGCTGGAAGTGCCGCTGCGCTCGCATGGCGGCACCGCCGAGCAGCGCGTGCCGCTGATCCTGAACCGACGCATCGAAAGCCTGGACCACCAGCGCCGTTGGCGCAATTTCGACGCCTTCGACCTGGCGCTGAACCATGCGCAGTGAGTTGCCCCCCCCCCGCAGCGCCTTCGGCGCTTCCCCCCCAGGGGGGCCGAGCCCGGACACGCAAGGTCCGATGGACTTTGCGTGCCTGGCGAGGAGTCGGGCTGCAAAGTCCGGCGCGGCCGGCAAGGCACGCCAGCGGCCCGGCAGAGCCGGTTCCGCGGCGTCCGCTGGGTTGCGCCCGACGCATGGGCCTGCGATGGTGCTTCAGTGGCAAGGAGAGCTGCGATGAGGCACGAAGGCCTTCGGCTGGCTGGCGAGGTGGTGGGCGCCGGCCGCGCCGCGCACGTCGAGGTGCACAACCCCTATACCGGCGCGCTGGTCGGCACGGTGCCGAAAGCCACGCTGGACGAGGTGCGCCGGGCTTTCGACATCGCGCGCGGCTACCGCGCCACGCTCACCCGCTTCGAGCGCGCCAACATCCTGAACCAGGCGGCTGCGGCGGTGCGCCAGCGCACGCCCGAGATCGCCGCGCTGATTACCGCCGAGAGCGGGCTGTGCCTGAAGGACAGCCGCTACGAAGCCGGGCGGGTGGCCGACGTGCTGATGTTCGGCGCCCACGAGGTGCTCAAGGACGACGGTCAGACCTTCAGCTGCGACATCACGCCACATGGGCGCGCGCGCAAGGTCTTCACCCAGCGCGAGCCGCTGCAGGGCGTGATCAGCGCGATCACGCCTTTCAACCACCCGATGAACCAGGTCGCGCACAAAGTGGTGCCGTCCATCGCCAGCAACAACCGGATGGTGCTGAAACCTTCGGAGAAAGTACCGCTGTCGGCCTTGCTGTTTGCCGACATCCTCTACGCCTCCGGGCTGCCGCCCGAGATGCTGAGCGTGATCACCGGTGATCCGCGCGAAATCGCCGATGAGTTGATCACCCACCCTGCCGTCGACCTGGTGACCTTCACCGGCGGCGTGGCGATCGGCAAATACATTGCCGCCAAGGCCGGTTACCGCCGCATCGTGCTGGAGCTCGGCGGCAACGACCCGATCATCGTGATGGACGATGCCGATCTGGATGAGGCCAGCACGCTGGCGGTGTCGGGCTCGTACAAGAACTCGGGCCAGCGCTGCACGGCGGTCAAGCGCATGCTGGTGCACCAGCAGGTGGCGGCGGAATTCACCGAATTGGTGGTGGCCAAGACGCTGGCCTGGCGCCACGGCGACCCGTCCGACCCGGTCAACGACATGGGCACGGTGATCGACGAGGCCGCGGCGCGGCTGTTCGAATCCCGGGTCGATACGGCGATCGCGCAGGGTGCCCGGCTGCTGGCCGGCCACCGCCGCGACGGCGCGCAATACGCGCCGACCGTGCTCGACCGGGTGCGGCCCGAGATGGCGCTGGTGCGCGAGGAGACCTTCGGCCCGGTGTCGCCGATCATCACCTTCTCCAGCGTCGACGAAGCGATTGCGATCGCCAACAGCACCGCCTACGGCTTGTCGTCGTCGGTCTGCACCAACCGGATGGACGACATCAGCCGCTTCGTCAATGGCTTGCAGATGGGCACCGTCAACGTGCGCGAGGTGCCCGGTTACCGGCTGGAGCTGACCCCCTTCGGGGGCATCAAGGACTCGGGCCTGGGCTACAAGGAAGGCGTTCAGGAGGCGATCAAGAGCTTCACCAACACCAAGACCTGGTCCATGCCCTGGAACTGAGCACCATGCCCGCCACCTCGCTGTTTTCCGTCGACGACATCCACACCCTGCTGCACCGGCGCGGCCATGAGCAGTACAGCGGTGAGCCCGTCACCCAGTTGCAGCATGCGCTGCAGACGGCGGCCCAGGCCGAGGCCGAAGGGGCCGACGACGAACTGACCACCGCCGCGCTGCTGCACGACCTGGGCCATCTGGTGCAGGACCTGGGTGAGACGCCGACGCTGCGCGGGGTGGACGACCTGCACCAGTTCATTGCGCTGCCGTTTCTGCGCGGGCTGTTTCCTGACCGGGTGCTGCATGCCGTGCAGCACCATGTCGACGCCAAGCGCTACCTGTGCGCCATGCGGCCTGGCTATCTGCAGGCGCTGTCGGCCGACTCGCAGCGCAGCCTGGTGCTGCAGGGTGGCGTGTTCGATGCCGCGCAGGCCGCCGCCTTCATCGACCGGGCCGGCGCGGCGGACGCCGTGCGGCTGCGGCTGTGGGACGACCTGGCCAAATCGGCTGACGCGGTGACGCCGCCGCTGGCGCATTTCATCGAGCGTGCGCGCCGGATCGCGCTGCGATGAGCGTTGCCGTTTCGGCCGGTGTCGCTCCACCCGCTGCAGTCTGTGCCCGTCGCGATGTGGGCCAGGACGTCGCCGCATGGCGTTGACCTGGCCCATCGTCGCCGCCGTGCTGCTCGGTGCCCTGCTGCACGCGGTCTGGAACGCCCTGGTCAAGTCCAGCGCCGACAAGCCGCTCGACACCGCGCTGGTGCACTTCATGGGCGCCTGCGTGGCGTTGCCGGCGCTGTGTTGGACGGGGTTGCCGCGGCCGGAGTCGGCGCCCTTCATCGCCGCGTCGTTGCTGGTCCACATCGGCTACTACACCGCGCTGGCCGGCGCCTACCAGCATGGCGACCTGGGGCTGACCTACCCGATCATGCGCGGCTTCGCGCCGCTGCTGGTGGCGCTGGGCAGCCTGCCGCTGATCGGCGAGGCGCCGAGCGCGGTGGCCTGGCTGGGCATCGTCGGCATCACGTTGGGTGTGGCGCTGGTCGGTCTGGCGCACCCGGGCGATGCGCTGCACCACGGCAAGGCAGTGCGCTACGCATTCACCAACGCCGGGATCATCGCGGTCTACACCGTGATCGACGGCCTGGGCGTGCGCAGCGAGGTGGCCCATGGCGGCGACGCGCTGCGCTATGTGATGCTGCTGTTCGTTCTGGACGGGGTGTCGTACCCGCTGCTGGTCTGGCTGCGCCGCGGCCCGGCCGGGCGCCGGCAGATCCTGGTCTATGCGCGCGGGCGCTGGCCGCTGGCCACGCTGGGCGGCTGCGCCTCGATCGGCTCGTACGCGGTGGCGCTGTGGGCGATGACGCATGCGCCGGTGGCCAGCGTGGCCGCGCTGCGCGAGACCTCGGTGCTGTTCGCCGCGGTTCTGGGCAGCCGGCTGCTGCAGGAGAAATTTGGTCTGCAGCGGGCGCTGGGCACCGGCGTGATCGTCGCCGGCGTGATGGCCTTGAGAATGGCCTGAGCGCTCGGCGTGCAGCCTGCTGCCGCCCGGCTCACCCCGTCGCGCGTCCCCATCCCACGTCAGCCGCGCCGAGTCAGGCGCCCGGCGATCACCAGCGCCACACCGCCCAGCACCGCCGCCGATGCGCCCAGCAGATGCGGCGTCAGCCGCTCGTCCATCAGCAGCACGCCGCCGGCGGTGGCCAGCGCCGGCACCGTCAGTTGCAGGATCGCCGCCCGCGTGGCAGTCAGCCCCTTCAGCGCGGTGTACCAGACGGCGTAGCCCAGGCCCGAGGCCAGCGCGCCCGACGCCAGGGCCAGCAGCAGGCCGGGCGTGTCCCAGTGGGCCTGGGACCATGTCAGCGCGCTCATCCCCAGTGCCAGCGGCGTGGCGCGCAGGAAGTTGCCGGCCGTGACCGAGGTGGCGTCGCCCGCGCCGCGGCCGCGCAAGGTGTAGACCGCCCAGGCCAGGCCGGCACAGGCCATCAGCCCGCCCGCGGTCATCGAAGGCATCGCCAGCCCTGGCAGCAGCAGCCAGACCAGGCCGGCGCTGGCGCCCGCCAGCCCCAGCCACTGCACGCGCCCCAGCCGCTCACCGTGCCACAGTCCCCAGCCGATCATGCTGGTCTGCACCACGCCGAACAGCAGCAGCGCGCCGGTGGCCGCGCTCAGGCTGATGTAGGCGAACGAGAAGCCCTCGGCATAGACGAACAGCGCCAGCGCCGAACGCCAGTCGCCGGCTTGCCATGGCCTGCTGGCCGCCGCCGGCTGCAGCCGACCGCGCCAGGCCAGCAGCAGCGCCAGCATCAGCGCGCCCGAGGCCAGACGCAGGCTGGTGAAGCTGGCCGCGTCGAGGGCGGCCTGGCGCAGCGCGACGCGGCACAGCAGTGAGTTGCCGGCAAAGGCCAGCAGTGCCAAGGTCGTCAGGATGGCGATGCGCCAGGGCGAGGGGGCGGGTGGGTTCATGCGTCGATGGTAGGGGCTGGGTCGGCCCGCGGGCCCGCGGGTTGGCCCCGATGGCGCTGGGCCTGACTCCGCGCCGCCGGACCGCTTCAGGACCTGCGCGCCAGCGGCAGGTTGAGCAGCAGGTTCTGCGGCTTGAGCCGCAGCAAGCGGTCTGCCGTCATCGCCAGCCCCAGGTAGACCGGCGCGCCGGCCAAGTCGGCCCGCATGTCGGCGGGGTCGTCGAAATCGAGCCGGAACAGCCCGATCAGCCGCGCCAGGCGCTCGTCGTCGACCGGCCGGCCCTGGTACAAGTCGTTGAGGATCGCGCTCGACTCGGTGTCCAGCCCCAGGTGCCAGCGCCAACCGGCATCGTCGATGCGGGCCAGCGGCGTGATCGTCACCGCCACGTCCAGCAACTGCGCCACCCAGCGCTCCAGCACCCGGGCCAGCGCCGACAGTCCCGATCGCGCCAGCGTCAGCGGCACGCTCACGCCCGGGGCGATCTGCTTGGCCACCTGGTGGGTCAGGTCGAGCACGAAGCGGTGGCGCTCGCCGTCAGGCCAGTAGTCGGCCGCGTTATCGGTCCCCAGCACCGCCAGTTGCGCGCTGCGCAGCGGCACCCGGGCCTCGGCCAGCAGCCGGCCCAGCGCGCCGAAGCCGCCGCTGTCGCTCAGCCGGTCCAGCGTGGCGCGGTCGCCGGCCAGCACCCTGCCACCTTCCGGTGTGATGCGCTGTGGCCGGAACAGCAGTTCAGCGGCCCGGGCCTCGAAGGCGTCGGCGTCCTGGTCGAGCATCTGGCGCAACAGGGCCTGCGCGATCAAGTCGATGAACAGCGGCGGCAGCGTGATCGCGCCCTGGCCGAACAGCCCGACGTAGAACGACTCCAGCGTGCCGGCGGCCGTCACCGCGTCACGCAGCGCCAGGAACAGGCGGTAGTTGGCGCGGGCGTCGACGTCGTCCAGCGCGGCCAGTTCGGCCTCGGCCACCGGCCGGGCGGGCGCCGCGCGCAAGCTCTGGTGCAGCCGGGTCTCTGCGGCGCAGGACTCGGCCACCAGCGCGAGTTCGGGCCGGTCCAGCCAGTGTCGCCACCAGGCGTCGGTGGGCTGCAGCCGGCCGCGCGCGTCGAGCTGCAGGTGGCGCCAGCCGCAGGCCGGCCAGAAGTCGAGCATCGCGTTGCCGGTTCAGGCCGCTGGCGGGCGTCGGGCCGTCATGCCGCCCAACTGTCGCGCAGGCCGGTGATGCGGTTGAACACCGGGGCGCCGGCGCGGTGGTCGAGCCGGTCGGTGACGAAGTAGCCGTGGCGCTCGAACTGGAAGCGCTGGTCGGCCGGCGCCCTGGCCAGCGACTGTTCGACGAAGCCCGTCACCACCCGCTTGCTGGCGGGGTTGAGCACGCTGCGGAAGTCGCGCCCGCCGGCCTCGGGCTGGGCCTCGGTGAAAAGCCGGTTATACAGGTTGAAGGTGGCGGCCAGGCCGTCGTGCAGGCCGACCCAGGTGATCGTGCCCTTGACCTTGACCGCGTCCGCGCCCGGCGTGCCGCTCTTGGTGTCGGGGATCACCCTTGCCAGCACGGCGCTGACGCGGCCGTCGGCGTCTTTCTCGCAGCCCGTGCACTCGACCACCATGCCGTACTTCAGCCGCACCTTGTTGCCAGGGAAGAGACGGAAGAAGCCCTTGACCGGCACTTCGGCAAAGTCGTCGCGCTCGACCCAGACTTCGGGGCCGAGGCTGAATGCGCGCTGGCCCAGTTCGGGCAGTTGCGGATGGGCCGGCGTGCTGCAGGGCTCCAGATGGCCGGCGCCGAACAGCTCGTCCCAGTTCGTCAGCTTGAGCGGCAGCGGGTCCATCACCGCCATCGCCCGACCGGCCTTGCCTTCGAGGTCGGCCCGCAGCGCGCCGTCGAGCACGCCGTAATCGACCCAGATGTTGGTCCGCGAGGCGCCGGTGTCCTCGGCGAACTTGCGCACGGCCTCGGGCGTGTAGCCGCGCCGGCGCATGCCGGCCAGCGTGGGCATGCGCGGGTCGTCCCAGCCGTCGACGATCTGCTCGTCGACCAGCGCCTTCAACTTGCGCTTGCTGGTGATCACGTAGCTCAGGTTCAATCGCCCGAACTCATGCTGCTTGGGTGCCGGGCCTTGCAGCAGGCCGCCCTCGATCAGGCGCGCCAGCAGCCAGTCGTACCAGGGCCGCTGGTCCTCGAACTCGAGCGTGCAGATGCTGTGGGTGATGTTCTCCAGCGCGTCCTCGATAGGGTGCGCAAAGGCATACATCGGGTAAATGCACCAGGTGTCGCCGGTGTTGTGGTGGTGGGCGCGCTTGATGCGGTAGAGCGCCGGGTCGCGCAGGTTGATGTTGGGCGAGGCCATGTCTATCCGGGCGCGCAACACCATGCTGCCGTCGGCATGGTTGCCGGCGCGCATCTCGCGCAGCCGGGCCAGGTTCTCGGCCACGCTGCGGCCGCGCCAGGGGCTGTCGGTGCCGGGGGTGGTGAAGTCGCCGCGGGATGCGCGCATCGCTTCGGCGCTCTGCTCGTCGACATAGGCCAGACCGCGCTCGACCAGGTGCTCGGCGGCGCGGTACATGAAGTCGAAGTAGTTGCTGGCGTAGTACAGGTGGGTAGCTTTGGCGCCGCCAAAGTCGCTGTGCCAGTCCCAGCCCAGCCATTGCACCATCTCGATGATGGCGTCGACATACTCCTGCTCTTCCTTCTCAGGGTTGGTGTCGTCGAAGCGCAGGTGGCAGACGCCGCCGAAGTCGCGCGCCAGGCCGAAGTTCAGGCAGATGCTCTTGGCGTGGCCGATGTGCAGGTAACCGTTGGGCTCGGGCGGAAAACGCAGCCGCACCCGGGCCGGGTCGGCCGCGCCGGCGGCGTGGTGGCCGGCGTCACCGGGTGAGCCCCCCCATTGCCGCTGCGCATAGACCCCCTCTTGCAACTCGCGCTCGATCAGCGTGCGCAGGAAGTTGGCGGGTTTGACGGCGGGGTCGTTCTTGGCGGGCGCGGACATGGCGGTGGGCGGCCTGTCCCGGGGCGGGGCAGGCGGCAGTTCGGGGAGGGGCGGATTCTACCGAGGGGTCCTGGGGCGGCGCCTCCCCCCGACCGACGGCCTGGCGCCGCCGTTCAGGGGCGGTCGCTGCCCTCGCGCCGCCTCAGCGCCGCGATCTCCTGGTCCAGCATGCGCTGCGACAAGCCTTCGCCCTTCAGCTTGAGCAAGACCACGATGCCGTGGGTCGTCAGGCCCAGGCCCCAGCCCCAGAGCGGGAAGGCCAGGCCATGGCGGTGGCCCTGGCCCTGGCCCCAACCCGAAACATCGCTCCAGCCACCGATCGAGAACATCAGCAACAAGCCGCCGTTGACCAGCAAGAACACGATCGCATGGACGTAGAAGCCGGTCTTGAGTGCGACGCGGCGGCGGGCACGCTGTTCGAGGGTCGGCGGGGTGGGGTCGTGGTCGCGGGACATGGTGCTCTCCTTGGGGGGGCGGGGTGTGGTGCGGGCTCGGCCTGGGGATCAAGCGGAGGGTTCAGGCCAGGGATTCAAGACGCCACACCGAGCAGGTTTTTCCACAGCAGCGTGCCGAGACCAGCGGGTGGTCGGACAGCAGGCGGGTGAAAGCATTCAGCATGAACAGCATGCTAGGCAGATCGGTCTGGTCCGCCATCCCCTGTCCGACGAAACGGTCCGCCTGGCGATGAAACCGCTGCCGGCTGGCGCCGGATGCCGGAGGTGAATCGCCTACAGGCTCTTGAACAGGTGGGCGTAGAGCCGGCTGGCAGTGAGCCGCTCGGGGCGGCCGCGCAGCGTCAGCAAGACCTTGCCTGATTCATCGCGCAGCGCGGTGCTGATGGCGCTGGCGCGCACTACCAGGCCGCGGTGCACCTGCCAGAACTGCTGGGCGTCGAGCTGCGGCACCAGTTCGCGCAGCGACAGCCGGATCAGGTGCTCGCGGTCGGCGGTGACCACCCGCAGGTACTTGTCGGCGGCCTCGAAGTAAAGCACCTCGGACATCGGCACCAGGTGCACGGTATGGCCCACCCCGGCCGGTATCACCTCCAGCCTTGGCCGGGGCGCGGACGCTGCTTGGCCGGCAGCACCCAGCAGCGCACGCAGCTGGTCCATGGTCTGCTGCAGTGCCGGTTCGGTGGCCGCGCCAGCGCGGTCGGCCAGCCTGGACTTGAGCCGCGCCACGCAGGCCGCCAGTCGCGGTGAGTCGACCGGCTTGACGAGATAGTCCACCGCCTGGACCTCGAAGGCCTGCAGCGCATAGCGGTCGTAGGCGGTGACGAAGACCAGCAGCGGAAAAGGCGGTTTGCCGGGTGCCGCGGCAGGCCAATCCTCGGCCAGCGCCTGCGCCGCCTCCAGCCCGCTGGCGCCGGGCATACGGATGTCGAGAAAGCAGATGTCGGGCTGAAGCGCCAGTGCCTGGCGCGCCGCGCTCAGGCCGTCGGCCACCTGGACGACGATGCGCAGTTCGGGCCAGAGCCTGGCCAGTTCAGCCGCCAGCGCGGCGGCCAGCAGCGGTTCGTCTTCGGCGATCAGCGCGCTGGGCATGGTCTGCGGCTCGGTTGGTAGTGCATATTGAAAATCAATTTGAGAATCATTTTGTAGATCCGGACGGCGCCGGCTGCGCCGCTGGCATGCTGCCCGGTGGGTGGGTCGGCGCCGGCGAGGGCAGGCTGACCTCGGCCAGCGTGCCGCCCTCGGCGTCATCGGCCGGCAGCAGGCGGAACTGCGCCCGCTCGCCGTACAGCGTGGCCAGGCGGTCGGCCACATGACGGGTGCCGTAGCGGCTGTGCGCTGGTGCGCCGGGGTCGCGGACTTGCTGCGGGCGGGCGCCGGCCGGGTCCAGACCGATGCCGGTGTCGCGCACAGTCAGCAGCAACTGGTCGCCGCGCCGCGCTGCACGCACCTCGAGCCGGCCGCCCTCGATCTTGGGTTCCAGGCCGTGGCGTATGCTGTTTTCCACCAGCGGCTGCAGCAGCAGCGGCGGTACCGGCAGGCCGCGCAAGTCCGCCGGCAGGTCCAGCAGCACCTGCAGCCGCGGTCCCATGCGCAAGGCCATCAGCGCCAGGTAGTCGGCCAGGCGGTCGAACTCGTCGGCCAGCGGGTGCGCTCCGCTGCGCGAGCCGCCCAGCGTGGCGCGCAGGTAGCCGATCAGCCGGTCCAGCATGGCCTGGGCGCGCGGCGGGTCCAGCGTGATCAGCACCCGCAGCGTGGCCAGGGTGTTGAACAGCATGTGCGGCTCGAGCTGAGACTGCAGCAGCATCAGCTGGCTCTCGGCGGCCTCGCGGCGGGCTGTCTCGGCGGCGGCCTGGACCAGCCTGAGTTTCTCGGTGGCCGTGAAGTACCAGGTGGCGGCCACGGCAACGATGATGCTGATCACGATCATGGTGCGGTTCTCCAGCAGGCCGGGGCTGGAAAAGCCGGTGATCGCATCGCCGATCGCCATGCCCAGGGTGTAGCCCAGCGTGCTGCCGACCAGGATGCAGGCAGCCATCCACCGCGGGCCTGGCCAGCGGGCGCGGCGCTCGCCAGCCACCGTCTGCCGGCCCGGCAGCCAGCGCGCCAGCAGCAGCCGGCCGCCGTCGATGAAGAACCAGCAAGCCGTGCCTATGGCGACCGAGTAGACCCAGGTGCCGAGCAGGCCGGCGCGCGGGCTCGGGCTCATCAGCCAGATCGCCAGCGCAACCCCCGCACAGACGATCTGGTTGCGCAGACCGCGGCCGACGAAGCCGGCCCAGTGCCCGGGTTCGGCCGGGGGCTGGGGGGTGTTGAGGGTCACGGTCGCTGGCCTGGTTGCAGCGCCTGCCAGGCCGGTACCAGCCCAGTCGCAGTCGCGTAGCCCGGGCGGAAACTCGTCGCCAGCTGCGTCCCGATGGCCCAGATCCCGGCCGGGGTGTGGCTGAGCAACTTGAGCGCGGATAGGGTCATGGTGGAGTCCGGTGCGGTGATCGGTCAGGGCCATCGAAAGGCAACGGCGTCCATGTTGCCCGGGCAGTGCCCGATCGGCCAGGGTGGTGCGACGAAACGCCGCAGGCCGTCGCCAAGCGCCGGCGCCTCGGTCGCAAACCCGCGCCAGTACGCCACCGGCCCCGAAGGGGTCGCCAACACTTAAACTCTCGCTCTTCTCAGAAGGAGCATCACCCGCATGGCTGGACATTCAAAGTGGGCCAACATCCAGCACCGCAAGGGCCGGCAGGACGAAAAGCGCGGCAAGGTCTGGACCCGCATCATCCGTGAAATCACCGTGGCGGCGCGCCAAGGCGGAGCCGATGTCAGCGCCAACCCGCGCCTGCGCCTGGCCATCGAACGCGCCAAGGCCGCCAACATGCCGGCCGATCGGATCAAGTACAACATCGACAAGGCGTCGGGCGCGCTCGAAGGCATCACCTATGAGGAAATCCGCTACGAGGGCTACGGCATAGGCGGCGCGGCGATCATCGTCGACACCATGACCGACAACCGCGTGCGCACCGTGGCCGAGGTGCGCCACGCCTTCAGCAAGTACGGCGGCAACCTGGGCACCGAGGGTTCGGTGGCCTTCCAGTTCAAACATTGCGGCCAGCTCATCTTCGCCCCCGGCACGTCGGAGGACAAGTTGATGGAAGTGGCGCTGGAAGCCGGCGCCGAGGACGTGATCACCGGCGACGACGGCGCGATCGAGGTCTTGTGCGCCGCGCCCGACTACGAGTCGGTGAGGGCTGCGCTAGAGGCCGCCGGCTTCAAGCCCGAAATCGCCGAGGTGACGATGCGCGCCGAGAACAGCGTGGCGCTGGAAGGCGAGGACGCCGAACGGATGCAGAAACTGCTGGACGTGATCGAGGATCTGGACGACGTGCAAGCGGTTTTCCACAACGCCGAGATGGCGGAATGAGCCCCCAAGCTCGCAGGGGCTTGCTGCCTCCCGTGGGGGCGCCCGACCTCCTTGAGACGGCCAGGCGGAGGCCGGCATGAAGGTCCTGGTGATAGGCGGCGGTGGCCGCGAGCATGCGCTGGCCTGGAAGCTGGCCCAGAGCGAACGGACGCACCAGGTGTTTGTCTCGCCGGGCAACGGCGGCACCGCGCGCGACCCGCGGCTGACCAACCTCGACATCACCGACCCGCAGGCGCTGGCCGATTTCGCGCTGCGCGAGAAGATAGGCTTGACGGTGGTCGGCCCCGAGGCCCCGCTGGCGGCCGGCGTGGTCGACCTGTTCCGCGCGCGCGGCCTGCGCATCTTCGGCCCGTCCCAGGCCGCGGCCCAGCTCGAGAGCTCCAAGGTCTTCGCCAAGGACTTCATGGCGCGCCACGGCATACCCACCGCCCGCTACGCGTCGTTCACCGACGCGGCGCTGGCGCACGCCCATGTCGAGCAGACCGGCGCACCCATCGTCGTCAAGGCCGACGGCCTGGCCGCTGGCAAGGGCGTGGTGGTGGCGATGAGCCTGGCCGAAGCGCATCAGGCGATCACCTTCATGCTGGAGGGCAACACCCTGGGCGTGCAGCACAACGCGGGCATCGATGGTCAGACGGTGCCGCGGGTCGTGATCGAGGAGTTCCTGCAAGGCGAGGAAGCCAGCTTCATCGTGCTGGTCGACGGCAAGAATGTGCTGGCGCTGGCCAGCAGCCAGGACCACAAGCGCCTGGGTGACGGCGACACCGGCCCCAACACCGGCGGCATGGGCGCCTACTCGCCGGCCCCGGTGGTCACGCCCAATGTGCATGCCAAGGCGATGCAGGACATCATCCTGCCCACCGTGGCCGGCATGGCCCGCGACGGCATCCCGTTCACCGGTTTCCTCTACGCCGGGCTGATGATCGACGCGCAGGGTCGGCCCAGGACGCTGGAGTTCAACACCCGGCTCGGAGACCCGGAGACCCAGCCCATCCTGATGCGGCTGAAAAGCGATCTGGTCGATGTGCTGCTGCACGCCACCGACGGCACGCTCGACCAGGTCGAACTGCAGTGGGACCGCCGCGTCGCGCTCGGCGTGGTGCTGGCCGCCGCCGGCTACCCGGCCAGCCCGCGCCGGGGCGATGCGATCACCGGCCTGGGCCCCGATAGCGAGGACGCGGTGGTGTTCCACGCCGGCACCGCGATCGACGACGGCGTCTTGCGCGTGACCGGCGGTCGGGTGCTGTGCGTCACCGCCCTCGGCGATTCGGTCAAGCTGGCGCAGCAGCGCGCCTATGACGCCTTGCGCGGCATCCACATCGACGGTGTGCTGTACCGCCGCGACATCGGCCACCGCGCCCTGAAGCGCTGAGCCAGCGCGCCCTTTGCGACCGAGACTTCCCATGCAAACCCAAGTCGTCCGCGATTACCTGCTCGGTCTGCAGCAATCCATCATCGCCGCGCTGCAGGCGGCCGATGGCAAGCCGTTTGTCACTGACGCCTGGACGCGTGCGCCGGGCGAGCGGCTGCAGGGCGACGGCCGCACCCAACTGGTCGAGGAGGGCGCGCTGCTCGAGCGCGGCGGCTGCAACTTCAGCCATGTCCGCGGCCCGCAACTGCCGCCCTCGGCCACCCAGCACCGGCCCGAACTGGCGGGCGCGCCTTTCGAGGCGATGGGCGTGTCGCTGGTGCTGCATCCGCGCAACCCGCATGTGCCCACGGTGCACTTGAACGTGCGCATGTTCGCCGCCTTGCCCGAGGGCAAGCCACCGGTGGTCTGGTTCGGCGGCGGCATGGACCTGACGCCTTATTACGGCGTCGAAGCCGACGCCCAGCACTTCCACCGCACTTGCCGCGACGCGCTGGCCCCGTTCGGCCCCGACCTGCACCCGCGCTTCAAGCAGTGGTGCGATGAGTACTTCTTCCTGAAGCACCGCAACGAGCCGCGCGGCATAGGCGGCGTGTTCTTCGACGATTTCGCCGAGCTCGGTTTCGACCGCAGCTTCGCGATGATGCGCGCGGTGGGAGACGCCTTCCTGCCGGCCTACCTGCCCATCGTCGAACGTCGGCGCGACACCGCTTACGGCGAGCGCGAGCGTGATTTCCAAGCCTACCGGCGCGGCCGCTATGTCGAATTCAACCTGGTGTTCGACCGCGGCACGCTGTTCGGGTTGCAGTCCGGCGGGCGCACCGAGAGCATCCTGATGTCGATGCCGCCTGTCGTCAAATGGCGCTACGACTGGCAGCCCGAGCCCGGAACGCCCGAGGCCAGCTTGTACAGCGATTTTCTGCGGCCGCGCGACTGGGCGGGTCAGGCTTGAGCGCAGTCCCGCGCATCGGCTTGCTCGGCGGCAGCTTCGATCCGCCGCACTTGGCGCATCTGGCGCTGGGCCGGTTGGCGCGGCAGGCGCTGGCGCTGGACGAGTTGCGCTGGTTGCCGGCCGGGTCGCCCTGGCAGAAAGCCGGCCGCGCCCTGGCGCCCGCCGCTGACCGCGCCGCGATGCTGGCCGCGCTGCTCGACGGCGAGCCGGGTTGCGTGATCGACGCGCGCGAACTGCGGCGCGCCGGCCCCACCTACACCATAGACACGGTGCGCGAACTGCAGGCCGAACGGCCGAAGGCCGATTGGGTCCTGATCCTCGGCCAGGACCAGTACGCCCGCTTCGACACCTGGCGCGACTGGCCCGAGTTGCTGCAGCGCCTGTCGCTGGCGGTGGCTGCGCGCGCCGGCCAGGCGCCTCGACCGCCGGCCGCGCTGGCCGGCGTGCCCCACCGTTGCGTGGCGCTGGACCTGCCGCCGCTGGACATCGCCGCCAGCGACATCCGCGCGCTGCTGGCGGCCGGCAGGCCGGTGCAAGCCCTGGTGGGCGAGCCTGTTGCACGCTATATTGACAATCACTTTCTTTATTCACACCGCAAGCAACAGGACGTCAGACACTGAATGGACATTCGCAAACTGCAACGGGCAATCGTCGATGGACTCGAAGATGTCAAGGCCCAGGACATCCTGGTGCTCAACACCGAGCATCTTTCGGCCTTGTTCGAGCGCGTGATCATCGCCTCGGGCACCAGCAGCCGGCAGACCAAGGCCCTGGCCGCCGGTGTGCGCGCGGCGGTGCGCGAGGCCGGCTTCCCGGTGCTGGCCACCGAGGGCACCGAGAACGGTGAATGGATCATCGTCGACTGTGGCGCCGCCGTGGTCCACGTCATGCAGTCCGCGATCCGCGAGTACTACCGGCTCGAGGAGATCTGGGGCGGCAAGACGGTCAAGATGAAACTGGGCGGCAATCTGTCCAAGGGCCTGGTCAAGGCCTCGGAAGAAGAGGACGAGGTCGACGACGACGAGCCGGTGGCCAAGACGCCCGCGGCCAAGAAGGTGGCGGTCAAGCGCGCCCCGGCCAAGCGGGCGCCGGCCAAGAAGGTGGCGGCCAAGACCGCGCCCGTCAAACTCGTCAGCGCCCGCAAGGTGCCGGCCAAGAAGGCAGTCGCCCGTCAGGATATGGTCAAGACCACGCCGGCCAGCCGGGCCGGCGGCAACGCCGCCCGCGCCGCCGCTGCAGCGCTGAAGCTGCCGCCGGTCAAGAAGGTGGCGCCGACGCGCAAGACCGCGGTGCCGGCCGGTCCGGTCAGCCGCACCATCGTCGTGCCGCCGCCGGCGCGCAAGACCGCCGCTGGCAAGACCGCGCCGGGCAAGGCGCCGCCGCGGGGCAAGGCCGCCGCGGCGCCGCGCTCGGCGGCCACACCGGGCCGCAAGCCCGCACCGGTCGGTCGCAAGACGGCGGCCAAAGTTGCGCCAAAACGTGGCTGAAGTTCGGTTGAAGCGCGGCTGAAGCGCGGCGATGCGTCTGGTGTTGGCGGCCGTCGGGCAGCGGCCGCCGGCCTGGGCCGAGTCGGCCTACGAGGATTTTGCCAAGCGCTTCCCGCCCGAGATGCGGCTGGAGCTCAAGGCCGTCAAGGCCGAGCCGCGCACCAGCGCCAAGACCCCGGCCCAGATGATGGCCGCCGAGGCCCAGCGCATCGAAGCGGCCTGCCCGAAAGGCGCGCGCCGGGTGGTGCTGGACGAGCGTGGCAGCCGGCTGACGACGCCGCAACTGGCCGACCGGCTGCGTTTCTGGCTGGGCGACGGGCGCGACGTGGTGCTGCTGGTGGGCGGCCCCGACGGGCTGGACCCGGCCCTCAAGGCCAGCGCCGACGAAACCCTGCGCCTGTCCGATCTGACGCTGCCGCATGCCTTCGTGCGGGTGCTGCTGGCCGAGGCGCTGTACCGGGCCTGGAGCGTCACCGCCGGCCACCCCTATCACCGGGAATGAGCGTGTCCGACTTCATCTACCTGGCCTCGCAAAGCCCGCGCCGGCGCCAGTTGCTCGACCAGCTCGGCGTGCGCCATGAGTTGCTGCTGCCCGACGCCGACGAGGACGCCGAGGCGCTGGAAGCGGTGCGGCCCGCCGAACTGCCGGCCGACTACGTGCAGCGCGTCACCGCGTTGAAGCTGCAGGCCGCGCGCGCCCGGTTGCGCCGGCGCGGCCTGCCCGCCGCGCCCATCCTGTGCTCGGACACCACCGTGGCGCTGGGCCGGCGTATTTTGGGCAAGCCAGCCGACGCCGACCAGGCCGCCGAGATGCTGGCCGCGCTCTCCGGCCGCAGCCACCGCGTGCTGACCGCGATCGCGCTGGCCAGCGGCCGGCGCACGCTGGCGGCGATGAGCGTCTCGCATGTGCGCTTCGCGCCGCTGAGCCCGGCCACCATCGCCGCTTACGTCGCCAGCGGCGAGCCTTTCGGCAAGGCCGGCGCCTATGCCATCCAGAGCCAGCTGGCGGGCTGGATCGCCCATATCGACGGCAGCTACTCCGCTATCATGGGCTTGCCCCTCTTCGAGACGGCCCAGTTGCTGAGACAAGCGCGCGTGGCCTTCTAGCCCTGCTAGACCCGGCCCCGGCGCGCCCCGAGAACATTGCCGCGCATGCACGACATCCTGATCAACTGGACTCCGCAGGAGACCCGCGTCGCGCTGATCGAGAACGGCGCCGTGCAGGACCTGCACATCGAGCGCGCGCTCGAACGTGGCCTGGTCGGCAACGTCTACCTCGGCAAGGTGGCCCGGGTGCTTCCGGGCATGCAGAGCGCTTTCATCGACGTCGGGCTGGAGCGCGCGGCCTTTCTGCACGTGGCCGACCTGCATGGCGGCAGCCATCACAACCCCAAGCACGACGTCGCGGTGCAGGTGCCTATCGAGCGCCAGGTGTTCGAGGGCCAGACCCTGATGGTGCAGGTGATCAAGGACCCGATAGGCAGCAAAGGCGCGCGGCTGTCGACCCAGGTCAGCATCGCCGGGCGCATGCTGGTCTTCCTGCCGCAGGACACGCATATCGGCATCTCGCAGAAGATAGGTTCGGCCGAGGCGCGCGAGCAGTTGCGCAGCCGGATGCAGACGCTCACCGCGACCACCGACGGCAGTTCGCCCGGCGGCTTCATCCTGCGCACCAACGCCGAAGACGCGACAGACGCCGAGTTGTCCGACGACATCGCCTACCTGCGCAAGGCCTGGGCCGCGATCCGCTCCCAGGGCCTGGCCAAGCCGCCCGGCGCGCTGCTGCACGAAGACCTGAACCTGGCCGAGCGCGTGCTGCGCGACATGGTCAACGACAAGACCCAGACCATACGCATAGACAGCAAGCTGCAATACGACGACCTGAAGGCTTTCGGCGAGGCCTTCGCGCCGAGCTCGGCTGCCAAGCTGGAGCTCTACAAGGGCGAGCGGCCGATCTTCGACCTGTTCGGCATCGAGGAGGAGATCGCCCGCGCGCTGGCGCGCCGGGTCGACCTCAAGAGCGGCGGCTACCTGATCATCGACCAGACCGAGGCGCTGACCACGGTCGACGTCAACACCGGCGGCTTCGTCGGCGCGCGCAACTTCGACGACACGATCTTCAAGACCAACCTGGAAGCGGCCGGCGCGATCGCCCGCCAGCTGCGGCTGCGCAACCTGGGCGGCATCATCATCGTCGACTTCATCGACATGGTGCGCGACGAGCACCGGTCCTCGGTGCTGCACGAGTTCCGCAAGCAACTGGCGCGCGACCGCACCAAGGTCTCGGTCAGCGGCTTCAGTCAGCTCGGCCTGGTCGAGATGACGCGCAAGCGCACCCGCGAGAGCCTGGCCCATATGCTGTGCCAGCCTTGCCCCACCTGCGAGGGCCGCGGCCAGGTCAAGACCGCGCGCAGCGTCTGCTACGACGTGCTGCGCGAGATCCTGCGCGAGGCGCGCCAGTTCAACCCCAAGGAATTCCGCGTCATCGCCAGCGCCGCGGTAGTCGAGATGCTGCTCGACGAGGAGAGCCAGCATCTGGCGGGCTTGAGCGACTTCATCGGCAAGCCGATCTCGCTGAGCACCGAGCCGTCTTTCAGCCCGGAGCATTACGACATCGTGTTGATGTAGGCGTCAGCCGGCCTGGTCGGGGCCTTGCGGACACAAGCCCCATACTCGGGGTTTCCACCCACTTCGACGCTGCCCTACCGGGCCTCGCCGCACGCGATGCCCGGCTACCAGACCAAGCAAGAATCCATCGCCGTGGCAGGTGTGGCCGACCTCTTCATCCGCTCGCTGCTCGATCGTCAGCAGTTCGCCGATCCGCTGGGTGAGGCCGACCGGCTGGGCATCTCGTCGGCCACCTGGCCCTTGTTTGGCTTGCTCTGGCCGTCGGGCGCGCAACTGGCGGCGGCGCTGGCGCTGCGGCCGGTGCAGGCGGGCGAGCGCATCCTGGAGCTCGGCTGCGGTCTGGCGCTGGCCAGCCTGGTCGGGCACCGGCGCGGCGCGGACATCACTGCCAGCGATTGCCATCCGCTGGCTGGCGCCTTTCTGCTGGAAAACCTGCGCCTGAATGGCCTGCTGCCGATGAAGTACCGGCATGGGCATTGGGGCGCGCCCGCCGCGCTGGTGCCGTCAGTGCCGCCGCTGGTCTTGCCGCTGATCTCGGCGCTGCCGCTTGATGCGCCGGTCAGCGGCTTGTTCGACCTGATCATCGGCAGCGATCTGCTCTACGAGCGCGACGCCGACGGCGGGTTGGCCGGCTACATCGATGGTCACGCGGCGCCGGTGGTCGAGGTCTGGATCGTCGACCCGGACCGCGGCAACCGGTCGGCCTTCAACCGGCAGATGGCCGACCGGGGCTTCGACAGGCATGAGCAGCGGCTGAACACGGCGCCCACTCTCGGCGGGTCGGGCGAAGCCCGCTACAAAGGCCGGCTGCTGGTCTACCGGCGCGGCGGACCGGCGACAAGGCCGATGCTGGCGGCCGCCAGCAGCGAATCGCCCTCGATGAGAGCGGCTGGCCCGCTGACGTAAGCTGGCGTCAGTCGAAGTTGAGAGCGGCAATATCGTTGCCCATCACATTCATCAGGAGTCACCCCATGGATCTCGGATTGCAAGGCAAGCGCGCGCTGATCACCGGCAGCACCGGCGGCATCGGTTATGCCATTGCCGAAGGCCTGGCGCGCGAGGGCGCGGCGGTCTGGCTCACCGGCCGCACGCAGGCCACGGTGGACGTGGCGCTGGCGCGGCTGCGGCTTGCCGTACCCGCTTGCACCGCGGCGGGCAGCGCGGCCGATTGCGCCACAGCCGAGGGCGCGGCGCGGGTGTTCGAAGCGCTGCCGGCGGTCGACATCCTGGTCAACAACCTGGGCATCTATTCACGCTGCCCCGCGTTCGAGATCGGCGATGCCCAGTGGGCGGCCATGTTCGACACCAACGTGATGAGCGGGGTGCGTTTCACCCGCCATTACGCGCCGGCCATGGCCCAGCGTGGCTGGGGCCGGGTGGTCTTCGTCTCCAGCGAGTCGGCCTTGAACATCCCGCGCGAGATGATCCACTACGGCATGAGCAAGGCCGCGCAGCTGGCGATTTCGCGGGGCTTCGCGATCGAGATGGCCGGCACCGGCGTGACGGTCAACGCCTTGTTGCCCGGCCCGACCCGCACCGAGAACACCGAGCGCCTGCGCGCCGAGCGGGCGCAGGCGCTGGGCATCAGCGTGGCCGAGCTCGAACGGGACTTCTTCCGCGACTACCGCCCCACCTCGCTGCTCGCGCGCTTCGCCATGGCGCAAGAGGTGGCCGACGCGGCGGTCTACCTGTGCAGCACCAGGGCCAGTGCCACCACCGGCGCGGCGATGCGGGTCGACGGTGGGACGGTGAACCAGATCATGTAGCCGGGCTACGTCAGCCCGGCGCAGATGTCCGGTTTTAGAGGTCCGGATTCAGAGGCCAGTCTTCAGAGCCGGCCCCGGCCCAGGTCGAGGTGGCCGCGCGCCACGTTCACCCGCAGCGTGTCGCTTTCACCCTCGGTCAGGCGCAGCGCCCGCAGCCGGCGCAGGGCCTGTTCCAGCGGGTGGCCGGTCACCAGCGCCTCGCCGCCGACCAGTTGCACGGCCATGTCCACCAGCTGGTTGGCCACCTCGGTGGCAAACACCTTGGCGGCGATGCTTTCGTTGACCACCTCCTGCCCGGCGTCGGCCAGCCTGGCGGTGCGGTAGACGGTGGCGCGCGCCGCATAGGCCTGGATGCGCATCTCGCCGTAGCGCAGGCGGATGCGTTCGCTGGCCGCGCGCGAGCCGCCGCGCCGCTCGCGCTGCAACTCGGTGGCCACCCGGTCGATGATCCAGGCCGCCGTGCCCACCGCATCGGCGGCGATCGCGCGCCGCACCGCGCTGATCTTGCCCAGCGCCCGGCTGCGGCCGTCGCCCGGCGCGCCGATGGCATGCTGGCGCGGCACCCGCACCTGATCGAAGCTGAACGCGGCGTGGTGGCTGCCATCCAGCGACGTGAAGCGCCGCGTCAGCGTGACGCCCGGCAGGTCGGTGTCTATCACCACCATGGCGGGGCCCTGGCCGACGACCTCGACCAGCGCGGTGAGGAAATCGGCGTCCGCGCCGCCGGTGACATAGGACTTCTGGCCGCTGATCACCAGCCGATCGCCTTCGACCTCGGCCCAGGTCGGGCGCGCCGCATCGGCCGGCTCGGTGAAGGCGAAGCCGCCGCGCTTGTCGCCGGCCAGCAGCGGCAGCAGATGGCTGCTGCGCAGCGGCTCGCCCACCCCCTCGAGCAGCCCGGCTTCGGGGCCGAACAGCCCCGGCAGGTGGCCCACGCCATGCAGGGCCAAGGTCTCGCGCGCCACCAGCAGCGTCAGTTCGGAGGGCTCGGCGGCCTGCGTCAGGCCGAACAGGCCCGCCGCCTTGGACAGCGCGCGCACCTGCGCGGCGCGGGCGCTGGGCGGCAGGTCGGTCGCGTCGCGCAGGCGGGCCAGGGGCTCGCGGGCGAGGTCGGCCACTTGGTCGCGCAAGCGGGTCAGGTCGGGGGGCAGGCAATCGGGCATGGGGGGATGTTGGCTGGGTGGGCGCGGCTTGGCGCGGGTTGGCAATGGCTGGACCTTAGCAGCGACGGCGAGGGCGGTGCCGGGCCGCGCCTGGCAGGTTCAGCGGCGCTGTCGGCAGCGCAGTCCCGCCGTGCCGACAGCGCGGCTGCCACCACCCGTCGCAGACTGCCCTGCGACGCAAGTCGGGTGACCCAGGTCAATCGCAGGTCTCGGCGTAAAGTGTTCTAATCATTTTTTTTTGATAAAATTATCAGGCATCGGGTGGATCTGAAGCTCGGTGCAGCGGGCTCGCCAAGTGCAGGCGCATGGCGGTTCCGCCCCCTGGCCGCAACCGTCAGTCGTTCGCTGAAAGGTGACGCGACCGCAGGTACGGCGCCTACTTACGTCAACCTCAGGAATACCTCATGAAATACAACAAGCAACTGCTGGCTGCGGCCCTGTGCGCGCTGTCTTCACTGGCCATGGCCGGTGGCTTCGACGGCCCCTCGGTGCAAGCCGGCATCGCCCTGACCGCCGCCCAGACCGAACTGAGGAACTTCAGCCCCGACGGCAAGGTCAGCGACAGCAGCGTCATCGGCAGCCTGGCCTTGGGCTATTCGAAGGCCTACGGCCAGCTCAATCTGGCGGGCGGCCTGTTCGCCCTGCTGGGCAGCCCGAAGTCGGGTTCGCTGAACAGCTTCGACGCCTCGCCTACCGGCACTGGCGGCCTGTGGAGCGACGAATTCAAGCTCAAGCAGGTCTGGGGGCTGTCGATCGAGCCGGGTTACAACCTGAGTGAATCGACGCTGGTGTATGCCAAGCTCAGCTATGTGCAGGCCACGGGCCAGAACCGCTATGACTACAGCCGGGCGCCGGTTCCCGAGGGCGCCGGTTCGGCCGAAGCCAAGCACTCGGGCTTCGGCATCGGCGCCGGCGTCAAGTTCAAGCTGTCGTCCAAGCTGTACGGCGTCGTCGAGTTCCAGCAGGTCAGCTTCGACAGCAAGCGCTACTACGGCGACGTTCCCGAGACTTACAAGCCCAGCCTGCTGAGCGGCAGCGTCGGCCTGGGCTACCAGTTCTGATCTGAGAGTCTGAGAGTTTTTCGATCATGCCCGCTCACCACGCCAAAACGCACCCGCTCGTCGTTGCAAATGCTCGCCATGGCCCGGGCTATGTCTGCGCTTTGCGCCTAGATCGAGCACGTTTTCGCACCTTGCTCGGTCACGCTCGAATTCCTCTCAGCCTCTGAGTGCCCCAAGGCCTGCCAAGGCCGGCCGCCCCCCATGGGGGTCAAGCAAAGTGGCAAAGCCACATTGGCTGGATACGCTCAGCGCCCGCCGTCGCCCCAGGCCAGGCGCAGGCCGAGCAGCACGAACAGTCCGCCCACGCCGCGGTTCAGCCAATGGCCGGCCAGTCGCAGCGCCGGCCGACCGGCCAACCGCTGGCGCAGCGCCGCCACCACCCAGGCCAGCGTCAGGTTGACGGCGGTGCCGTTGACCACGAACACCGTGCCCAGCACGATGAAGGCGACGGCCTTGTTCGGCGCCTCGGCGGCGATGAACTGCGGCATGAAGGCGAGGAAGAACAGCGCCACCTTGGGGTTCAGCGCGTTGGTCAGAAAGCCCTGCGCGAACAGCCGGCCAAAACCGGCGGGCGCCAGGCCTGCGGCCGCAGCCGGCCTGGCGCCGGGCAACGGCAATGCCGGCGCCGGCGCCGGCGGGGTGCGCAGCAGGCTCCAGCCCAGCCACACCAGGTAGGCCGCGCCGGCCCAGCGCAGCAGGCCGAAGGCGGTGGTGGATCCGTCCAGCAGCGCGGTCAGCCCCAGCGCGGCGGCGGCGGTGTGCACCCAGCAGCCGGCGCCCACCCCCAGCGCGGCGGCCGCGCCGCCCTTGAAGCCCTGGGCCGCGCTGCAGCGCGCCACCAGCGCCATGTCGGCGCCGGGCGTCAGGTTGAGCAGCAACCCGGCGGCGATGAACAGCGCCAGGCCGTGGATGCCGAGCAGCTCTTCGCCCATCACGTCCCCCCGCTCAGGCCAGCGCCAGCGCGCCGACCAGCGCGCCGCCGGCGATCATCCAGATCGGGCTGAGCCGCGTGCCTACCGACAACACGACGGTGGCGAGCACCAGCGCCACCGCCTCCCAGCGGTGGCGGGTCGGTGCGGTCAGCACCCAGCCGGTCGACAGCAGCAGGCCCAGCGTCAGCGGTGTCAGTCCGGCGGTGAAGGCCCGCATGCCGCGCGATTCGGCCCGGCGCCGGCGCAAGCGCCCCATCCACAGCGCCAGGATCGACGACGGCCCCATGATGCCGGCCATCGTCGCCAGCAGCCCGGCCACGCCGGCCACGTTCCAGCCCATCAGCGCGACGAACAGGATGTTGGGCCCCGGCGCGGCCTGGGCCAGCGCCACGCCGGCGCTGAACTGTGCGTCGCTGATCCAGTGATGGTCAGCCACCAGGTAGCGCTGCATGTCGGGCGCGGTGCTGATGGCGCCGCCCACCGCCAGCAGCGACAGCAGCATGAAATGCAGCCAGAGCTGCAGCACATCGGCCCAGGCCAGGCCGTGCAGCCCGAGCCAGGCGCCCGCGCTCACCGTCCGGGCTCCGACGGACCCGGCGCAGGCGGTGCGCCCAGCCGCCAGCCCGCCAGCGCCATGCCCAGCCCGCCCAGGCCCAGCACCACGCCCACCATCGGCCAGCGCAGGAAACCCACCATCACCAGCGTGGCCGCGCCCAGCGCGCAACTGGCCGGCAGGCCCAGCGGGTTGCGCTTGAGCGTGCGCGCAAGCTTGACGGCGGTGGCGATCACCAGCCCGGCGGCCACCGCACCCATGCCGCGCAGTGCGCCCGCGACTTGCGGCTGGTCGGCAAAGCGCTGGTAGACCACCGCCAGCGCCAGCACGATCAGCAGCGGCAGCGCCAGCAGGCCGGCGCTGGCCGCCAGCGCGCCGCGCCAGCCGAAGTGGCGGTCGCCCAGGATGATGGCCATGTTGACGATGTTGGGGCCGGGCAGCACCTGGCCGACGGTCAGCAGTTCGACGAACTGCAGCGGGCTGAGCCAGCGCTCGCGCTCGACCAGCTCGCGGTGCGCGATCGGCAGCACGCCGCCAAAGCCCTGCAGTGCCAGGCGGTTGAAGACGCGGAACAGGTCGGCGCAGGAGGCCGGGCTGCGCAGCGGATCGGTCGGCGGCGGGCCGCCAGCGGTCAACGGATCACCTTGAACGCTTCCGGATTGACGATGTTGCTGGGTTGGTTGCGGATGAAGTTGAGAACGTTGTCGAAGGCGGCACCGAAGTACAGCTCGTAGCTGTCCTGCTCGACATAGCCTATGTGCGGCGTGCAGATGGCGTTTTCCAGGCGCAGCAGCGGGTGGCCTTGCAGGATCGGTTCGGCCTCGAAGACGTCTATCGCCGCCAGCCCGGGCCGGCCCTTGTTCAGCGCCGACACCAGCGCGTTCTCGGCCACCAGTTCAGCGCGCGAGGTGTTGACGAACAGCGCAGTCGGCTTCATCCGCGCCAGGTCCTCGAGCTCGACGATGGCGCGGGTGTCGTCGTTGAGCCGCAGGTGCACCGACAGCACGTCGCAGGTCTCGAAGAAGTCTTCGCGGCTGGGCGCGGCCAGGTAGCCGTCAGCCACCGCACGCTCGCGCGATGCCACGCTGCCCCACACCTGCACCTGCATGCCGAAGGCGCGGCCATAGCCCGCCACCAGCTGGCCGATCTTGCCGTAGCCCCAGATGCCCAGCGTGCGCCCTCGCAGCACCATGCCGAGGCCGAAGTTGGCTGGCATGGACGCTGCCTTCAGGCCGCTCTGCTGCCAGGCGCCATGCTTGAGGTTGCCGATGTACTGCGGCAGGCGCCGCATCGCCGCCATGATCAGGGCCCAGGTCAGCTCGGCCGCGGCCACCGGCGAGCCCGTGCCATCGGCCACCGCGATGCCCAGCCGGGTGCAGGCGGCCACATCGATATGCGGGCCTACCTTGCCGGTCTGCACCAGCAGCCGCAACTTGGGCAGTTTCTCCAGCAGTGCGCGCGGGAAATGGGTGCGTTCGCGGATCAGCACCAGCACCTCGGCGTCGCGCAGCCGAATCGCCAACTGGCCTATGCCCTTGACGGTGTTGGTGAACACCTTGGCGTTGTAGGGCTCCAGCCTTGCGGCGCAGCGCAGCTTGCGCACCGCGTCCTGGTAATCGTCGAGGATGATGATGTTCATGGTATGGCAGGGGATTGTGCCGCGTCCGGCCGATCGGCGAGCCGCGCGCTAGCATGCGGCTCCCTCAACCCGACATCCCGGAGACACCATGACGATCTCGATGCACAGCGCCAGCATCCCCGTTTTCAAGCGCCAGCTCGGCGCCCTGCTGGTCTGGCTGGACAAGGCCGAGGCCCATGCCGCGGCACGCAATTTCGACACCGCCAACTACCTGCAACTGCGCCTGGCGCCTGACATGCTGCCCTTCGTGGCGCAGATCCGCATCGCCAGCGACGCCGCCAAGGCCTGTGCTGCGCGCCTGGCCGGGCAGGATGCCCCCAAGTTCGAAGACAACGAGGCCAGTCTGGCCGACTTGCGGGCTCGGGTGCGCAAGACGCTGGACTACCTCGATTCGGTGCCGGCCGCCGCGATCGACGGCAGCGACTCGCGCGAGGTGGTGGTGCCGCTGCGCAACCGCGACCCGCTGCAGTTCAGCGGCGAGGTCTACCTCAAGCATTGGGCGCTGCCCAACTTCTTCTTCCACATCACGATGGCCTACGCGCTGCTGCGCCACGCCGGCGTAGAACTGGGCAAGAACGACTTCCTGGCCACGCCCTGAGCACGCCGGCCTGACGCGCTGGCCGGTGTCATGGCGGCAACGGCATCGCGCCGGCACGCGGCCCCCGCACCGGGAAATGGTGGTTCAGCCGCGCCAACTGGAACTCGGCCTCATGCTGGCTGGTGGCCAAGGCCACGGCGCCGTAGACCGACGAGCGCCGGTGCCACAGCTCACGAGTGCAGCTGGCTGCTCGGCGGCGCGGCTGCGCATCTCTCGCCCGCACTGCGCTTCGAGCTCCTGGGTGGATGGCGGGTTCATGGGTTTGATTTCGGCAGCAGGCGCGACAAGCTGAGGTCATTCTTGCGGGCGGCCTGGCGGGCCCGGGCAGCGAGCCGCCGCAAGCCTACATCAGCGGCGTGTTGCGGATCAGGCCGACCGCGATGCCCTCGAGTTCGAAGACATCGTCTGCGCCCACCAGAATGGGTTGGAAATCGGGGTTCTCGGGCAGCAGTTCGATGCCTCGGGCGGTGCGGTTTAGCCGCTTGATGGTGACCTCGTCGCCCAGCCGCGCCACCACGATCTGGCCGTTGCGCGCGTCCTGGGTCTTCTGCACCGCGATCAGGTCGCCGTCGAGGATGCCGGCACCCTGCATGCTCATGCCGCGCACCCGCAGCAGGTAGTCGGGCTTGCCGGGGAACAGCGTGGCCTCGACCGCAAAGCTGCGGTCGACATGCTCCTGCGCCAGGATGGGGCTGCCCGCGGCCACCCGGCCTACCAGCGGCAACGTCAGCTGCAGCAGGCCGGGCAAGGGCAGCGAGAATTGCCGGTTGCGGGATTCATTCATCGCGTGCAGCGTGGAGTTGCGCAGACGGATGCCGCGCGAGGTGCCGCCCACCAGTTCGATCGCGCCCTTGCGCGCCAGCGCCTGCAGATGCTCTTCGGCGGCGTTGGCGGATTTGAAGCCCAGCTCGGCGGCGATCTCGGCCCGGGTGGGTGGTGCGCCCGTGCGCTCGATCGCGGTCCGCACCAGATCGAGAATCTGCTGCTGGCGGGCGGTGAGCTTGCTCTTGAGGCCATCTCCGGGGCTGTCTTGGCGACTGTCTGTGGCATTCTTGTTCATGGTATTTCCTGACTTTTTATCCAGTCACTGTATTTTTATCCAGACAGGGCAAGAATGCCAAGCACGAACTTGCACGACAGCGTGGTGATCCTGGGCACTGGCGGCACGATTGCCGGTGCGGCCGGCGACGCCCATGACAACGTGGGCTATACCGCAGCGCAGCGCTCGGTGACCGAGTTGTTGCTGGCGCTGCCGGCGCTGGCCGGCAGTCGCATCGAGACCGAGCAGGTGGCGCAGCTCGACAGCAAGGACATGGACGACGCCACCTGGCTGCGCCTGACGCAGCGCGTGGCCCACCACCTGGCGCGGCCCAGCGTGGCCGGCGTGGTGGTCACCCATGGCACCGACACGCTGGAAGAAACCGCCTGGCTGCTGCAGCGCGTGCTCGCGCCGCTCAAGCCGGTGGTGCTGGTGGCGGCGATGCGGCCGGCCACCGCGCTGGCCGCCGATGGCCCGCAGAACCTGCTCGACGCCGTGGCGGTGGCGCGCACGCCCGGGCTGCGCGGCGTGCTCGCGGTGCTGGCGGGCCGGGTGCATGGCGCCGGCGAGGTGCGCAAAGTCCACCCCTACCGGGCGGATGCCTTCGACTCGGGCGACGGCGGGCCGCTGGGCGTGGTCGAGGAGGGGCGTTTGCGGCGTTTTCGCGAACCGCCGGCCGGCGTGCCGCTGGGCCTGGCGCTGCTGGAGGGTGCGGCCAGTCCCTGGCCCTGGGTCGAGATCGTCACCAGCCACGCCGGTGCGCGCGTCGACGCGGTGCGCGCCCTGGTCGGCGCCGGTGTGCGCGGCCTGGTGCTGGCGGCCACCGGCAACGGCGCGGTGCACCAGGCCTTGCTGCCGGCGCTGGCCGACGCCGAGGCCGCCGGCGTGCCGGTGTGGCGCTGCACGCGCTGCGCCAGCGGTGTGGTGGTCGGCACGCAGGCCGGGTTGGCGGCGGCGATGTCGCCCTGGCAGGCCCGGATCGAGTTGCTGCTGACGCTGCTGGCCGCGCCGCCGCGTCCGGCATGGCCTGTCGACCCGGCGGGCCCGAAAATTGCACTGCATAAACCCTGATAACGGCTCGGCCGAATTCGGATAGCGTCGCTGTCCATCAATCCTTTCCACGGAGCCTGAAACCCATGCGTGTCTTCAACCGCCTCGTCACCGCTGCCGCACTGTCGGCCTGCCTGCTCGGCGCCGCACTGCCCGCGCTGGCTCAAAGCAATGTCTTGCGCATCGTGCCGCACTCCAATCTGGCGATCCTGGACCCGATCTGGACCACCGCCTACATGAGCCGCAACCACGGCTACATGATTTACGACACGCTGTTCGGCACCGACGAGAACGCCAAGATCAAGCCGCAGATGGTCGAGAGCTGGACCGAGAGCGGCGACCACCGGCTCTGGACCTTCAAGCTGCGCAAGGGGCTGGAGTTCCATGACGGCAAGCCGGTCACCGGCGACGACGTCATCGCCTCGCTGGGCCGCTGGGGCAAGCGCGATGCGCTGGGCCAGGCCTTGTTCACCTTCGTGCAGCGCATGGATTCGCCCACCCCGGACACCTTCCGCATCTTCCTGGGTGAGGCCTGCGGCTTCGTGCTCGAGGCGCTGGGCAAGCCGGGGTCCAGCGTGCCCTTCATCATGCCCAAGCGCGTGGCCGACACCGACGCCTTCAAGCAGATCGAGGACTACACCGGCTCTGGCCCCTATGTCTTCAAGAAGGACGAGTTCAAGCCCGGCGACAAGGCCGTCTACCTGAAGAACACCAAGTACGTTGCCCGCAGCGAACCGCCCTCGGGCACGGCCGGCGGCAAGAACGTCTATGTCGACCGGGTCGAGTGGAACCTCGCGTTGCGCGACGCGCAAGCCCAGGTCAATGCGCTGCAAAAGGGCGAAGTCGACATCATCGAGGCGCTGGGTTTCGACTTCTACGAGACCGTCAAGGCCGACACCACGCTGCAACTGCCCAAGTACGCCACCTACGGGCTGCAGTACATGGCGCGCTTCAACCACCTGCACAAGCCCTTCGACAACGTCAAGGTGCGCCAGGCGGCGCTGGCCGCGATGTCGCAGGAGCCCTTTCTGCGCGCGCAGGTCGGCGTCAAGGAGCTGTACCACGCCTGCTACTCGATGTTCATCTGCGGCACGCCTTATGGCGGCACCGTGGGCAGCGACATCCAGGGCAAGAGCAACATGAAGAAGGCGCAGGAACTGCTCAAGGCCAGCGGCTACGACGGCACGCCCATCGTCATCATGAAGCCCACCGACCTGGCCGCGATCCAGAAGCTGCCCGATGTCGCGGCGCAGCTGCTGCGCCAGGCCGGCTTCAAGGTCGACCTGCAGGCGATGGACTGGCAGACACTGGTCAGCCGACGCGCCAAGAAGGACGCGCCGGACAAGGGCGGCTGGCACATGTTCCTGACCTCCTGGACGGCATTCGACGTCTGGAATCCGATCGGCAACCCGGCCCTGGACAGCCGCGGCGAGAAGAGCACCTGGTTCGGTTGGGCCACCGACGAGAAGCTGGCCGACTTGCGCACCCAGTTGATGCGTGCCACCGACCCGGCGATCAAGAAGAAGCTGGGTGAGCAGATCCAGACCCGGGCTTTCGAGATCGCCACCCACGCGCCGCTGGGCGAGTACGACCAGCCGATGGCGGCGCGCAAGAACATCAGCGGTTTCTTCGTCACCAACGGCAATATCTACTGGAACCTGAAGAAGAACTGACCGGTCCAGACCTGCTGGCGTCGCCACAAGACCGGCGCGCCTGACCCACGGCGGCCGGCGGTTGCGCCGGCCGCCGACTTTCCCTGGCCCGAACTGCGATGCTCAAATTCCTTTCCCAACGGCTGCTGTCCACGCTGCCTGTGCTGTTGATCGTCGCGGTGCTGGTCTTCCTGATGCTCAGGCTGACGCCCGGCGACCCGGCCGCGGTGCTGGCCGGCGACGCCGCCAGCACCGAGCAGATTGCCCAGATCCGCACCGGTCTGGGGTTGGACCGGTCGATTCCGGTGCAGTTCGGCATCTGGTTCGGTCACTTGTTGACGGGCGATCTGGGCCAGAGCTACTACTACAAGATGCCCGTGGTCACGCTGATAGGCCAGCGCGTGGAGCCCACGCTGTCGCTGGCGATCGTCACGATGACGCTGGCCGTGCTGGTGGCGGTGCCGCTGGGCGTGCTGGCGGCCTGGCGCTTCGGCGGCTGGCTGGACCGGCTGCTGATGGGTTTTTCGGTGCTGGGCTTCTCGGTGCCGGTGTTCGTGCTGGCCTATGTGCTGATCTGGTTGGTCTCGCTCAAGCTGGGCTGGCTGCCGGTGCAGGGCTACAAGCGCATCGCCGACGGGGTCGGGCCCTGGGCCTACCACCTGGTCCTGCCGGCGATCACCTTGAGCGTGATCTACATCGCGCTGATCGCCCGCGTCACCCGGGCCTCGGTGCTCGAGACGCTGGGCGAGGACTACATCCGCACCGCCCGCGCCAAGGGCCTGCCCGAAGCCACCGTGCTGATGCGCCACGCGCTGGCCAACGCCGCAGTGCCGATCGCCACCGTGATCGGCATCGGCATCGCGCTGCTGATCGGCGGCGTGGTGGTGACCGAGTCGGTCTACGCCATCCCCGGCCTCGGCCGTCTGACGGTGGACGCGGTGCTGGCGCGCGACTTTCCCACCATCCAGGGCGTGATCCTGCTGTTTTCGGTGGTCTATGTGGTGGTCAATCTGCTGGTGGATCTTTCCTATGTCTTCTTCGATCCGCGGATCAGGTACTGAGTCGCCGACATGACCGAACCTGTCGATGTCGCGCAATACGAGGCTTTGTCGGTCGAGGCCGCCACGGTCGTCAACCAGCCCAGCGCCTGGGCCCGGGTGGGCAAGAGCGGCCCGGTGCGCTTTGGTGGCGCGGTGCTGCTGCTGCTGGTGCTGATCGCGCTGGCCGCGCCCTGGCTGGGCACGGTCGATCCGTCGCTGTTCGACCCCGCCAGCCGCGACCTGCTGCCCGGCAAGCTTGGTGAGATCACCACGCTGGAGGGCGAGACGCTGGTCCACCGCTTCCTGATGGGCAGCGACAGCTTTGGCCGCGACATCTACAGCCGGGTGATCTACGGCACCCAGGTGTCGCTGATCGTCGGCCTGTTCACGGCGGTGGTGGCGCTGGCGTTCGGCATCGCCTTCGGGCTGATGGCGGGCTTCCTGCGCTGGCTGGACGGCCCGCTGATGCGGGTGATGGACGGCCTGATGGCGATCCCCGCGATCCTGATCGCGATCTCGCTGGTGGCGATGTGGCGCGGCAGCCTGGCCACCGTGGTGGTGGCGATCGCCATCCCCGAGATCCCGCGCGTCACCCGACTGGTGCGCTCACTGGTGCTGAGCATCCGCGAGGAACCCTATGTCGAGGCCGCGATCTCGCTGGGCACGCCGACCTGGAAGATCATGGGCCGCCACATCCTGCCCAACTGCGTTGCGCCGCTGGTGGTGCAGGGCACTTTCATCTGCGCCTCGGGCATCCTGACCGAGGCCATCCTGTCCTTCCTGGGCGTCGGCCTGCCGCCCGATATCCCGACCTGGGGCAATGTGATGGCCGAGGGTCGAGCCCAGTTCAACGAGTACCCGCACAACATCTTCTTCCCCGGCATCTTCCTGGCGCTGACGGTGCTGGCGGTCAACATCCTGGGCGACGGCTTGCGCGACACCCTGGACCCCAAGATGGCCAAGCGCGTATGAACCCGACTTCAGCGGGTCCCATTCTTGAATTGCGCGATGTGACGATCGCGCTGCCCTCGGGCGGTGATCGGTCCACCGCCGTGCGCAATGTGTCGTTCACGGTCGGGCGGGGTGAGATCCTGTGCCTGGTCGGTGAATCGGGTTCGGGCAAATCGGTGATCGCCCAGGGCGTGATGGGCTTGTTGCCCAAGAGCCTGCCGGTCACGTCCGGCCAGATCCTGCTGCAGGGCGAGGACATCACCCACGCGCCCTTGTCGCGGCTGCGCGAGTTGCGCGCCACGCGCATGTCGATGATCTTCCAGGAGCCGATGACGGCGCTGAACCCGGTGATGACCTGCGGCGACCAGATCGACGAGGTGTTGCGCCAGCATACCCGGCTGTCGCCGGCCGAGCGCGCCGCCAAGGTGCTGGCGATCGTGCGCGAGGTGCTGCTGCCCGACCCCGAGCGCATGGTGGCGAGCTACCCGCACCAGCTTTCGGGCGGCCAGCGCCAGCGCATCATGATCGCGATGGCGCTGGTGCTCGACCCGGTGCTGCTGATCGCCGACGAGCCCACCACCGCGCTCGACGTCACCACGCAGGCCCAGATCCTGAAGCTGGTGCTCGACCTGCAGCAGCGCCACGGCGCCGGCGTGCTGTTCATCACCCATGATTTCGGCGTCGTGGCCGAGGTGGCGCACCGGGTGGCGGTGTTGCGTCTGGGCGACATGGTCGAGGTCGGCAGCAAGCACGATGTGCTGCAGCGGCCGCAGCACGACTACACCCGGATGCTGATAGGCGCGGTGCCCACGCTGCACCTCAAAGAGCGGCCCACCGACCCGGCCGCGACTGTGGTGTTGCGGGTCCAGGGGCTGGACAAGACCTACCAGGACAAGCGCTGGTTCGGCCCGCACCGCAGCGTGCACGCGGCGCAGGACGTCAATTTCGAGATCCGGCGTGGCCAGACCCTGGGCATCGTCGGCGAATCGGGCTCGGGCAAGAGCACGGTGGCGCGCTGCATCGTGCGCCTGGTCGACCCCAGTGCCGGCGCGGTGCTGCTGGGTGACGAGGACATCGCGATGATGGCGCCGCGCCAGTTGCGGCCGCTGCGGCGCCGGGTGCAGATCGTCTTCCAGGACCCCTACCGCTCGCTCAACCCGCGCCGCACCGTGGCCCAGGCCATGGTCGAAGGGCCGATGAACTACGGCCTGGGCCGGGACGAGGCCTTGCAGCGCGCCCGCGGCCTGCTGGCGCTGGTGCGCATGGACGCCAGCGCGATGGAGCGCTACCCGCACCAGTTCTCGGGTGGCCAGCGCCAGCGCATCTGCATCGCCCGCGCGCTGATGATGGAGCCCGAACTGCTGGTGGCCGACGAGGCGGTCTCGGCGCTGGATGTCTCGGTGCAAGCCCAGGTGCTGGGCTTGTTCGAGGAGATCCGCAGCCGCCTGAACCTGGCGATGCTGTTCATCACCCACGACCTGCGGGTGGCCAGCCAGGTCTGCGACCAGCTGGCGGTGATGAGCCAGGGCCGGGTGGTGGAATACGGCCCGGCGCACCAGGTCTTCGGCGCTCCCCAACATGCCTACACCCGGGCGCTGTTCGCCGCCGCGCCGGGGCGGGATTTCGCCTTCGGCGGCTGAAGAAAACGCTCTTGACCCGCATCCTGATCGCTGGCTACCAGCACGAGACCAACACCTTCGCCCCCAGCCTGGCGGACTGGACTGCGTTCAACCGCGGCGACTCCTTCCCGGCCTATATCCGCGGCGCCGCGATGCAGCAGTCGCTGACCGGCATCAACATCCCCGTCGGCGGCTTCATCGATGCGGCCAAACACCGGGGCTGGACCCTGCTGCCCTCAGTCTGGGCCGGCGCGATCCCGTCCAGCTTTGTCACCCGCGACGCTTTTGAGCGCATCGCCGGCGCGGTCTGCGAGGACGTGACCCAGGCCATGGCGGCTGGCATCCTGGACGGCATCTACCTCGACCTGCACGGCGCCGCGGTGGCCGAGCATGCGCCCGACAGCGAGGGCGAATTGATAGGCCGGCTGCGCGCCCTGGTCGGCCCAGCCCTGCCCATCGTCGCCAGCCTCGACCTGCATGCCAACGTCACCCGGCGCATGCTGCGCGAGGCCGATGCGCTGGTGGCCTACCGCACCTACCCGCATGTCGACATGGCGGCCACCGGCGAGCTGGCGGCCGAGTTGCTGGCGCGGCGCCTGAACGCCGGCCAGCGGCAGCCGCTGCACGCGCGCCGGCTGCCCTTCCTGATCCCGCTCAACGCCCAGAGCACCTGGATGGCGCCGGCGCAGGCGATCTACCAGGAACTGGCCGCGCTGGACCGCGAGCACGGCACGCTGCTGAGCTTCTGCATGGGATTTCCGGCCTCGGACTTCGATGAATGCGCGCCCATGGTCTGGGGCCATGGCGAGGCCGCCGAGCGCGCGGTGGAACAGCTCTATGCGCGGGTGGCCGAGCCGACGCAATGGCGGCTCGACATCCTGCCGGCGCGCGAAGCGGTCGCGCAAGCGCTGGCGCTGGCCGAGCATGCCGACAAGCCGGTCGTGATCGCCGACACCCAGGACAACCCCGGCGCCGGTGGCGACAGCAACACCACCGGCCTGCTGCACGCGCTGCTGGCCCAGGGCGCGGGGCGCCGGTTCCCGGGCCAGGTGGCGCTGGGCATGATGTTCGACCCGGCGGCGGGTGCTGCCGCGCTGGCGGCCGGCGTGGGCGCCGAGATCGAGCTGGCGCTGGGCACCGCGGTGCCCACCTTCAGCGGCCATCCCAGTGACCCGCCCCTGCGCGGCCGCTTCAAGGTGCGGGCGGTCAGCACTGGCCAGTGCACGCTCAAGGGGCCGATGATGACCGGCCTGACGGTGCAACTCGGCGCCTGTGCCTGCCTCGAGATCGAGGGCGTGCTGGTCGCGGTGATCAGCGGCAAGAAGCAATTGCTCGACCGCGAACTGCTGCGCATGGTGGGCATACAGCCCGAGGCCATGCGCCTGATCGTGGTCAAGAGCAGCAACCATTTCCGAGCCGATTTCCAGCCCATTGCCAGCGCCGTGCTGGTGGCCAAGGCGGCCGGTCCGATGGCCGCCGACCCGGCCGACCTGCCCTGGCAACACCTGACGCCCGGCATCCGCCTGCGCCCCTGAGCACATTGCCCACCATGCCGCGCGAGATCCTGCTCAACGCCTTCGACATGAACTGTGTCGGCCATATCCAGCAAGGGCTGTGGACGCACCCGCGCGACCAGGCGACGCGTTATCTCGACCTGGCCTACTGGACCGAACTGGCCAAAACGCTGGAGGACGGGCTGTTCGACGGCCTGTTCCTGGCCGACGTGATCGGCGTCTACGACATCTTTGGTGGCAACGCCGACGCGGCGCTGCGCGGCGCGGTGCAGGTGCCGGTCAACGACCCGATGCTGCTGATCCCGGCGATGGCAGCAGCCACCACCCACCTGGGTTTCGGCGTCACCGCCAACCTGCTCTACGAGGCGCCCTACCTGTTCGCGCGCCGGATGTCCACGCTCGACCACCTGACGCGCGGCCGGGTGGGCTGGAACATCGTCACCGGCTACCTCGACAGCGCGGCGCGCGCCGCCGGCTTCAGCGCCCAGCCGGCACACGACGACCGCTACGACCTGGCCGACGAGTACATGAGCCTGGTCTACCAACTCTGGGAGCAGAGCTGGGACGACGACGCGGTGCGGGCCGACCGCCAGACAGGCGTCTATGCCGACCCGGCCAAGGTGCGCGCGGTGCACCACCACGGCAAGCAGTACCGGGTCGACGCTATCCACTTGAGCGAGCCCTCGCCGCAGCGCACGCCGGTGCTCTACCAGGCCGGCTCGTCGCCGCGCGGCCGGCGATTTGCCGCCAGCCATGCCGAATGCGTGTTCCTCAACGGCCAGGGCGTGGCCGGCGTCAAGGCCATCATCGACGACATCCGGGCGCTGGCCTCGGCCGCCGGCCGCGCGCCCGCCGACATCAAGGCCTTCCTGGGCGTCACGGTGGTCACCGGGGCCACCGAGGCCGAGGCACGCGACAAGTTCGACGACTACCGGCAGTACGTCAGCTCGGAAGCCGCGCTGGTGCATGCCGCCGCGTCGCTGGGCGTCGACCTGGCGCGCTTCGACATCGACGAGCCGGTCGACACCTCGGCCAGCCAGGCCATCACCTCCAACGCCGAGGCCATCGCCCGCAGCCAGGGACCGCAGTGGACGCGGCGCAAACTGCTCGAGCAGATGGTGCTGGGCAGCCGCCAGCCGCCGCTGGTGGGGTCGGCCGGCCAGGTTGCCGAGGCCTTGATCGCCTGGACCGAGGACGCCGGCGTCGACGGTTTCAACCTGTCGCGCACCGTGGCGCCGGAATGCTTTGCCGACTTCGCACGCCTGGTGGTGCCCGAGTTGCAGTCGCGCGGGGCGTTCAAGACCACGCACCGGCCCGGCAGCCTGCGCCGCAAGCTGTTCGGCCAGGATCGGCTGCCGGCCAGCCATCCGGCGAAGGCCCTGCCGCTGACCCCCTGACCTGGCCTTGACGTCAGACCACCGCGCCCAGGCTGGTCAGGCGGCGCACCGGTGAATTGATGATCACCAGCGCCTGGACGCCAAAGCCGGCCAGCGCCAGCACCAGGCAGGCCGCAGCGCCCCAATGCGCTCCCACCACGCCGCCTATCGCTGCGCCCAGCGGCCGGGCGCCCATGTTGACGGTCAGGAAGATGGACGAGACCCGGCCCAGCATCGCGTGCGGCGTCACGGTCTGGCGCAGGGTGGCCGAGGTGATGGCGTAGAGAATGGGTCCGACCCCGAACAGGAAGAACGATGTGCCGGCCAGCACGCCCGACGGCCAGACCAGCGTGGCCACCATCGTGGCCATCGCCGCGACCGAGAACACCGGGCCTGTCACCACCACCACGCCGAAGGGCAGGCCGGCCAGGATGGTCGGCGCGGCCAGCGCGCCCAGCACCATGCCGGCGCCGTAGGCGGCCAGCGTCAGGCCGACGGCGCTGGCGTCCAGCCCCAGCGCGCGCATCGCATAAGGCACATAGGCGGCCTGGAAGACGAACCACGACAGGTTCCAGGCCACGGCGGTGAGCAGCAGCGCGCGCAGCAGCGGGTGCTGCCAGACCAGCCGCGCGCCGTCCTTCAAGTCCAGCCAGGGGCGGCGCGGCGGCGCCGGGACGCGCGCGGGCTCGGGCAGGCGCCACAGCAAACCCAGCCCCAGCACCGACAGCGCGGTGGCCAGCGCGAAGGCCGTGCCCGCGCCGGCCCAGGACACCAGCGCCCCGGCCAGCGCCGGGCCGGCGGCGAAGGCCGCGCTGCGCGCCAGTTCGAGCCGGCTGTTGGCCGCGCCCAGCGCCTCGCGCGGCACCAGCGCCGGCACCAGCGCGGGCGCCGCGACGCTGAAGCCCACCGTGCCTGATGCGCCGACGAAGCCCAGCAGTGCCAGCAGCGTCAGCGTCAGTTGCCCGCTGACGGCCGCCAGCAGCAAGGCCGCCAGCGACAGCGCCCGCAGCAGTTCGGCCGACACCATCAGGCGGCGCCGCGAATGGCGGTCGACCCACAGCCCGAGTGGGATGGAAAGCAGCAGGAAGGGCAGGCTTTGCGCGGTGTTGAGCAGGCCGATCTCGCCCGGCCCGGCGTTCAGCGCCAGCACCGCGACGATGGGCACCGCCGCCAGGCTGACCTGCTCGGCGGCCTGCGCCGCCAGGTTGGCGCCGGCCAGGAACTTGAAGGAGCGGGGCAGTGGCGTATTCATGGGACGCCATGTTGGCAGGCCGGGCGGTACCGCGCAGTCGCCGAGGGCGCAGGCGGGCCAGATTTCGGGGTGTTCTCCAGCCTGTCGCCGGGGTGTCGCGCCGTCCACATCCTGGCATGCCAGGATGTGGACGATGACTGAGTCCCGATGCGCCCCGCGCTGATCCCCCCGCTGCTGGCCATCGCCTGGGGCCTGAACTGGCCTGCCGTCAAGATCATGCTGTCGGTGCTGCCGCCGTTCGCGGCGCGTGGCCTGGGGCTGGGCTTGGGCGCGCTGCTGCTGGCCGCCCTGGCGCTGCTGCGCGGCATCCCGCTGCGGCCACAGCGCCAGGCGCTGCCAGCCATCGCCATCGGCGGCCTGCTGACGGTGGCAGTGTTCAATTTCTGCACCGTCTTCGCGCAGCTCACCACCAGCACCTCGCGCGCCGCGGTGCTGACCTTCACGATGCCGATGATGTCGGCCGCGCTGGCCTGGTGGTTTCTCGGCGAGCGGCCCGATCGCCGTGGCGCGCTGGCGCTGGTGCTGGGCGGCGCCGGTGTCGCGGTGCTCGCCACGCCGGTGTTGCAGGGTCTGGCGTCTGCCGCGCCGGGTGCCTCGGCCTGGGGCCTGCTGCTGCCGCTGGGCGCGGCGCTGGCCTGGGCGCTGGGCACGGTGGCCACCAAGCGCTGGCCGCCGCCGGGCGACCGCATCGTCCTGACGGCCTGGCAGCTGGCGATAGGCGCGGCTTGCGCGGCCGTGGCGGCCTTGGCCACAGGCGAGCATCTGCCCCTGGTCTGGCCGCCGCGGGTGCTGGTGGCGCTGACCTGGCATGTGCTGGTCTCCACCGCAGTGGCCTATGTGCTGTGGTACCGGCTGCTGGCATCGGCCAGCGCCACGGTCTCGTCGCTGACCACGCTGGCGGTGCCGGTGGTGGGCGTGATCGGCGCGATGGCGCTGGTGGGCGACCGGCCGACCCCCGCCGACTGGGTCGGCTTCGTGCTGGTGCTGGGCGGGGCGGCGCTGGCGGTGCTGCGCATCGGCGTACGGCCCGTACCACTGCCGCCAGCCAAGGTCTCGGCAGCCCGTTAAGCCTGCCCCTGCGGCCCCAGCGCACAGGCGGCCAGGCCCTCGGCCAGCGCCTGGGCTGGCAGCTGGCCGGCCAGCCCTATCGCCACCACGGCCGGTGTTTCGGCCCGTGCTTGTCCCGGTGCTCCTCCCGGGGCTTCGGCCAGCCGCCGCAGGCTGCCATGCCGGCCGGCAAACTGCAGTTCCACCCAGCCCTCCGGGCCGCCGCGCAGCCGGCCCTTGAGCCGCAACACCCCCGCCGGCAAGCCGCGCAGCCAGGCGCGCAGCGCGGCCGGGTCATGCCAGCCGGTCGGGCTGGCCTGCCAGGCCTCGAAGCGCGTGCCATGGTCGGCCGCACCGGCGTGCAGCCCGCCGCCATGCGGCCGGTAAAGCGGCGCTGCCACCAGTGCCAGCGGCAGGTCGGCGGCCACCGTCTCCAGCACCGAGACGCCAGGCGCATGGCGTGCCACCCAGGCCCGGGCGGCGGCCAGCGTGGGCGGGTCGGCGCGGTCGGCATGGTTGAGCAGCACCAGGTCGGCGTGGGCCAGCGGGCGCACCAGGGTGTCGGCCAGCAGCGGGTCGGCCAGGTGGGCGGCCAGTGCAGCGGTGTCCACCAGCACGATCAAGCTGTGCAGCGCCAGCCGCGGCTCGGCCAGCGCGTACTGCGCGATGCGCCAGGGGTCGGACACGCCGCTGGCCTCGACCACCACCGCGTCGAAGGGCGGCTGGGCGGCCAGCACCCGCAGCAGCGCGGCCGACAAGTCGTCGCCTATCGAGCAGCAGACGCAGCCGTTGCTCAGCGCGATGGTGTCGGCGCCGGCGCTCGCCACCAAGTCGGCGTCAAGGTTGATGGCGCCGAAATCGTTGACCAGCACGGCGATGCGCTGGCCTTGCGCGGCCCGCAACCAGCGCTGCAGCATGGTGGTCTTGCCGGCGCCGAGAAAGCCGCCGATGACGGTGAAGGGGATGCGTTGCGCCGTCACGGCCGGGCGGTTCAGTGCGGGGCCGGTGCCGCGCGCGGTGCCTCGAACACCCGGCCCGACGACACCGTGCCCCAGACCCGCACATCTTTCAGCACCATCGGCGCCACCGCGTGGGGGTCGTCCTCCAGCACCGCGAAGTCGGCGCGCTTGCCGCATTCGATGCTGCCGATCTCATGGTCGAGCTTGAGCGTCCAGGCCGGGCCCAGCGTGATCGCGCGCAGCGCCTCGTCCACCGTCAGGCACTCGGCCGCGCCCAGCACCCGGCCCGAGGGCGTGACCCGGTTGACCGCGCACCAGGCGGTGAACAGCGGGGCCAGCGGCGTCACCGGCGCGTCCGAGTGGATGGCCAGCGCGACGCCGGCGTCCAGCGCGCTGCGGCAGGCATCGAGCCGGTGCGCACGGTCTGGCCCCATCGTGATGTCGTGGTGCTGGTCGCCCCAGTACCAGAGGTGGTTGGTGAACAGGTTGGCGCACAGCCCGAGCGCGGCCATGCGGGCGAACATCGCGCGGTCGATCATCTGGCCATGCTGCAGCGTGTGGCGGTGGTCGGGCCGCGGGTGGCGGGCCAGCACGCGTTCGATCGCGTCTATTGCCGCCGCGCTGGCCTCGTCGCCGTTGGTGTGGGTGTGTATGGTCAGACCGGCGCGGTGGTAGGTCTCGAAATCGGCCTCGAACTGAGACGGCGCGGTGACCCAGATGCCGTTCTGGGCGCCGTTGAAGTAGCCCGGCCAGCGCAGCCGCGCCGAGAAACCCTGGATCGAACCGTCCAGCATCATCTTGACCAGGCCGAAGCGCAGCAGGTCGCTGCTGCGCCCGGTCAGCGCGAGCACATGCTCGGCGCCCAGCGCCGCGCCATGGCTGCCGTGGAAGGCCTGGAAGGCGGGCAGGATGCGCACCGGGAAGGCGTCGTTGCCGGCCGCGGCCTCGAGCACGGCCAGGTCGGCCTCGCCCAGCCGGTTGACCAGGTCGGTGGCGGTGGTCACGCCCTGCAGGCAGGCGATCGCCCCGAAGGCGCGCAGGCCTGCGTCGTCCATAGGCGCCAGCAGGCCGGCGTTGCCGGCACGCTTGAGCACCAGGTACATCGCCGCGGGCTCCTGCAGTTCACC
>CANGHK010000022.1 GCA_947453625.1 Burkholderiales bacterium
CCGATCTCCAGAGCCCTTGGCGGCGAGTGGCGGCTGCGCAGCCGCAACAGTGGCGGCAGCAGCTTCGAGTGCGTTCTGCCGCTGACCGAGCCACCGCCAGCCCCGCCGCCGAATGCGGCTGGGAACGCGGCGGGCGGGGACGGGCCATGACGCTGCGCGTGCTGCTGGTCGAGGACGACACCGCGCTGCGCCAGACGCTGCGCGACGCCCTGACGGTCGAGGGCTACCAGGTGCACACCGCCGCCAGCCTGGCCGAGGGCCAGGCGCTGGCGGCCCATGCCGCGCCCGACCTGGTGCTGCTCGACCTCGGGCTGCCCGACGGCGACGGCGAGGCGCTGCTGGCCACGCTGCGCCGGCGCACCACGCTGCCGGTGATCCTGATCTCGGCCCGGCACGGCGAGACGCAGAAGATCGCGCTGCTCGACGCCGGGGCCGACGACTACCTGGTCAAGCCCTTTGCAGTGGGCGAGTTGCTGGCCCGGATGCGGGTGGCGCTGCGCCACCGCGGCACAAGGCTGGCGCCGGCCGTCACCCAGTACCGGCAAGGGCCGCTGGCAGTGGACCTGGCGGCCCACCGCGTCAGCCTGGACGGCGCCGCCGTGCACCTGACGCCCACCGAGTTCAAGCTGCTGGCCAGGCTGGTACGCAGCGCCGGCCAGGTGGTGACGCACCGCCAGCTGCTGACGGACGTCTGGGGCGCCGAGTTTACCGAGCACACCCAGTACTTGCGGCTCTACATGGGCCAGCTGCGCGCCAAGCTGGAGGCCGATTCGGCCGAACCGCAGCGCCTGCTCACCGAGCCCGGCGTGGGCTACCGGCTGGTCGAGAGCGAGGGCGACGGCTGAGCGCTCAGCGCCTGCGCCTGCTCTTGCTCTTGCCGGCTTTCTTATCCACCCGCTCGCCCTCCTCGGCCTGCGCGGCCAGCAGCCAGCCGGCATGTATGGCGGGCGTCTCCAGCGTGATGCGGCCCAGCGCGCCCGAGCGGAAATCCTTCAGCACCACTTCGGCGGCCTTGGTCGGGTCTATGCGCCCGCCCGACTGGATCAGCCCGCGCGCCCGGGCGATCACGGCCAGCAGCTCATCGGGCTGCAGCGCCGCGACCGCCGCGGCGTTGGCGGCCGAACTGTCCACCGAACTGCCGGGTAGGCGATAACGGGCGACGATCTGGTCGGGGTAGTCGGCCTGCAGCACGGCCAACAGTTCCAGCGCCACCTCCTCGTCGTCGTAGGCGTTGCGGCCTATGCCGCCACTGGCGGCCAGCAGGTAGCCGCTCTGAGGCACGGTGATGCGCGGCCACAGCATGCCCGGCGTGTCGTAGAGGTTGAAGTCGCTGGCCAGCACGATGCACTGCTCGAGCTTGGTGATGCCGGCCTCGTCGCCGGTCTTGGTGGCCTTCTTGCCCACCATCGTGTTGATCAGCGTCGACTTGCCGACGTTGGGGATGCCGCAGATCAGCACCCGCATCGGCTTGACCATGCCGCCGCGCAGCGGGGCCAAGGCGCGGCAGGCCGCGATCAGCTTGGCCGCAGGCGCGACCTCACTCGCGTCCAGGCCGATCGCGCGGGTCTCGGGCAGGGCGTTGTAGTGGGCCAGCCACAGCGCCGTGCGGGCCGGGTCGGCCAGGTCCTGCTTGTTCAGCAGCTTGAGCGCGGGCTTGCCCTCGGTCAGCGTGGCGAGCAGCGGGTTGGCGCTGGAGCCCGGCAAGCGGGCGTCGAGCAGTTCGATCACCACGTCGATGCCGGTCTTCAGACGCTCGGCGATCGCCTTGCGGGTGACATGCATGTGGCCGGGAAACCATTGGATGGCCATGGCGGGTGCCTTGCTCAGAGTCGGGAGGGAACCCCCGATTGTCCGGGAGCTTGGCGCGGATGCCCCGGTCTGCCGCTTATGCGTTCCTGATGCGGCCCGGTTCAGGCTCCAGCCATCGTCACAACAGCCCACCTCGGGCAACCGGCATGTCCTCTCCATCGCTCTCCGCAACGGCAGTGCCCACCGCTCCCGCCGCTCCCGCCGCTGCGGACCCGCCCTCACCCGCCCGTCAAGGCCTCGCGGCACTGACGCTGGCCGCCATCGGCGTGGTCTACGGCGACATCGGCACCAGCCCGCTCTACACCCTCAAAGAGGTGTTTCTGCCCGCCACCGGGGTGGCGCTGACCCCGGCCAACCTGATCGGCGCGGTCTCGGCGATCTTCTGGGCCCTGATGTTGGTGGTGACGCTGAAATACGTGCTGCTGGTGTTGCGCGCCGACAACCGTGGCGAGGGCGGCGTGCTGGCGCTGACCGCGCTGGCGGCGCAGGCTGTGGCCGGTCGGCCGCGCCTGCGCAGCGCGTTGCTGCTGCTGGGGGTGGCCGGTGCCACGCTGTTCTACGGCGACAGCATCATCACGCCGGCGATCTCGGTGCTGGGCGCGATGGAGGGCTTGACGGTGGTCACGCCCGCCTTCACGCCCTGGGTGCTGCCGCTGTCGCTGGCGGTGCTGGTCGGGTTGTTTATGGTGCAGCGCTTCGGCACTGCGGCGGTGGGCCGTTGGTTCGGCCCGGTGATCGTGCTGTGGTTCGGCGCGTTGGCGGCGGTCGGCGTGTTGCAGATCCTGCGCGAACCGGCCATCCTGGCCGCGCTCAACCCGCTGCGCGCCTGGCAGTTCCTGACCGGACGCGGCTGGCATGTGCTAGCCGCGGTCGGCGCGATCGTGCTGGCGCTGACCGGGGCCGAGGCGCTGTATGCCGACATGGGCCACTTCGGTCGGCGCCCTATCCAGTGGACCTGGTGCGCCCTGGTGATGCCCTCGCTGGCGCTGAACTACCTGGGCCAGGGCGCGCTGCTCATCGCCGATCAGTCGGCGATAGCAAACCCCTTCTTCCGCCTGTTCCCGACCGCCTGGGTCTTGCCCGCGGTGTTGCTGGCCACGCTGGCGGCGATCATCGCCTCACAGGCGGTGATCTCGGGCGCCTTCTCGCTGACCCGCCAGGCGATGCAGTTGGGCTTCCTGCCGCGCGTCGCGCTGCGCCACACCTCGGCCCAGGCCGAGGGCCAGATCTACCTGCCGGCCGTCAACCGCGTGCTGCTGCTGGGCGTGCTGGGCGCCGTGCTGGGCTTCGGCAGTTCGTCGGCGCTGGCCGGGGCCTACGGCATCGCCGTCACGCTGACGATGCTGATCACCACCGTGCTGACCTGGTTCGTCGTGCGCGGCACCTGGCGGCTGCCCGCAACGCTGGCGATCGTCGCCACCGGCGGCTTCCTGGCCATCGATGCGCTGCTGGTGGCGGGTTGCGCGATCAAGTTCTTCGAAGGCGGCTGGTTCCCGTTGGCCGTCGGCGCCCTGCTGTTCGGCCTGATGAGCACCTGGTCGCGCGGCCGCGCGCTGCTGACGGACAGGCTCAGGCGCGACGGCCTGACCCTGGAACCCTTCATCGAGTCTATCGCTGGCGCCCAACTGCCCCGCACCGAGCGCACCGTCGTCTACCCGGTGGCCGACTGCAGCACGGTGCCGCAGGCCCTGCTGCACAACCTCAAGCACAACCAGGTGCTGCACCAGCGCAACGTGGTGCTGACGGTGGTGTTCCACGAGCAAGCCTGGGTGCCTGAATCCGAGCGGCTGGCGCTGGAGGCGTTGGGCCACGGCTTCTGGCGCGTGCGGCTGCACTTCGGCTTCATGGACAACCCCGACGTGCCGCGCGCGCTGGCCTTGGCCAGCGCCGGTGGCCTGCTGCTCGAGCCGCTGGCGACCAGCTACTTCCTCAGCCGCGAGACCGTGGTGCCGATGGCCGGGCCGGCCGGCGGCACCTCGATGGCGCTGGCGCGCAAGCGGCTGTTCGCGGCGATGTGCCAGGGCGCCGGCAGCGCCGCCGCCTACTTCGGCCTGCCTGACAACGCGGTGGTGGAACTCGGCGCCCGGGTGCAGATCTGAGGCCGGCGGAGGCGCGGCAACGGGCTGGCGCGGCAGAGCCCCATGCCCGGATGCCCCGTGGTCGGGCCGCCAGGGCCGGCTGCGCCAGAATGGACGACCGATGCCCGAGTTCAACCCCACCCTGCCGACCCTGGCCACCCTGCGCCAGGACGGGGGCCTGCTGTCCGGCAAGCTCAACCCGCCGCCGTCCAGCGCCACCCAGGTGCGGCGCGACGCAGTGTGCGAGCGCATCCGCGCCGCCGGCACGGTGCGGCTGGTGCTGGTGCGCGCACCGGCCGGCTTTGGCAAGACCACCGCGATGGTGCAGGTGCGCGAACAGTTCGCCACCCAGGGCGTGGCCACCGCCTGGCTGACGCTGGAGCGCACCGACAACGACATGCCGCGCTTTCTGCGCTGCCTGGCGCAGGCGGTGGCGCAGATCGTCGCCGACCCCCCAGCCAGCGAGTCGCCGCTGGCGGTGGTCGAGTCGCTTGTGGGCCACAACGCGCCGTTCGCGCTCTTTCTCGACGACTTCGAGCTGATCACCGAGCCGGCCGTTCAGGGTCTGGTGCGCGAGATCATCGACCACCTGCCGCGCCGCGGTCAGTTGGTGCTGGGCTCGCGCAGCCTGCCCGACCTGGGGCTGGGCCGGCTGCGCGCGGCCGGCCAGTTGCTGGAGATAGACACCGAGGACCTGCGCTTCTCGCTGGCCGAGACCCAGCGCTTCTTCGCGCAGCGCCCAGGCGCTGGCAAGACCGAGCCGGCCGCGCTGCAGGCCGCTGGGGTGCAGGCCGGGTTCCTGCCCGACCTGCTGGCCGAATTGCAGGCCCATCTGCCCGACCTGCACCGCAAGACCGAGGGCTGGATCGCCGCGCTCTGGCTGGCCTCGATGGCGCTGGACGCGGTGGCCGCGCGGCAAGCCTCGGTGGCCGGCTTCGTGGCCCAGTTCTCGGGCAGCGACCGGGCGGTGGCCGACTTCCTGGCCGAGGACGTGCTGGGCCGCCAGACGCCCGAGATCCGCGACTTCCTGCTGCGCACCAGCCTGCTGCGCCACCTCAACGCGCCACTGTGCCAGGCACTGAACCCGCGCAGCGACAGCCACCGCATCCTGGCCCAGCTCGACGCCGCCAACCTGTTCATCACGCCGATCGGCCCGGACAGCGGCAGCCAGGGCGGACCCGGGTCAGCGCCGGCAAGGCCACCGGCCGAGCGGGAATGGCGTTACCACAGCCTGTTCGCCGATTTCCTGCGCACCCAGCTCGAACGCGAGCGGCCCGACGAGCTGGCCAGGCTGCACCTGGCGGCCTCGGGCTGGTACGAGTCCGAGGGCCGGCCGGTGCCGGCGATCGACCACGCGATCGAGGGCGGCGACATGCCGCATGCCATCCACCTGCTGGCCGGCCATGCCGCCGACTTCCTGGCGCAGGGCCGGATGCGGCTGCTGGCGCGCTGGTTCGCCGCGCTGCCCACGGCCCTGCTGCACGACCGGCCCATGCTGCAGATGGTCTCGCTGTGGGCCAGCACGCTGACGCGCGGCCCCTGGGAGTCGATGGAGCAGCTGCGGCAATCGGGCTGCGAGCACAGCAGTGACCCGGCGGTGCGGGCCCATGTGAACGCGCTGCAGCCCATGCTGCTGGCGATGATGGACCGCATCGAAGAGGCCGCGGCCACAGGCCGGGCGCATCTGGCGCGGGTGCCCACCGGCCAGGCCTTCGCCGACAGCGTGCTGTGCAACGCGATGGCCCATGTGCTGGGCGTGCTGGGCGAGCGCGACGAGGCCCAGCGCCTGCTGGACGCAGCCCGGCGCGGCCAGCAAGGCGCCGGCTTCAACCGCATGTACAGCGAGTCGGTGGAGGGCCTGATCGACCTGCAGCAAGGCCGGCTGCGCCAGGCCAGCGCGCGTTTCAGGCTGGCGATCGGTAGCGCTGGCGGAGTGGCGGGCGGGGTGGCGCCGGGTGCGCTGGCCGCCTCCAGCCACGGCAACGCCTGGGCCGGCGTTCTGCACGCCGGTGCGGTCTACGAGTTGCACCAGCTCGACCAGGCCGAGCACCTGCTCAATGTCTACCTGCCGCTGGCGCGCGAGGTCGGCCTGCCCGACCACATGATCCTGAGCCACACGATGCGCTCGCGCATCGCCTTCCAGCGCGGCGACATCGATGCCGCGATGGCCGCCATCACCGACCTGGAGTACCTGGGCCACCACCGGCAGCTGCCGCGCGTGGTGGCCAGCGCCAGGCTGGAGCGCGCCCGCGTGCTGGCGCTGCAAGGCCAGGCAGAGGCGGCAAAGCAGGCGCTGGAGCGTGCCGACGACCCGGCCGTCTGGCAACGCGTGGCCCAGCGCCAGCTGACGGCGCACGATGTCGACGACCTGGCGATAGGCCGGCTGCGCTGGCAGGTGCTGTTCGGCGACGCCGCCGCGGCCGCCAGCGAGGCCGGCGCCGGGGTCGAGCAGGCCAGACGCGCGCTGCGCCTGCGCCGGGCGCTGCGGCTGCAGGTGCTGCAGGCGCTGGCGCTGCAACGCGCCGGCCAGCCGGCCGCGGCGCTCGAGCGCATGACCGACGTGCTGCGCCAGGCCAGCGCCGAGGGCTTCGTGCGGCTGCTGCTCGACGAAGGGCCGGCCGTGGGCGGGCTGGTGCGGCGGGTGCATGCCGCGCTGCACGAGGCTGGCCGGGTCGACCCCATCCTCGACGACTACCTGCAACGTCTGCTGCAGATCGCCGGGCCCGGGTTGGACGACGACAGCGACGAGGCCCGGACCGCGCCAGGCCAGTCCCCGACCGGCGCCGCAGCCGACGGGGCCGCGCCGCCCCCCGGCGCCACCGAGCCGCTGACGCGCAAGGAAATCCGCGTGCTGCAACTGCTGGCCGAGGGCTATAGCAACAGCGCGATGGCCGAGAAGCTGTTCGTCAGCGACAGCACCGTGCGTACCCACCTGCGCAACATCAACATGAAACTCAACGCGCGCAGCCGAACCCAGGCCGTGGCGATCGCGCGCCGACTGGGACTGATGCCGTGAAGATGCCTGATTCCACCCCCACCTCGCCGCTGGTCTGGGCCCCGGCCCTGGGCCCGGCCGCGCCGCGCACGCTGTGCACCGATTGCGGCATCTCGCGCAGCGCCGAACCCAAGCGCTGCGCCACGGCCTGCCAGTTCATCGCCCCCGACTACCCGGCGCTGGAAACGCAAGTGCACGGCCGGGCACGCGACCCGGCGCGGCCCGACGAGCTGCACTTCGGCCCGTTCCGGCGCATGCTGCGGGCCTCGCTGGCGGCGCCGCGCGAGGGCGCGCAATGGACCGGCATCACCACCCGGATCGCCGAGCGCCTGCTCGAGACCGGCGCGGTCGACGCGGTGTTGACGATGGCGCCCGACCCCGACGACCGCTGGCGCCCGGTGCCCGTGATGGTGACCCGACCCGAGGGCATGGCGGCCTGCCGCGGCATGCGCATGGGCTACGCGCCGCTGCTGGCGCTGCTGGAGCCGGCGCGCGCGGCCGGCTACAAGCGCCTGGCGGTCATCGGCATCCCCTGCCAGGTCTACGCGCTGCGCGCGCTCGAGGCGGAGCTCGGGCTGGAGCGGCTGTACGTGATAGGCACGCCCTGCTCGGACAACACCAGCACCGAGCGCTTCCACACCTTCCTCGACCTGGTGGCAGCGCAGATCGGCCAGGCGCCGGCCGACATCACCTACCTCGAGTTCCGCGCCGACTACCGGGTCGAGTTGCGGCTGGCCGACGGGCGGGTCAAGCTGATGCCCTTTCTGCAGCTGCCGATCTCGCAGCTGCCGCCCGACTTCTTCCCGCTGACCTGCCGCAGCTGCGTCGACTACACCAACGTGCTGGCCGACATCACCGTCGGCTACATGGGCGGCCAGGGCGAGCAGTGGCTGCTGGTGCGCAACGCGCGCGGCGAAGAGCTGCTGGGGCTGCTGGGCACCGAGGTGAACACCGCCGCGCCCGGCAGCGCCGGCAAGCGCGCCGGCGCGGTGGCGGGATTCATGAAGAACGTCGAGCGCGCCGCCGGCGGCCTGCCGCTGCGCCGCATGCCCGACTGGCTGCGCCCCATCGTCGGCTGGCTGATGCCAAGGGTCGGCCCGCGCGGGCTGGAATTCGCCCGCACCCGGGTCGAGATGAAGGCCATAGAGACCGTGCTGCACCTGCGCCGCGAGGTGCCGCGGCGCATGCGCAGCATGGTGCCGGGCCATGTCTGGGCGCTGGTCAAGCCCTATGGTCTGACGCCGGGCGACGGCGAGGCCGGGCCCAGGCCAGACGTCGGGCAAGGACCGCACTGACCGGCAGCGCAAGTTCGGCGGCGCCACCAGACAGCGCCGCGCGTCGGCCTACTTCCAGGCGAACACCGGCTGCTCGAAATGCGCCACCCGGGTGTCGCGCCCCAGCACGCAGACCTCGCGGAACTGGTAGAGCAGCGCGGCGGTGGGCGCGGCGATCCAGTTGTCGCCCACCGGCATCTTCAGCACCGGGTGCTCGCTGCCTTCCAGGGCCTCCAGCATCGGTGCGTCGGAACGCATGAACTCCTGCACCGGGATGCGGTGGATGCTGGCCACCTCGACCGGGTTGGGCTTGATGCCGCGCGCCGCGCCGGCCCACAGCACCACCGGCGTGATCGCAAAGCCCGAGCGGGTGATGAAGGTGTCTAGCCGGCCCAGGATGTCGGCCTCGCTAAGCTGCAGATCGACTTCCTCGGACAGCTCGCGCAGCGCCGTCTGCTCGGGCGTCTCACCCTCGTCGATGCGCCCGCCCGGCAGCGCCCACTGGCCGGCATGGCGGCGCATGTGGGCGGCGCGGCGGGTCAGGATCAACGCGGCCTCGGTGCTCCAGTGGCCGCTGCGCTGCAGGCCCCAGAGACCGGTGCCCGGACCGGCGTCGGTGATCACCAGCGCCACCGCGGCGCGCTTCAGTCCGGTCTCGTCGGGCGCGTGCAAGTCCCAGCCCGCCAGGCGAGCGGCCACTTGCTGGCGGAATTCATCATCACGTTGCATGGGGTGGCGGTGCTGGGTTGGGTGGGCGGCGGCTCAATCGTGGAACAGCGGCGTGCGCTTTTCCAGATTGGCCCGCACCGCCTCCAACTGGTTGGGCTGGCCCATCAGCGCCACCTGCTCGACCGACTCGGCCATCAGGCAGGCTGCGGCGGTCTCGTCCAGCGTGCGGCTGGCCAGGTTCATCAGCCGCTTGTCGGCGCGCAGCGCGCAAGGGCTGCGCTGGGCCATCGCCTGGGCCATCGCCATCGCCTCGGCCAGCGGGTCGGCGCAGACGCGCGTGGCCAGACCCAGCTGCACCGCCTCATCGCCCAGCACCACGCGGCCGGTGTAGGTCAGTTCGCGCGCATGGTCGTCGCGCACCAGGCCACGCATCAGCGCGACGCCGGCCATGTCGGGCACCAAGCCCCACTTGATCTCCATCACGCTCATCTTCAGGTCGGCGGTGACCAGGCGGATGTCGGCGCCCAGCGCGAGTTGCAGGCCGCCGCCGAAGGCCACACCATGCACCGCGGCGATCACCGGCACCGGCAGTTCGCGCCAGCCCAGGCCCAGGTACTGCGCCGAGTTGGCGATGCCGTGGGTGCGCGGCCGCAGGTCGCGCATGCCACCGGGCTCACCGGCGCTCAACTTGGCCATCCGGCCCATGTCGAGACCGGCGCAAAACGCCTTGCCCTCGCCGTGCAGCACCACCACCCGCAGGCCGGGCTCGGTCTGCAGCCGGGTGATGGCGGCGGCGATCGCGTCGAACATCTCGAAATCGAGCGCGTTCATCTTGTCGCTGCGCACCAGGCAGACATCGGCGACGCCTTGGGCGTCGATCGTGATGCGGACGCGGTTTTCCATGCCAGTCTCCTGCGGTGGGTCGGTTTGAAAATGATTCTGGCAGCGCGCACCGGCAGGGCCTGTCACCAAGGCGCTCTTGCCTGTCATCGCGTCGTCCACCGCCGAATTCAGCGTTTTGACCACCGACATGGCGTCAAAAGTCACTGAACGATGCGTACCCCATCAAGGCAAGCACCCCGCGCAACGCCGCAGGACCGCAACACAGGCAGGGCCTGGCGCACACCAAGCTCAATCCGCGGCATCGAGCCTGTCCAGCAAGGCCAGCGCACGGTCTGGACTGCCATGTGCTGCACGGGTCTCGAACCGCACCCTGGCGTCGAAGTTGGCCAGGGCCACGGTGGCCAATTCATCGATCAGTTTGTTGACGCTGATCGCGTTGGCGCGCGCCAAGGCCTTCAGCCGCTCATGCTTGTCGTCGGGCAATCGGATAGTCAAGGTCGACATGGAAAAACCTCCAGGCATTGCTCGGGCGCAAGGACCCTGAGCAGGGGAAATTTCAACTCGCCGCGCGTCACGTCGCGCAGATTTCGAGTGACGATCGCGTCGGCCTGCGCCGCCACCGCCAGTTCGATCAGGTGGTTATCGGCCTCGTCCGGCAAGTTCGGACGCCAGGCGTAGAACACCTCGACCCAGCGGCAACGGTTCAGAAAACCGTCGAATACCTCGCTGCGGTCGCTCGCGGACAGCACGCTGTCGCGAAACAGGTCGGCGCGGCCCAGCACGTCTTCGTACTCGGCAAGCAATGCCGGACCCAGGACAGGTTGGTAATGCGCGGTCAGGCAGGCGCGCAGCACCCAACGCGCGGCCCCGCCGCCGCGAAGCAGCGCGGAAACCAGGATGTTGGTGTCGAGTACCAGCGTTGGCATCTGAAAAATGATAGCGCATATGCTGTCAAATTTCGGCATACCGCTGGGCTTGGCTTGCGGCATGCCGAAGCGGAGACAAACGCGTGCACCACGGCAGTCCGGCCAGCATCCCGCCTGGCGCAGCCGACCTCAATCCGCCTGGATATTGCTGCTGCGCACCACCCGGGTCCACTTGGTGATTTCGTCGTTCAAAAAGCGGCCGAAGGCCTCGGCGCTGGTCGGCGCGGCCTCGGCGCCGGCTTCGTGCAGCCTGGCCTTGACCTCGGGCAGCGCCAACGCGCGGCCGATGTCGGCCGACAGCCTGGCCGCCACCTCGCGCGGCGTGCCCGCCGGCGCCACGAAGCCGGCCCAGGAATAGGCCTCGTAGCCCGCCACACCGGCCTCGACGAAGGTGGGGACGCCCGGAAACAGCGCCGAGCGCTGGGCATTGGCCACGCCGAGCGCCCGCACCTTGCCGGCGCGCACCTGGGGCAGCGCGGTGGGCGCGTCGGCAAACATCAGCTGCACCTGGCCACCCAGCAGGTCGCTCATCGCCGGTGCGCTGCCTTTGTAAGGCACATGCGCCAGTTGCGTGCCGGCCTGCAGGTTGAACAGTTCACCCGCAAGGTGGGTGCCGCCGCCGTTGCCCGAACTGCCGTAGTTCAGCTTGCCTGGCGATCTCTTGTCGAGCGCGATCAGCTCGGCCACCGTCCTGGCATCGACCGAAGGATGGGCCACCAGCACGATAGGAAAACGCGCGCCGAAGCTCAGCGGCACGAAGTCGCGTTCGATGTCGTAGGGCAGCTTGGGTTTGAGCGCCGGCAGCACGGCGTGGTGGATGCTGCAGACGAACACCGTGCTGCCGTCGGCCGGCGACTTGGCGGCATGGTCGGCGCCCACCATGCCGCCAGCGCCGGCCCGGTTGTCCACCACCACGGCCTGGCCCCAGGTCTCGGACAGGCGCTGGGCCACCGTGCGCGCAACGGTGTCGACCGGCCCGCCGGGCGGGAAAGGCACGACCAGGCGCACCGGCCGGGTCGGGAAGGACTGGGCCCAAGCCGGTGCGCAGGGCAGTGCAGCCAGGCCCAGCGCGTCAGCGGACGACAGCAGCAGCTGGCGGCGAAGCAGATCGGTCATGGGCGCTGGTTTCTCGCGATCGCGTTCAGTTCGTGGTCTGGCCGTAGACCGGCTTGCGCTTTTCCAGGAAGGCGTTGATGCCCTCCTGGAAATCGCCGCCGCGGGTGCACAGCACCTGGTTGCGGTCTTCCATCGCGATCGCCGCGCGCAGGCCTTGGGCGTCGATGTTCTGGTTCAGGCAGTCCTTGGTCAGGCGCAGCGCCAGCGGCGTGGCGTTGAGCATCTCGCCGACCAGGGCCTGGGCTTCGGCTTGCAGCGCGGGCAGCGCGTCGACCCGGCTGACCAGGCCCAGCGCATAGGCGCGCTGGGCATCGAGGAAACGCCCGGTCAGCAGCATCTCGGCGGCCACCGACGCACCCACCATGCGCGGCAGAAAGTAGCTCGACCCCATGTCGCAGCCCGACACGCCGATCTTGATGAAGGCGGCGTTGAAGCGCGCCTCGGGCGTGGCCAGCCGGATATCGCTGGCCAGCGCGATGCCCAGACCGCCGCCGCTGGCCGAGCCCTGGACGATGCTGACGATGGGCTGCGGGCATTCGCGCATCGCGATCATGATGTCGCGGATCGCCTTCTGGCCCTCGAAACTGGCCTGCACGTCTCGGGGCGCCGCGCCGATGCGGTCCTTCAGGTCCAGCCCGGCGCAATAAGCCCGGCCCGCGCCCTGCAGCACCACGACCCGGATCTCGGGCCGATTTTCCAGCGCCTGAAAGTAGTTGCGCAGCGCGTCGGTCAGGCCGACGTTCAGCGCGTTCAGCCGCTCGGGCCGGTTCATCGTCAGCCAGGCGACGCCGTCGCGCTCGTCGATCAGCAAGGGAGACGGGTCAGCCGCCTTGGTATCCATCATGAAGGTACTCCAGTTCGAGTCGGGTTCAAGCAAACGCCGTGGAACCGGCTCTGCCGGGCCACTGGCTTGCCTTGCAGGCCGCGCCGGGCTTTGCAGCCCGGCTCCTCGCCAGGCAGGCAAGGTCCGCTGGACCTTGCCTGTCCGGGCTCGTCCCCCCTGGGGGCGGCGCCGAAGGCGCTTCGGGGGGGCCTACAACGCCCTCGAGATGACTTCTTTCATGATCTCGCTGGTGCCGCCGTAGATGCGCTGCACCCGAGCGTCGGCGTACATCCTGGCGATCAGGTATTCGTTCATGAAACCGTAGCCGCCAAAGAGCTGCAGGCATTCGTCCAGCACCTTGCCCTGGGTCTCGCTGCCCCAGAGCTTGGCCATCGAGGCGGTGGCGGTGTCGAGCTTGCCAAGGACGAGTTGCTCGACACAGCGGTCGATGAAGGCCCGGCCGACCTGGATCTGGGTGGCCACCTCGGCCAGCTTGAAGCGGGTGTTCTGCAGGTCGCCAATCGGCTTGCCGAAGGCCTTGCGCTCGCGCACATAGGCCAGCGTGGCCTCGTAAGCGCCTTCCATGCAGGCCAGCGCGGTGACGCCGATGATCAGCCGCTCATACGGCAGGTCGCCCATCAGCTGGTAGAAGCCCTGACCCTCGACGCCGCCCAGCAGGTTGGCGGCCGGCACCGTGACGTCGTCGAAGAACAGCTCGGAGGTGTCCTGCGACTTCATGCCCAGCTTGTCGAGCACCCGGCCGACGCGATACCCCGGACAGCCCTCGGTCTCGACGATCAGGATCGAGGTGCCGCGCGCGCCTTGGGTCGGGTCAGTCTTGCAGATCACCAGGATCACGCCGGCCAGGAAGCCGTTGGTGATGAAGGTCTTGCTGCCGTTGATGACGTAGTGGTCGCCGCGCTTTTCGGCCTTGGTGCGAATGCCTTGCAGGTCGCTGCCGGCGCCGGGCTCGGTCATCGCGATCGCGCCAACCAGTTCGCCGCGCGCCATCCGAGGCAGGTAGCGTTGCTTCTGCTCAGCCGTGCCGTGGTTCATGAAGTAATGCGCGACGATGGTGTGCACCGAGTTGCCCCAGCCGCTCAAGCCGCGGCGCGAACATTCCTCGTACAGCACCGCCTCGTGGCGGAAGTCGCCGCCACCGCCGCCGAATTCCTCGGGGATGTCGGTGCACAGCAGGCCGAGCTCGCCGGCCTTGCGCCACAGCTCGGCGCCGACATTGCCGCGCGCCCGCGCCGCGTCGTCGTCGGGCTGCAGTTCGTCCTCGACGAAGCGCACGCAGGTGTCACGCCAGCGGTCCAGGTCTTCGTCGGTCCAGCTGCGGGTGAAGGTCAATGCCATGTCGGTTCTCCAGAAAAACAGGTTGGTTTGTTTCAGACCGCGCCGCGCCAGGCCAGGGCCTGCAGCGCCGCGCGCAGGGGCGCGGGCAAGGCGACGGCGCCGGCCGGGCCGGTCGAGCGGGTGGGGTCGGTGTAGACCATCACGCAGTCGGCCATCGCCTGCAGCGATGGGCCGTCGAACATCGCCACCCGCAGCACGACCGAGCTGCTGCCGGTGTGGGTGACGGCGCCGGCCAGCGCCCAGTGGCGCGGTGGCGCGCGGTGGTGGGCCCAGTGCAGGTCGATGCGCGCCACCAGCAAGCTGACCCAGTCGGCGTCGGGGTCGCCGCCCGCCGCCGCGAAAGCCTGTTGCAGCAGCGCGGCACGGGCCTGCTCGATGCCGCGCATCACCGCCGCTTCGCTGCTGCAGCCGTCGGCATCGAAATCGCCGTAACGGCTGCCGAGCTGGGCGGCGACGGGGTAATGTTGCGGCCGGTCGCTGCCGGCCGGCAGCCTGGCGGCCGCAAAAGCCGCGACGGCACTGTCCGGTGCCGGATGCTGGTCCAGCCGGGCCGCCAGATCGTCGCGCAGCGCCGGCGGCAGATCGACGCGGGTGGCCAGGTCGGCATCCCAGGCAGCGACCGCCGTCTGCTGGATGCCGACACAGTCGCCCGCCTGGAACAGACCGGCGGCGAGCGTGAAGCCCTCGGGCGCCGCACCCAGCAGCCTGAGCCCGGCACTGACTGGCGCCGGGTAATGGCACTCGCGCCAGAACTCGGTGCGGCAGGCCACCGGCTTGAGCCGCAGCGTGCCCTCGGGCCACACCGCCGCGCCGCCGGCGGCCATCAACCAGCGCTGGCGCGCCTCCTGGTGCAGGCCATGGACGGCGATGTTGTTGACATGGCGCCGCGTGTCGACGTCGGCAAACCGGGTCGGCGCCGGCTCGGGCGCGCCATAGGCCGCCGGGTCGTGGCGCCAGGCGTCGTGCTTCATCCGGCCAACGCGCCGCTGTCCGCCACCCGGTGCAGCTGCGCATCGACCCCGCCGCCCAGGCCCTCGATCAGCGTCAGGCGCTTGAAGCCATGGCCGACGAACAACTCGTCGGTCATGCCCATGCCGCCGTGCAACTGCACCGCCCCCTGGCCTACGCTGCGGCAGGCCCGCGCCACCACCACCTGGGCCGAGGCCACCGCCTGGCGGCGCACCCCGGCCGGCAGCGCGGTCTCGCGGTCGAGCCGCAACAGCGTGGCGCCGACCAGCGCATTGGCCTGCAGCAGCGCCAGGTGCATGTCGGCCAGCCGGTGCTGCACGACCTGGAAGCTGGCGATCGCCACGCCGAACTGCTGGCGCTGGCGCACATGGTCCAGCGTGTCGCGCAGCAGGCGCTGCATCACGCCCACGCCTTCAGCACCGGTGACCAGCAGCGCCTCGTCGCTGACCTGCTCGACCAGCGCCAGCAAGTCGACGCCCGGCTCGCCCAGCACCGCCTCGACCGGCGTGGCGTCGAAGGCCAGTTCGGCCGCCCAGCCGCCGTCGGTCAGGCGCAGGTCGCGCCGCGTGATGCCGGCCGCACCCGGGCTGACCAGCGCCAGCCGCAGGCAGCCGGCGGCATCCCGCGCGCTGACCAGCCAATGCGTGGCGTAAGGCGCGGCGCGCACCAGCGCCTTGCGGCCGGTCAGCGTGGTCAGCGCCTGGCCGCCGACCGCCGCCGTCTGCAGGCGGGCCTGCACCCGCGCCAAGTCGTGGCGCGCACCGCGCTCCAGCGTGGCCAGCACCGGGCGCACCGCGCCGTCGACCAGGCCGGCCAGCAGGCGCTGCGGCCACTCACCCGGCAGGCGCCGCAGCAGGCCGGCGCCCAGCACCGCGCAAGCCAGGTAAGGCTCGGGCAGCAGCGCGTCGCCCAGGGTCTGCAGGATCAGGCCCTGGTCGGCCAGGCCGCCGCCCTGCCCGCCCAGCGACTCGGGCAGCGCCGCGCCCAGCAGGCCCAGCCCGCCCGCCAGCCCCTGCCAGAGCGGCGCGATGGCCTCGGGCGTGGCGAGCAGCGACTGGCGGCGCGCGAAGGGCGCGGCGTCATGCAGCCAGCGCGCCAGGCTGTCGCGCAGCAGCGCCTGGGAATCGGTGAGTTCGAACATTGGTGCCATCGTCATCTCTTCAAGAACGCCCCCAAGGCCGCCGCCTTGCGGCGCCCGCCCCCCGAGGGGGAGGAGAAACACTTGGGGCGGCCCGGCGTTTGTTTCTCATAAGCGCCCCCAAGGCCGCCTTGCGGCGCCCGCCCCCCCGAGGGGGAGGAGAAACACTTGGGGCGGCCCGGCGTTTGTTTCTCATGAAGCCAGCAGGTGGCGGGCGATGAGGTTGCGCTGCACCTCGTTGGTGCCGGCGTAGATCGACGCGGCGCGGTCGTTGAGGTAGGCGCTCATCGCGAACAGCGCGTCCTCGGGCAGCGCCAGCGCATGGGCGTCGGCGTCGGCCATCGCCAGCGCGGCGGCGGCGTCCGGGCCGGCGATCAGGACGCCGATCTCGGTCAGGAACTGTTTCAGCTCGGTGCCGAGCACCTTGCCCACCGACGGCGCGATCGGGTCGTCGACCCCGCGGATGCGGGCCGCCAGCCCCTGCTGCTCCAGCGCGTGCAGCGCATCGATGCGGCAGCGCGCGTCGGCCAGCAGGCGGTCGAGGTCGCGGCGCTCGGCATCGTCGGCCGGCCGGCCGGCAAACGCCCGCGCCAGCGCCAGATGCAGCCGGGCAAGCCTGGCGCGCAACATCGGCGACCAACTGCCACCACGCTCGTGCACCAGCAGGTATTTGGCGATGGTCCAGCCCCGGTTCTCCTCGCCCAGCAACGCGCTGGCCGGCACCCGCACATCGTCGAAGAACACCTGGTTCAGCTCATGGTCGCCCGAGATGCTGATGATCGGGCGGATCGTCACGCCGGGCAGCGGCAGGTCGAAGAGCAGGAAGCTGATGCCTTGCTGGGCCTTGGCGCCGGGGTCGGTGCGCACCAGGCAGAACATCTTGTTCGCCCATTGCGCATGGGTGGTCCAGATCTTGGTGCCGTTGATGACGTACTCGTCGCCGCGGCGGACCGCGCGGCATTGCAGCGCCGCCAGGTCCGAGCCCGCGCCGGGCTCGCTATAGCCCTGGGCCCAGTAGTCGTCGCCGGAACGGATGCCGGGCAGCCAGCGTTGTTTCTGTTCGTCGGTGCCGAAGGCCAGCAACACCGGCGCGACCATGCGCGTGCCCTGCGGCGCCAGCGCGGGCGCGCTGGCCGCGGCCAGTTCGCTGGCGAAGATGTCGTGCTGGCGCGGGCTCCAGCCGCAGCCGCCCCATTCGACCGGCCAATGCGGCACGCTCCAGCCGCGCGCGGCCAGGATGCGGAACCAGCGCTGGCCGACCGGGTAATCGGCAAAGATGCCCGCGCTGCGGCGGCCGGCCTGGCGCAAGTCTTCGCCCAGTTCGGCGGCCAGGAACTGCCGCACCTCGGCCCGGAATGGGGCGTCAGCCGATTCGGAATCAGTCGGGTCAGCGTCAGTCAAGGCGACAGCCGTCAGGGCGGCATCGGCCACAAGGGCATCGGACATGGTTGAGGACTCGTCGGCGGAACACGCCGCAGTGTTTCAGATCGGCCGCGCCGCATGAATCGTCGAAAGCGACGATGTGGGCCGGCGGCCGGGATCGCTTCAATACGGCACCCGCCCATGGCCGCCAGCAGGCGGTCGCGACCCGCGCAACATGCTGCCGATCAGGAGTCTCACCATGCGCCCCAGCACCGACCCCGCCGCCCAAACGTCCACCCAGGCGACCGGCCTCGACCGGTTCGCCACCCTGGGCGACACGCTGACGCAAGCCGCGCGCCGACGCGGCCAGGCCAGCGCCTACATCGACCCGGACGTCGCCTGGTCCTGGGCCGACGTGGACGCCGCCAGCGACCGACTGGCCTGCGGCCTGCTGGGCCTGAAGCTGGGGCGCGGCGACCGCATCGGCATCATCGGACTGAACCAGATCGAGTGGCTGCTGCTGTTCTACGCCGCGACCAAGATCGGCGTCGCGGTGGTGGGCTTGAGCGTGCGCTACCGCGACGGCGAGCTGTCGACGATGCTGGCCGACAGCGAGACCCGGGCCGTCTTCACGCTGGGCGCGCATGAGGGCTTCGACTTCACCGCGATGCTGGCCAGGCTGGGGCCGACCCTGCCGGCGCTGCGCCATGTCATCGCGATCGACGGCACCGGCCTGAACAGCCTGGCCGCGCTGGCCGCCACGCCGCTGGACGCCGGACGCCTGGCGCTGGCGCGGCGCCAGGTGGTGGCGAGCGACGTGGCGATGGTGATCTACACCTCGGGCACCACCGGCCGGCCCAAGGGCGCCGGCCTGACCCACCGCAGCCTGCTGGCCAGCGCCGCGGCCCAGGCCGCCCATACACGGGTGACGGAAGACGACCTGATCCACCTGGCCAACCCGCTCAACCATGTGGGCGGCATCACCTGCGGCGCGCTGACCCACCTGGTGGGCGGCGGCACCGCGGTGCTGGTGGCCGAGTTCAAGGCCGACCGGATGATCACGCTGATGCAGCAATACCCGCCCACGCTGCTGGCCGGCGTGCCGACGATGCTGACGCTGCTGCTGATGAACGCGCGCATCGCCAGCGTCGACCTGAGCCGGGTGCGGCTGGTGTTCTCGGGCGGGTCCAACGTCGACGCGGTGCTGCTGGAGCGGCTGGCCGCGCGCCTGCCGCAGGCCACGCTGATGAACCTGTACGGCCTGACCGAGACCTCGGGCGCGATCGTGATGACGCCCTGGACGCGCAGCCCGGCCGACTTGATGACGACGATAGGCACGCCGTTCGCCGACGCCCAGTTGCGCATCGCCGGCGACGACGGCCGCGCCCTGCCCGCCGGCGAGGTGGGCGAGCTGTGGTTCAAGGGCTGTGGCGTCGTGCCGGGCTACATCGGCGCGGCCGCCGGGGCCGGCTTCAGCGCCGACGGCTGGCTGCAGACCGGCGACCTGGGCTCGGCCGACGCCCGCGGCGTGATCACGCTGAAGGGCCGCAAGAAAGACCTCTACATCCAGGGCGGCTTCAACGTCTACCCGGCCGAGATCGAGGCCCTGGTCAACCGCCATCCCCAGGTGGTGATGGCCGCCGGCATAGGCGTGCCCGACCCGGTGCTGGGCGAGGTGGGCCGGCTCTATGTCGTCGCCCTGCCCGACAGCGGCCTGACCGAGGCCGATCTGCGCCAGTGGTGCACCGATCAACTGGCCGACTACAAGGTGCCGCGCCAGGTGGTGTTGCGCGAAGCGCTGCCCATGACGCCGGCCGGCAAGATCCACAAGGCGGCGCTGCGGGCGGAGGCGGCGGCCGGGCTCAAAGCCGGCGGCTGAACTCGGCCGGGTCGAAGCCCACGCTGATCGCCCCATCGGGCCAGGCCACCACCGGGCGCCTGATCACGCTGGCCTGGGCCAGCATCAAAGACCTGGCGCTGGCGGCGTCGACCACCCCGCTCTTGCTGGCCTGGTCGAGCTTGCGCCAGGTCGTGCCCTGGCGGTTGAGCAGGCGCTCCCAGCCGACGCTGGCCATCCAGCCGTCCAGCGCCGCAGCGGGAACACCCGCCTTCTTGAGATCGTGGAATTGCACGGCGGCGCCCTGCCCGGCAAGCCAGGCCCGGGCGCGCTTGACGCTGTCGCAGTTGGGGATGCCGTAGAGAATCAGGGACATGGTTGGTTGGTTGGTTGGTTGGTTGGTTGGTTGGTTGGTTGGTTGGTTGGTTGGTTGGGATGGACGGTGAGATGGACTGCGCGGGTGATGTGGCCGGTGCGGCTCAGCGCGATTCGGCGCCGCGACCGGCGTCGCAGGCCGGGTCGGTCATGATGGCCACACCCCCTTGCACCCGCCCGTCGGCACCCAGCGTGACGCGCGCCCACAGGCAGTCGTGGGTCTCGTAGCGCCAGGACCAGGTCTCGCGGCCCCGCCACTCGCCCTGGCGCGCCGCGGGCCGGCCCAGCAGGCGCAGCAACCCGTCGCGCGGCATGCCGTCGCGAACCTGGGCGAAGTGGTCGGCATCGAGCACCTGTTCGAAGGTGGCCAGGCGCCCGCCAGCGTCCAGGTCGACCATCCAGGTCACGCGCCCGGCCGGGCCGCGCGCGAACTCCAGCCGCTGCACGCCGCCGTCCAAGGCGTAGCGGCCGGTGGGCTGGCCCATCGCGACCAGCACCTCGGCCTCGATCTGACCCGCGCGCAACCGCGCCGGATGCAGCGTGCTGCAGGCGCTGACCAGCGACAACAAGGTCGTGGCCAGCCAGCCGCGGGCGGAAGCGGGCAGGCCCAGGCTTGGCATCGAGATCGGCATGGCGGTTCTCCCAGGTTCGATGGCGGGATCATCGCGCATCGTGGGCTGGCGCGCGAGGCCAAGCCTGCCACCATCACTGCTTGCGCGGCCCGCACCAGCACCCACATCCGCAACGCCACCCGTCCCCGCCCGTCGCGCAGGCCCAAGCTGACCTCGGGATGCCGCAAGGCGGCCAACATGCTCGGTGCTTGTGCCGATTGGCCAAGGCAGGCGCGACAGGTCTACTGGCGGGCACCGCTGCCAGTCCGCACCCGACCGGACGCTGGCGACGAGGGTGAGCCCTCACGCCCAAACCCCGACTCGCAGCCCCCCATGACACAAGCCTACGGTCCGACGCTGGACTTCAACCGCCTGCTGGCCGCCGACCTGTCGCTCGACGACGGGCAGGATCTGGCCGACGCGCAGCGCGGTTTTCTGGACACGGTCGAGTTTGCCGAGGTGATCCGGCCCGACGGCCATGCGGTCTGGAGCCAGCGCGGCTACGCCTTTCTCGACGACGCGACGCCGGCCGACACCGTCAACCCAAGTCTGTGGCGCCAAGCCAGGCTGAACGGCATCCACGGCCTGTTCCAAGTCACGACGTACACCCGGCCAACCTGCACAACCAGCCGCCGGCGCCCGCGGCCATCAAATCCGTCGAATACATGGGCGGCATGGACGCGCTGATGGCGCGGGCGCAAGCCGATTTCGAGCACGGCGAGTACCGCTGGGTGGCCGAGGTGATGAAGCACGCGGACTACGCCCAGCCCGGCCATGCGCCGGCGCGCGCTGGCCGCAGCCGCGCTGGCGCAGATGGGCTTCCAGGCCGAGTCATCGACCTGGCGCAACGCCTTCCTGCTGGGCGCGCGAGTACCGCGAAGGCCCACCACCGGCCTCGAAGATGGCGGCCGGCAACTCGCTGGTGTCGGCGCTGCCCAACGGGCTGCTGTTCGACGCGCGGGCAGTGCGGCTCGATGCCGGCCGGGTTGGCGCGCTGGCCTTCACGCTGGCCTGGCATTTCAGCGACAGCGGCGAGCACTGGCGCTGGAAGCGCTGTTGCAGCAGCGCGTGGCGCCGCGGCAGGCGATCACCGAGGGCCGGCTGCGGCTGGCCGGGCAGACCAGATTGCTGGGCACGTTTTTCGGCCTGCTCGCCCGGTTTGCCGGCAACTTCCCGGTGGTCGACGCCGCGCCCTGGCCGGCGGGCACAGCAGGAACGCCCCGAACCCACCGGCTGGCGACGATGCCCATCGCCGTGCGCCGCCCGGCGAAAGCCGGCTTCTGACACCCCGGGTTGACGCTGACCGCGGCGAACTGCAACGAGGCCGTCCTGAAGTCACACCATGGCTGGCTTTAATATTTCAACCAGTCAAATTGACAAGCTTAAGGTGGTACTATTTGTTGTTGTCTTAGTTAATATCAAAATAGAAAATGAACCTGACGTTCAAGCACCTGCTGCTGTCATCGCGCAGAACGGCGCAGGCCATCGGAAGCGCGCTGGTCGTGCTGGTGCTGGCGACCGCGATGCTGTCGATATGGGTGATGCGCGGACAGGCCGAGGAGCATTGGCAAGGCGACCTCGAAACCATGTCGATGGTGCTGGCCGAGCACGCCGGCCAGAGCATGACCTCGGCTTACCTGGTGCTCGATGACATCGCCGAAGGTTTGCGCCAGCAACACCTGGGCGGTGACGCCGCACTGCGCCAGGCCAGTGCCATGCCGACCGTTCACAGGATGCTGCGCGACAAGGCCAGCGCATCGCCGCAAATCGAAGTGGCATCGATAGTGGCCTTGAACGGCGATGTCATCACCTTCAGCCGCTCTTTCCCGGCGCCACCGATCAACCTGGCGGACCGCGACTATTTCAAGCGGCACCGGGACAACCCTAGGCCGGAAGTGTTCGTCAGCCAACCCGTCAAGAACCGGGGCAACGGGACCTGGACCTTCTACATCAGTCGGCGTCTGGACGATACGGCGGGGCACTTCATGGGCCTGGTGATCGTTGGCGTCACCAGCCAGTTCTTCACCGACTTCTACGACCGCGTCCTGCAGCGTAGCCGCGGCAGGACGATAGGGCTGTTCGATCTGAACAACACCTTGCTGGCCCATTCATCGATCCGGCTTGACCCGGCGGTCAAGTCAGCCGGCGGCAGCTTGGGCGGACAAGGATCTGCCCCCGCGGCTCAGACCAGCGGCGACATCACGCCCTTGCCCGGCACGGTCAAGCTCGCAAGCGCCGAGGCGCAAGGCCTGATGGTGGACCGGGCCGTGTACAAATTTCCGCTGATGATACGGACGGGGATATCTGATGAGCTGCTGTACCAGCGCTGGCATGCCGCGGTGGCGACGATCGTCAGCGTCTCGGCCGCGGCCCTGCTGGCGCTGGTGACTTGCTTCACGCTGCTGGACCGTGTCCTCAAAAGGCGCGAGTGCGAATTGGCCAACGCAGTGACGCTGCGCCGGCAGGCGGAGGCCGCCAACCTGGCCAAGTCCAGGTTCCTGGCCACGATCAGCCACGAGGTCCGCACCCCGTTGGCCGCAGTGCTTGGATTCTCGGAAATGCTGATCGACACGCCGATGACCACAGCGCAGCGCGACTGCGCGGTCACCGTTCATGAGGCCGGCCGCGAGTTGCTGGCGCTGACCGAAAAGATCCTGGACTTCCGCAAGATCGAGGCCGGCCAGCTGTCGATCCATCCGGCGGCCTTCGATCCCGCGGAGGTGGTCAGCGAGGTGGTTCGCCTGTTTTCAGCCCATGCGCAGAACAAGGGTCTGGTGCTGGCCGCCAGGATAGATCCGGCGGCAGCCACCGGCGTGGCGGGCGATGCAGTGGCACTGCGCCAGGTCCTGGCCAACCTGATCGAAAACGGCATCAAGTTCACCCAGGCCGGTAGCGTCCTGGTCGAACTCAAGGCGGCGGGCGACAGCAGCGGGGCAAACCACGCCCAGCTTCAATTCCGCGTCACCGACACGGGCATAGGGATCGCGACCTCGGCTCAGCAATCCGTGTTCGAACCGTTCAACCAGGTCGACAACACGTTGGACCGCGAGTTCGGCGGCACGGGCCTGGGGCTGGCGATCTGCCAACGCCTGGTGGGTCTGATGGGGAGCCAGATCAAGTTGAGCAGCGCACCCGGCCGGGGGGCGGCATTCTGGTTCGACTTGCGTCTGCCGGTCGCCACGGTAACGACGTCAATGGCGTAGACGGCGCCGGGCGCGGTCAGCAGTCCAGGCAGGCGGCAGGGGGCGCTATCGGCTGACCGACGTCGATCTGCCGCTTGATGCGCCGCAGTTCGGGCAGGGTCTCGGCAAAGGCCTGGACCACCCGGGGATCGAAGCGCCTGGCCCCGTCGTTATCGAGGATTTCGGCCGCGCCATCGATCAACCCGGCGGACTTGAACGGCGACGTCGTCAACTGGTCAAAGGCGTCGGCCAGCGCCACGATCCGGCCCGACAGCGGGATGGCCTCGCCAGACAAGCCCAGCGGGTAGCCTGCACCGTCCCAGCGCTCGTGGTGGGACAGAGCGATCTCGGCGCCGAGTTGGAGCAGCGGCGAGGCCGACTTGCGCAGCAGTTGATGGCCGATGACGGTGTGCCGCTCCAAATCGCCGCGCTCGCTGTCGGTCAACGCGCTTCGCTTGAACAGCACCCGGTCGGGCACGCCGATGTTGCCGATGTCGTGCAGCGGCGCTGCAGCGATCAACTGCGCCTGCTGGGCTGGGCTCATGCCGAGCCGATGCGCGATCGCTGCGGCATAGTGGGCCACGCGCTCGGCGTGCCTGCCGCTGCCCTCACCCCGCAGGGCCGCCATTGCCTTGAGCACGTCATGGTCTGGTGGCGGATCGCCTGCCTTGGGCGCCTTGGCCTCAACCCTGCGCGGCACCGCGAGCGCCTGGAAGCCAGCGGTGGCGCGGCCCATCGTCGGCGTGCCGGCCAGGCGTGCCAGGTTGCGCACCTGCAGCACGAACTCCTCGGGCAGGATGGGCTTGGCGATCACGTCGAGCGCGCCGGCCTGGAAGGCGGAGAGACGCACTGTCGCCGAGTCGGCACAACCCGACACCATCGCCACCGAAGTGCCGTGCAGCGCCCCGGCCTCGCGCAGCGAACTCAGCAATTGCACGCCGTCGATGCCGGGCATCATGAAGTCCAGCAGCAAGACGGCCGGCGGCGCACCGGTGAAAGCCGACAGGGCCTGGCGGGGGTCGGTGTAGGTTCGGACATCCTGGAACCTGGCGCGCTGCAAGAGCAGGCGCATCTGGGCCAGGGCGGTCGGATTGTCATCCACGATGCCTATGAATTTCATGGTCTAATTATAGATTGAATCGTTGTTGATGATTTAAGCATTTTTTCTAATCATCAAACAGGACATCCGGTCTGGCGGCCGATCGGCCGACGTCGAAAGCGTCCGATGCGGACAGGTGCGGCGGCGGGCGGGCCATGGCGCACGGGATTCACGCGGGGGTGGGCGACCGCCACGGCTGTCAGGCGGCCCCGGGCCGGGCGCGCGTCGACTGGTCGCTCCCCTCGCCGGGCTCATGAATCGGAAGGACATGCCGAAAACACGTCAATATCTCGACTGGACCCGCTGGTGGTGCGAATCAAGCGCATCCCCGCCCACCCGATGACCAAACGAACGCGAGACCCCGCACGCAGGACTGCAGCACCGAAGAGCCGGTGGTGGGGCGCCAGCACCTTGACGGCGGCACAGGCTTTCTGGCGGCGTCTGACCACTGGCAGCAGCCACCAGGCACCGCCTATGCGGCAGCAGGGACTTGAACCGCAAGGCCTGCTGCAGACCCTGTCCAATCTCTCGCCCGAGGGCTTGATAGTCACTGACGCCGGCGGCAGGGTCCTGTTCATGAACCATGCCGCCGACCGTTTGCTGGGCCGCCAAGCCGGCGGTTCGGCAACGGTTGATCTGCGCCATTTCGCGCCGCCGGCTTGCCGTACCGAGCTCGAATTGCTCTTCAGCCAAGCCGATTCCCAATGGATGCGACACGCGCAAAGGCTTTCGTCCTGGCCCACCATCGTCCCGACCGACGGACGATTGGTCCCGGTCGAGATGTCATTCGCCCCGCTGGACTGGCAAGGCAGCAAGTTGCTGTGCCTGCACCTGCGCGCACGCCACGCCGATCCTGCGCTGCGGCAAGCGCAGCCGGCCGTCGAAGCCTCGCGCCTGGGACGCAACCACGCGCTGGCTGCGGTGAGCCACGAAATCCGCACCCCGCTCAACGGCATGACGGGCATGCTCGACCTGCTGGGACGGTCCTCTCTCGACCCCGAACAATACGAGTTGCTGAAGTGCGCCCGCATGTCGATCAAACTGCTCCGCGTTGTGCTGGACGACTTGCTGGACTTGTCCAAGGTGGAAGCCGGCAAGCTTATTTTCGAGCAGATCGCATTCGATGTGCAGGAGCAACTCGGCAGCGCCCTGCGCCTGTTCGAGGCCCGCGCCAAGGAGAAAGGCCTTGCCTTCAGCGTGCAGTGGCAGACCTCGCAACGCATACTGGTAGGTGACCCGCACCGAATCTGCCAGGTGCTCAACAACCTGGTCGACAACGCGCTCAAGTTCACGGCCGTGGGTCAGGTGATGGTGCGGGTGCAGTGCACGCCGGGGCTGGGCAAGGAGGATGACTGCGAATTGTCGATGCGTGTCGAGGACACCGGCACCGGCATTCCGCCCGATCGCCTGATGGCGGTTTTCGACGCTTTTGCCCAAGCCGAGCCCTCGGTGGGCCGCCAATTCGGCGGCACCGGTCTGGGCCTGCACCTCAGCCAGCAGTTGTGCCAAGCCATGGGCGGTGGAGCGACCGTCAGCGCGCGCGACGGCGGCGGCTGTGTCTTCACGGCGACCGTTCACTGCAAGATCGCGGTTGGCATGTCGCCATTTCGGGACACGGTGCCGTTCGAAGATGAACTGGCGCGCCGCTTGCTCGGCGCAAGCGTGCTGGTGGTCGATGACAACCGCATCAACCAGAAACTGCTGGAGCGCTGGTTGCAGAAGCAAGGCATGGCGGTGCACTGTGTCTCGGACGGCGCGGCGGCAGTGCAAGCCGTGCGCCTGAAGCCCTACGACCTCGTGTTGATGGACGTGTCCATGCCGGTGATGAACGGACTCGATGCCACTGCGGCGATCCGGGCGCTGGCAATGGCAGGCGGGTTGGTCAACCCTTACTTCTCTGCGTTGCCTATCATCGGCGTTTCCGCTCACGCCATGCATGGCGACAAGGAGGCCTGCATCAAGGTGGGCATGAACGACTACATTACCAAGCCAATCCAGCGCGATGCCTTGTTGACCAAGATATCGGCGGCGCTCTCGCTCAACGCGGCTGCCTGACCGAAAGACCACCCGATCAGGGCCTGGCCACCGGCAAGTCAAGCCGCGCGAGGATTGACCGGACAAGCTCGGCGATGCAGCGTGCCGGATGCACCCGGACTCAGGAATCGGCGCGCGTGCCCTTGAGCGACCATTCGGCCATGGCCCGCGCGGTGCGGACCAGGATGTCGAAGTAGTCGACCACCACATCGCCTGGCTGCGTGGCCCCCGCCAGCAACTCCTGACGTATCCCTTCGGTTCGCTCGCAAGCCCGCAGCGCACCGACAGCCCGGCATTCGTGGGCAAACTCACCGAGGATCTGGACGGCACGCCCGTCCTGGCCCATGCAGGCCAGGCGGAGCAAGGAAAGCTTGCTGTTGAGCCGTTCGAGAAAGCCCAGCACAACGCAGCGTTGCCGCGGCAACTCCGCCTGTTCCGGTCCCTCGAACGACCGCGGATCGAACAGCGGCAGTGCTGCTTGCCCATCCGCCTTGCCATGTGGCTGAGGAATGGCGTCCGACCCGACCCAGCGCAACATGTCCTGGCGCAGCAGATCGCCATCGATGCCTTTGCGGTAAGCCACATTGGCGCCGGCGAGCACGGCCATGGACCGGCCGACCTCGTCGTCGCGACTGACCAGCGCGATGATGCGCGCCTGCGAGGAGCCAACCGTCTCGCGCAAGGCACTGATCCAACTGAAACCGTCGATATCGGGCAAGCGGTAGGCGACGATCAGCAAGTCGACTTCGCACAGTCTGAACGACCTGAGCAAGGCCTTCGGCGAGTCGAAACTGGTCAGGTTCAGGTCGGACCTGTCGGGCACCGCGCGCTCGAGCCAACGTTGCCAGGCGGGGCTGTGATCGACGATAGCGATGTTGCGGCACATGGGGTCTCGTCCGACAACTGGGACGTCAAGTAATTTTACAATTTTGTTATTTTAGATTGATATATAAGCGCTTTAATCATTGTTACAGTTTTATTTTCGATTGACCTTGTCGGTGGCACACCCGGGCGGCCGACGGTGGTTCAGACGCAAGCACATCGTGGCCACCCTCGGAGGCTGACCGCCGCGACCTCAAACGGGTTGGCAGGGTCCCCGGACCACCGACCCTTGACGGGGAGGAACGCCCGGCGCCGCCATGCCACGAAAGATCGCCGCGGAAATTGAAAAAGCCCTGCAACTCGTTGAGTTTCAGGGCTTCTCTTTCTAGTGTCTTGGCGGAGTGGACGGGACTCGAACCCGCGACCCCCGGCGTGACAGGCCGGTATTCTAACCAACTGAACTACCACTCCGCGACAGCTAGAAGTGTAGCACGCATTTTGTGGCCTTGGCAAGGGCAGCAGCGAAATGTCTTGAACAGTGCCACTTGCCTGTCTGCAAACAGCACAGGCCCGGGCGTTGAGCGAGGCCACAGCGGCTTGATCTAACTCAAGAAACGAAAGCATGGTCAGCGCACACTTCAGGAGACCGGGTCCTATAGCCCCCTCGCAACGCACCGGAGTTCAGCATGTACCAACGCATTCTTGTCCCCACCGACGGTTCGGACATCACCGCGAAGGCGGTCACGAGCGCCATCACCCTGGCCAAGCTGTCGGGCGCGGCCATCTCCACCTTGAGCGTCAAGGAGCCCTTCCCCTACAGCGCGATCTCTGAGATGCAGCCTGTACCGCCGCAGGAGTTCTACGACGCCCAGGAGCGCATCGCCGCCGGCCGGGTGCAGGCCGTGCTCGACGCCGCTGCGGCCGCCGGCGTGGTGTGCGAGGGCGCCACCGTGGAGGCGCTGCACCCCTGGGAAGCCATCATCGAGATGGCCAAGCAAAAGAGTTGCGACCTGATCGTGATGGCCTCGCACGGCCGGCGCGGCATGGCCGCGCTGCTGATCGGCAGCGAAACCAGCCGGGTGCTGACCCACAGCCCGCTGCCGGTACTGGTGGTGAAATGACTTGCCAGGCTTGGCGGCGCGCTTGCCGCGCTGCTCAGCCCGCAGGCATCAGCGCCTTGACCACGGTCACCAGCGAAAGACCCGCCGCGATCCAGCCCAGTTGCGCCAGCGTGGAGCGCAGTGGCAGCCGCCGCTGCAACTGCGGCAACAAATCGGCCACCGCCACGTAGACGAAGCTGCTCGACGCGGCCACCAGCAGGTAGGGAAACAGCGCTTCCCAGGGACCGACGACAAAATAGCCAAGCACGCCCCCAGCCACCGAGGCCAGGCCCGAAATCGCGTTGTACAGCAGCGCCTTGCGGCGGCTGAAACCGGCGTTGAGCAGCACGATGTAGTCGCCGACCTCCTGCGGGATCTCGTGGGCGATGATCGCCAGCGATGTCACCAGGCCCAGCTGGGTGTCGGCCAGGAAGGCCGCAGCGATGATGATGCCGTCGCAGAAGTTGTGGATGCTGTCACCCACCAGCACGCTCCAACCGCCGCGCCCGGCCTGCTCGGCGTCGAAGCCATGACCGTGGTGGTGGTGCGGGTCGTCGCCTTCGTGGTGGTGGCCATGCCGGTACAACTCGGCCTTTTCCAGCAGGAAGAAGAACATCAAGCCGCCCAGAAGCGTGGCAAACAGGCGCTGCGGCTCGACCTTGCTCTCGAAAGCCTCGGGCAGCACATGCAGCAGCGCCGTGCCCAGCAGCACGCCCACTGACAAGCTCACCAGGTGGCGCACGATGCGGCCCAGCAGCGCCAGCGTCAGCGAGGCCGCCACCAGCACCGACAGCAGGCCACCGGCCAGCGTCGACAGCACGATGTAGAACAACGTCACCGGATCTGCCTCGCGTCAGCCAGGCAGCGCAGCGGGCCTGACAGGCCAGCCTGCTTCAGACCACACCCCGGGCCTTGAACCAGGCCAGGCAGCGCTTCCAGCCATCGGCGGCGGCGTCCTGGCGGTAGCTGGGCCGGTAGTCGGCGTGGAAAGCATGCGGCGCATCGGGATAGACCACGATGTCGGACTGCCTGGCCGCCGCGCTGCCCGCGGCCAGCGCGGCTTTCATGCGCTCCACCGACGCCAGCGGGATGCCGCTGTCCTGGCCGCCGTACAGGCCGAGCACCGGCGCGTTGAGCTGGGCCACCCGGTCGACGGGATGGGCCGGGTTCAACGCCGAGGTCGGCCCCTCCAGCCGGCCATACCAGGCCACGCCGGCCTTGACCGCCGGGTTGTGCGCGGCGTAGAGCCAGCTGATACGCCCGCCCCAGCAGAATCCCGTGATGCCCAGCCGGCTGGCGTCGGCGCCCTGCCCGCGCGCCCAGGCCACGCTGGCATCGAGGTCGCCCATCACCTGCGCATCGGGCACCTTGTTGATCACTTCGCTGATCAGCTTGGCGATCTCGCCGTAAGCGCCGGCGTCGCCCTGGCGCACGAACAACTCGGGAGCGACCGCGAAATAGCCTTGCCTGGCCAGGCGCCGTGCCACGTCGGCGATGTGCTCATGCACGCCGAAGATCTCGCTGACCACCAGCACCACCGGTGCATCGGCCTTGCCCGCCGGCGCGGCGCAGTAGGCCGGCAGCTTGAAATCGCCGACCGGAATCATCACCTCGCCCGCCACCAGGCCGGCGCTGTCGGTCTTGATCACCGTCTGCGCCGTCACCGGCAGGACGGCGGCGGCGAAGCCCGCACCGACCGAGGTGCGCACGAAATCTCGCCGGCTGAAATCGCGGCTGGGCGTCAGGCTGTCGAAGTCTTGTCGCAACATGGAGTCTCCCGGGGTGGTCAAGGGCGGCGGATCAGCTCGACGAAGCGACCCGCCCCGACCCGCATTCTAGGAAGCCGCAGAGCAAGCGCCCGGCCACCGAGCCGATACCGGTAGCATGGCGGCCATCATGCCTACTCGCCCACCCAGCGCCGCCGCCCCCCTGGCCGCCATCGACATCGGCTCCAACAGCTTCCGGCTCGAGATAGCGCAGTTGCAACATGGCCGCTACCGGCGCATCGCCTACCTGAAGGAGACCGTTCGCCTGGGTGGTGGGCTGGACGCCAACGGCTACCTTACCGAGTCCGCCGCCCAGCGCGGGCTGGACTGCTTGCGCCGGTTTGCCCAGCGCCTGCAGGGCTTCGAAACGCAGCAGGTGCGCGCCGTGGCCACCCAGACCCTGCGCGAGGCGCGCAACCGGGACGCCTTCCTGGCCCGCGCCGAGGAAGCGCTGGGCCACGCCGTCGAGGTGGTCTCGGGCCGGGAAGAAGCCCGACTGATCTATGCCGGCGTGTCCTTCCTGCAACCGGGTGCCGCGCCGCGGCTGGTGATCGACATCGGCGGGCGCAGCACCGAGATGATCGTCGGCCAGGGCCGAGTGCCGCGGGTGGTCGAATCGTTCAAGACCGGCAGCGTCAGCCTGTCGATGCGCTGGTTTCCCGACGGCTTGTTCACCGAGCAGGCCTTCCGCGATGCCCAGGTGGCTGCCGGCGCCGAGTTGGAGGAAGCGCTGGAGCCCTTCGCGCCTAGCCACTGGCGCGAAGCCCTGGGCTCGTCGGGCACTGCCGGCGCGGTCTCGCAGGTGCTGGCCGCGGCTGGCATCAGCGACGGCACCATCACCCCCGAGGGCCTGCGCTGGTGCATCGCGCAATGTCTGGCGGCGGGGTCGGCGGACAATCTGTCGCTGCCCTCGCTGCGCGAAGACCGCAAGGCCATCATCGGCGGCGGGCTGGCGCTGCTCTACACCCTGGCCACGCATTTCGGCATCACCGCGCTGCGGCCAGCCAAGGGAGCGCTGCGCCAGGGCGTGATCATCGACCTGCACGAGCGCCACGCGGCGCGCCGGCAGGCGGGTGGCGGCGACCTGCGGGACCAGACCGTGCTCGCGCTGCAAACGCGCTTCGGCGTCGATCCCGAGCAGTCGCTGCGGGTGCGCACCGTGGCCACTGCCTTGCTGTGCAGCGCAATGCCCGAACTGGCCGAGGACGACAGCGGCGAGGCGCTGCGCGAACTGGGCTGGGCCTGCGATCTGCACGAGATCGGCCTGATGGTGTCGCACCATGACCACCACCGCCACAGCGCCTACCTGATGGGCCATGTCGACGCGCCGGGCTTCTCGCAGAGCCAGCAGCGCCGCATCGGCGATCTGGTGCTGGGCCAGCGTGGCGGCCTGCGCAAGCTCGAGCCACAACTGAGCAGCGAACGCTTCGCCTGGCAGGTGCTGGCGTTGCGCCTGGCTGTCATCAAGTGCCATGCCCGCGGCGGGGTGGATCTGCAGGCGATGCGCCTGAAGCGTGACGGCCGGCAGGCGCGGCTGGCACTGCGCGCCGCATGGAGCGCGAGCCACCCGCGCACCCTGCACCTGCTGCGGGAGGAGACCGAGAGCTGGGCCCGCCAGGACATGCCGCGGCTGGTGCTGGTGAACGCCTGAGGGTCGACAGCGCCGCAGCGCTGTGGAGGAAAGGCCCGCCGACTGCACTGCCGGCAGCGGCGGGCTGCTACATCCGCTCGGGCGTGCGCACCGACACCAGCACGATCTCGCTGACGCCGTCGCGCTCACGCTGGCGCAGCCACCACACCGCTCCCTTGCGCACCGCCCAGGGCGGGGCATCCAGCGTGGCGGGGCCGCCCATCAGATAGGCCGCCAACTGCCCCAGCATCGGCTGGTGGCCTACCATCAGCACCGGCTCGCGGCTGTCGGGCCAGCGCGCCGCCGCCAGCGCCTGGCTGTGCGAGGCGCCCGGCGCCAGCGCCGCGACGGTGCGCACCTTGCGCCCCAGCGCGTCAGCGGTCTGGCGCGCGCGCAGCGCCGGGCTGCACAGGATGCGGGTGCTGTCGGGCAGGAAGCCGTTCAGCCAATCGGCCATGCGCCTGGCCTGCTTCTGGCCGCGTGGGCTGAGCGGGCGCTGCAGGTCGTCGACGCCGTCGCCCTCGACCGGTTCGCCGGCATCGGCATGACGCCAGAGAATCAGGTCCATAGGCTTGCGCTGGCCGGGATAGGCGCTCAAGCGCCGGACATGTAGCGCGCAGCCAGCGCGCCCTGGGCGCTGACGCCGGTCTCGGCCACGCGCTGGTAGTGGCCGTCGCTGGCCAGCACCCAGCTGTCGCGCTGGTCGCTCAGGTAGGGCACCAGGCATTCATCGATCACGCGCTGGCGCAGGACCGGGTCGCGCACCGGCCAGGCGATCTCGATGCGGCGGAACATGTTGCGGCCCATCCAGTCGGCCGACGACAGGTACAGGGCCTCGTCGGCCTCGCCCTCGCCCCAGCGGAAGTACATCACCCGGGTGTGCTCCAGAAAGCGCCCGACCACCGAGCGCACGCGGATGCGGTCGGTCAGGCCGGCAATGCCCGGCGGCAACATGCAGGCACCGCGAACGATCAGGTCGATGTCGGCGCCGGCCTGGCCCGCCAGCACAAGGGCATGGATCATCGCCGGCTCGGTCAGGCCGTTGATCTTGACGACGATGCGCGCCGGCAGCCCGGCACGCGCGGCATCGGCCACCTGGCCGAGATGGGCCACCAGCCGCCGGTGCAGCGCAAACGGCGCGGTCAGCAGGTGGCGCGGCGTGCGCACCTTGGTCAGGCTGGCCAACTGGTGGAACACCGCATCAGCGTCGGCCGTCAGCAATTCGTCGGCGGTCAGCATGCCGACGTCGGTGTACAGCCGTGCGGTGCCGGGGTTGTAGTTGCCGGTCGACAGGTGGGCGTAGCGGCGCAACACCACCTTGCCGCGCTGGGTGGTCTCGCGCCGGGTCACCAGCAGCAGCTTGGCGTGGGTCTTGAAGCCGACGATGCCGTAGACCACCTGCGCACCCACCGCCTCCAGGCGCTCGGCCCAATTGATGTTGGCCTCTTCATCGAAGCGCGCCTTGAGCTCGACCACGACGCAGACATCCTTGCCCCGCCTGGCGGCCTCGATCAACAACACCATCAACTCCGACTGGCTGCCGGTGCGGTAGACCGTCTGCTTGATCGCCAGCACGGCCGGGTCATGCACCGCCTCGCGCAGGAATTCGACCACCACGTCGAAGCTCTGGAACGGGTGGTGCAGCAGCACGTCGCCCTGGCGCAGCCGCGCCAGGATGGAACTGCCGCGCGGCAGATCGGCCTCGGGCCAGCTCGGGGTGCGGGGCGGGAAGCGCAGGGCCGGCGCATCGACCTGGTCGATAAGTTGGTTCAAGCGGACCAGATTGACCGGGCCATTGACGCGGTAGAGCGCGGCCTGCGGCAGGTCGAACTGGCCGAGCAGCAAGCGCCACAGCGGCTCGGGGCAGCTCGCCACCACCTCGAGCCGGATGGGCTGACCGTAATGCCGGGTGGTCAGGCCGCTGCGCATGGCCTGGCGCAGGTTGGTGACGTCGTCCTCGTCGACCTCAAGCTCGGAGTCGCGGGTGACGCGGAACTGCGAGAACGACTCCACTGGCCGGCTGCCGAACAAGTCCTCGAGGTGGGCGCGGATCACGCTGGTCAGCAGCACGAAGGCCTGCTGGCCGGGCTCGCACACCGCCGCCGGCATCTGTATCACCCGCGGCAGCGCGCGCGGCACCTTGACGATCGCAATCGAATTTGCGCGCCCGAAGGCGTCCTTGCCGCCGAGCTTGACGATGAAGTTGAGCGACTTGTTGGCCACCTGCGGAAACGGGTGCGCCGGGTCCAGCCCCACTGGCAGCAGCAGCGGCAGCACCTGGGTCTCGAAGTAGCGCGCGACCCAGGCGCGCTGGGCCTTGTCGCGCTCGGCATGGTTGATGATGCCTATGCCCTGCAACTGAAGTGCCGGCATCACCTCGTCGTTGAACAGCGCGTACTTCTCGTCGATCAGGCCATGCGCCTCGGCCGCCACCTGACGCAACTCGTCGCGCTGCGGATCGTCGTTGCCGGTGGCGCCGCGCATGGCCTCCAGCGCGATGGCGAAGCGGACCTCGAAGAACTCGTCCATGTTGGACGACACGATGGTGATGTAGCGCAGCCGCTCGAGCAGCGGCACATCGGCGCGTCTGGCCTGCGCCAGCACCCGGCGGTTGAAGGCCAGGATCGCCCGCTCGCGGTTGAGCAGCACGGGGAAATCCGCCACCGGCGCGGGCAGCGCGACGGGTAACGGGGCGGTCAACGCGGACAGGCTTTCTTCACTCATCCGACCAAGTTTATGAAGCTTTGACGACATGTCAATGACAAGGCCGGGCGCGTGCAAACCCGTCGCTGCGCCGACTCAATTCGCCAACCCAGTTCGCCAACTCAATGCGCCTGCTCCCAGTTCGGCCCGACGCCCACCTCGGCCAGCAGTGGCACGCTCCACTGCGCCACCCCGGCCATCAGGCGCGGCACCTCGGCGCGCACCCAGTCGAGTTCGCCCTCCGGCACCTCGAACACCAGTTCGTCGTGCACCTGCATCACGATCACGCTGCGTTTGGCCTCCGCGTCGATTGCGCCCTGCACCGCGATCATCGCCAGCTTGATCAGGTCGGCCGCAGTGCCCTGCATCGGCGCGTTGATGGCCTGGCGCTCGGCGCCGGCTCGGCGCGGTCCGCTGCCGCCACGGATCTCGGGCAGCTCGATGCGGCGGCCGAACAAGGTCTCGACATAGCCCTTCTCGGCCGCGCTGGCGCGGGTCTCGTCCATGTAGCGCTTGACCCCGGCAAAGCGGGCAAAGTAACGGTCGATGTAGTCGCGCGCCGCTTTCTGCTCGATGCCTAGCGACTGCGCCAGCCCGAACGCGCCCATGCCGTAGATCAGCCCGAAATTGATGGTCTTGGCATAGCGCCGCTGCTCGGTGGTGACGGCATCGACGCTGGTGTTGAAGACCTCGGCGGCAGTGGCCTTGTGCACGTCCAGACCGGCCGCGAAAGCATGGGTCAGGCCCGGGTCGCCGCTGATATGGGCCATGATGCGCAGCTCGATCTGCGAGTAGTCGGCCGAGACGATGACCTGGCCCGGCGGCGCAATGAAGGCTTCGCGCACGCGCCGGCCCTCGGCGGTGCGGATGGGGATGTTCTGCAGGTTGGGCTCGCTGCTCGACAGCCGACCGGTGACGGCCACCGCCTGCGCGTAATGGGTGTGCACCCGGCCGGTGGCCGGGTTGACCATCAGCGGCAGCTTGTCGGTGTAAGTGCCCTTCAGCTTGGCCAGACTGCGGTATTCCAGCAAGCGCGCCGGTAGCGGGTAGTCGGCGGCCAGTTCGGCCAGCACCTCCTCGTCGGTGCTGGGCGCGCCCGAGGCGGTCTTCTTCTTGACCGGCAGGCCCAGCTTGACGAACAGGATCTCGCCGATCTGCTTGGGCGAGCCCAGGTTGAAGGGCTGGCCGGCAATCTCATAGGCCTGCTGCTCGAGCTGCAGCATGCGCTCGGCCAGTTGCTGACTCTGCTGGGCCAGCAAGGCGGAATCGATCAACACGCCGTGGCGCTCTATGCGCTGCAGCAGCAGGCTGACCGGCATCTCGATGTCGCGGTAGACCCGCAGCAGCCCAGGCACTGCGGCGAGTTGCGGGTACAGCCGCTGATGCACCTGCAGCGTCATCTCGCTGTCCTCGCCGCTGTACTGGGTTGCGCGCTCGATGTCGACCTGGCTGAACGGGATCTGGTTGACGCCCTTGCCACACAGCTCTTCGTAACTCAGGCCCTTGCGGCCGAGGTGGCGATCGGCGAGTTTTTCCAGGCTGTGGCCGAGGTGGGCCTCGAACACATAGCTCTCGAGCATCGTATCGTGCTGCCAACCGCGCACCGTGATGCCGTGGTTGGCCAGCACATGGGTGTCGTACTTGATGTTCTGGCCCACCTTGGGCGCGCCGGCGTCCTCCAGCCAGGGCCGCAGCGCGTCCAGCACCTCTTCAAGCGGCAACTGTTCGGGGGCGCCGGGGTAGTCGTGGCGCAGCGGCACATAGGCCGCCTCGCCAGGCTGCACCGCGAACGAGATGCCGACGATGCGCGCGCGCATCGGGTCGAGCGAATCGGTCTCGGTGTCGAGCGCCGCCAGCTCGGCCCCGCGCAGCCGCACGATCCAGGCCGCCAGCCGTTCGCGGTCGAAGACGGTCTCGTAGTGAAGCGTGGACTCGGCCTGCGGCGGATCGGCCGCGTCGAACAGGTCTGGCGCCGCCGAGCGCGCCGGCGTGGCGGATGCAGCCACCGCGCCCAAGGTCGATTCAAGCTCCTTGCGCCAGGCCCGGAATCCGAAGCGCTGGTAGAAATCGAGCAGACCGACCTCGTCGACCGGCTGCAGCGCCAGCCCTTCGACGCTGGGCCAGCCCGGCAGGTGGCCGGACAGGTCGCAGTCGGTCACCACCGTGACCAGGCGTCGGCCCTGCGGCAGCCAGTCCAGCGCACGGCGCAGGTTCTCGCCCACGGCGCCCTTGATGCCGGCGGCCGCGGCGATCACACCGTCCAGCGAGCCATGCTCGGCCAGCCACTTGACGGCGGTCTTGGGGCCGACCTTCTCGACCCCCGGCACGTTGTCCACCGTGTCGCCCACCAACGTCAGGTAGTCGACGATTTCGGAGGGCGCGACGCCGAACTTGGCTTTCACACCCGCCACGTCGAGCCGCTCGTTGCTCATCGTGTTGATCAAGGTGACCCGGTCGTTGACCAGTTGCGCCAGGTCCTTGTCGCCGGTCGAGACGATCACCTGGTGGCCGGCGGCCGCACCCACCCGGGCCAGCGTGCCGATCGCGTCGTCGGCTTCGATGCCGGGGACCTCCAGCACCGGCCAGCCCAGCAGCCGCACCACCTCGTGGATGGCCGGGATCTGGGCCCGCAAGTCCTCGGGCATGGGCGCGCGCTGGGCTTTGTACTGGTCGTACCAGGCATCGCGGAAGGTCGGGCCATGGGCGTCGAAGACGCAGGCCGCGTGGCCGCCCGGGCCGCTGCCCAACTCCTGCTCGCGCAGCCGCTTCATCATCGCCACCATGCCGTGGATCGCGCCGGTGGGGAATCCGTCCGGGCTGCGCAGGTCGGGCATCGCGTGGTAAGCGCGGTAGAGGTAGCTGGAGCCGTCGACCAGCAGCAGGGTGGGCAAAGTCGGCAGGGACGGTTCGTTGGGCGTGGCGGATTCACTCATGGGCGTGATTGTGGTCGCGGTTCGAACCCGCATCCGACTCGATGGGCGGGCCCGGCGCGGGACCACCCGCCTGCCACCTAGAATCCAGGCATGAAAACCCTTCTCCTGCTGGCTGTGGCCGGGCTGCTGGCTGAGTTGCTGGCCGGCTGCGCCGTCCCTGCCCGCGGCCCTGGCACGGCCGATGCGGCGGTGCAGCGCCTGGTCAGCGAGGACGACCATGTGCGCATCGATGAGTTGCGGGTGCGCGGCTTGACCCAGCGCCTGACGGTGCAGAACAAGGACTCGGGCGTGCCAGGCTACGACATCCTGCAAGCCACGCCCGGCCAAGACCCATCCAAAGGCCACGACGCCGCCGGACAGCGGGTTTGGCAACTGCTCTCGTTCTGACCCCCGACATGGCGGTTTTCACCCCTGTGTCGGCCGAAGAGGCCGCGGCGCTGACGTTGCGGCTGGACGCCGGCAGCTTGCTGTCGCTCGAAGGGGTGGTCGCCGGCATCGAGAACACCAACTACTTCGTCACCACCGACCAGGGCGCCTGGGTGTTGACGCTGTTCGAGCGCCTGCAACCGGCGCAACTGCCCTTCTACCTGGGCCTGATGCAACACCTGGCGCGGCGCGGCCTGCCGGTGCCCGAGCCGCGCGCCGACGCCGATGGTCAGTTGCTGCACAGCGTGGCCGGCAAGCCGGCGGCGCTGGTCAACCGCTTCCCCGGCCAGCACCTGCTGGCCCCCGACCTGCACCACTGCGCCCAGCTTGGCGCGGTGCTGGCCCGCATGCACCTGGCGGTGGCCGATTTCCCGCTGCGCCAGACCAATCTGCGCGGACTGGCCTGGTGGTTGACGATCGCCCCGCAGTTGCAGCCCCACCTGACCCAGGCGCAGCGCCAGTTGCTGGCGTCGGAGCTGAGCTTCCAGCAACAGGTGGCGGCCTCACCCTCGTACGCGGCGCTGCCGCGCGGCGCGGTGCATGCCGACCTGTTCCGCGACAACGTGCTGTTCGACGGCCTGCCCGGCCATGAAAAACTCACCGCCTGCTTCGACTTCTACTTCGCCGGCACCGACCGCTTCGCCTACGACCTGGCGGTCTGCCTGAACGACTGGTGCCTGGGCGCCGAAGGGTCTTCGCTCGACGAGGCCAGGGCCCAGGCGCTGGTCCAGGCCTACGAGCGCGAGCGCCCGCTGCTGGGCGCTGAAGTCCGCTTGCTGCCGGCGCTGCTGCGCGCCGCGGCGCTGCGCTTCTGGCTGTCGCGCCTGGGCGACCAGCACCTGCCGCGCGACGCGGCGCTGCTGAGCCCGAAGAACCCGGGCCATTTCGAGCGAATCCTGCGCGCCCGGATCGCCACGCCCTGGCATCCGCCAGTGGGCTGACGCGGCCCCGGCCGCCCCACCTTCCACCTACTGACCGAACCACGCCTGGCATGGGACTTCGACTTCACACCGTGGCACCGCGCCAGGGCTGGCGCTGGATACGGCAAGGCTTTTCCCTGTGGTGGAAGCGCCCGCTGGCCTTCGTCGGACTGTTCACCGTCTTCCTGTTCTCGGTCCTGCTGATGATGGTGGTGGTGCCGGTGCTGGGCGGGCCGGCGGGCATGGCCTTGCTGCCCATGCTCAGCCTGGGCTTCATGATCGCCAGCCGCAGTGCCGCGGCCGGCGGGCCGGTGCACGCCCTGCAACTGGTCGAAGGCCTGCGCCACCCCGACAGGGCCCAGCGCCGGGCCCAGTGGCTGCTGTGCGGGCTGTACGCGCTGGGCTCGATGGCGGTGATCAGCCTGGCCGACTGGGTGGACGGTGGCCTGTTCGAGGACTTGCAGCGTCTGATCGCCCAGACCAGCGGCGACACCAAGCCTTCGCCCGAGATCGACGCCATCCTGGCCGACCCCCGGCTGGTGCAGGGCATGCTGGTGCGGATCGGGCTGGCCGGGCTGCTGTCGGTGCCGTTCTGGCATGCCCCTGCGCTGGTGCACTGGGGTGGCCAGGGCGTGGGCCAGGCCCTGTTCACCAGTTCGCTGGCGCTGTGGCGCACCCGCGGCGCCTTCACGGTCTACCTGCTGGGCTGGTCGGGCGCGATGCTGGCGGTGGCACTGGTGGTGACGCTGGTCGGCCTAGCCACCGGCGCGCGCCAGGCCCTGGGGCTGCTGACGATGCCTGTCGGGCTGATTTTTTCGGCCTCGTTCTACGTCTCGCTGTGGTTCAGCTTCGTGGACACCTTCGGCGAACCCGAGACCGGCAGCGCGCAATGACGCCCGGCATTTCCTCGCCCTATTCCCCACCCTATTCCACGCCCCATTTCCCGCGAGCGCGCCGCCAAGCCGCCGCCCACACCCCATGACCGAACTCGCGAAATCCTTCGAACCCGCTGCCATCGAGGCCTACTGGGGCCCGCTGTGGGAGAAAAGCGGCCTCTACGCCCCCACGCTCGACAGCAGCAAGCCGTCATTCAGCGTCCAGTTGCCTCCGCCCAACGTCACCGGCACGCTGCACATGGGGCACGCCTTCAACCAGACCATCATGGACTCGTTGACGCGCTACCACCGCATGCGGGGCTTCAACACGCTGTGGGTGCCGGGCACCGACCATGCCGGCATCGCCACCCAGATCGTCGTCGAGCGCCAGTTGCAGGAGGCCGGCCTGTCGCGCCACGACCTGGGCCGCGAGGCCTTCCTCAAACAGGTCTGGGACTGGAAGAAGGCATCCGGCGCGACCATCACGCGGCAGATGCGCCGCATGGGCGACAGCGTCAGCTGGGACCATGAATATTTCACGATGGACGAGGGCCTGTCGGCCACAGTGACCGAGACCTTCGTGCGGCTGTACGAGGAAGGCCTGATCTACCGCGGCAAGCGGCTGGTGAGCTGGGACCCGGTGCTCAAGAGCGCGGTGTCCGACCTCGAGGTCGAGAGCGAGGAAGAGGACGGCTGGCTCTGGTACATCCGCTACCCGGTGGTGGACGACGACGGCAGCCTGACTGCTGCCGGGCTGCCGACCAGCCTGGTGGTGGCCACCACCCGCCCCGAGACGATGCTGGGCGACACCGCGGTGATGGTGCACCCCGAGGACGAGCGCTACAGCGCGCTGATCGGCCGGCAGGTGCGGCTGCCCATCACCGGACGCCTGGTGCCGGTGATCGCCGACAGCTATGTCGACAAGGCATTCGGCACCGGCGTGGTCAAGGTCACGCCGGCGCATGACCCCAACGACTACCAGGTCGGCCTGCGCCATGGGCTGGCGATGATCACCATCTTCACGCTGGATGCCAAGGTCAACGACGAAGCCCCCGAAGCCTACCGCGGGCTGGACCGTTTCGTCGCCCGCAAGAAGATCGTCGCCGAGTTGGACGCCGAGGGCCTGCTGGTCGAAACCAAGAAGCACAAGCTGCAAGTGCCGCGCTGCGCCCGCACCGGCCAGGTGATCGAGCCCATGCTGACCGACCAGTGGTTCGTCGCGGTGAGCAAGCCCGGCGCCAACGGTAAATCCATCGCCGAGGAGGCGATAGAGGTCGTGCAGTCGGGCGAGGTCAAGTTCGTTCCCGAGCAATGGGTCAACACCTACAACCAGTGGATGAACAACATCCAGGACTGGTGCATCAGCCGCCAGCTCTGGTGGGGCCACCAGATCCCGGCCTGGTACGGCAGCGCCGGCGAGTTGTTCGTCGGCCGCGACGAGGCCGAGGCTCGCGCCAAGGCCGACGCCGCTGGCTACCAGGGTGTGCTGACGCGCGACCCCGACGTGCTCGACACCTGGTACTCGTCGGCGCTGGTGCCTTTCTCGACGCTGGGCTGGCCGGCCAAGTCCATTGAGCAGGACCTGTTCCTGCCCAGCAGCGTGCTGGTCACCGGCTACGACATCATCTTCTTCTGGGTCGCCCGGATGATCATGATGACCCGGCACTTCACCGGCAAGGTGCCGTTCAAGCATGTCTACATCCACGGCCTGGTGCTCGACGCGCAGGGCAAGAAGATGAGCAAGAGCGAGGGCAACGTGCTCGACCCGGTCGACCTGATCGACGGCATAGCACTGGCCCCGCTGCTGGACAAGCGCAGCACCGGTCTGCGCAAGCCCGAAAATGCCCCCCGCGTGCGCAAGGCGACCGAGAAAGAATTCCCCGACGGCATCCCGGCCTATGGCGCCGACGCGCTGCGCTTCACCTTCGCGGCGATGGCCACGCTGGGGCGCAGCGTCAACTTCGACAGCAAGCGCTGCGAGGGCTACCGCAACTTCTGCAACAAGCTGTGGAACGCCACCCGCTTCGTGCTGATGAACTGCGAGGGCCAGGACTGCGGCCTGCGTGAGCACAGCAAGGCGGAATGCCAGCCCGGCGGCCCGGCCCATGGCTACTTGAAGTTCTCGCCCGCCGACAAGTGGATCACCAGCGAATTGCAACGGGTCGAGGCCGCGGTGGCCACGGGCTTTGCCGACTACCGGCTGGACAACGTCGCCAACGCGATCTACCAGTTCGTCTGGGACGAGTACTGCGACTGGTATCTGGAGATTGCCAAGGCGCAAATCGCCGAAGCCGCCAGGTCGGGCAGCCTGCCCGAGCAGCGGGCGACGCGCCGCACCCTGCTGCGCGTGCTCGAGACCGTGCTGCGCCTGCTGCACCCGATCACGCCCTTCATCACCGCCGAGCTGTGGAACACGGTGGCGGTGGTGGCCGGGCGCAAGTCGGCCGATGCGGTGTCGGCCATGACCACCGTGGCCAGCGCCGCCTACCCGCAAGCCCAGCTCGAGCGGGTGGACGCGGCCTCGGACGCCTGGATGGCCAGGCTCAAGTCGCAGGTGGCGGCCTGCCGCAGCCTGCGCAGCGAGATGGGCCTGTCACCGGCCGCCCGGGTGCCGCTCTACGTCATCGGCGAGGCCGAATTCATGGCCCAGGCAGCGCCGCTGCTGCAGGCGCTGGTCAAGTTGTCGGAGGTCAGGATCTTCAGCGACGAGGCCGAGTTCGCCCAGGCCAGCAAGACATCGCCGGTGGCGGTGCAGGGTGGCGTGCGCATGGCCTTGTTCGTCGAGATCGACGTCGATGCCGAACGCGCCAGGCTGTCCAAGGAAATCGCCCGCATCGACGGCGAGGTCACCAAGGCCCTTGCCAAGCTGGGCAACGAGAGTTTCGTCGCCCGCGCTCCGGCCGCGGTAGTCGAGCAGGAGCGCGCGCGAGTGGCCGAATTCAGCCAGACCCTGGTGCGGCTGCGCGAGCAGGCAGCGCAGTTGTAAGCCACGCGGCAACCGGCGGCGCCTGACTCGCGCCACCGCAAGCCGCGCGAACCTGCCGGCGCAGCGGGCCGGAGGCCGAAGCTCGCATGACAGAATCCCGCCAGTTCAACGCAACGACGGGCCCTCTCCATGTTGGTGAAGAAAGCGATTTTTCCGGTGGCCGGTCTCGGCACCCGGTTCCTGCCGGCCACCAAGGCCCAGCCCAAGGAAATGCTGCCGGTGGTGGACAAGCCGCTGATCCAGTACGCGGTCGAAGAAGCCTACAACGCCGGCGTGCGCGAGATGATCTTCGTGACCGGCCGCCACAAGCGCCCGATCGAGGACCACTTCGACATGACCTTCGAACTCGAGGTCGCCCTCGAGCAGGCCGGCAAGGCCGAACTGCTGGACGTGGTGCGCAGCGTCAAGCCGCACGACATGGAATGCATCTACGTGCGCCAGGCCCAGGCGCTGGGCCTGGGACACGCCGTGCTGTGCGGCCAACGCCTGGTGGGCAGCGAACCCTTCGCGGTGCTGCTGGCCGACGACCTGATGGTCGGCTCGCCGCCGGTGCTCAAGCAGATGGTCGACCAGTTCAGCGAATGGCGCGCGTCCATCCTGGCGGTGCAGGAAGTACCGCCCGAGCACACCCGGCGCTACGGCATCGTCGACGGCACTCCGGTCAACGACCGGTTGGTTGACGTCAACCGCATCGTCGAGAAGCCGGCGCCAGAGAACGCACCGTCGCGCCTGGGCGTGGCCGGCCGCTACATCCTGACACCGGGGGTGTTCCACGAGATCGCCAGCCAGCCGCGCGGCGTGGGCGGCGAGATCCAGCTGACCGACGGCATCGCCTCGCTGCTGCGCCGCGAGAAAGTGTTCGCCTACCGCTACGAAGGCCGCCGCTACGACTGCGGCAGCAAGGAAGGCTGGCTGCAGGCGAACGTGGAACTGGCGCTGTCGCACCCCGAGGTTGGGGCCAGCTTCCGCAGCTACCTCGGCGGGCTGACGCTCTGACCTGCCTGCGGCCTCAGCGACGCCGCAGGTAGTGGACGAACTCGTCGCCGGCCTGGCTTTGTTCGACCAGTTCGTTGCCAGTCTGGCGCGCAAAGGCCTGGAAATCGCGCACCGACCCCGGGTCGGTGGCCAGCACCTTGAGCAGCTCGCCGGGCTGGATCTCGGACAGCGCCTTCTTGGCCTTCAGGATGGGCAGCGGACAGTTCAGGCCGCGGGTGTCGATTTCCTTCTGCGCTTGCATGGACTGGGGTCTCGTCGAAATCGGGTTGAAGATGGCGGGTTGAAGATGGCGGTTTGAAGATTTCAGCCGCGACGCGGCAAGTCCATGAAGCGCGGCTCCAGGCCACGCCGGCGCAGCCAGTCGGCCAAGGCGTAGCCGGTGCCGGCCGGCCAGCACACCAGGTCGGCGGGCGCGAACAGCTTGTATTCGGACAGCTCGGGCGACAGCCTGACCTCGCCGCGAGCCAGCGCGTGGTAGGCGATGATCACCTGATTCATGCGCTGGAAGTCGTAGACGCCTATCAGGTCGAGCGACAGCACCTCGAGCGAGGTCTCCTCGGCCACCTCGCGGGCGATGCCCTCCTCGGGCGTCTCGCCGGCCTCCATGAAGCCGGTGATCAGCGCGAACATGCGCCCCGACCAGGCCGCGTTGCGCGCCAGCAGCACCTGGCCGTCGCGGTCAGCGCATTCGATCACCGCCGCCAGCACCGGCGTCGGGTTGTTCCAGTGGGTCCATTCGCAAGCGGGGCAGCGCAGGCGGACCTTCAGTCCACCGTCCTCCAATTGTTCGATGGGCTGGAGCGCGGTCGCGCAGGTCGGGCAGAAGCGGTAGGGGTTGGCCACGGGGGGGGTGAAAACCTTGTTCAGGCTGGGAAGACGCCGGTCGACAGATAACGCTCGCCCCGGTCGCAGACGATGAAAACGATGGTGGCGTCCTGCACCTGCTGGGCAATCTGCAGCGCCACCCAGGCCGCGCCGGCGGCCGAGATGCCGGCAAACAGCCCTTCCTGGCGCGCCAGCTTGCGCGCCATATCCTCGGCATCGGCCTGGCTGACCAGCACCAGCTCGTCGACCTGGGCCGCATCGTAGATCTTGGGCAGGTAGGCCTCTGGCCATTTGCGGATGCCAGGGATGCGCGAGCCCTCGGCCGGTTGGGCGCCGACGATGCGCACCCCGGGGTTGCGGCTCTTGAGGTAGCGGCCGACACCGGTGATGGTGCCGGTGGTGCCCATCGCGCTGACGAAATGGGTGACGCGCCCGGCCGTCTGCTGCCAGATCTCGGGCCCGGTGGTCTCGAAATGGATGCGCGGGTTGTCGGCGTTGGCAAACTGGTCGAGCACCCTGCCCTTGCCGTCGCGCGCCATCTGCTCGGCCAGGTCGCGGGCGTATTCCATGCCGCCCGAGCGCGGCGTCAGGATCAGTTCGGCGCCGAACGCCTTCATGGTCTGGACCCGCTCGATGGACAAGTCCTCGGGCATGATCAACACCATGTGGTAGCCGCGGATCGCCGCGGCCATTGCCAACGCGATGCCGGTGTTGCCCGAGGTGGCCTCGATCAGCGTGTCGCCGGGGGCGATGTCGCCGCGCTCCTCGGCGCGCCGGATCATGCTCATCGCCGGTCTGTCCTTGACCGAGCCGGCCGGGTTGTTGCCTTCTAGCTTGCCGAGGATGACGTTGCCGCGCGCCGCGCCGCCGGCGCCCGGCAAGCGCTGCAAGCGCACCACTGGGGTCTGGCCGATCACGTCCTCGATGGTGGGGTAGTCGACAGTGGGAAGGACGGCGGCAGCGGCCTCCGCAGGCGGGTGCTTCTTGGAACGGGGCATGGGCAGGAATCCTCTCGGGCGCCGATTGTGTCAGCCGCCGCCCGAAGGCGCTGTGCCCCGCATGACATAATCGCGTCTCTACACCGTGTCCCAGGACGCGCGTCGCCCTCGTGACGGAATCGGTAGACGTAGCGGATTCAAAATCCGCCGCCGCAAGGCGTGCCAGTTCGAGTCTGGCCGAGGGCACCACCCCCACTCCCCATGCCACCCCTGCCCCCCGTCACCAAGGCGTTGATGCTGATCTGCACCGCAGTGTTCTGCGTGCAGAAGTTCCTGCCGGTGGACGCGCTGTTTGCGCTCTGGCCACTGGGCAGCGGCCGCTTCTGGCCCTGGCAGGTGGTGAGTTACGCCTTCCTGCACGGCGACATGATGCATTTGTTCTTCAACATGCTCGGGCTGTGGATGTTCGGCAGCGAACTCGAGCGGCTGTGGGGCCGCAACCGCTACCTGCAGATGCTGCTGGCCAGCGTGATCGCCGCGGCCCTGGTGCAACTGGGCTTCACGCTGCTGACCGGCTCGCGCGCGCCCACCGTCGGCGCCTCGGGCGGCTTGTTCGGGCTGCTGCTGTCCTACGGCATGCTGTTCCCGAACCGCGTGATCATGCCGCTGTTCCCGCCCATCCCGATGAAGGCACGCACCTTCGTGATGGTGTTCGGCGGCCTGGAACTGCTGTTCGGTCTGACCGGCGGCGGCGGCGTGGCGCACTTTGCGCACCTGGGCGGCATGCTCGGCGCCTGGATCATGATCAGTTGGTGGCGTGGCAAGCTGCCGTTCAGCGGCCCGCGCCGCCGCCGCTGACCTGCTGAACTGCTGACGGGTCACTCGCCGCAGGTCTGTACGGCCTGGCGCCCAATCTGGCAGGGACACCGGCACGCGCGCCAAGCCCCCGGCCCCGTCAGGGCTGTCAAAATCGGATCATGCTTGGCCAGGCTCAACCCTGCCATGACCCGGGAGCGCTGCGATGAAGTCCCCCCTGCCCGCTGTTTCTGCCGTGACCTGGACCGCGCTGCTGGCCCTGCTGGCGGCCTGGCTGCTGACTTGGTCGCCGCCGGGCTTTGCCGCCGACCTTCCCGACCCCGGCGCGCTGGCCGCCCGCTCACTGGCGCTGCAGCGCGCCCATCAGGCGGTGTTGGGCGTGCAGGCCATCGCGCTGGACGATGCCCGGTCCAACGCCAACCTGGGGCGTGCGCGCAGCGGATCGGGCGTGCTGATAGGCGCCGACGGCCTGGTGCTGACCATAGGCTACCTGGTGCTGGAGGCCGAACAGGTGCAACTGGTGCGGGACGACGGCCGCGACGTTCCGGCGCGCGTGCTGGGCTACGACGTGGCCACCGGCTTCGGTCTGGTGCAGGCGCTGGCCCCGCTGGACCTGGCGCCCGCGCCGCTGGGCGTGGCCGCGGGCCTGGCAGCCGACGAGCCGCTGATGATCGCCAGCGGCGGCGAGGATGGCGCGGTCAGCGTCGCCTCGCTGGTCTCGCGCCGGCCGTTCTCGGGCAACTGGGAATACCACATCGAGGGCGCGCTGTTCACCGCGCCGCCGCGCCGCGACCACAGCGGCGCCGGCCTGTTCAACCCGGCCGGCGAGCTGGTGGGCATAGGCTCGCTGCTGGTGGCCGACGCCCAGGGCGACCGCGCCGTCGAGCAGCCGCGCCGCAGCGGCAACATGTTCGTGCCGGTCGATCTGCTCTTGCCCATACTCGACGAGCTGCGTCGGCAAGGGCGAAGCGCGGCCAGCCAGCGCGCCTGGCTGGGCCTGAACTGCGTCGAGCAGGACGGCGGCCTGCGGGTGTTGCGGGTCAACGACGACAGCCCGGCCGATGTGGCCGGCCTGCAGCCCGGCGACCGCATCCTGCGCATCGACGGCACCGAGGTGCGGGCGCTCGCCACGCTGTGGCAGACGCTGTGGGCCGGCGGGGCGCCCGAGCGGGAGGTGACGCTGGAGATCGAGCGCGACCGCCTGCCGCGCACGTTGAAGGTCTACAGCGTCGACCGCATCAAGACCTTGCGCCACGCCGAAGGCATCTGACGGCCGGTGGCCGGGTCGGGTCGGGTCGGCCGCCGCGCCGGTTCAGGCCAGCAAGCCCTGCACCACCGTGGGGTAGCGCAGCCGCAGCCCCAACTCCTGCTTCAGGCGCCGGTTCAGCAGCCGGCGGGATTCGCCCATGAAGCTCAGTTGCATGGGCGACAACACGGCAGCCGCCTGCTCGCGCGACAGGCGCGGCGGCCGCGCCAGGCCGCACAGGTCGGCGGCCAGGTCGAAGTAGTCGCCCATGCGCAGGTCGGTGTCGTCGCAGACGTTGACCACGCGCTGCGGAAGGCCGCGGTACAGCGCCGCCACGCAGGCCCGCGCCAAGTCGTCGGCATGGATGTGGTTGGTGTAGACATCGTCCTCGGCGCGCAGCACCGGTGATGCGCGCGCCAGCCGCTCGCGCGGGTGGCCGCCGGGCCGGTCGCCGGCATAGATGCCCGGGATGCGCAGCAGGCTGACTTTGACGCTGGCGGCGACGGCGAAGGCGCGCAAGCGGGTCTCGGCATCGACCCGGCGCCTGGCCCGGTCGGTGGCCGGCGCGACCGGCCGGGTCTCGTCGAACTGCGCGCCGCCGGCGTCGCCGTAAACCCCGGTGGTGCTGGCATAGACCAGACGGCGCAGCCGGCCGCCGCGCGCCAGCGCCTGCAGCAGGTGGGCGGTGCGGCGGTCGGTCGGGCCCTGGCCGGGCGGCGGCGCCAGGTGCAGCACCGCGTCGGCCAAGCCGCCCAGGCGCGCCAACGTGGCCGGCCGGTCCAGATCGCCCAGCAGCGGCACCGCGCCGGCCGCGCGCAGTTCAGCCAGGCGCGCTGGCGACGAGGTCAGCGCCAGCAGCCGCCAGCGGCCGCGCAGCAGGCGCAGCACGCGCAACCCGATGTCGCCGCAACCCACCACAAGCAAGGTGGGTCGGCGGGGCGGGGCGACAGCGGTCATGGCGGGGGGAAGGCAGCGGGCACAATCGGCCCAGTTTACCGGCCCCCCAGCTCCTGATCCGGCCCGCCCGGGCTTGCCCCATGCGCTTCCAAGTCACTCTCCAGCCCTCCGGCCGCCACTTCGACGTGCAGCGCGACGAGACCCTCCTGGCCGCGGCCATCCAGCAAGGCGTTGGCCTGCCCTACGGTTGCCGCGACGGCGCCTGCGGCTCGTGCAAGAGCCGGCTGGTCTCGGGCCAGGTGGTCCACGGCACCCACCAGGCCAAGGCCTTGAGCGAGGCCGAGCAAGCCGCCGGGATGATCCTGACCTGCTGCGCCAAGCCGCTGAGCGACTGCGTGGTCGAGGCGCGCAGCGTGCCGGGCGCGGGCGAGTTCCCGGTGCTCAAGATGCCGACCCGGGTGCTGGCCCTGCAGCGGCCGGCCCCCGACGTGGCGCTGCTGCGCCTGCAATTGCCGGCCAACCAGCGCTTCCAGTACCACGCCGGGCAGTATGTCGAGTTCATCCTGGCCGGCGGCGCGCGGCGCAGCTACTCGATGGCCAATGCGCCGGGCCGGGTCGGCAGCCCGCCGGCGATCGAATTGCACATCCGCCACCTGCCCGGCGGGCTGTTCACCGACGCGGTGTTCGGCACGCTGAAGGAGCGCGACATCCTGCGCCTGGAAGGCCCGTTCGGCAGCTTCTTCCTGCGCAACGGGGCGGACGACCAAGCCCGGCCCATCGTGCTGCTGGCCTCGGGCACCGGGCTGGCGCCGATCAAGGCGCTGGTCGAGCAGTTGCAGGACAGCGGCGCCACGCGCCCGGCGCTGCTGTACTGGGGCTGCCGCAGCCGCGCCGACCTCTACCTGCACGACTGGGCGCTGCAGGCCGCCGCCGACCTGCCCTGGCTGCGCTACATCCCGGTGCTGTCCGAGCCCCAGCCCGCCGACGACTGGACCGGCCGCACCGGCTTCGTGCACCAGGCGGTGATGGCCGACCTGCCCGACCTGTCCGGCCATCAGGTCTATGCCTGCGGCGCGCCGGCGATGGTGGACGCCGCGCGGCGCGACTTCAGCGCTCGCTGCGGCCTGCCGGCAGACCAGTTCCTGGCCGACGCTTTCACGTCCGAGGCCGACAAGCACGCCGCGTTGCCCTCCATGTTGGCTGCCACGTCATGACGCTGATGAACCGTCGACTGAGCCTGCTGGCCGCGCTGGCCTGCGCCGCGGCGTTCAGCCCGCTATCGGCCAGCGCTCAGGCCAGCGCCCAAGCCGACCGGCCGATCCGCCTGATCGTGCCCTACCCACCCGGCGGCCCGCTCGACGCCGTGGCGCGGGTGCTGGCCTCGGCCGTCAAGGACAGCCTGGGCGGGGTGATCGTCGACAACAAGCCCGGCGCCGGCGGCAACCTGGGCGCCGACCTGGCCGCCAAGGCGCCGCCCGACGGGCACACGATCGTGATGGGGGCGGTGGCCACCCATGCCATCAACCCCTGGCTGTTCACCAGGCTGCCCTACGACCCGGTGAAGGATTTCAGCCCGATCACCCGGGTAGCCCAGGTGCCCAACGTGCTGGTGATGAACGCCGACACCGCGCAGCGGCTGGGCATCAAGACCCTGCGCGACCTGGTCGGATACGCCAAGAAAAACCCCGGCCGGCTGAACTACGGCTCGGGCGGCAACGGCAGCGCCGGCCATCTGGCGGGCGAGATGTTCAAGGCCCAGGCCGGCGTGTTCATGGTGCACATCCCCTACGCCGGCGGCAACCCGGCGCAGCTGGGCCTGCTGTCCGGCCAGGTCGACCTGAACTTCGACAACCTGGCCAGCGCGTCGGCCAACATACGCTCGGGCAGGCTGCTGGCGCTGGCGGTGACCAGCGCGGCCCGCTCCGGCGCGATGCCAGAGCTGCCGACCATCGCCGAGGCCGGCCGCGACCTCGGCCTGGGCGGCTTCGACATCGGCACCTGGTTCGGCCTGTTCGGCCCGGCCGGGCTGCCAGCCGACTTGTTGGCGCGCCTGAACAAGGCCTTCGTCGCCGCCCTCGACGCGCCGGAAACCCGGGCGCGGATGGCCCAGCTGATGGCCGAGCCCTCGCCCACCAGCCCGGCGCAGTTCGCCGCCTTCGTCAAGGCCGAACTCGCCAAGTACGGGCCGGTGGTCAAGGCCTCGGGCGCCAGCGTCGATTGAATTTCTGGAGAAACCATGTTCCGCACCGACCTGCTGGCGCGCAAGCGCATCCTGATCACCGGCGGCGGCACCGGCCTGGGCGCGGTGATGGCCGAGCGCTTCGCCGGGCTGGGGGCGTCGCTGGTGCTGTGCGGCCGCCGGCTCGAGGTGCTGGAGGCCACCGCCGCCCGACTGCGTGGGCTGGGCGCGGCCGAGATCGAGCTGCACCGCTGCGACATCCGCGACGCCGACGCGGTCGAGCAGATGCTGGACCGCATCTGGCAGCGCGGCCCGCTCGACGTGCTGGTCAACAACGCGGCGGCCACCTTCATCGCCCAGACCGAGCAACTGTCGGCGCGGGCGGTGGACGCGGTGCTGGCCACCACGCTGCACGGCGCGGTCTACTGCACGCTGGGCGCCGGCAAGCGCTGGATCGCCGCCGCCCATCCCGGGGTGGTGTTGAGCATCCTGTCGACCTCGGTGCGCACCGGCCGGGCCTTCACCGTGCCGTCGGCGATGGCCAAGTCCGGCCTGCAGGCGATGACGCGCAGCCTGGCGGTCGAATGGGGACCGCACGCGATCCGGCTGGTGGCGATCGCCCCGGGCAGTTTCCCCACCCCCGGCGCCAGCCAGCAGCTGATGCCGGCCCAGCGCGCGGCCGCCGCCGCGTCGCCGGCCGCAAGAGTGCCGCTGGGGCGCGTCGGCGCGCCCGCCGAGCTGGCCAATCTGGCGGTGTTTCTGGTGGCCGACGAGGCCGGCTACATCTCGGGCGAAACCGTGGCCATAGACGGCGCCGCCCACCTGCGCAGCTCGGGCGCCGAGGACTTGCTGGCCTGGAGCCCGGCCGACTGGTCGGCCCACCGCGCCAAACGAAGCTGAGCGCGGCGGCGCCCCACCGGCCCGTTCAGACCGATAAGCCCCGCGCCAGCGTGCGGTCGACCATCCGCAACACGCTGTCGCGCACCTGGGGCAGCGCGATGCTGGGGTCGAGCAGCCACTGCAGCATCACGCCGCGCAGCGCGCCCAGCAGCAGCACCGCCATCGCGGCCGGATCGACGTCGGCGGCGATCTCGCCGCTGGCGATGCCGGCGCCGATCTGGGTCTCGAAGAACACCAGCGCCTGCCGGTTGTAGGCCGCCATGTCGGCGCGCAACTCGCCCTCGTCCATGAAGCCCTCGGTCATCATCACCAGCAGGGCCCGGGTGCTCGTCCACTGCTGGTCGGTGCGGCCGAAATAGACCGCGATGTTGCCGCGTATCGCGTCCAGCCCCGGCCGCCTGCGCGGCGCGGCGCGCAACTGCTGCTCGAAGCGCGCCGTGATATCGGCCGCCAGCGCGCGCAGCAGCCCGGCCTTGTTGCCGAAGCGGTGCGTCGCCAGGCCCCGGCTGTAGCCCGCGGCCTGGCCCACCGCGGCCAGCGTCAGCCGCACGGTGCCGGTGCGCGCGACGATGGCCAGCGCGGCGTCCAGCAGCCGGCGCTCGGCCTGCTCGCGGCGCTGGGTCTGGGTGCGGCGCGCCGGCGTCGCCGAAGGGCCAGCCATGGCGTCGGCCGGCCCTGCCGCCACGTCGAGCGCGCCCCCGGCCATGGCTTCAGCGCGGCTCGATGCCGGCGGCCAGCGCGATGCGCTTGAAGCGCTCGAGTTCGGCGCCGACGAAGGCCCGCATCTCGGCCGGCCCCAGGTCGAGCAGCAGCGACGGCTGGGCCGCCTGGTAGGCGCGCGACTCGGGGCTGGCCATCACCTTCCTGAAGCCTTCGTACAGCTTGGCCGTGATGTCGTCGGGCGTGTCCGAGCGGACGAAGAACGAGGCCCAGACATAGCTCTCGAAATCGGCGTAGCCGCTCTCCTTCATCGTCGGCACGTCGGGGAAGGCCGGGTCGCGGCGGTCGGAGGTGATGGCCAGCGCGCGCAGCCGGCGCTCGCGGATCAGCGGCGCGGCGCCGGCAAAGTCGATCGCGCCGGTGACCAACTGGCCGCCGATGATGTCGGTCATCATCGCCGCCCCACCCTTGTAGGGGATGGGCGTGACCGCCAGCCCCGACACCGTGCCCAGCCAGGCGCCGATCAACTCGTAGCCGGCCGAGTAGTTACCCACCGCCAGCGGGATGCCGCTCTTGCGGGTCGCGTCGACCAGGTCCTTGACCGTCTTATACGGTGACTCGGCGCGCACGATGAAGGCCACCGGGCCCTTGCTGACGCCGATCACCGGCCTGAAGTCCTTGATCGGGTCGTAGGGCAGGTTCTTGATCATCACCGGGTTGACCGTCATCGGCGAGTTCGAGGCCATCAGGATGGTGTGGCCGTCGGCCGGCGCCGACTTGACGCCCTGGACCGCGATCACGCCGCTGCCGCCGGGCCGGTTTTCCACCACCACGGTCTGGTTGAACAGCCGGCCCAGCAACTCACCGTAGAAGCGCGAACTGGTGTCGGCGCCACTGCCGGCGTTGAAGGGCACCAGGATGCGGATGGGCTTGGACGGAAAGCTGGCCGCCTGGCCGAAGGCGATCAGCGGCGCCAAGCCCAGCGTCAGCCCGAACAGCGTGGCCGCGGCCCATTTCTTGAACGTGTCGTGGTTCATCTCGTCTCCTTGTGGGCTGCCCCGGTGGGTACGCCAGGTCCGCACCCGGGCGGGGTCTCAAACCGCGGGTGCGGCTTGCAGAATCACCTTGTCGGCCAGCAAGCCGTCCAGCGCCTCGGCGCTCAGCCCGGCCTCGGCCAGCACCTCGCGGGTGTGCTGGCCGAGTTGCGGTGCGCCCCAGCGCACGCTGGCCGGCGTGCGGGCAAAGCGGGTGGGCGGGCGCACCGTCAGGGTCGCGCCCTCGGTCGGGTGGTCCAGCGGCTGGAACAAGCCCACCGCCTGCAGGTGCGGGTGCGACGGCAACTCGTCGATGCCGTAGATGCGGGTGGCGGCCAGGTCGAGCCGGTCGCACAGCGCCAGCAGATCATCGCTGCTGAACTGGCGCGTGACTAGGGCCAGGTCGGCATACAGCTCGGCGATGCGCGCATTGCGCACCTGCCGGTCCTGCAACTGGTATTTGGCGGCCAGGTCGCCGCGGCCGACCGCGTCGAACAAGCCCTGCCATTGGTCGCCGGTATAGGGCAGCAACGCGACGAAACCGTCCCGGGTGGGCGCGGGCTTGCGCCCGCCCTGCAGCAAGCGGGCGTAGCCGGCCTTGGCCGGCGGCGGGTCGAAGGTCAGCCCGCCCAGGTGTTCGGCCAGCGTGAAAGCCACCATGGTCTCGAGCATCGGCACCTCGACGCACTGGCCCTGGCCGCTGCGCCCGCGGTGCACCAGCGCGGCCAGCACCGCGTTGACCACCGCCATCCCAGTCGTCTTGTCGGCGATCAGCGAGGGCGCGAAATCGGGCTGGCCGGTGCCAGCGGCGCCACCCTGACCGTTCAGCGCGGCCAGGCCGCAGGCCGCCTGGATCACGTCGTCGAAGGCCGGCCGGTGCGCGTCGGGCCCGTCCTGCCCGAAACCGGTGGCCATGCAGTAGACGATCCCGGGATTGAGCGCGGCCACCGCGGCATAGCCCAGGCCGAGCCGCTCGATCGCCGCGACCCGCATGTTGTGCACCAGCACATCGGCGCCCTGCACCAACTGCCGCACCAGCGCCAGCCCGGCCTCGGTCTTCAGGTCGACCGCCACCGAGCGCTTGTTGCGGTTGATCGCCAGGAAGATCGAGCTCATGCCGCGGTGCAGCGAGACGCCGTTCGAGCGCATCAGATCGCCCTCCAGGCTTTCGATCTTGACCACGTCGGCGCCGTAATCGCCCAGGATCTGGGTCGCCAGCGGACCCAGCACCACCGAGGTCAGGTCGATCACCCGGATGCCGGCGAGCGGACCGGTGGCGGGCGGGCTTGCAGTCGGTACAGAGGGCATGGCGGCGGCGGGTACCCGGTTGTTCGGTGGTGATGCGAAGGGAGGAGGCGTCGGCGGCGTTTCAGACATTTCAGGCTTTTTCGAAGGTCATTGCCGTCGCGATGCCCCACCTGGTCATCGAAGGCTAGCACAATACTTGTTGCCTGACAAACAAAGATAAAGCAGAATGATTTGCCGGCGGGCGCGATTTGTTCGCCCTGCCCTGGACTGTCTGCTTCATCCCCCTTCCCTTCACCCCCTGCAATCCACAAGGTCCGCCGATGCAAGCCGTGAGCATTGATCCCTGCACCCTGCCGCCGCACTGCGAGGCTTTGCGCGCCGAGGTGCGCGCCTTTCTGGCCGAGACGCTGGCCGACTTCCCGGCCGAACTGCGGGTGCGCAACTGGTCGGGCACCAGCCCCGAATTCAGCGCCAAGCTGGGCGCACGCGGCTGGATAGGCATGACCTGGCCGACGCGCTACGGCGGCCAGGCCCGCAGCCCGCTCGAGCGCTATGTGGTGCTGGAGGAGTTGCTGGCCTGCGGCGCGCCGGTGGGCGCGCATTGGGTGGCCGAGCGCCAGAGCGCGCTGCTGCTGATGCGGCTGTCGCCCGAGCTGCTGGCCCCGCGCATCGTGCCGGGCATCGCCCGCGGAGAAACCTATTTCTGCATCGGCATGAGCGAGCCCGATTCGGGCTCCGACCTGGCGTCTATCCGCACAAGGGCGGTGCGCACCGACGCCGGCTGGGTGATCAACGGCCGCAAGGTCTGGACCTCGCGCGCCCACCAGGCCCATTACATGATCGCGCTGGTCCGCACCGGCACCCAGGGCGAGGTGCGCCAAGCCGGCCTGTCGCAGCTGCTGGTGGACATGAAGACACCGGGGATGACGGTGCGTCCGATACTCAGCCAGCTCGGCGAGCATGATTTCAACGAGGTGACTTTCGACGACGTGCTGGTGCCGCATGAGCACCTGATAGGCGTCGAGGGCGACGGCTGGAGCCAGGTCTCGGGCGAGCTGGCCTTCGAGCGCAGCGGGCCCGAGCGCTACCTCAGCAGCAGCCAATTGCTGCTGGAGATGATCGCCGAGGCCGATGCCAGCGACACGCGCCACGCCGTGGCGATAGGCCGCATCGCCGCCAGCTACGCCGCGCTGCGCCAGATGTCGCTGGGCGTGTCGGGCATGCTGGCGCGCGGCGAGAACCCGGCGGTGGCCGCCGCACTGGTCAAGGACCAGGGCGCGCTGGTCGAGCAAGCCATGCCCGACATCGCCCACGACCTGTTCGGCGGCCTGGCGCGGCCAGGTTCGGCGCTGGACCATGCGATGTCTTACACCACCCGCGCCGTACCGTCGTTCTCGCTGCGTGGCGGCACGCGGGAGATTCTGCGCGGCATCATTGCCAAGGGATTGGGACTGCGATGAGCGAAGCCATGAATGATTCGATGATCGAACAGAGCGCCGCGCGCCTGTTTGCCAGCCAGGTCGACCGCGCGCTGCTGACGCGCTTCGAGGCCGGCGAGTTTCCGCGGGCGCTGTGGCAACGCGCCGTCGACCAAGGCCTGACCCTGGCGCTGGCCACCGAGGACGCCGGCGGCATTGGCGCCAGCTGGGCCGAGGCCTACCCCATCCTGCGCGGCATCGGCTATTGGCAGGTGCCGCTGCCGCTGGCCGAGACCATGATCGCCGGCCTGCTGTTGTCGCTGGCCGGCGCCACCGTGCCGGACGGGCCGATCGCGCTGGTCGAGGAAAACAGCGACAACGCCTTCGTACTGACTGGCAACGACAACGACAGCGGAGGCGGCGCGCAGCTGACCGGCAGCGCCTTGCGCGTGCGCTGGGCCAGCGCCTGCCGCTGGGCGCTGGTGTCGCTGGCCGGACCCAACGGCCGCCAACTCGCGCTGGTCGACCTGCACCACGCCGACAGCGTGACCCTGACCGCCCGCGCCAACATGGCCAACGAGCCGTCCGACGACCTGCAACTGCGCGGCGCGCCCTGCCTGGCGCGGTTGGCCAACCCGCTGCCCGGCCTGGACAGCCCGCTGCGCACGCTGGGCGCGGTCGCCAGCAGCGCGATGATGGTCGGCGCGATGGAGTGGCTGCTCGAGCAATCGGTGCAATACGCCACCGACCGGGTGCAGTTCGGCAGGCCCATCGGCAAGAACCAGGCGATCCAGCAGCAGCTCGCGCTGCTGGCCGGCGAGGTGGCGGCGGCCCGCGTGGCGGCCATCGTGGCCTGCTCCGACGCGCCGGGTGTGGCGGCCAGCGACTGCCGCGCCAGCGTCTTCAGCGCCGCGGTGGCCAAGATCCGCTGCGGTGAAGCGGCGACCCGGGCCACGTCCATCGCCCACCAGGTGCATGGCGCGATCGGCTTCACCTACGAGCATTCGCTGAACTTCGCCACCCGCAGGCTCTGGGCCTGGCGCGAAGCCTACGGCGCCGACGCCTGGTGGGCCGCGCGACTGGGCCAAGCCGTGATCCAGGGCGGCGCGGCGGGCTTCTGGCCGGCCATCACCGACCGCCACCTCGACGGCCTGACCCTGCCCGCCGGCCGCTGACCTCCCCAACTTCCCAACCCGCCCGATGCCATGACCGAACCCACCTCAGACCTGCGGATCAGCCGCGACCAGCATGTGGCGATCGTCGAGATCTGCCGCCCGCCGCACAACTTCTTCGACATGGCGCTGATCCGCGACCTGGCGATCGCCTTCGAGGCCATCGATGCCGACCCGGACTTGCGCAGCATCGTGCTCTGCGCCCAGGGCAGCGCGTTCTGTGCCGGTGCCAATTTCGGCACCCGCGGCGACCCGACCGGCGCCGACAGCCCGCGCCGCGTCAACCCGCTCTACGACGAGGCGCTGCGCCTGTTTGCCTGCGCCAAGCCGGTGGTGGCGGCGGTGCACGGCCCGGCCATAGGCGGCGGCCTGGGGCTGGCGCTGGTGGCCGACTTCCGCATCACCTGCCCCGAGGCGCGCTTCTCGGCCAACTTCAACCGGCTCGGGTTCCACCCCGGTTTCGGCCTGTCGGTGACGCTGCCGCGCCTGGTCGGCGTGCAGCAGGCGGCGCTGCTGTTCTTCACCGGCCGGCGCATCGGCGGCGAGCAGGCGCTGGCCATCGGCCTGGCCGATGGGCTGGTGGCGCAAGACCAGGTGCGCGCCGAGGCGATGCGGCTGGCCCACGAGATCGCCGGGTCGGCACCGCTGGCGGTGACCTCGACCCGCGCGTCGCTGCGCCGCGGCCTGGTCGACGAGATCCGCAGCGCCGTCGCGCGGGAGAGCCTGGCGCAGAACCGCGAATTCCTCAGCGAGGACTTCAAGGAAGGCGTGGCGGCGATGACGGCGCGCCGCGAGCCGGTGTTCCACGGCCGCTAAGCCGGGCAGCGCAGGCCGAGCCCGGGCGGCGCTGCCCGCCGCCCGGGCCGTAACATCGACCGATGTGGCGTGCACTGCTGTCCCTGTCCCTTGCCGAATGGCGACACCATCCCTGGCGCCATGGCGTTGCGCTGCTTGCGGTTGCGCTGGGCGTGGCGCTGGCGAGTTCGGTGCAGATGATCAACGAGTCGGCGCTGGGCGAGTTCTCGCAGGCGCTGCGCTCGGTCAACGGCCAACCCGACGCGGTGCTGGCAGCCACCGACCGCGACGGTTTCGACGATGGTCTCTACGCCCGCCTGGCGCTGGACGAATCGGTGGCGCTGGTCAGCCCGGTGCTGGAGATCGACACCCAGGGCCGGCGAGGCGACGGCGCGGCCGACGCTGCGCCGGGCAACGGCGGCCAACCCACGCCACGCACGCCGCTGCGCGTGGTCGGGGTCGATGCGCTGAAGGTCGCGGCCATCGCCCCGGCACTGATGCCGCGCCCGGCGGCCGACGCCGGCTCGGCGGCTGCGGCCAGCAGCCTGCTGGACCCCGACGCCGCCTACCTCAACCCCGCCGCGCTGGCGGCGCTGGGTGTCAAGCCGGGCGACAAGATCGCGCTGCAGGCGGCCGGCGCCTGGCTGACGATGCGGGTGGCCGGCACGGTGGCCGCCGGCGGCGCGCCGCTGGTGGTGATCGACATCGCCAGCGCCCAGGCGCGCTTCAACCGCGCCGGCCGCCTGTCCCGGCTCGACCTGCGCCTGTTGCCCGGCGTGGCCCCCACCGCTTGGCAGACCGGCTTCACCCAGGCCGCCGCCCTGCCCGCGGACATCCGCTGGGCCGCCGCCGACGACGCGGTGCAGCGCGTGTCCAACCTGTCGCGCGCCTACCGGGTCAACCTGGGCGTGCTGGCGCTGGTGGCGCTGCTGGTGGGAGGCTTCCTGGTCTATTCGGTGGTCTCGCTGTCGGTGGCCCAGCGCACGCCCTCGCTGGCCTTGCTGGGCGTGCTGGGCCTGGCCGCGCGGGACCGGCGCTGGCTGGTGCTGGTCGAGAGCGCGGCGGTCGGCGCGCTGGGATCGGCGCTCGGCCTGGCCGGCGGCGCCGCGATGGCCGCGCTGGCGCTGCAACTGCTGGGCGGCGACCTGGGCGGCGGCTACTTTGCCGGCGGCGCACCCACGCTGGCCTGGCCGCCGGGCGCGCTGGCGGCCTGCGGCGCGCTGGGCATGGCCTCGGCGGTGGTCGGAGCCTGGTGGCCGGCGCGCCAGGCCGAGGCCTTGGCGCCGGCGTTGGCACTGAAGGGTCTGGGCGGCGCGGCCAATGGCTCGGCGCCGGTCTGGCCCGGCATGGCCTTGCTGGCGGCCGGCGGCAGCTTGGCCCTGTTGCCGCCGGTGGGCGGGCTGCCGCTGGCGGCCTACGCGTCAGTGGGCGCGCTGCTGGCCGGCGGCGTGGTGCTGGTGCCGGCGCTGGTGCAGGCGATGTTGGCGCACCAGACCCGGCCGCGCCAACCCATCGTGCTGCTGGCGCTGCGGCGCGCCCGCTTTGCGCGCCAGACCGCCAGCGCGACGGTGTCTGGCGTGGTGGCCAGCCTGGCGTTGTCGGTGGCCATCACGGTGATGGTGGCGAGTTTTCGGGACGCAGTGGCGGTCTGGTTGGACAGCGCGCTGCCGGCCGACCTCTACGCCCGCAGCAGCGCCAACGCCGCCAGCGCCGACCAGGCCTTCCTGCCGCCCGGCTTCGCCGACCGCATCGCCCGCCTGCCCGGGGTGGCGCGGGTGCAGACCTCGCGCGGCGTGCCCCTGCAGTTGCAGCCCCAGCAGCCCGCCGTCACGCTGGTGGCGCGCACGCTGGGCGCCGATCCGGCCGCCACGCTGCCGATGCTGGGCGAGGTGCTGCCGCCGGTGGCCGGTGAGTTGGCGGTGTTCGTCAGCGAGCCGGCGGCCGCGCTCTACGGATGGACGCTGGGCGACCGCATCACCCTGCCGCTGCGCGCCGCCGAAAGCCGCGCGCCGCGCGCGGTGACGGTGCGCATCCGCGGTGTCTGGCGCGACTACGCCCGCCAGTTCGGCGCCATCGCGATCGAGGCCACCGACTACCAGCGCCTGACCGGCGACACGCGCGCCAACGACCTGGCGCTGTGGCTGGCACCCGGGGCCGCGCCGGCTGCGGTCGAGGCCGCGCTGCGCATTGCCGCCGGGCCCGACCTGCCGCTGGAGATCGCCAGCACGGCCTCGCTGCGCACGCTGTCGCTGCGCATCTTCGACCGCAGCTTTGCCGTCACCTTCTACCTGCAGGCAGTGGCGATCGCGGTCGGCCTGGTCGGCGTGGCGGCCAGCCTGTCGGCCCAGGTGCTGGCGCGGCGCAAGGAGTTCGGCCTGCTCGCCCACCTCGGGCTGACGCGGCGCCAGGTGATCGCCCTGGTCGGCCTGGAGGCCGCGGCCTGGCTGCTGGCCGGCACCTTGATCGGCCTGGCGCTGGGCGGGGCGATGGCCGCAGTGCTGGTCTACGTGGTCAACCCGCAGAGCTTCCACTGGACCATGCCACTGCAATGGCCGCTGCAGCGCCTGGCCGCGCTGGCCGGCGCGGTACTGGCCGCGGGCATCGCCACCGCGCTGTGGAGCGCACGCCGGGCCGCAGGCCGCTCGGCCGTGCTGGCGGTCAAGGAAGACTGGTGAGCGCCCCCAAAGGAGAAACACTTGGGGCGGCCCGGCGTCTGGTTCTCGAGCGGCCGGGCCGCCGCGCCGCGCTGCAGGCCGCGTTGGGCAGTTGGGCGGCGCTGGCCGGATCGAACGCGGCATCGGCCACCCCATCGCCCACGCCGGCCAGCACCGACGACGACCGCATCGCGCCCGACCGCCGGCTGGCCTTCCCGCGCGACCACGGCGCGCACGCTGGCGCGCGCATCGAATGGTGGTATGCCACCGGCTGGCTGCAGGCCACCGACGGGGACGCCGGGCTGGTCGGCTTCCAGCTCACCTTCTTCCGCAGCCGCACCGGCGTGGCCGACCAACTGCCCGGCCGCTTCGCGCCTCGCCAGTTGCTGTTCGCCCATGCCGCGGTCAGCGACATCGGCGCGGGCACCCACCGCCATGCCCAGCGCATCACGCGCTGGTCGGGCGACGAGACCCTGCCCGAAGCCCATGCCGGGCGCGCCGACACCGCGCTGGCGCTGGGCCGCTGGACGCTCAAGCGCGCACCGGACGACGGCTACCGCGCGCTGCTGGCCGCGCCCGAGGCCGGCTTCGCGCTCGACCTGAGGCTGCAACCCACCCAGCCGCTGCTGCTGCAGGGCGACGCCGGCCATTCACGCAAGGGCCCGCTGGCGACCCAGGCCAGCCACTACTACAGCCAGCCGCAGTTGGCGGTCGACGCGGTGCTGACGCTGGCAGGCCGGCGCCGGCCGCTGGCCGGCCGCGGCTGGCTGGACCACGAGTGGAGCGACGAACTGCTGGCCCCCGGCGCCGTGGGCTGGGACTGGATGGGCATCAACCTGACCGACGGCAGCGCCCTCACCGCCTTCGTGCTGCGGCGCGCCGACGGCAGCACCGTCTGGGCCGGTGGCAGCCACCGGCCGGCCGGCGGCGCGCTGCGCAGCTTCGGGCCGGAGGAGGTCGAATTCAGCGCCCAGCGCCGCTGGACCAGCCCGGCCACCGGTGCCAGCTACCCGGTGCACTGGCGCCTGCGCACGCCAGCGGGCCGATTCGAGCTGCGGGCGCTGCTCGATGACCAGGAACTCGACAGCCGGGCGTCCACCGGCACGGTGTACTGGGAGGGCCTGGCCGAGTTGCTGGCGCCAGACGGTGGCCGGGTCGGGCTGGGCTACCTGGAGATGACGGGCCGGGCCCAGCCCTTGACGCTGGGGTTCTGACGGCTTGGGCTTGATTCGAAGGCGCTGCCGGGAGACCGGGGTCGCGACAGCCCCGGCGATCGCCTGGCCGCGTCATCCCGCGTAGCGGGCCGGGGTCGGGTTGCGCCGGGGCGGGATCGGGGCGGCGCGCACGCAGTTGCGGCCGGCCGACTTGGCCTCTCGCAGCGCAGCGCCGGCCTCGGCGATCACCGCGTCCAGCGCGACATGGGCCGCGCCTATGCTGGCCACGCCGACGCTGACGGTGGCTTTCACGCACAGACCTTCCCAGACCAGACCCAGGCCGGCCACCCGCTCGCGGATGCGTTCGGCCACGTCCAGCGCACCCAGCAGGTCGGCGTGCGGCAGGTAGACGACCAGCACGCCACCCCCGAAGCGCGCCAGCAAGTCGTAGGGCCGCAGCGTGGACGAGGCCTGGCGCGTGATCTCGACCAGCATCGTGTCACCGCAAGCCCTGCCATGGTCATCGTTGAGCCGCTTGAAGTGATCGACGTCGACCATCAGCAGCGCGGCGTCCTCGGCGTGGCGTTGCAGGCGCGACCACTCGCGGTCGGCCGCCGCGACGAAATGCAGCTGGGTATGGGCACCGGTCAGCGCATCGCGCGCAGGCGCCTGGGCGTCAGCGATGCCTGCGGCGCCAGCGGCCCGGCCCACGGGCTTCAAGGGCCTGACCTCCGCCAGCGCAGGCCGCCGGGCCGGACCGGGCGCGACGAGGCGGATCGCCGCCCAGGCGCTCAGCGGCACCAGCACGGTGACCACCAAGGCGCCCACCAAAGCACCGAGCCAGGCGCCGCCGGCAGCGAGCCCCCCGGAGAGCAGGCCGGCCAGCGACTGGGCCAGACCATGACCGACCATCGCGCCCAGCACCACCACGCTCAGGCCTGTCACCAGGCCAGCGGCCAGCAGGGTCCAGCGCCGCCGGCGCTGCAGCGCCGGCGCAGCGCCGGCGGCCGGCGTGGCTGGCGGCGTCAACAGGCTTGGATCGGTCGTCATGGCAAGGACAACAAGGTAGATTCGATTCGACCACAACGCCCTGCCGCCGTGACCAGGCGCTGCGTGCGATCCCTCGAGTGAATGTGCGCTTTGCGACGCGTTTGCAGGTCGGGCCGTCTTGCCAGCCGTCAACGCAGCGACGGCGCGGCTGGGCCAGACTGCTGGCCAGCCCCCACCGGGCCATGACAGCCCGGCCGGATCTGTGTCGCGACCTCAACTTCCGGAGACCCCCATGACCCAGCCCCGCGTGATCGCATCCCTGGCGGCGGCGGTGGACGCCGTGCTCGACGCCGTGCCCGGCGACATCGTGCTCGGCATTCCGCTGGCCATAGGCAAGCCCAACCACTTCGTCAACGCGCTGTACCGCCGGATCAAGGCCAACCCGTCGCGCCGGCTGACCATCGTCACCGCGCTGTCGCTGGAAAAGCCCTTCGGCAAGAGCGACCTGGAACGGCATTTCCTGGAGCCGCTGGTAGCGCGTGTCTTCGGCGACTACCCCGACCTGGACTATGTCAAGGACGGTCGCGGCAGCGGTCTGCCGCCCAACATTTCAGTGCGCGAGTTCTTCATGAAGACCGGCGACTACCTCGGCAATGCCGCCGCGCAGCAGAACTACATCTCGACCAACTACACCTTTGTCGCCCGCGACATGCTGCTGCAGGGCATGAACGTGATCGCCTCGGCGGTGGCCGAGCAGGGTGAGGGCGAGACCTGGCGCCTGTCCTTGTCGAGCAACCCCGACGTGGCCTTCGAGGTGGTGGAGAAATACGCCGCCCAGGGCCTGCCGCTGCTCAAGGTGGGCGTGGTCAACCGCAAGATGCCGTTCATGCCCAACGGCGCCGAGGTCGCGCCAGGCTTCTTCGACATCGTCGTCACCGACCCGGCGGCCACCCACCAGTTGTTCGGCCCGCCCAACGCCAAGGTCAGCACCGCAGACTATGCGATAGGCGTGCATGCCAGCAGCCTGGTGGCCGACGGCGGCACGCTGCAGATCGGCATAGGCTCGCTCGGCGACGCGATCGCCCAGGCGCTGATCGTGCGCGACCGCCACGGCCCCGAGTACCGCGCCATCCTGGAAAGCCTGTGCCCGGACGGACTGGGTGACATGGACGGTGGCATCCCCGGAGGCATAGCGATCCAGCGTCAGCTCGGCCGCTTCGACCGCGGCCTCTACGGCTGCTCGGAGATGTTCGTCAACGGATTCCTCAAACTGATCGAGGCCGGCATCATCCGGCGCGAGGTGTTTGCCGACACCGTACTACAGCAGTTGATCAACAGCGGCGCGATCGCCAACGAAACCGTGACCCCGCAGACGCTGCGCGCCCTGCTGGCGGCCGGCCGCATCCAAAGCCCGCTGAGCCGGGGCGACCTCGACTTCCTGACCCGCTTCGGCATCTTCAAGCCCGGCGTGACGCTGGACGGATCATTCCTGACGCTGGACGGCGTGCCGCTGCCCAACGATCTGGCGGGCCAGGCGCAGTTCGACGCCATCGCCCGGCTGCTGCTCGGTCCGCGGCTGACCGGTGGCATCTTCATGACCGGCGGCTTCTTCCTCGGCCCCAACGATTTCTACGAACGCCTGCGCTCGATGCCGCCGCAGGACCTGGCCAAGATCGACATGACGCGCATCGACTTCATCAACCAGATCTACGGCAACAAGGTGGGCGACAGCGCGCTGAAGCGGGCGCAGCGCCACCAGGCCCGATTCATGAACACGACGATGATCGTCACGCTGCTGGGCGCGGCCGCCAGCGACGCGCTCGAATCCGGCGAAGTGGTCTCGGGCGTGGGCGGGCAGTACAACTTCGTCGCGATGGCGCACGCCATCCCCGACGCCCGCTCGATCCTGATGCTGCGCGCCACCCACGACAACCGGGACGGCTTGCGCAGCAGCATCGTCTGGAACCATGGTCAGGTGACGATCCCGCGCCACCTGCGCGATATCGTGGTCACCGAGTACGGCGTGGCCGACCTGCGCGGCCAGGCCGACGCCGAGGTGGTGCGGCGGCTGATCGCGATCGCCGACTCGCGATTCCAACCGCAGTTGCTGGCCGAGGCCAAGTCCCACGGCAAGCTGCCCGCCAGCTACGCGCTGCCGGCACGCTACCGCGATAACCTGCCCGGCGCGCTCGACGCCAAACTCCACCCCTGGAGCGAGGCCGCGCTGCTGCCGGCCTTCCCCTTCGGCACCGACCTGACGGCCGATGAACGGCATATCGTGGTGGCGCTCAAGCGCCTGAAGCGGGCCACCGAGCACCCGGTGGAACTGGTGACGATGGCCGTCAAGAGCCTGTGGGAAGGCAAGGAGGCGCCCCACGCCTACCTGGAGCGGCTCGGCCTGGACGAGGCCGACAGCTTCAAGTCGATGTTCATCCGGCGGCTGTTCGCCGGCAATCTGTGAGCGCGGCGCATCGCCGCGGAGGTCGCGGCCGATGGCCTGCGTTCACCCGCCCGCAGTGGGCCGCAACAACGAAAGGTCGGTGCCCGGTCGGCGTCAGTCCCCGCGCATCAGCCGCGCCGCCGACGCACCAGTCCGGCCGACAGGGCCATTCCGGACAGCATCAGGCCATAAGTGGCCGGCTCAGGCACGGCAGCGGTCACGTCCTGCGTGGCCTGCAGCCACACATCACCTTGAGCCCGATCGTAGACAATGTTGAACGCGCCGGTGGCGAAGCCGCTCATCGTCAGCCCGGCGAACGACGAGTTCGTCAGCGTGCCGGTCGAGTCGAGCACCAGGATCATGTCGCCGACGCTGAAGTGGCAACTGGCGTAGCACGACAAGGCCAGCAAGCCGGCCGGGGCGACATTGCCGCTGACCGCCAGCAGATCGTGGCTGGAAAGGCTCTGGAGATCGAGATCCAGGCTGCTCGTCGAGCCCAGCGCCAGCGTGTGGCCTATCGTCAGTGTTGCCGGCGCACCGCCAGCGGCCCCCGGCGCCAGATGGCCATTGTTGCTCAGCGTGCCGGATAGCGCGAACTGGCCGGTGCCGGTCAGCGTTCCGACATTGACGAAGTTGGACGGCAGCGCGATCGTACCGCTGAGCACCGACACCGTGCCGCTGTTGGTGAAATCGATGCCCGAGACCGAACTGGTGCCGCTGCCCCCCGCGGTCTTGACCAGCAGACCCTGATTGTCGAAGTGGCCTCCGTAGCCACCGTCGAGCAGGCCGACGTCGGCTTGCAGCTTGTAGACCCCCTGGTTGACGACTGCCGCGCCGTTGTAGAAAGAGAGGTCGCTGGTGGCAACGACCACGCCCTGGTTGGTCAGCACCGTGCCGGGATTGGTCAGCGCCTTGGTGTTGCCGGCCCGCAGGTTCAAGGTCGCGCCGCTGTTGACCTGCCAGTGGCCCACCAAGTTGCCGCCGATCCAGTTGACAGGACCGTTGAGCAAGGCCCCGGTAGTCCCGCCGCTGTTATGCACGCCGCCAGTCAGGCTCAGGTTTCCGGTGACGTTCTGGGTGCCGGTCCAGGTGGCGCTGGACGCCACCTCCACCTGGCCCGCGCCGCTGAAGATGCTGCCGTCGCCGAAGTTGAGCTCACCGCCCTGGAACAGGATGGTCCCGGTCTGGGCCTCGATCGTGCCGGTGTTGTTGAAGCTGAGGCCAGCGATCCTGCTGTTGGCGTTGCCGGCGGTCTTGCGCAAGGTCGCGTTGTTGGTGAACTGGCCGCTGTAGCCGCCGTCGCGCAGGCCGATGTCGCCCTGCAGGCTGTAAAGACCTTGATTGGCCACCGCAGCGCCGTTGTAGAAGAACAGATCGTCGGTGGCGGCGACCGTGCCCTGGATGGTCAGCACCGTGCCGGAGTTGACGACGGTCTTGGTGGTGCCGGCTTGCAGGTTCAAAGTCTTGCCGCTGTCGACCTGCCAGCCACCCACCAGATTGCCGTCGCTCCAGTTGACAGGGCCGTTGAGCTGGACGTTGCTCCCGGTCTGGATGCCTCCGGCCAGCGTCAAGGTGGTCGAGACGTTCTGGATGCCGGCCCAGTTGGCGCTGGCGGTGACCCGCACCTGCCCGTTGCCGCTGTAGTTGCTGCCGTTGTTGAAGTTGAGTGTCCCGCCCTGGAACAGCAGAGTGCCGGTCTGCACGTCGATCGCGCCGCTGTTGTTGAAGGTGATGCCGTCGATCGCGCTGCTGCCGGTGCCGGCTGTCTTGCGCAAGACAGCGCCGTCAGGGTTGTTGAAGGTGCCGCCGTAGGCCACGTCATGCAGGCCGACATCGCCTTGCAGCGCGTACAGGCCCTGGTTGGTCAGCACGCCGCCGTTGTAGAAAAACAGGTCATCGATGGCAGCGATCGTTCCGAGATTGGTCAACACGGTCCCGGCGTTGTAGATCACCTTCTGGCTGCCGCCCTGCAGGTTCAAGGTCTTGCCATTGTTGACCTGCCAGCTGCCGGTCAGATTGCCGCCGCTCCAATTGACGTTACCGTTGAGCAGTACCGCGCTGCCGCTCTGGGTGCCGCCGGTCAGGCTCAGGCTACCCTGGATGTTCTGGGTCCCGGCCCAGGCAGCGCTCGACCCCACCACGACCTGGCCGGCAGCGCTGAAGGTGCCGCCGCCGTTGAAGTTGAAGGTGCCACCCTGGAACAGGATGGTGCCGGTCTGCGCATCGATCGTGCCGCTGTTGTTGAAGGTGATGCCGTCGATCGCGCTGTTGCCGCTGCCGGCAGTCTTGCTGAACACACCGCTGGCCTGGTTGTTGAAACTGCCGCCGAAGGCCGCGTTGTGCAGACCGACGTCGCCTTGCAGCTTGTACAGCCCCTGGTTGGTCAGCACGGCGTTGTTGTAGAAGGACAAATCGTCACCGGCGTTGACCGTGCCCTGGTTCAGCAGCAGGGTGCCGGCGTCGTGGACGATCTTGCTGCCGCCGGTCTGCAGGTTCAGGGTCTGGCCGGCGTTGACCTGCCAACCGCCCTTCAGGTTGCCTTTGGTCCAGTTGACGACCCCGGTGACCTGCGCGCCGCTGCCGGTCTGGGTGCCGCCGGCCAGGGTCAGCTGACCGGTGACGTTCTGCGAGCCGGACCAGGACGCATCGGCTGTCACCACCGTCTGCCCGGCGCCACTGAAGCTGCTGCCACCGGCGAAGCTGAGCGAGCCGCCCTGGAAGAGCAGCCGGCCGGTCTGCACGTCGATGTTGCCGCTGTTGCTGAAGCTGATGCCGTCGACCGTGCTGTCGAGCGTGCCGGCACTCTTGCGCAGCGTACCGCTGTTGCTGAAACTGCCGCCGTAGGCCCCGTTGTGGATGCCGAAATCGCCCTGCAAGTCGTAGACGGCCTGGTTGTCGACCGCCGCGCCGTTGTAGAAGTAGAACTGGTCGGTGGCGGCGATCATGCCCAGGTTCGTGAGCTTGGTGCCGGCATTGGCGACCTGTTTGGTGCTGCCACCCTGCACCTTGAGGGTCTGGCCGCTGTTGACCCGCCAGTCACCCGCCAGATTGCCGTCGGTCCAGTTGACGATGCCGTTGAGCTTGACCGCGCTGCCGGTCTGCGTGCCGCCGGCCAAGGTCAGGTTGCCGCTGACGTTCTGGGTGCCGGCCCATGAGGCATCGACGGTCACCTTGACGCTGCCTGCGCCGCTGAAGTTGCTGCTGTCCAAGAAGCTGAGGTTGCCACCCTGGAACAGGATGGTGCCGGTCTGGGCATCGATCGTGCCGCTGTTGCTGAAGCCGATGCCGTTGGTCGTGCTGCTGCCGGTGCCACCGCTCTTGCGCAGGATGCCGCTGTTGGCAAAGCTGCCGCCAAATGCCAGGTTGCGCAGGCCGACGTCGGCCAGGAAGCTGTAGACACCGCTGTTCGAGGCCGCACCGCCGTTGTAGAAGAACAAGTCATCGCTCGCGTTGACCAGGCCGGCGTTGATCAGCGACGGCGAGCCGCCATTGTTCTGCTTGGTGCTGCCGGGGAGGATGGACAGTACGTCGCCCGCGCCGAGGACCGGGCCTGCCCAGACCCCGGCGCTGAAGGTGTAGTTGGCCGCTTTCGGTGACCCGGCCATCGCTGCCAGACAGGCCAGCGCGAGCAGCCGCCGGGCGCGGCCGCGCGTCGCAGCCGCCCTGATCGGTCCTGGCCCAACGGCCAGGGCAAGGCCACGCAACGCATCACGGGACTTGGTCATATGTCATCACTCCTGTGCAGACCACAGGCAGATCGCTCCGGACTCTCCGTCCGCAGTCGCCAGCCCTTGCCCGTGATGATCGGATTCCCGCGCTGCGGCCCGACCCCCCATGCTCGGGGGGGTGGACTGCGTATCGTCAACCGCCGCTCAATCGTTGACCAATCCTTGGTCAATCGAGGCACCCAACCGGGCCGGCAGGCGGCGCCAGCGCCTCAATGCGCGCCGCCGCTGTCGGCCTTGAAGCCGGTGCCCATGGGTGGCGGGCGACGCGTCAGCCACACCACGCCGATCAGCAACAGGAACATCAGCGCCGAAGCCAGGAAGATGTCGTCGGCCGCCCGGGTGTAGGCCTGCAGGTCGATCAGCCGGGTGATCTGCGCCAGCGCCGCGCCTTCGCCCAGGCCGGCGCGGCCCAGCGCGCCCAGTGCGTCGGCCAGCGCCGGGTCGCCCTGCTGCAGGCGCTCGGTCAGGTGGGCGTGGTGCAGTGAGGCGCGGCTCTCCCACAGCGTGGTGGTGATCGAGGTGCCCATCGCTCCGGCCGTGATGCGCACGAAGTTGCTAAGGCCCGCGGCGGCCGGCATGCGCCGGGGATCGAGCCCGGACAGGCTGACGGTGGTCAGCGGGATGAAGAACAGCGCCATGCCGGCACCCTGAAGCACTGTGGGCACCATGATGGTGGCCAGATCGGTCTGGGGCGTGAAACCCGAGCGCAGCCACAGCACGCCGGTGAAGATCAGGAACGCGACGGTGGCCATCCAGCGCGGGTCCCACACAGCCACCTTCTTGCCCACCAGCGGCGTCAGCAGGATCGCCAGCACGCCCACCGGCGCCAGGGCCATGCCGGCACTGGTGGCGGTGTAGCCCATCCACTGCTGCAGCCACAGCGGCAGCAGCACCACATTGCCGAAGAACAGGCCATAGCCGAGCGAGGTGGCCAGCACCCCGAAGGCAAAGTTGCGGCGGCCGAACAAGCGCAAGTCGACCACCGGATGGTCGGCCGTCAGCTCCCAGACCAGGAACACCACGAAGCCCAGCCCGGCCATCAGCGCCAGCGCGACGATCTCGGGCGAGGCGAACCAGTCCATTTCCTTGCCCTTGTCGAGCATCAGCTGCAGCGAGCCCACCCACAACACCAGCAGACCCAGCCCGACACCGTCTATCGGCAGCTTGTGGATGGGGGTGTCGCGGTGCCGGTAGATGCGCCAGGCGACCAGCGCGGCGATCAGGCCGACCGGCACGTTGATGTAGAAGATCCAGGGCCAGGCGATGTTGTCGGTGATCCAGCCACCCAGCAGCGGTCCGACCACCGGCGCGACCAGCGTGGTGACGCCCCAGAACGCCAAAGCCCGGCCGGCCTGGGCGCGCGGGTAGCTGGCCAGCAGCAGGGTCTGCGACAACGGCATCATCGGCCCGGCCACCAGGCCTTGCAGCACGCGCGCCGCCACCAGCCCCTCGAGAGAGGTGGCCAGGCCGCAGAGCCAGGAACTCAGCACGAACAGCAGCACGCTGGCGGTGAACAGGCGCACCGCGCCGAAGCGCTGGGTCAGCCAGCCGGTCAGCGGCAAGGCGATCGCATTGGCCACGCCGAAGCTGGTGATGACCCAGGTGCCCTGGCCGACGCTGACGCCCAGGTTGCCGGCGATCGACGGGATAGACACGTTGGCGATCGACGAGTCCAGCACGTTCATGAAGGTGGCGAGCGACAGCGCCAGCGTGCCCAGCACCCTGGCGTTGCCGGTCAGCGGCCCGGCGTCGGCGGGCGCGGCACCGCCGGGCGCGGCCATGGCGCGCGACATCAGTCGGCCCGGTGGACAGCGGGCGCGGCGGGCCGGGCGGCCGGGCCGGGCCGGGCCGGGCCCAGGTTGGCCTGAACCACACGCTCGACCTCGGCGTCGGCAGCCTGGGCCAGCATGTCGAAGACCGCCGTCTGCGCCACCGCGGCGGCGCGCGGTAGCTCGGCGCCGGTCTTGCCCGAGGTGTCGGTCACGTCGACCTCGACTTCCATCGACAGCCCCACCCGCAGCGGATGGGCTGCCAGTTCCTGCGGGTCGAGCGTGATGCGAACCGGCACCCGCTGCACCACCTTGATCCAGTTGCCGGTGGCGTTCTGCGCCGGCAGCAGCGCGAAGGCCGCGCCGGTGCCCGCGCCCAGGCCGGCGACCCGGCCATGGAACAGCTGCTTGTGGCCGTAGACGTCAGCGGTCAGCGTGGCGGGCTGGCCCAGGCGCAGGTTCTTCAGCTGGCCTTCCTTGAAATTGGCGTCGACCCACAGCTGGTCCAGCGCCACCACCGTCATCAGCGGCGTGCCGGCGGCCACCCGCTGGCCGATCTGCACGCTGCGGCGCGCCACCACGCCGCCCAGCGGCGCGGGAAGTTCGCTGCGTCGCAGCGCCAGAAAGGCCTCGCGCACGCGGGCCGCGGCCTTCATCACGCCGGGGTGGCCAGCCACGCCGACGCCCTCGGTCAGGCTCTGGTTGGAGGCCAGCGACTCGCGCGCCGCCCGCTGCGCCGACTGCGCCGCCGCCTGTACGCTGCGCGCCGCGGCCAGCTGCGCATTGGCATGGGCGAACTCCTCCTGCCCGACCGCGCCACTGGCGGTCAAGGGGGCGCGGCGATTGACGTCGTCTAGCGCGCGCTGCAACTCGCTGCCGGCACGCGCCAGTTCGGCCTCGCGCAACGCGATCTGGGCGTCGAAAGTGGCGTTGTTGGCATACAGCGTGCGGGTCTCTCGCACGGTCTGGGCCAGCTGGGCCTCGGCCTGGGCCAGCGCCACCTGGGCGTCGGCCGGATCGAGCCGGATCAAGGCCTGGCCGGCAGTCACCCGGTCGGCATCGTCGGCCAGGATAGCCACCACCGTGCCGGCCACCTGGGGCGTGATCTGCACCACGTTGCCCTGGACATAGGCGTTGTCGGTCGATTCGACATGGTTCAGCGCGACGCTCCAATAGACGGCGTAGGCCGCAACGCTGAGCAGCACGGCGCTGGCGATCACCGTCAAGCCCTTGCGGCGGGCGCTGCCGCCGGGCGGGGCGGACTTCAGGGCGGCGGGGGGCGGGGACGAGGGATTGGCGTCGGACATGGCAGCGGGTTTCGGGCGAACAGTCGGGAGGGAAACAACGGGCGAAGGGCTCAGGAAGCCCGTCGAGGTGCGGAAGTCAGGGCGGCCGGGCTGTCGGGGGCCGGCAGGTCCTGCCAGCCGCCGCCCAGTGCGCGCATCAAGGCAACCTGGGTGTCGAGCTGACGCGACTTCAGCTCGGCGGCCAGGTTGCGCTGGGCCAGCACGCCGGTCTCGGTGGCCAGCACCACCAGCAAGCTGCCCAGGCCGGCCCGGTGGCGCTGCACGGCCAGGTCGTAGGCGCTCTCGGCGGTGGCCTGGGCCTGGGCCTGCTCGACCTGCTGGCGCGCCAGCGATCGCAGCGTGGCGCCGGCGTCCAGCACCTCGCGCGCGGCATCCAGCACAGCGCCGTTGTAGGCCGCCACCGCGGCGTCGGCCTCGGCGGCCCGGCCCCGCAGGTTGGCGCGCAGCCGGCCGCCGTCGAACAGCGGCAGGCGCAGCGCCGGGCCGGCGCCGAAGTTGCGGCTGCCCAGCGTGAACAAACGGTCCAGCCCCAGCGCATTGAGGCCGATGAAGCCGACCAGGTTGATGTCCGGATAGAACTGGCTGCGCGCCAGCGCCACATCCTGCGCCGCGGCCTCGACCCGCCAGCGTGCCGCCACCACATCGGCGCGGCGGCCCAGCAGGTCGGCGCCCAGGCGCTCGGGCAGCGCCAGCGCGGCCAGGCTGCCCAGCGCCGGCACCAGGCTGTCCAGCGCCTGCGGCGCCTGACCGCTCAGGACCGCCAGTTGGTGGCGTGCCAGCGCCATCTGGCCGGCCAGCGCCTCGATCTGGCCGCGGGCTTCGGGCAGCGCGCCCTCGGCCTGGCGCAGTTCGACCACGCTGTCCAGGCCGGCCTGCACCCGCTCGCGGGTCAGCGCCAACACCGCCTGGCGCTGCGCCAGCGTACGTCGGGCCAGGCTGTCCAGGCTGTTGAGCCGGGCCAGCGCGACATAGCCGCGCGCCACATTGGCCGCCAGCAGCACGCGGGCGGCCTGCAACTCGGCGCCGGCAGCCTGCTGCTGGCCGATCGCAGCCTGCAGCGCGGCGTCATGGCGGCCGAAGAAGTCGAGTTCGATGCTGCCGCTGGCCTGCAGGTTGCCACTGTTGTAGCTGCCGCCGGCCAGCACCGGCGGGTAGAGACCATGCTCGGTAAAGCGCTGGCGCGTCAAGTCAAGTCCCAGACCGGCCTGCGGCCCCTGCGCGGCGCGGGTCGCATCGGCCGCGGCGTTGGCGCGGTCGAGCCGGGCTGCGGCAGCGGCCAGGCTGGGCTGGCCGGCCAGCGCCTGGCTGACCAGCGCGTCGAGTGCCGGGTCGCCCAGCGCCTGCCACCAGTGGTCGTCGGGAAACGGCGTCGCGCCGTCGGCGGCCAGGCCGGCGGCAGCGGCCGGCAGCAGCGCCAGCGGCGCCGGCAGGCTGCCGGGCATGGCGCACCCCGACAACTGCCAGGCCAGCGAAAACACAGCGGCTCCAGCCGCCAGCGGGCGCAGGGTGCGCGACAGACGGAAACGGCTCACTCGGCATCCTTGGGCAAGTTCGTGGACAAATTCGTAGGCAAATCCCTGGGCATGTCCTTGGCCGACTCGCGCAGCGCATCGCCATTGGCCGCCATGCGCTGCAACAAATCGATCAGCAAGCGCCACTCGCTCTCGGCAAAGCCGGCCAGGTGGGCGTTGAGCACCTCGGACAGCACCGCCGGCACATGCCGCGAGACCTCGCGGCCGGCATCGGTGAGTTCTAGCTTGACGACGCGCCGGTCCTGCACCGAGCGCTCGCGCCGCAGCAAGCCCTTGGCCTCCAGCCGGTCCAGCGCCCGGGTCATCGCGCCGGGGTCTAGCGACTGGTCGCGCGCCAGCGCGGCCATCGTCGCGCACTCGCCGCGGGCGATGAGGTACAGCGGCATCCACTGGGCATAGGTCAGGTCATGCGCGGCCAGACGGCGATCGATCTGCAGCAACAGCGACTGCATCACCCGCCGCATCAGCGCACCCACACTGGCCTCGGGGCGCAGCGACTCGGCGGTGTAGAACCTGGCGGGCAAGGGCGGAAGGTCGGGCATGGCGTTAATGTAATTGTCTATGCAATTGTTGCGCAGGCAGGAGTTTCATGGGCGATACAGTCCAAGGGCTATCCCTGAGGCCCGCCTACACTCCGGCCATGTCCAAGCCCACCGACCGCCCCGCCGCCGCCACACCCCGCTCGCTGTCGGGACTGGGGCCGTTTCTGCGGCCTTACCGGCTTGGCATCGCGCTGGCCGGGCTGTTCCTGGTACTGGCGGCGGTCAGCACGCTGGCCTTCCCGGTGGCGCTGAAATCGCTGATCGACCAGGGCATCGTGGCGGCCGACCCCGACCAGCGGCTGATGGCGCTGCGCGGGCATTTCCTGGCGCTGTTCGGGGTCGGCGCTGCGCTCGGCCTGTTCTCGGCGCTGCGCTTCTATGTCGTCAGCTGGCTGGGCGAGCGCGTCACGGCCGACCTGCGCAACGCCGTCTATGCCCATGTGGTACGGCAAAGCCCGGAGTTTTTCGAGACCACCGCCTCGGGCGAGGTGCTGAGCCGGCTGACCACCGACACCACGCTGGTGCAGACGGTGGTGGGCTCCAGCTTGAGCATGGGCCTGCGCAACGCGGTGATGGGCACCGGCGCGATGGCGATGCTGGTCATCACCAACCCCTGGGTGATGATGCAGGTGCTGGGCATCCTGGTGCTGGTGGTGCTGCCCAGCCTGTATTTCGGGCGCCGGGTGCGCAAGCTCAGCCGGGCCAGCCAGGACCGGGTGGCCGACTCCAGCGCGATTGCTGCCGAGGTGCTCAACGCGATTCCCGTGGTGCAGAGCTATGGCCAGGAGGCGCGCGAGGCCGGGCGCTTCGACGCCGCCACCGAGAGCGCGTTCGAGACCGCCATCAAGCGCACCCGGGTGCGGGCGATCCTGGTCGGCTTCATCATCACCGCCACCTTCGGCGCGCTGCTGTGGGGCTTGTACCAGGGCACGCAGGCAGTGGCGGCCGGGCGCATCAGCGCCGGCCACCTGGGCCAGACGGTGGTCTTCGTGATCATCCTGGTCAGCAGCGTGGCGGTGCTGTCCGAGGTCTACGGCGACCTGCTGCGCGCAGCCGGCGCCACCGAGCGGCTGATGGAGTTGCTGTCGGCGCGCTCGCCGGTGGCCGACCCGCCGGCGCCACGCGCGCTGCCGGCCACCGCCGCCGGGTCAGCGCTGCGGCTGGACCATGTCACCTTCCACTACCCGTCGCGCCCCACCCTGCCCTCGCTGCGCGACTTCAGCCTGAGCGTGGCGCCGGGCGAGACGGTGGCCATCGTCGGCCCCAGCGGCGCGGGCAAGAGCACGGTGTTCCAGCTGCTGCTGCGCTTCTACGACGCCAGCGCCGGCAGTATCTCGGTCGACGGCGTGCCGGTGCAGCAAGCCGCGCTGGCCGCACTGCGCCAGCGCGTGGGCATCGTGCCGCAGGACAGCACGATCTTCTCGACTTCGGCGCTCGAGAACATCCGCTACGGCCAGCCCGACGCCAGCGACGCGGCGGTGATCGCTGCGGCCAAGGCGGCCTATGCCCACGACTTCATCCTGGCGCTGCCCGAGGGCTATGCCACCTTCCTGGGCGAGCGCGGCGTGCGGCTGTCGGGCGGCCAGCGCCAGCGCATCAGCATCGCGCGGGCGATGCTGAAGAACCCGCCGCTGCTGCTGCTGGACGAGGCCACCAGCGCGCTGGACGCCGAGAGCGAGCGCATGGTGCAGCTGGCGCTGGAGTCGGCGATGAGCGGCCGCACGACGCTGGTGATCGCGCACCGGCTGGCCACGGTCAAGCGCGCCGACCGCATCGTCGTGATGGACGCCGGCCGGATCCAGGACATCGGCAGCCACGACGAATTGGTGGCGCGCGGCGGGCTCTACGCCCGGCTGGCGGCGATGCAGTTCGGGCTGGCGGCAGGCGATCAGGCCTGAACACAGGCATAAGAGTAAGCATCAATTAAGCGCATAATTCATGCGCACCGACCAGGAGTTCAGCATGCTGCATTTCAGCGATTCGCCCAAGCGCCCGACCAACCTGAGCCTCAACGCCAAGGTGCTGGATGCGGCCCGCGACCTGGGCATGAACCTGTCGGCCACCGTCGATGCCTTGCTGGCCGACGAGGTGCGCAAGCGCTACTGGGCGCGCTGGAACGAGGACAACAAGGACGCCGTCGCGCATTACAACGCGCGCATCGAGCGGGAGGGCACGTTCTCGCAACGCATGCGCAGGCACATGACCGAACATACCGCCGAGCAAGCGTCAACGCCCTCGCCATCCGACCCGAGCGGCAAGGTCTGATGGCCCGCTTCGACGTCTACCCAACACCGTTGCTCGACGAACGACAGCACACGCCGTATTGGCTGGATGTGCAGGCCGATCACTTGCAGGCACTGGCCACCCGGGTGATCGTGCCACTGTGCCGACGACACGCCGACGTCCCCCTCAAGCAGCGGCTCAACCCGGAGTTGGCGGTGGACGGGCAAGCGCTGTTCGCCGACACCGCCAATCTCGGCACCTTTCCGCTGGCCTTGTTGCGACGGCCGGTGGCCAATGTGCGCGACCAGCGCCTTGCCATCGACGACGCGCTCGACTACCTCTTCACCGGATTCTGAACATGCCGTCCGTCCCAACCCGCCCTGTCAGGCAGCAATACGAAGACCTGATGCGCCATGTCGCCGAGCATGGCGTGGCCAAGGGCGACCGCACTGGCACCGGCACGCGCAGCGTGTTCGGCCACCAGATGCGTTTCGACCTGAACGAGGGCTTTCCGCTCGTCACCACCAAGAAGGTGTTCGTCAAGGCCGTCATCGTCGAGTTGCTGTGGTTTCTGCGCGGCGACCGCAACGTCAAATGGCTGCAGGACAAGGGCTGCACGATCTGGGACGAATGGGCGCGCCCGGACGGTGACCTGGGCCCGGTCTACGGCGTGCAGTGGCGCAGCTGGCCCACACTGCGGTCTGACGGAAGCACGGGCCACATCGACCAGATCGCCCAGGTGGTGCAGCAGCTCAAGACCAACCCCGATTCGCGCCGCATCGTCGTCAGCGCCTGGAACGTGGCCGAGCTCGACCAGATGGCGCTGATGCCCTGCCATGCCTTGTTCCAGTTCTACGTCGCGCCGGCCACCGTGCCGGGCGGGCGCGGCAAGCTCAGCTGCCAGCTCTACCAGCGCAGCGCCGACATCTTCCTGGGCGTGCCCTTCAACATCGCCAGCTATGCACTGCTGACGCATATGCTGGCGCAGCAATGCGACCTGGACGTCGGCGACTTCATCTGGACCGGCGGCGATTGCCACCTCTACGACAACCACGCCGAGCAGGTGCAGACCCAGCTGGCGCGCTCGCCCCATCCCTACCCGCTGCTGCGGATCAAGCGCCGGCCGGCATCGATCTTCGACTACGCCTACGGCGACTTCGAGTTGCTGGACTACCAGCACCACCCGGCGATCAAGGCGCCGGTGGCGGTGTGACGGCGGCCCGGGCACCGCTGGTGCTGATCGCCTCGGTGGCGCGCAACGGCAGCATAGGCCAAGGCAGCGAGCTGGTCTGGCGCGAACCCGAGGACCAGCGCTGGTTCCGTCGACAGACCCTGGGCTGCCCGGTGATCATGGGCCGCAAGACCTGGGATTCGCTGCCCGAGCGCTTCCGTCCGCTGCCCGGCCGCGACAACATCGTCGTCAGCCGTCAGCCTGGCTGGACGGCCGCCGGCGCCAGCAGCGCGACCAACCTGGCCGACGCCATCGCACTGGCACGCCGCAGCGACGCGGCGCGCATCTTTGTGATCGGCGGCGGCGAGCTGTATGCGCAAGCCCTGCCGCTGGCCGATGCGCTGGTGCTGACCGAAATCGACGCCGACCTGCCCGGTGATACCCGGTTCCCGGACTGGAACCGCGCCGACTTCAGCGAAACTGCGCGCGAATCCCACCGCAGCGCGGGCCCGCCGGCTTGCGACTATGCCTTCGTCACCTACCAGCGCCAGCGCTGACCCCCACAGGAGAACCACCCCATGTCCGACCACGGCTTCCACGTCCACGGCCCGCACGACCATGAACTCGAGCACGCCGCCCAGCATGGCGGCGCCGACAGCTTCACCGGCCGCGTCGCGGTGATGACGGCAATCCTGGCCACCATAGGCGCGCTGTTCTCGTACATGGGCGGGGCCACCCAGGCCAATGCCGGCCTGTTCAAGAACAACGCGGCGATCAAGAAGACCGAAGCCAGCAACCAGTGGAACTACTACCAGTCCAAGAGCAGCAAGCAAAACATGGCCGAACTCGCGATCGTGCTGGTGGCCGACGACAAGAAGCCGCAATACCAGCAGGAGGTGGAGCGCTACAAGAAGGAAAAGGCCGAGATCAAGGTCGCCGCCGAAAAGCTGGAGGCCGACTCGACCGAGTGGGACAAGCAATCCGACGCCCAGTTGCACCTGCACCACCGCTGGGCCCAGGCCACCACCGCGCTGCAGATCTCGATCGCGCTGGCGGCGATCGCGCTGCTGACGCGCCGCACCTGGCTGGGCTTCGGCGTGCTGGGCGTGGCCGGGCTGGGCCTGGCGCTGGGCGGCATGGCGATGGCGCATCTCTGAGGCCTGAGCACCCCGAGCGCCACGCCGCGCAGGCCGCCGGCGAACCGGGCCGGGCGGCCGCGTCACCGGCGCGCCGTTCGTCTTCGCCCGAATAGGGACTGAATCGGCGACAAGCCCAGGCCGGGCGATATCGGCGACATCTCGCGAAGATCCCAGGCGAGATGTCTGCCATCTCCAGCGCCGTGCTGGCCGCTGACGCTACCGGCGCGTGTCAAGCTACTTGTCGCCTCACCTATGCAGCCAACGGCTGCTTATTTGTCGTGCTCAGGTGGGCGGCCACGACCGAGTCGCGCTCGGGGTTGAGGGTCACCGGCCCGGCGGGTGACCAGTCGCGCGTAGGGCCGGACCA
>CANGHK010000023.1 GCA_947453625.1 Burkholderiales bacterium
CCCAGCAGCATCACGCCGCTGAGCAGCGCGAACAACTCCAGCGCCAGCAGCGCCGGCAGGCGGGGATCGGCGAACAGATCGCCGCTGACCAGCGAGGTCAGGCGCACCGCCAGCATGTTGGCATTGCTGCCCGCCAGCGCGAACGGCGTGGCGTAGGCCGCGGCGGCATTGGCCAACAGCAGCACGGCCGTCTCGATCAGGCTGGGCAGCAGCAGCGGCAGCGCCACCCGACGCCAGTAGCGGGCACGGCCCGCGCCCAGCGTGGCAGCGGCCTCCTCCAGGTGGGGGTCCAGCAGTTGCACCGGCGCCAGCAGCAGCAGCGCGGCCAGCGGCACCTGGAAGCACAGATAGGCGACGAACAGCCCGCTGAAACCATCCAGCCGGACCGGCGCGAAGCCGGCCAGCTGGGTGATCACGCCCTGCACGCCGAACATCAGGGTGAAGGCCAGCGCCAGCGGGACACCGGCAAAGTTGGCGCCCAGGCTGCCCAGCAGGCGCAGGCGCTGCACCCAGGCCGGCTGGCGCACGGCCGCGGCGCAGGCCGCCAAGGCCAGCGGCAGCGCCAGCAGCGTGGACCCGCCGGCGATCAGCCCGGTGTTGAGCAAGGCCTGCAGGTAGTAGGGCGTGACCAGCGCTTCACAGCCGGGCTCGCGCACACAGCCCAGCAAGGCTTGGGCGCTGCGCCAGACGAACGGCCCCAGCACCACCGACCCGGTCAGCAGCAGCAGCGGCAGTGCGAACCACCAGGCCTGGCCGGCGCGGTGGCGCTGCCGCGCCGTGCCCACGCCAGTCACGCGCTGGCCTGTGCGCCCAGGCGCTGGCGGTGCAGCCTGACGAAGTCGCGCAGCCCGAGGCTGCTGTCGGGCAGCGGCAGATCCAGCAGCCGGGTGGGGGCATCGGTGCGCGGCATCCAGACAAAGGGCACTCGGCGCTCGCTCGGCACATCCCCGCCGTGCATGCGGTCGCGGCCCATGCCGTGGTCGCTGGTCAGCAGCACGTCATAGCCTTGCGCATGCCATAGCGGCACCGCATGGGCCAGCAGGCCGTCGAGTCGCCTGGCGCACATCCGGTACTCATCGGATTCACCGCCGTGGCGGTGGCCGCGGTCGTCGGGCCCCATCGGATGGACCAGCAGCAGCTCGGGCTGGTGGCGCTGGCGCAGGCTTTCGGCATCGGCAAAGGTGTGGCTGTCGGGATAGCCGTCCTCGAAATACCAGGCCGCGTCGGCGATGCCCAGACCGGCCGGCACCGCGTGCCGATGCGCCAGGGGGTTGAAGCGCTCGCCGGTCAGCAGCTCGTAGAACCAGTGGTAGGCCACCACCACGCTGCGCAGGCCCTCGGCATGGGCATCGTGCAGCAGCGTCGCGCCGCAGGCCCGGCCATCCTCGTTGGTGACGATGCCATGGTCGACCGGCAGGCGCCCGGTCAGCAGCGAGGCGTAGAGCGGCCGCGACATGCCGGGCAGCGCGCAGGCGTACTGCGTTGCCCTGGCCCGGCCGGCCTCGACCAGGGCGCTGACATAGCCCATCGCCGTGGCGGCCACGTCGGCGCGCAGGCCATCGGCGATCACGATGACCAGCCTGGCGGCGCCCGGCCGGTTGGCGTTGACGCTCACTTGGCGCCGGCCAGCACGGCCGACTGCCAGCGGCTGCCCAGGGTCTTGGTGGCCTCGGTCCATTCGGCGTTGCGAATCGGCCGCGCGGCCTTGTATTGCGCCGACTCCAGCAGTCGCGACTTGACTTCGGCCGGGATCACCAGGTGGTCGAAGCGCACGGGCCGGGCGTAGCCGCGCGCCAGGTTCAACTGGCCGGCGTCGCTGAAGATGTACTCGCGGGCCAGCCGGGCGGCCTGCGGGTGGGGCGCATGGGTGTTGATGATCGTGGTGTAGCCGCTGGTCACGGTGCCGTCGGTGGGGATCAGCACGGTGTAGTCGGCCTTGTTGGGCAGCTTGTCGCGGTAGGCCAGCGCGTTGAAGTCCCACATCACGAAGACGTCGGCCTCGCCACGTTCCATCAGCGCGGGCGAGGGGTTGACCGACACCAGCCGGCCCTGCCTGGCGAGCTGCGCGAACGCGGCCAGGGCCGGGTCGAGCCGGGTCTCGTCGCCGCCCAGCGCCACGGCGGCGGCCAGCACGCCCGCATTGGCCTGCGCGGCGCGGCCCACTTCGCCGATGTCGACCCGGGCGCTGCTGGCCAGCAAATCCTTCCACGAGCGCGGCACGGTGGGCAGGCGCTTGGTGTTGACCGCAAAGGCGATGGTGCCGGTGTAGGCCAGCGCCCAGTGACCATCGGTATCCTTGGCCCAGGCGGGTATCTGGGCCCAGGTGCTGGGCTTGTAGGCCGCGGTGACGCCACGGCTGTGGGCGATGGCGCCGAATTCGAAGCCGACGTCACCGATGTCCACGCTGCCGTTCTTGCCTTCGGCCAGCATCTTGGCAATCTCCTCGGCGCTGCTCATGTCGGTGTCGACATGGACCAGGCCGTAGCGCTTGCCCATCTCGGCCCAGCTGTCCTTCCAGTTGGCCCAGTCATCGGGCATGCCCACGCTGGTGATCTTGCCTTCGGCGCGGGCGCCGCGCTCCAGGGCGGCAAGGTCCTGGGCCAGCACGGCCAGGGACGGCAGCAAGCTCAGTGCGGCCGCGGCGACCAGGGTGCGCAGCGATGGCGCGAAGGAAGAAGTCATGGACGGGTTTCCGGGGAGGGGGTGGCGGGAAAAGTGGAGGCTTCGTGGGCAGGCTCAGCCGCGCGGCAGGCGCAGGCTGTCGAGCGCCAGCGTGCGCGACAGGCGCACGCCGCCGTCGACGCCGCGTATCGACAGCGTCAGCGCCGCAGCCTGCCAGTCGATCTCGATCAGGCCGAAGTTGGGCTCGGCCACCACGGCGGACGCGCGGCGGGCGTTGGGCGTGGGCACCGCCCAGACCTCGGTCAGGCCGCTGGACGTCAGGTCCCAGATCGGGTACAGGCCTGGCGCGTCCAGGCGGGACAACTCGCCGTAGTGCATGTCGCCGCTGATGACGATCAAGCCCTCGACGCGCCGGCGCCGCAGCAGGGTCAGCAGCCGCAGGCGCTCGGCCGGAAAGTTCCACCAGCATTCCCAGCCCGTCCCCTCGGCCGCCAGTTGCACCGATGAGCCCAGGATGCGCAGGTCGGCCGGTTGTGAGAGCTGTTCGTCCAGCCACTGCCACTGGGCCTCGCCCAGCAGGCTGGCCGACGGATCGGGGTTGGGCATGTACCAACCCGGAATCGGCTCCTTGCTGCCTTGCCTGGCGGCGGCCATCATGCGCTCGTAGCCGGTGCGCTTGGCCGGGTCGGCCAGCAGCGGGCTGCGGTTGAAGCGCAGGTCGGGCAGGATCAGCTGCACCGTGCGGCCCGCTGCGTTCAGGCGGTAGGACTGGAAGACGCCGGCGCGCTGGCGCCGCACTGAGTCGGCCGGCTCGCCCCAGGCATCGCAGAACAGCTGCTGCGAAAGTTGCTTGTGCGGGTACTCCGCGCCGGCATCGTCGACGCCGTAGTCATGGTCGTCCCAGATCGCAACGTGAGCGTGCTCACGCCGGAATCGCTGCAGCGCGTCGACCTGCCCGAACGCGGCGTACGCGGCGCGCAGCATCTCCGGCGTGGTGGCGTCGCCGTAGAAGTTGTCGCCGAGAAAGGCGAACAGATGGGGCTGCGCGGCGGCCACCGCCGACCAGATCGGCTGTGGCTTGTCCTGCTTGGCGCAGGAGCCGAACGCCAGGCGCCAGGGCGCACCCGGGACCAGGCCGGTCAAGGCGATGGTCTGCGCGGCGTCGACCGCCGGCATGGCGGCACCGGCGGCCAAGGCGATCGGCAGCGCTGCACCGGCGCGCAGGACGGCGCGCCGGTGCAGCGTGATCGGTGTTGGCAGCGGCGTCGGATGACTCATGGCGGGCAGGCTTTACAAAGGCAAAGGGTCACCTTATTCCGCGAATATGAAACGCCGATGACAGACTGTTCCAAGCGCGCAACGTCACAGATAGTTCACGTTGAATGATTAAGCTTTGTTGAGTGATGTTGTGCGCCTTTGGTGTCGCAACCCGGATCGCCGGCCCGCTGCCTTCTGGCGGACCGCCCCACCTTTGCCCTTGCCGAGACCAATCCCATGTCCGTTCAATTCCGCCTTCGCCCGACCGTCGCCGCCGCCCTCATTGCGGCCATCGCCGCGCCCACCGCCGCCCTGGCCCAGTCGACCGATACCCAGCAAGTCAACATAACGGCCAATGGACGTGGTCAATCGCGCCAGGTCGAGGCCATTTCAGCGCTCGAGCTCAGCCAATTGGCGCCGGGCTCCAGCCCGCTGATGGCGGTGGCCCGTCTGCCGTCGGTCAACTTCCAATCGGCTGACACCTTTGGCGCTTATGAATGGTCGACCCGCATCACGGTGCGCGGCTTCAACCAGAACCAGCTCGGCTTCACGCTTGACGATGTTCCGCTGGGCGACATGTCCTATGCCAACTTCAATGGCCTGCACATCAGCCGTGCCATCGCCACCGAGAACATCGGGCGTGCCGTGCTGTCGGCGGGCACCGGATCGCTGAGCACCGCCTCGTCTAGCAACCTGGGCGGCACGCTGCAGTTCTACTCGGTCGATCCGTCCGACAAGGCCGGCGGCATGGGCAGCGTTGGCCTGGGCAGCGACAGCAATACCCATTTGTTCGCCCGCCTGGAGACCGGCCAGACCGCATTCGGCAAGGCCTACCTGAGCGTGACCGACCAGCGCTCGGACAAGTGGAAAGGCAGCGGCCAGCAAAAGCAGCAGCAATTGAACTTCAAGGCCGTCACGCAAGTCGGCCAGGGCAAGCTCAGCGCCTTTGCCAACCTGTCGCGCCGCAACGAGATCGATTACCAGGACATGTCCAAGGAGATGATCGGCCGCCTGGGCGATCGCTTCGACAACACCTTCCCGGATTTCAACGCCGCGCTCAAGATCGCCACCAACTCTTGCGGCAACACCGTCAAGGGCGTGGCCAGCAGTTACAGCGCGGCCTGCGACGAAGCCTATTACGCCGGCTCTGGCCTGCGCAACGACGAGTTGTACGGCGCCAGCTACGACACCCGCATCGGCGAGGCAGCCCATCTGAAGGCCACCGTCTACCACCACCACAACAAGGGCGCGGGGCTCTGGTACACGCCGTACACGCCTTCGCCCGACGGCACGCCGATCTCGGTGCGGACCACCGAATACGCGATCAATCGCCAGGGCGTGGTCGGCGCGTTCGACTACGCGCTGGGCGCCCATGCGCTGAAGGCCGGGCTCTGGCTGGAGGACAACCAGTTCGACCAGGCGCGGCGCTTCTATGCCACGTCGGCCGCCGCCGTGCCCTCGCCCTATGACTTCCCGACCAATCCGTTCTTCACCCAGTGGCAGTACGGCTTCAAGACCAAGACGACCCAGTTCTCGCTCGAGGACTCGTTTGCGCTGAGCCCGGGCGTGACGGTCAACGCCGGCTTCAAGTCGCTCGATGTCAAGACCAGCGCCAGCCGCCAGGTCGGCGATCCGGCCAGCAATCCGCAAGGCGATATCGCCTCCCGCAAGGCCTTCCTGCCGCAGATCGGCGCGACGATGGCGCTCGACGCCCGCAGCGAACTGTTTGTCGGCTATGCGCAGAACATGCGGGCCTTCCAGGCATCGCACACCGGGGCATCGCCGTTCAACACCACGCAAGCGGGTTTCAACGCCATCGCCGGGTCGCTCAAGCCCGAGACTTCGCAGACGTTCGAAGGCGGCTGGCGCCTGAACACCCGCGATGTGGAGGCGGTGGTGGCGGCTTATGTGGTGAAGTTCAACGACCGCTTGCTGGCGATTCAGCAAGGCCCGGGCATCGTGGGCAATCCGGCGGTGCTGGCCAACGTGGGCAACGCACAGTTGGCTGGCGTCGACGCCTCGGCCTCGTTCCGCCTGGGTGGCGGGCTGTCCTGGTACAACGGGCTGAGCCTGAACAAGAGCCAGTACAAGAGCGACTACACCAGCAACGGCGTGACCTACGCCACCAACGGCAAGACGATCATCGACATGCCCAGCACGATGTTCAAGTCGGTGCTGAGCTACGAGATGGGCGGGCTGTTCGCCAACATCGGACTCGACCACCAGGGCAAGCGCTACTACACCTACCTCAACGAGGGTGAAGTCAGCGGCCGCACCTTGTTCAACGGCTCGCTCGGCTACCGGATGGGGTCGCTGTCCGGCCTGCGCGAGGTCACGCTGCAAGGCGGCGTCACCAACCTGACCAACCAGCGATATGTGTCCACCGTGGGCAGCAATGGTTTCGTCAACAAGGATGCGGCGGGCACTGAACAGACCATCCTGCCGGGCGCGCCGCGCGCGTTCTCGCTGAGCGTCTCGGCCAAGATCTGAGCGTCAGGAGGTCCCCCGCGGCAAGGGGGACCCAAGGGGCAGGCCGGCAAGCTCTGGCAGCACGTGATGGCCACCCCCGTGCTCGGGAATATCCGCTTCCATATGCCGGCCGGACGAGGCCGACGGGCGAGCTGGGTCGAGCAGCAACTGCGGGCTAAACGCGTGGTGCTCAAGGTGGGCTGCCGGGTCGAGCAACTGCAGTTGGGTCACATCGATCGGATCTATACGGCGCTGGCGCTGTACATGGTGGTGGCTTGGCGGATCAACCTCCTGATGCGTCTGGGTCGACAACTGCCCGATCTGCCGGCAGACCTGTTGTTCGACGACGACGAGTGGCAAGCCGCGTTCATCCTGAACCGAAAGAAGCCTCCCAAGGAAGCGCCGCCGCTCAACACCGTGGTGCGCCTGGTGACCCAACTCGGCGGCTTCCTAGGGCGCAAGGGCGACGGCGAACCCGGCGCCAAGACCCTCTGGCTGGGTCTGCGTGAGATTGCCATCTTCGTCCAGGGCATCAGGTTCGCCAGGGAGCTGGGGACTTATTTGTAATGCGATGGTTTAGCCCAACGGGATCTTTTGCCTGGCGGACGCGGCGCGCAGTTATTTCGTTCTTCGACAGTCAGATACCTTGATGCATGTGCCGGTTGTAGCGTTCGAACTGGTCGTAGAAGGCGACCATCAAGGGTTCTCGACGAGCCATTTGCACCTGTAATTGCTGCATGTGATTGGCATTGAGTGAGGCCGGCTAACCTGCGTCGGGCCGAAAAGGCTACGGTCGCGTCACAGCGCGGCAACGGAACGAGATTGTCGAGCCATGCGACTTAGTTCGGTGCGCCCGAAGGCCTTGAACCTATCGGTGCAGGGCAATGTCGGCTTCGCCGCGAGCTAGGCTCACCCTGCCCAGCCATTTCCGGACCTCCGATCGGCCGTAGACTGATCTCATGAAGGACGGCTTTGAATGTATAGTCTGCCCCAGGCCGACGGCCGCTCGAAGCCGCTGATCCTCCGTGAAGTGAAGCGAAACTGCGCGGCACCGAACACTTGCATTACCGCAAGTTCGTCTGGCGTTCTGCGCTGAACTATCGGCGCAGGCCCCTTCGAGGCTCACAGGCACAGTTGGTCACTTGAGTTCTCTTTGTTCAATCACCGCATGACCCACTCAGCCCTGCCCAAACTTTTCAACAACCCGCAGGCTGCGCCGCCGGTCACGAAAACGGTGATCTCGCTGCTGGCCGGCGAGAGCCACACCCGCACGTCAGGCGAATTCATCGCGGCGGCGAAACGTTGACAGCATCCGCCCACGCAGTCGGCTTGTGCATCGCGCTGTCCCTGGCCCCGGCCGCGCCTTTCAGCCATGCCAACCAGCCGCTGTGGGAACTAGGCCTGGGCGTCGGCGCTCTCAGCCTGCCGCACTATCGCGGCAGCGACCGCACATGTCAGTGGCTGCTGCCAGTGCCTTATTTTGTCTGCCGGGGCGAAGTCTTCCGCGCCACGCGCGAAGGCGCTCGCACCGTGCTGCTGGAAAGCGATCGCTTTGACCTCAGCGTCACGGCCAGAGCGCTCGTCGACAGCGGCGACAATCCGGCACGCCGCGTCATGCCCGATTTGCCGCCTACGGTCGAGTTCGGTCCGAACGTGAATTTCAGTGCGGCCAAGGGCGTGGACTGGAAGCTCGATCTGCGGCTGCCCGTGCGCGCTGTCTTCACGCTTGGCAGCTGTGCGCGCGGCATCGGTTGGACGATCAGCCCGGCGCTCAACCTCGACCTGCGGTTGCATGGCTGGAACATCGGCCTGCAGGGCGGTCCGATGTGGGGCAGCCAAGCTCACCACGCATACCTCTACGACGTAGGGACCGCCTATGCGACTAGCTAACGTGCTGCCTATCAGGCAAGCGGCGGCCGTGCCGGCTGGCGCGCCACGCTGGGGCTGTAGCGCCGCTTCAGTCGGTTGTGGGTGGGCGGTTTCGTGCGAGCCGACAGCGTCGCCAACGCGGTGTTCGAAGCCAGCCCGCTGGTGCGAAGTCGCGACAACCTGTCCTTCGGTATCGTGCTGAACTCGGTACTGCTGAACTCTGGCACCCTTGTCTCCGATGAACGCTGACCGGCCATCGATGTCCTCGCCGCACGTCTTGCGCCGCTTCGCCTGGCTGACTCAGCCGTCACACCCGTGGCTGAGGAAGCCGATGGCAGCAGAATGAGGCGGGTGGTCGTCACCGGCGCCGGCACGGTCAACCCATTGGGGTCGGATGTGGCCAGCAGCTTTGCCGCTCTTGCGGCGGGCCGGGTCGCGATTGGGCCGCTGGACATTCCCGACCTGGATCGGCTGTCGATCAAGATTGGCGCACAGGTGCAGGCCTGGCAGGCTGATGCACATTTCACCCGATCGACACTGACACAGTTGGACCGGAACGCGCAGTTTGCGCTGGTGTCGGCGCGGCAGGCGGTGGAACAAGCGGGACTCATCTTCGACGCCGATCTGGGCGTGCAGACGGCAGTGATCATGGGCACGGCGGGGGGAGGGTTGACCACGTCCGACAACGCCTATCGCGCCGTTTATGCCGAGGGCAAGGCCCGCGTCCATCCCTTCACCGTGCCGCGCTTGATGCACTCATCGGCGGCCAGTCAGATTTCCATCGCGCACGGACTGACGGGCCCGGCGTTTTGCGTCTCGACCGCCTGTGCCTCATCGAACCACGCCATGGGGCTGGCTTTTCAGATGCTGCGCGCGGGCTCGGTGGTGGTTGCGCTGGCGGGTGGGTCCGAGGCGATGCTGTCCTTTGGCGGCATGAAGGCCTGGGAGGGATTGCGCGTCATGTCGCCCGATGCCTGCCGCCCTTTCTCGGCGGGGCGCAATGGTATGGTGCAGGGCGAAGGGGCAGCGGTTTTCGTGTTCGAAGAACGGGATCACGCCCTCCGGCGAGGCGCGAAGATACTGGCAGAGGTGATCGGTTTTTCCATGACATCCGACGCCTCCGACATCGTTCTACCGAACCCCGACGGGGCTGTAAGGGCCATGCGGGGGGCTTTGAAGGACGCGGGGCTTGAGCCCGAAGCGGTAACCCATGTCAACGCCCACGGCACCGGCACCCTGGCCAATGACCGCAGTGAGTCGGCGGCGATGGCGCAGGTGTTCGGCGCGCATTTGCCCAAAGTGGCGGTCACGGCGACGAAATCGCTGCATGGCCATCTAATCGGTGCGGCGGGTGCGGTGGAGATGCTGGCCTGCCTCCTGGCCCTGCAAGATGGTGTCATCGCGCCCACGGCGAGCTTTCTCGGCCCCGATCCCGAATGCGCGGTGGATCTGGTGACGGGACAGGCGCGGCGTGCCGACATCCAGGTGTGCCTGTCGAACGCGTTTGCCTTCGGCGGCCTCAACGCGGTTCTAGCGCTGCGCCGCGCATGAGAGAGTCGCCTCCGCATCGGACTTTCCAAACTGATCACAGACTAACTCAGTCGCGGCCGCTTCATGCCCCCTGTGGTAGCATATTTATTGCCCGCTGCTTCGTCGAAGAAATGGTCATTATGGGCTTGGCGCCTTAGTCGCTTTGGGCAATAAAGTTACCTAAAAAGTGATCCTTCTGGCTGAATCAGCCACTTGGCACTCGATATTACAACCCACCACGAAAGATCCCAATGCAGTTCTCACGTATTTTGGTAATTGCCTGCGCTGTGATTCTCAGCACTGGGTGCTCCACTACCCAGCAGGTGACCCTGGCAAAAGTTTCTGTGCCAAAGAAATTCTCGACGGTAGCCCAGGTTGCGGCAGATGGAAACTCTGCCCAGATGGACACCAATCTGGAAGCAGCAATGACAAAAGAGGGACTGTCGGTAAGAGGGAAGCTTCTTCCGGCAGGCACGAAGACCGCCAAGGATGTCGATGCGCTGGTGAGCTATGTGGACGTTTGGCGCTGGGACATCGTGATGTACATGAAAAATCTCACCGTCAAATTCCACGATGCAGACACCGGTGATCTTCTGGCGATTGGTGAGTGGTCTGACTCCGCGTTCCACGGATTCCGGGACGCCAAGTTGGTCATGGAGGGAGTTGTTGCTGAGGTCCTCGCCAAGGTACGCGCCAGCGCCAAGCCCGAAAAGTGATGTCCCCGGGGGAGTTTCCCGCTGGGTGACCAGATCGTCTTCACCGCCTCGGTGAGAGCGCCGATACGGCACTCACCATGACGCTCCAACGCCATCGGCGCGCTGGAAAAGCAAGACCGAGTTGGTGCCGCCAAAGGCAAAAGAACTGCTCATGGCCGCATGCAGGTGCGGTGCTGCCGTATCCGTTTGCCGCACGAGATTCAGGCCCAGCGAGGTATCAGGGTTGGCGCAGTGCGCGTTGGGCGGCAACTGGCCGTGGTGCACGGCGAGGATGGTGACCACGGCCTCCAAGGCACCGGCCGCACCCAGCAGGTGGCCGTGCAGGGCCTTGGTCGAACTGACCTGCAGTTTGTCGATGGCCCGGCCCCATACCGCGCGAAGCGCTTCAGCTTCGACAGCGTCGCCAATCCTGGTGGCGGTGCCGTGGGCATTGCAGTAGCCAACGTCCGAGGGCTGCAGCCCGGCCATACGAAGCGCAGTACCCAGGGCGCGCTGCTGACCGGCGGCATCGGGCTTGGTCAGGTGGGTGGCGTCGCAGCCCATGCCCCAGCCAGACAGGCTGGCATATACGCGAGCCTGCCGGGCTCGCGCGTGTGCTGCCGATTCGAGAACGAGGAAGGCCGCCCCCTCGCCCAGCACGAAGCCGCTGCGGTCGGTGGCGAAAGGCCGGCAGGCGGTGGCCGCCTCGCCGGGCTGGAAGCCGGCCAGCGTCATCATCGCCTGCCATGCCAGCACCACGCTGGGCACGAGCATGGCTTCGCTTCCGCCGGCGATGGCCACGTCCACCTCGCCGCTGCGCACGGCCTTGGCCGCTTCGGCAATGGCCACGGATGACGAGGCACAGGCCACGGAGTAGGTGAGGACCGGTCCCATCACCCTCTGGCGCATCGCAACGTGCGAGGCCGGCGCGTTGGCCATGAAGGCAGGAACCGTGAGTGGCGGCACACGGCCGGCGCTGCGATAGGCCGCCTCCAGCGCGGCCGCTCCGCCCATTCCGCAGCCGACATAGAGACCAACGCGCTCGCGATCCATATCGCCGAGGCCGCCGGCGTCTCGCAGGGCCAAATCGGCGGCCGCCACGGCGAGTTGGCTCACCCGGTCGACGCCCGCCAACTGCAGTTTGTTAAACCAGGGCGTTTCGTTGAAGGCCACTACGGCCGCAGCAGCGGGCCGTGCCAGCTCTGGGAATATCGGATGCACCGCCGATTCGCCGCGTACCAGCGCTTTGAACATCGACTGTGCGTCGGCGCCGTGTGGCGAAACGACGCCCAGACCCGAAACCAAGACCTCGTTCACTGCGGCGTGGCGGCGATCTGCGCGGCGCGTAACAAATCCACGATCTCGGCCAGTTCAGCGAGGGTGTCTAGGTTGGGGTTGTTGTCAGGGATGGAGATGTTGAACTTCTCTTCCACATCGAAAATGAACTCGACCAAGGCCAACGAGTCGACGCCAGTGGCGCGCATCGAGGCGTGAGGCTCCAGCATAGCCGGGTCAAGCCCGTACTTCGCCTGGATCAGGTCCTGCAATTCCTTGAGTGAACTCATTGTTCTAATTCTAATCCCCCGCCGCTCCGTAAACCTATGCGACCTGTGCAACAGCCCGCATGGTGATGCGACATCGAGACGCGCAATGGATGAGATCCGTTCGCTTCAGCACGACTGTCCCCGGCCGACCCATGGGCTGAGCCAGATCGACATTCCAGCGAACAAAGTCCCGAGCGCTGTGCCGGCCACTGCGTCAAGCACCACATGTTGGCGGATGGCCACGGTCGACCACACGATGGCCAGCATCCACACCAGGTTCAGCAGGCGCAGCGGCGCCGGCGCGCCGACGATGCGCATCAGGCGTTCGACCCAGATCGCTGTGAACACGGCCGCTGCTACGTGCAATGACGGGCAGGCGTTGCCAGCGGCGTCGACGCCCTGCAGCATGGCAAATCCCGGATACCTGCTGACCTCTACGTCAGGCGGCGGTACAGCGGTGGGCCAGAAGTGGAAGATCAACAGCCCGCAGCCGCACATCGCGGCCGCCCACAGGCCATAGACGACGAGCTCGCGCAGACGCAGCAGCAGCCCTGGCGCCACGCCAACATAGACCCACAGCGACGCATAGGCCGCCAGCGCCGCTGGCTGGAAAGACACAAGGGCGTCCAGTGCCGTCGTGGGCATCTCGAACACCGGGTAGACTGGGTGCCTCAGCGTTTGGAAGTAGCCGAGAAAGAAAATCCACATGAAGCTGCTGATGCCCAGCACCTTCAACTGCAGGTAGCGCCAGAATCGAACCCGCAAGTCTGCCCAAGAGGCGGCTGCGGCGAGCCGGGGCCCGGTGACGGTGGCGTTCATTCGGGTGGCTTTGCATTAATCCAAGAACTTGAAACAGGTTCCACGTATTCAACCACACGCCACTGTCTTCGGCCCCAAGAGCAACTGCACGCCGTGGCCCACCAGCCTCCGAACGTGAACCGTCATGACTGCGGTGACCCCTACCTCCTTCGATTCTGAGCCCTGGCGCGCAAGGCGCAAGATGCCCTGCCAGCTCGGCGTTGTGCGGTGCGAGGACGTCATCGTCCGCGTCTCGAGACGGACAACGTGCTCCTGACGCGCGACCAGCCGCCGCGCGCCGTGCACAGTTTGCAGGCCATGCGGCTGAGCCAGTCCGCATGGCAGCAGAAGGCTTCGTCGCAACCGGCGCTGTGTGGCCTGGCCTGGGGCTGGGACGGCGCCGGGGCCAGCACACCCGCTGACCTGGCCGGGCTGTGCGGTCTGGCGTCGCTGGCCAAGCCGCTGCTTGGCGCCACCACGCCGTGGGTCGACGCCTGGGCTGGAGGAGGCACTGCGCTGCGCCTGTGCCACAGCGGGGCCGCGCACTGGCAGACCGATGTTGACTGGGCCTTCGGCCAACTGCACCTTCCCGAGGCCGCCGGCGCGCTGGATGCCACCGCCTACCGCGACCTGTTCGCGGCCTTGCAGGACTGCGCTTGCCCGCAGGTGCTTCGCCTGTGGAACTACCTGCCGCGCATCAACGCCGACGGCGGCGGGCTGGAGCGCTACCGGCAGTTCGACATCGGCCCCCAGCAGGCCTTCATCGACGCCGGGCGCGATGCCTTCGAGGGCGCGCCAGCGGCCTGCGCGCTGGGCACCGTCGGCGATGCCGCGGGCGGCCTGAGCCTCTGCTTTCTCGCCGGGCGCGTGGCGCCGCGGCCGGTGGACAACCCGCGGCACGTGCCGGCCTACCGCTACACCAGCCGCTACGAGCCACGGGCGCCGAGATTCTCGCGTGCGGCCTTGGCCGACACAGGCGGTGGCCGCGTGGCCTTGCTGGTCTCGGGCACTTCCAGCATCGTGGGCGAACACACCGTGCACCTCGGCGACGTGGTCGCGCAAACGCATGAAACGCTGCGCAACCTGCGGGCAGTCATCGACAGCGCGCACCGTGCATGCAACGCGAGCCTCACGCTGGCCGACCTACAGCCCACTGTCTACTTGCGGCACGCGGCCGATCACGCCAAGGTGCTGGACCTGCTGGCCCAGGCCGTGCCCGCCTGGCAGGCGTCCCCTTGCGTGCAGGTCGAGATCTGCCGTGACGGCATTCTGGTGGCGATTGAAGCTCACGCCGTGGCCCCGGGGACACTGGCGTGAAGCACTTACTCTGGCTCCTGCTGCCGCTGCAGTGGCTGGTCCTGCAGCAGATGCTGCTGCTGCTGGGGCTTGGCTCGCTGCTGTGGTGCGGGGTGGCGTTGCTGCTCTATCCGCTGCTGCCGCAGGCCGCGGGCCGGCATATCGGGCGCGTGACCATCGCCGCCGGTTACCGCGCCTTCTGGGGGCTGGCACGCGGCGCCGGCATGATGCGTCTGCACTCGCAGTCGCTGGACGCGCTGCGTGACGAGCCGGGGCTCATCGTCGTGGCCAACCACCCCAGCATGCTGGACGCGATGATGCTGGTGGCGCGGCTACCGCGAAGCGCCTGCATCATGAAGGCCAGCCTGATGCGCAACCCCTTCCTTGCGCCGGGCGCGCGCCTGGCACGCTACATCCGCAACGACTCGCCTCGCGGCGTGGTGACCCTGGCCGTGCAAGACCTGCAGCAAGGCGGGCAACTGGTGCTGTTCCCGGAGGGCACGCGCACCACCACGCGGCCCGTGAACCCCTTCCGCGGCGGGGTGTCGCTCATAGCCAAGCGCGCCGGCGCCCCCATCCAGACGGTGTTCATCGACGCCCACTCGCCCTACCTCTGCAACGGCTGGCCGCTGTGGCGGCTGCCGCCGCTGCCCATCGAGTTCACGGTGCGCCTGGGCCGGCGCTTTGCGCCCTCCGAGGACGTCGCTGCGCAGTTGCGCGAGCTCGAGGCCTACTTCGCCGCCGGCGTGCGCCAAACACCGGTCTGCACTGATCGCGCCCGCCTATGACCCCGAGTTCCACCACGCACCTGGTGCTGATCCCCAGCTACAACACCGGTGAGCAGGTCTACGCGACCGTGCGTGCCGCGCGTGCGCAGTGGACGCCGGTGTGGGTGGTAGTCGACGGCAGCACCGACGGCACGGCCGAGGGCCTGCAAGCCCTGGCCCGGCAAGACCCAGGCCTGCGCGTGTGGGTGCTACCGCAAAACGGCGGCAAGGGCTCAGCGGTGTGGCACGGTTTGCAGCAAGCGCAGGCTGCCGGCTACACCCACGCGCTGGCGATGGACAGCGACGGTCAGCACCCGGCTGATCTCATCCCGGCCTTCATGCAGACCTCGCTGGCACGGCCCGACACCATGGTGCTGGGCCGCCCGATCTTCGACGCCAGCGCGCCGCTGCTGCGCGTGCGCGGCCGGCGCGTCTCGAACTGGTGGACTAAGCTCGAGACGCTGGGTGCGGGCGTCGCCGATTCACTCTACGGATTCCGCGTCTACCCGGTGGACGCACTGGCCGCGGTAATGAAGAACCAACCCTGGATGCGCCGTTTCGATTTCGACACCGAGGCCGTCGTGCGATTGGCTTGGCGCGGCATCAAGCCGGTGAACCTGGATGCGCCGGTGAAGTACCTGCGCGCCGATGAAGGCGGCGTCTCGCACTTCCGCTACGGGCGCGACAACGTGCTGCTGAGCTGGATGCACACCCGGCTGATGGTCGAGTTCGTCCTGCGCCTGCCGGCGTTGCTGTGGCGCAAGGCGACGCGCCGGCCGCCTTTCCAGCGCTGAAGGATCGGGCGGACGACAGCGCCTGCGCGCTGTCCGTTCAGGCCGCCAGCGCCTCGGCGCTCGGGAAGAGCAGGCTCTGCGCGGGCATTTCCAGCATCTGCGGCGGCAGCAGGGCCCGCAACGCGCGGCCGTCCAGGTCCGGGTGCTCGTGCAGGCTGCGCTGCAATAGTTCACCGGCCAACTGCTGCAGCGTCAGCGCGGCCTGGCGGATGCGCTGACGGAAATCGTCGTCGCTGAGTGCGCCGTCCTGCAGGCTGCGGTTGAGCTCGACGAACCACGGCACCGAAGCCTGGTCCAGCATCACCGGCAGGTTGCGGCGCTGGCTCACGGCGCCCCAGGCGCGCAGGAAGTGCTGCACCTCCACGTTCAGCTGCTGGCATGCCGCGAGTTCGTCGCGCAGGCGGCCCAGCGAGGCCAGGTCGGTCAGGCGCTGCTGGCAGAACAGCTGTGCCAGCACGCTCCAGTAGTAGGTGTAGTCCCAGATCACCTTGATGGGCAGCACCTCGGGGTCGCCAAAGAGGCCGTACTGGTCGACGTAAAGCGCCAGCGTGCTGTCGTAGAAGCTGCGGAAGACCTGCTCGTAGATCTGCGTGTGCGCGGCCAGGCGCTGGCCTGCACGATCGCGCGCGATCAGCTCGGTGATGTAGGTGTTGCCGATGGCGATGAAGTCGCTGCCGGGCGAGTAAAAAGGGTCGAGGAAACGACCGGCCTCACCGGCCAGGGCCCAGCGGTGTTCGCTGAAGACCTGGCTGCAGTCGTAGCTGAAGCGCTTGAAGAAAGCGAAGTCCTGCAGCTTGTCGCGCTTGCCGTCGAGGTCGTCGAAGAGCGCCGGCTGGAACTCGCGCAGCCAGCCCATCGCCTTCTCGAAGGTGTTCATGCGCTCCAGCGGGTGGTAATTCGGGTCGGCGACGATGCCCACCGAGTGCGAGCCCGAGGCCAGCGGGATCAGCCACACCCAGTAGCCCGCGCCGACCAGGTGGTTGGTGGACAGCCAGCGCGTGGGCGTCACACAGCGTTCGCGCCATGCCTGCGCGGCCTCGGCGTTGCCCGCATCGTCACCGTCCAGCGGCCAGGCGTCGATGTGGATGCGCTCGCTGATACGGAACCACACCGCGTGCGCCGCATGCGCATTCTCGCGCGCCAGGCCCAGCTTGCGCTTGAGGAGGCCGGCGCGGCCGCAGGCGTCGACCACCCAGCGCGCGCGCGTCTGCTGCGGCTCGTCGCCGGCCTGCTGCCAGTGCACGGTGTGAGGGCTGCCGTCTTCCGTCAGGTCGACCTGGCGGATCAGCGCTTCATCGACGAAGCGGATGCCGCGGCGCTGGCACTCCTGGCCGAGGAAGTTCTCGAACAGGCCGCGGTCGATCTGGTAGCTGGGCACCGGCAGCGGCCGGCTGGCACCGAGTTCGGTGACGCGGTGCAGGTCGCGCCGGCCTTCGCTGAAGAAGAAGCGGAAGCCGAACTTGCGCAGTTGCTCGCCCTGCAGGTGCTGGCGCAGGCCCAGGGTGTGCTCGAAGTAGTGCGCGCCGATCTCGACACTGCTCTCGCCCACCTTGTGGCAGGCCAGCGGCACCGGGTGGGCGCGGCGTTCGAGCACCAGCACCTCGATGCCGGGCAGGCGCTGGCGCAGTTGCAGGGCCAGGGTCATGCCGGCGAGACCGCCACCCATGATCAGGACATCGGGCGCGGCAGGGGCGTGTTCGGTGGTCATGGGGTGTAGCGCGCGGTGGCGCTCAATCGGGCGGCGGGCGCATTATGCGCAGGTGCAGCAGACCGCTCGGGCCCAGGGGCAGAGGGATGTCTTCCGCAGCGCCGCCTGCCTCCAGGCGCGCCAGCGCTTCGAAGAGCGGCAAGGCATCGGCCAGCGCGTTGCCGGCGAGGGCGTTGCCGGCAGGGCTCTGCAGCGCCGGCAGCGCGGCAGCGCCGGGCGCCACGGACCACTCAAGCGCGGCGCGGGCCGCGGCGCTGCGCTCGGGGGCCATCACCAGCGCCGCGCCGAGCAGGCCGCGGCTGCGCGTGACCGAGGCCAGCGCGCCGCGCGCCTCGGTGTCGAAGCCGGCCAGCAGCACCGGCGTGTGCTCGGTAACGGCCTGGGTGGCGGCTTCCAGCAAGCCGAGCGCGAAGCTGGCCTCGAAGCCCGCTACCGCGCTGCTGGGCGCGTGGCAGCCGGTGACCATGGCCCAGTAACCCGAGGCCGCGTTGTGCACCGAGTGGTGGAAGCGCGTGGGCGAAAGCAGCGTGGGGTCGGCCGCCAGCGTGCTGCACAGCCCGTCGACGATGGCCAGGTCGCCATGCGCCGAGGTGAAGACGCTGGGCAGCGTGGCGGCGTCGCGCCCGGCCATGGCCACGGCGGCGGCGGCCACTTCCAGGGCCACCAGCACGCCGTCGGGGGCGCGGCGGCGTTCATTGGCGGCCAGCAGGGCGGGGCTGGGGCGGGCGGCGGGCGGGGCGTCGACGAGGGGCATAGGCTCGCCGCGCAAGGCGGGCGCTGCCACGGCCCAGTCGGGCAGCGCGGGCGACCACAGCGCCAGACCTTCGACGTAGAGCCTGTGCACGGGCGCCGTGATCATGCCTTCGCCTGCGCCGCATGCCCGAAGACGAGCACGCCGTTGTTGCCGCCGAAGCCGAAGGAATGGCTGGCCGCGAAGCGCACCGGCCCCGTGGCGGGCTGCCGCCGCAGCTGCTGCGCGAAGACGGGGCCGAAGGCGGGGTCGGCCGCCGACGTATGGGCGCTGCCGGCGCGGCCCAGGCCTCGCAGCGCCAGCAGGCATATCACCGCCTCCAGCAGCCCCGCCGCGCCCATAGTGTGGCCCGTCAGGCCCTTGGTGGCGCAGGCGTGCACCGTGGGTGGGTAGCGGCGCGCCACGAGCGCAGCTTCCACCGCGTCGTTGGCCGGCGTTGCGGTGCCGTGCAGGTTGACGAAATCGATCTCCTCCGCCTGCAGCCCGGCGCGCGCCAGCGCCGCATCCAGCGCAAGCTCGGCGCCCAGGCCCTGCGGGTGCGGGGCCGACATGTGGTGCGCGTCGTTGGCCTCGCCGTCGCCCAGCAGGCACAGGGCGTCGGGCCGCGTGGCGGCCTTGTGCCGTTGCAGCAGCGCAAAAGCCGCCGCCTCGCCCAGGCTGATGCCCTTGCGCGCTGTTCCAAAAGGCTGGCAGGGCGCCTCGGCCACCAGGCCCAGCGCGCGGAAACCGAAGAGCAGGCTGGCGCTGAGCGCTTCCACGCCGGCCACCACCACCGCGTCGACCACGCCGGCCTGCAGCCAGCGCCGTGCGCTGCCGCAGGCCTTGGCGCTGGACGAGCAGGCAGTGGACACCGTGACCGCCGGCCCCGCCAGCCCCAGCGCGGCCTGCACGAAGGCGGCCAGCGCATGCGGCGTGTTGAGGCGTGGGTTGCGGCGGCCGGCAGGGAAGCCGCCGTCGGCGTCGAGCTGGCGGTAGGCGGCCTCGGAATCGCCTATCGTCGAGGCCGAGGTACCCAGCACCAAACCCACACGGGCCGCTCCCCAACGCAGACGCGCCGCGTCCACGGCCTGGATGAAACCGTCTTGCTGCAAGGCCTGCCAAGCCAGCCGCGTGGGGCGACAGTCCCACGCGGAGAGCGGTGCTGGGAGCGGCTGCGCGGCCAGGTCGTCCAGCGCGCCTACCCAGGCAGCAGGCACGCGGGCCGTGCCGGCCCAGGCGGGGGGGGCATCGGTTTGCAGTGGCTGCAGCCCGCTTGTGTTGGTGCGCAGCGCCTCGGCCAGCGCCGCCAAGCCCACGCCAGCGGCGCACGAGGCAGTGTGCGCCACCACCACCAGAGGCACCATCGGCGCAGGTGCGGGGGATGTCATGCGGCGGGAGCCGCCGCGCAGCGGGCGCCGGCCAGCAGGTCCTGGCCCAGCCAGTCTCCCCACAGCGCACGCCAGGCCGGCCAGTCGTGGCCGCCCGGGGCGGTGCGCACTCGCTCGGGGGGCAGCAGTTCGGCAAAGCGGCGGTGCGCGCCGGCAAAGCGGTCGTCGAGGCCGTACCCCAGGTGCACCGGCGGCAACGGCGGCTGTCCCCCGACGGGGCCGGAGAAGGTGCGCCAGAGCTCGCGGTCGAGTTCGTCGCTGGCGTCGGGCGCACTCGTGTCCAGGCCCGCGGCGCGCCAGGCGCGCGGGCCGCCCGCCGCTGCCATCTCCTGCGTCAGCCGGCGCGGACCCAGGTAAGGCGCGAGGGCCAGCACACCGTCGATCTCGCTGCCGTGGCGCACGGCGTAGCCCAGGGCGCCGAAGCCGCCCAGCGAGATGCCCACCAGCCACACCCGACGGTACCCCTGCGCGCGCGCTGGCAGCACCACCTCTTCGCGCAGGCGGCGCAGCGCACTGCCGTCGGTGAAGTAGCCGAGGTGGCTGTCGACGATGAGCACGTCGGCGTTGCTGCCGCGTTCGCGCAGCGCCTGCGGAAAGCCGGCCTCCACGAACTCGGGCGGCCGGCTGTAGGCGCCGGGCAGCAAAACCACCAGGGTGTCGGAGCGACTCGGGCAGGGCCCGGGCAAGCGCAGTGAGTCCATGCGGGGGAGAACAGGTGGAATGAGCAGGCTGCAGCCGCCCAGGGTGGTGGCCGTGGCTAGGGCGGCGGCGGCCAGTAGCAAGTGGTGGCGCGGCCACGGGCGTGGCGGCACGTGCATCACGCCAGGCCCCGGGCGCAGCGTGCGGGCAGAACGGTGAGGCCAGCACGCTGCCAAGGGTGGTCCATGGTGTCGGTGTACAGGAGACGGGTGCTGAAGGGCCGTTGAAGTTCAACAGATGGTATCGGAATCACCATGCCGCCGGCCGCGTGCACGGGTTTCAGCGGCTTGTTATCGTGCGCGGGCGCTGCCCGGATTCGCCAGCCATCTTGCTGAAGAATACCGCATGGGGCGCGCCCACCGAGATGCCTACCGTGATGCCCGCCATTCCGTCTGCCCACCCGTCAGCCTGCCCTCCTGAGTCCCCGCTGCGTCCTGCAACGGACCTCACCCGACGCCGCCTGCTGCTGGCCGGTGCGGCGCTGCCGGCGCTGGGCCTGGCCGGCTGCGGCACGCCGCTTGCCCTGATGGGCACGCCGACGCACGACCCCGCGGCCGAGCGCCTGCTGCAGCAAAGCGCCGACGAGCACGGCTGGGCGGCCTACCGCCAACTGCGCGACATCAACGTGCGCTACGACGGCACCTGGCGCCCGCTGATCGACCGCATCCAGCCGGTGGTGGTGGACAAGGGCTACCGTGGCTGGTCGGAAGAACGGCTGATGCCGCAGGCCGGCATGGTGGCGCAGGCCTACACCGGGCCGGCAGGCCAGAAGCACGTGTGGTGGCAGCGCAGCGACGGGAGCGCGCAGCGGCCGGGCGAGGTGGCCGTCTGGTACGGCGGCCAGCCGTGCACGAGCGCCGACGCGCGCACTGCCTCGGCGCTGGTGGCCGAGGCTTACGGCCTCTTCCTGCTGGGCCCGCTGTGGCTGGCCGGCCAGGGCCATGTGATGCAGATGGGCGGCACGGCGCGCGTCGACGGTCGCGCCTGCCGCGTGGTGCAGGTGTGGAAGCGCCCCGGCCTTGGCCGCGCGACGTTGGACCGCGTGGCGGTGTTCATCGATACCGACCTCGGCATCACGCGCCGCGTGCAGTTCACGCTGGAAGGTTTTGACAGCACCCAGGGCGCGGTGGCCGAGACCGACACCTTCGAGCACCAGCGCCGCTTCGGTGTGCTGTGGCCGATGCGCAGCTACGAAGAGGTGGTGCACCCATTGCGCGTGCCCGCGCACGACTGGCACATCACCGGGCTGGACGTGAACCGCGGCTACGACGCTACGGCGCTGCGCGGGCCGGTGTTCACGGGCGCGGCCGCGGCACCGGCCGCGGCGCTGTGAAGCGCAGTCCAGCGGTCAGTACAGCGGTCAGTACAGCGGTCAGTACAGCCCGCCATTGACCGAGATGATCTGCCCCGTGATGTAGCCGGCTTCTGGGCTGGCCAGAAAACCGGCCAGCGCCGCCACTTCGTCCGGCGTGCCGGCGCGTTTGGCGGGCACGATGCGCTCGATCGTCGCCTTGTCGAAGCTGCCGTCGGCCATCGGAGAGGCGATGATGCCCGGCGCGATGGCGTTGACCGTGACGCCGCGGCTGGCCACTTCCTGGCTCAGCGACTTGGTGGCGCTGTTCAGCGCGCCCTTGGCAGCCGCGTAGTTCACCTGCCCGCGGTTGCCCGACAGCGCGGCCACCGACGAGATGTTGATCACCCGCCCCCAGCGTGTGCGCAGCATCGGCAGCATCAGCGGCTGCGTGACGCGGAAGAAGCCGTGCAGCGAGACGTCGATGACGCGGTGCCACTGCTCGGCGCGCATGCCAGGGAAGATGGCGTCGTCGTGGATGCCGGCGTTGTTGACGACTATCTGCACCGCGCCGCCGGCCAGCATGTGCGCCACGGCCGCGGCAGTGGCTTCGTCGCTGGTGAGGTCGAAGACACAAGTCTCGGCCGTGCCGCCGGCGGCCCTCAGTTCTTCGGCCAGTCCCTGCACCGCGTTGGCGTTGGCGTTGGCATGCAGCAGCAGCTGGGCGCCGTCGGCGGCCAGGCGGCGCGCGATGGCTGAACCCAGGGCGCCGCTGGCGCCGGTGACGAGGGCGCGTTTGCCGTGCAGGGAAAGTGCGGAACTCATCAGGCGCCTTCGGTAGTTCGGTTCGGGGACAAGGGGGTGTTGAGCACGACGGTGGCGCGCCCGTCGACCAGCAGGCGGCCGGCTTCGTCGTGCAGTTCGAAGCGGTAGAGCGCCTGCTCGTCGGCACCGGCCAGGCGCGTGACGGCGACCCTCAGCCAGCCCGGCACGTCGTCGAGCCGCGCCACGTGCAGGTTCACGCCGCGCGCCGCGGCCAGGAAACCGGCCGAAGGCACGCTGCCCGGCAGCGCCGTCAACGCGCCGTGCAGGGCCATGGCCTGCGAGGCGTATTCGATGGCCACGGGCGCCAGCAGCCCGCCGGGCGAACGCAGCGGGTTCGTGGCGTCGCGGTGGCTGCGGGCGCGGCACAGCGCGTGTTCGGCGTCCCAGCTGAGCAGGCCGTCGAGCAGGCACATGCTGCCGCTGTGCGGGATGCGCGCGGCGATGCCGTCGCGGTCGAGCGTGGCGGGCGGGGCCTGTGTCGCGTGGCTCATGCCGGGCACCCCAGGGTCACGGCCAGACTCAGCCCTGGCAGACCTTCGAGCACCAGGCGGGCCGCGTCGCCGCGCGCCAGCGCCTGCAGCAGCGGCAGCGCGCGCGCCGCCGGCACGCCACGACGCAGGCGGTCCAGGCCTTCGTGGCCGCACGCGGTGGCTGCGGTCTCGGGCACCTGTTCTAGGGTGAGGGCGCGACCCGGGCCTTCGTCCGGCGCCAGCACCAGCGCCACGCCGAAAGCATCTGGCGTGGGCCGCTTGGCGTCCAGCGGCGCGGGGTAGGGCACGTCGGCGGCCACCAGCAGCACCGGCGCGCCGGTGGCGACCACCTGCGTCATCGCCTCCAGCAGGCCGGCGCCGAAGCTGGCGTCGTGCGCAGCTAGGCTGGTCGAAGGTGCCATGCCCTGCACCGCGATGTGCCAGTAGCCGCCCGGCGCGTTGTGCACCGAATTCGTGAAGCGCGTGGGCGACACCATGCGCTCGGGCGCCGCCAGCGCCTCGCACAAGGCGTGGCAGTTCGACGGCTCGCCCGTGGACGAGGTGAAGACGGTGGCCAGCGAAGCCGCTGCCAGCCCCGCGGCGGCCACAGCTTGGTCGGCGGCCACCAAGCTCACCTTCACCACCGGCCCGGCCCGGCGGCGCTCGGTGGGCGGCAGGCGCTGCGGCGGCGGCACCACCGTGGGAGTGCCGGGCCAGTTGGCGGGTTCGCGCAGCAGCGCGGCGCCCTGGGCCCAGTCGGGCAGGCCAGGGCCGAGCAGGCCGATGCCGAGGATGCGGACCTGCAAACGTGTCGTCATGCCACTGCCCCGAAGATCAGGCTGGCGTTGCTGCCGCCGAAGCCGAAAGAGTTGCTGGCCACGACCTTCAAGGCGGCCTGCAGCGGCTCGCGCAGCAGGCTTGCGTGCAGTGCCGGGTCCTGCATCTGCAGGTTCAGGCTGGGCGGGGCCAGCCCGTGTTCCAGCGCCAGCAGCGCGATGCCGGCTTCCACGCCGCCGGCCGCGCCCAGTGTGTGGCCGGTGTAGCCCTTGGTGCTGCTGCAGGGCGTGGCGCTGCCGAAGACGGCGCAGACGGCGCGGTCTTCGGCAGCGTCGTTGCCGGGCGTGGCGGTGCCGTGCAGGTTGAGGTAGTCCACCTGCGCGGGCTGCAACCCGGCCTGGGCGAGCGCGGCGCGCATGGCCAGCGCGGCGCCGGCGCCTTCGGGGTGCGGGCTGCTCATGTGGTGGCCATCGCTGCTTTCGCCGGCGCCGAGCAGCCAGCCCATCGGCCGCGCCGGGCCGCCTTCTCGTTCCAGCAGCGCGAAGGCCGCGGCCTCGCCTATGGACAGGCCGGCTCGTTCGGCGTCCCAGGGGCGGCAAACCTCGCCCGAGGTCAGCTCCAACGCCTTGAAGCCGTAGAGCGTGGTCATGCAGAGGCTGTCGACGCCACCCACCACGGCGGCGTCGACAAGGCCCAGGCGGATGGCGCGTTCGGCCGCGGCGAACACTTTGGCGCTGGACGAGCAGGCCGTGGAGACCACGTGCGCCGGCCCCTGCAGGCCCAGCGCCGCGCGCACGTAGCGCGCCACCGACGCGGTGTTGTGGGTTTCGCCGTAGTGCAGGCTGTCGGGCAAGGCGCCGGTGGCGGCGTCGCGCTCGCGGTAAGCGAGTTCGGTCTGCAGGATGCCCGAGGTGCTGGTGCCCAGGAACACGCCCATGCGCCGCGCACCCCAGCGCGCGGCGGCGGCCCGCACGGCTTCGGCGAAGCCGTCGGTGCGCAGTGCCAGTTCGGCCAGGCGGTTGTTGCGGCAGTCGTAGGCGGCCAGGTCTTGGCGCCAGTCGAGGGCGTCCAGCCCGTCGACCACGCCCAGCCACGAGCCGATGTCGGCGGTCTCGAAGCCGCGCCGCGCCAGGCCGCTGCGGCCGCTGCGCAGGGCCTCGAAGGTGGCGGCGCGGCCGTGGCCCATTGCCGTGACGAGGGTGTGGTGGGTGATCGCAAGCGGAGTCATGGTGTGCCGGGATGTCAAAGCGTGGCCACCAACAGCACGTTGGCAAACGGCGTGCCGGCGCTCATGGGCACGGCGCGCACGTCAAAGCCTAGCGCCTGAAGCGCCGCCTGCCATTGCACGAAGGGGCGGCCGTAGGTTGGCAGGGCGCGGTGGCCGCGCAGCCAGGTGACGACGATGTCGACCCACTGGCTGATGCGGAAGCCGCGCCGCGCGTCCATGTCGCCGACGCGCAGCAGCAACCGGCCGCTGGGCCGCAGCGCGTCGCGCACGCGCGCCAGCAGCGCGTCCTGCGCGGCGTAGTCGACGTAGTGCAGCACGTCGAGGATGACCACCAGGTCGCAGGGCGGCAGCGCGGTGTGGCACATGTCGCCGCAGACGAACTGCGGCCGCTCACCGCCCGGCAGCACGAGGCCGCCCACGGCGGCCTGCGCGCGCTGCACGTCGCGCGGCATCAGCTCGATGCCGGTGTAGGCCGTGACCGCCGGCGCCGTCGGCCAGCCCGTGGGCCAGTGGCCTGCCTGGGCCAGCGCGCCGCAGCGCTGCAGCAGGCTGACCAGCAGGCCCTGGCCGCAGCCGATGTCGGCGACGCGGCCGCCGTGCTGGAAGTCGCCACGCTCCAGCATGCCGCGGAAGACCGGGTCTCGCCCGAGCTTGCCGCGCGCGAAGTGCCAGGCGAAGCGGCCGGCGGCGCGGTAAGGCGCGGTGGTCTCGTCGAGCACGCGCCGCCAGAAGCCGTTGCTGGCGGCGTTGCGCGGGGGCTGCGTGGGCAGCGGAAGGTCAGGGTGGTGCATTCGAAGGAGAGGGGTCAGGTGTGGCCGCGCGCCGGCAGCGCAGCACGCAGCGTGGTGGCTTGCAGGCCGAAGGCGCGGGCCGCGGCCAGCAGCGGCGGCAGCACCGCCAGCAGCACCGGCTGGCCGGCGGGGCTTCGGCGCGCATGGCCGTCGTGCACCAGCAGGATGTCGCCGGCGGCCAACTGGCGGCCCTGCGGGCCAATCAGGCGGGCCAGCACGCGGGTGGGGTCGCCGTCGCGTGTGTCGAAGCCGCGGCGCGTCCAGCTCACGAGGTGCAGGCCCAGGCGGTGCAGCACGGGGTCGAGCAGCGGGTTGCGCAGCCCCGCCGGCGCGCGAAAGCAATGCGGGCGCTGGCCGGTCAGATCGGCGAGCAGGTCCTGCGCCGCGCCGATCTCCTGCGCCAGGCCGCGCGGGCCGCGCATCGAAAAGTCGTGGCGGTGCAGGTGGCTGTGGTTCTGCACGTCGTGGCCGCGCCGCACCGTCTCTCGCAGCAGCGCGGCGTGTTGCGCGGCGCAGCGCGCGATGACGAAGAAGGTGGCCTTGACGCCGGCCTCGTCGAGCAGGTCGAGCACGGCGGGCGTGACCTCAGGATCGGGCCCGTCGTCCAGCGTCAGCGCGAACTCGCGGCGCGCCGCGGCGGCGGGCAGTCGCGTGACGTTAGGCCCCAGCAGCGCGCTGCGGGGCCACAGCCCCGCGGCCGTGAGACCCAGGTGGTTGAGCACCACGCTGCACAGGGCCCAGGGCGCAGCACCCGGCACCAGCAGTGCCGCCGCGCCAGCGGCGGCGTGCAGGCCGACGCTGGCCCGCAACGCGGCCGGCCAGGGCCAGGCGGCCGGCCGGGCGGCCGCTTGAGGTGGGAACGGCGGAGGGGTGGGAACGGGCGGCGTCATGGGGAGGTGAAGGGGCCGACGGTCATGTCGGGCGGGCCGACCCGCAATGCGAGATGCACTGCGGCACGCAGAGCCGGCCCGGTCGCGAAAAATTCTGTCACGGCCGGTCCTGGCCCGGTATCGGCAAGGCCGGCCCGGGACGTGCCAACGCCGGCGCGAAGGCCGCCGCCAGCACCAGGGCCAGCAAGGCGCCCGGCGCCACCACGCTGCCAATCGCCGACAAGGCCTTGATGTCCGACACCGCGATGAGCCCGAAACCCAGCACCGTGGTGACGTTGGCCAGCAGCAGCGAGGCCAGCGTGTCGTCGTCGGCCACGCCGCCGTGCTGCAGCATGTCGAAGAAGAGCGCGTAGTTCGAGCCCACGGCCACCACCAGAAGCAGCCCCACCAGGTGCAGTATGCCCATCGGCACCTGCAGCAGCGCCAGCCCGCCCAGGCATAGCAGCACCGCCAGCAGCAGCGGCTGGCTCACGGCCAGCACGCGGCGCCAGTTGCGCAGCGCCAGCGCCATCACCAGCAGCACGCCCAGTCCGCCCAGGGCCGCCTGCGTGCGCGCTTCGCCCAGGTAGCGGGTGTACATGCGGCCGAGTTCGCCGCCGATGTCCAGCACCTGGGTCTGCGGCAGGCCTTGCACCGCAGCCTGCACGCGCGCGATGTCCACCGCCTCGCCCAAGGGTTGCAGCGGCAGCAGCACGGTCCAGCGGCCGTCGGGGTGCTTCAGCGTCAGCGCATCCAGCAGCGGCGCCAGCGCGCTGGCGCGCGCCATCTCGGGCGTGGCCAGGGGCAGGCTGCGCGCCTGCGCCACCGCCTGCACGAAGGGCGCCAGCCGCTCGGCGCGCAGCGGGCCGCCGGCCGTGGCCTCGGCCAGCGCAGCCTGCAGCGCCGCGGCTTCGGGCAGGGCCGCCTGGCGCTGGCGCTGCGTCTGCAGGCTGGGCAGGAAGCGGGTGACGCTGTCGAAACCAGCGATGACCTGCGTGTTGACCAAGGCTTCCAGCCGCGCTGACGCCGCCTCCGCACGCTGCAGGCTGGTTTCGGCATCGGGGCCTTGCACGACGACGAAGGCGCCACCGTCGCCGCCGCTGGTTATGTCGGCGCGCAAGCTGGCGTCGAGCGCCAGCGCTTCCGGCGACACCGGACTCAGCGACGAGAGCTCGGCCTTCCATAGTCCGTCACGCTGCCACACCAGCACCAGCGAGGCCAGGCCCAGAACCAGCCACAGGCCCCGCGTGCGCGGCAGCACGGCCATCGCGCCGCGCGCCAGGCGGCCCAGCGGCCGGCGCAGGCCCTGGCCGCGGGTGCCGTCGGGCATCAGCACCGGCAGCACGAAACGCGTGGTGAGCACCGCGCCCACCAGCCCGGCCAGCGAGAACACCCCCAACTGCTGCAGCCCCGGAAAGCCCGAGAACAGCAGCGCCGTGAAGCCGCACAGTGAGGTCAGCAGCCCCAGGCGCACCGTCGGCCAGTTGCCACGCAGCCATTGCTGCCAACCGGTGCCGCCCTGGCCGCCTGCCTGGATGAGGTAGTAGATGGCGTAATCCACCGCTTCGCCGATCAACGTCGAGCCGAAGCCCAAGGTGACGCCGTGCACGTTGCCGAAGCTCAGGCTTACGGCGACGATGCCGGCCAGGATGCCACTGGCCACCGGCATCAGCGCCACGCCCAGCGCCACCGGCGACGCGAACGCCGCCAGCAGCAGCGCGCTCATCACCAAGGTGCCGGTCATTGCAAGCCATTCCACCTCGCCCTTGATCTGCGCGCGGCTGTCGACCGAGAACACCGGCGCGCCGCTGACCCGCAGCAGAAGGCCCGGCGCTGGCCCGGACACGGCGGTGAAGCTCTGGCGCACGGTGTCGATGGCGTCCTGCTGAGCGTCCAGGTCGCCGCCGTCGCCGCGGATACCGGCCAGCAGCAGCGCGCGCGGCGGCGTGCCGCCGGTTTCGCGCGAGACCCAGACACCGTCGTCGGTGCGCGGCGACGTCACCGGGATCATGCTTTCGGCGATGCGTTGCACCTCGCCGGTGGGGTCCTGCTCCAGCAGCGGCTTGAGCGCCAGGCCTGCGGGCGTGCCCAGCAGGGACAGCGTCTCGCCGATGCCCTCGCGCAGGCCCTCGGGCGTGAAGCGTTCGGGCGCGACGGCCGGGCTCAGCAGGTAGCGGCGCTCCACCATCCAGCGGCCGACGCCGGCCCAGGCGCCGTTCTCGCCGTTGCTGACCTGATCGAAGCGGCCGCTGGCGCGCAAGGCCGCCGCGAGCCGCTTCGAGGCCGCCACGCGCGCCGCCGCATCGCCCCCCTCGATGCCTATGAAGAGCGTGCGCGCCGGCGCGCCGCTGCGGATCTGGTCGATCAGCACCTGCTGCTGCGCATCGGCCGTGGCGGGCAGGAAGGCCGAGAGATCGGCGGTGAAAGGCGTGCGCGTGATCTGCCAGGCGGCCAGCGCCAGCGCCGTCAGCCACAGCAGCAGCACGGCCGCGCGGTGGCGCGAGCTCATGGCGCTGAGGCCGCGGGCGGGCTTCACTTCGCGGCCGCGGCGGCCGTCGGGGCCGATGCCGACTTCGCCGCCAAGGGCTCCACCAGCATCAGCGCGCGGTCGCCGCCCACCAGGCGCAGATCGACGCTGCGCACATCGGGGCCGAGGCCAGCCATCTCCAACTGCTGCACGCTGCGCGCCAGGCGGCTGTCCAGCGGCGTGAGCAGCAACACCCAGCGCGTAGCGTTGCCGCTGACCTGGGCGCGGAAGTGGCGCTGCAGCGCCTGCGCGTCACCGCCCAGCGTGCCGCGCATCGCATCGGCCAGCGCGGCCAGCTCGGGCACGGCGTCCAGCGCCATCTGGCGCGTGCGGCTGCCGCGCCGCAGCAGCACCTGATTGCCCTGCACCTCCATGCTTTCGGTGGTGGGCTCTTCGGTGTAACGCGCGAAGCGGTCGGGCGCCTGGAAGCTGAGACGGCCGCTGGAGCGCAGCGTGTTGTCGAGGCTGCTGACAGTGCGCTCTTCGGTGAAGCGCGCTTCCCCCTGCTTGCGCTGGGCCAGCACGGCCATCAGCTCCGGCAGCTCGAAAGCCGCCGGCTGGGAGGGGGCGCTAGGCTGCGCGTTCACGGCCCCCGTGCCCAGAGCCAGCAGGCTCAACGCGGTGGTCAGGCAGGCGCGCCGGCCGCGCTCAGGCGGCTTCGTCTTTATGCCAGTAGTCATAGAAGTTGAACCAGTTGTAGGGGGCCTCGCGGCACAGCGCTTCGAGCCGGCGCACGTAGTCGGACACGGTGGCCCGCACCAGGGCTTCCCTCTCGGCGGGGTCGGCGGGCACCTCGCTGAAGTCGGCCAGCGCCTCGAAGCGCACTTCATAGCGCCGGCCGCCACGGTACAGGCCAACCATGAAGATGACGCGGCGGCGCAGCATCATCGCCAGGCGCACGGGGCCGTCGGTGAAGCGCGCAGGGCAGCCCAGGAAGGGCAGCTCGACGCTGCTGCCGTGCACCGAGTCGCTGGCCACGTAGCGGTCGCCCATCAGGCCGGTGAGGCCGCCCTTGTCTAGGAAATCGCGGATGGCCAGCGCCGAGCCGCGCTGGCCGATGGGGATGATGCTGACGTCGAAGTCCGGCGCCAGCGCCTGCAGCACGGTGTGGATCATGCGGGCGTTCTGCGGGTACATCACCATCGCCACCGGCAAGCCGGGGTGGCTCAGGCCCACGGCGTGCAGCGCCTCGAAGCTGCCGATATGCGCACCCAGCAGGTAGACGCCGCGGCCTTCGGCCAGCTCGGCTTCCATCAGGGGGCTGCCGCTGATGGGCATGTCGAACAGGTCCATGCGGCCGGCGGCGAACCAGATGCGGTCCATCGCCACCGAGGCGAAGGCGTGGATGTGGCGGTAGAGGTCGGCACAGCCGGCGGGCCGACCCAGGGCCCGGCCCAGGTAGCGGCGCGACGCGCGGCGCGCCACCGGCGCGAATAGCAGGTAGTACAGCGCGATGGGGTGCAGCACCAGCCGCGCCACCGGCCGGCCCAGATGCATGGCGATCCACGCGATGGCGCGGATGGCACGTAGGTTGCTGCGCTCGGGCGTGGCGCTCCAGTCGCGCACATGGCGGGTGTCGGCGGGCACGGTCACGTCGCGGCTCCCGCCGGGGCCCCGGCCGTTAGCAGGCCCTTAGCGACCACGCCGGCAGCCCTGTCGCCGTCACGCCGCACCTCGAAACCCACGCCCCCGCCCTGCGGTTGCAGCAGCACCTGCAGCGCGGTGTCCGGCATGACGGGGCTGATGAACTTCACGTTGCCGATCTGTGGCACGGCCCCCAGGCGGGCGCGCAGTTCGGGCTGCTCGTCCAGCGTGCGCATCACGAAGGCCAGCAGCGCCACGCCAGGGAGCACCGGCTGGCCAGGGAAGTGGCCGGGGAAGGCCGGGTGGTCGGCGCCCACGACGTAGCGCCCGCCTTCGGCCAGCGCGTCCCGCGCAAACCGCGCCAGGCCCTGAGCGGTGAGCTTGCCGGTGGCCTCGCGCGGGAGGGACCGCACGTGCACCACGCGGCGCGGCACGAAGGCCGGCTCGAGGTGCTCGCGCAACGCCTCGATGAGCTGACGCGCAGAGCGCGTGGGCGCCACCACGAAGGCCACCGGCCGCGCGACACCGTCGGCCTGCTCGTCAGGCATCCAGAGCGCGCCGTCTTCCACGCCAGGAATGCGGTTGAGGTGGAAGTTCAGGTGCGCCAGCGAGCTGCGCTTGCCCGCCACGTGGATGAGATCGTTGGCACGGCCCAGCAGTCGGAAGTGGGTGGCGTCCTCGAACTCCAGGACGTCGGCCAGCGGCGTGGGCTCGAGCACGTGGCCGCCGTGCACCAGGAAACGTTCGTCGTCGGCCCGCGCGTCGCGCGCCACCCGCAGGTCGCCCAGCGTGTGCCAGGTCTCGCCGGCGGTGGTGCGGCGCGTCGCGACCTGGCCAGCTTCGGTGCAACCGTAGATCTCGACCAGCGTGCCGCCCGTGGCCGCCTCGGCCTGCTGCGCCAGTTGCAGCGACAGCGGCGCCGTGGCCGAGAGCAGCAGCGCCACCGGCGGCAGCGCCACGCCGGCCAGCAACAGCGTCTTCAGGTGGAAAGGCGTCGTGACCAGCGCGCGCGGAGCCGGCACGGTGGCCAGCGCCGCAGCGATGTCGGCCGGGTAGAAGGGCCGGCCGGCGTCGAAGCAGGCGCCGCCCAGCAGCGCCAGCAGCACCGTCGACTCGAAACCGTAGCTGTGCTGCGCCGGTACCGTGCCCAGCAAGGTCAGGCCTTGCAGCGTCGGCCGGCCGCACAGCGCGGCCAGGCGTTCGGCCTCGGCGGCGATGTTCACCACAAGCGCGCTCCAGCGTTTGCCGTGAGGCTGCGGCGCGCCCGTGCTGCCGCTGGTGAGGAGGCGCACGGCTTCCAGCCCGGCGGGGATCGACGGCACGGCCCCGACGGGCTGCGCAGCCTCGTCGGGCTCGATGAACACGCGATGCAGGCCGCCGACGTCGAGCGCCGCATCATCCACCATCGCATAGGGCGTGTCGGCCGCCCCGGTGCCCGACCCGTGCAGGGCGCGCAGCGTTTCGGGCAGCGCGTTGGGGGGCATCAGGCTGGTTTGGCCGCGCAGCAGCGCCGCGGCCAGGCCCAAGGCGAAGCGGTAACGGTCCTGGCACAGATTGATGGGTCGGCCGGCGGCGGGAAGCTGGCACGCCAGCGCCTGGGCCTGGCCCAGGAAGGCGGCGGCGCTGACCGCCTCGCCGCGCCGCCAGGCCAGCGGCGCGGCGAGGTCGCGCGCGGACAGCAGCGGCAGCGCGGGAGCGGACGTCAGGGCGGCAGCAGTAGCAGGCATCGTGTGCGGCAAGGGGCAGCGGCGGCGCAGCAGGGCGGTGCGGCGTTCAGCGCCCGGTGGCGCGCCAGGCCTGCACCACCTGCGTCAGCCTCACGCGTTCGAACTCGGGGTGACGCTGATAGCGCAGCACGTGCTCCACCGCGAGGAAGAGCCCGGCCGCCAGCGGCGTGAGGACGCTGCAGTAGAAGGACCACCAGGTCCACGGCGCCAGCAGATAGAGGGCGAAGGACACGCCGATCATGGCCACGAAGTACAGCACCCACAGCCCCGTGAGCCAGCGCGTGTAGTCGCGCATGGACGGCGTGAAGTCGCGGTGGATGCGCTCGGCCATCGTAGTGATCAGCGGCGTGGCACCCGGGCGCAGCGTGACCGCGAAGCCCCAGCCCAGCAGCGCGTGGATACCGGCGTGCTGCAGCACGTAGAGTCTGTTGACATCCGCACCGCCGCGCTGGAGCACGGCCGCCAGCAGCGCCACGAGCGCCACCGCGCCGGCCAGCGAAGGTCCATGGCGCTTGGCGATACCGGCCACCAACAGCGGCAACAGCAAGGGGCCGAATAGCGCGGCCACGGCCCACGGGCTATCCGGCCACCAGGCCATCAAGGCCCAGGAGATCAGCGCGTAGGCCGTAAAGACGGCTGCGGCGGCCAGCAGGCGCCAGCGGGGCATCGGCCTACTTGGTGCGGTGCTGGGCGACGTGCACCGCAAGGGTGCGCAACGAGCGGAATATCTGGTGGTTTTTCTCGTCGTCGGAGCGCAACTGGAAGCCGTAGCGGTGCGAGACCTCGAGCGCCACTTCCAGGATGTCGATGGAGTCCAAGCCGAGGTCGTCGAAGAGTGACGCAGCGGGGTCGATCTCGACGGACGGCGTTTCCAGGTTCAGCGCCGTCACGAAAAGTTCGGCAAGCTCATGCTCAAGCGCGGGGAGATCCAACCCGACTGCAGGGGACGCAAGTGAAACAGGGTTCGGCTCGGACACGGGAAGTCACCTCTACAGGAGTTGGCAGTAACACCACGAAAGAGCGCAAATTGTAGGTGGGCCCGACGCGCCGGCGCCGGGGGTGTCACCGATCGCCGTAATGTAGCCACCGATGTTCGGCGTATTGGAGCCAGTAACAGGTGGGTAGACGGACGTCCCGAGGGGATTGCTCCGGGATGGATTTTGAAGGCTTTTAGTGGGTTTGGTGTCCCCGGCGATTTGCTTGGATGCCCAGTAGGCCGCGTTGCCGGTGGTGTAGGAGTACCTTACGACTTGCCCCGAGTTGTTGATGGGGGTTGCTACGTGTCACGACACCGACCAGCGCTGGAGTCAGTACGCAAAGCGTACGGTACGCAGGAGATCGCACCTTGTCTAGCTGGCCAGGTGGCCACGACCCAGGGTGACAGGCCAACGCTGTGTCCAAGTAGATCGTGACAAGTCAGCGAACCTAGCATTCATGCGGCCTGCAGCGGTTTTCTTACTTCTTGCATCGAAATGACGCCGAGACTGGCAGGCCAGACAGGGGCCGGTCTGGACACGCTGCAGCAGGACAAGGCGGCCGAGGCTCGACGCTGCGACGGCTGTCGTCACGCCGGTTGATCAACAAGCCGCCGTGAACGACTTGCCGCACAGGCCCTGCGATGCTTTCAGGCACTGCCGTCGGTGCCTGCCTTGGCGCCAGCCAGCGCGACGGCTGCGGCCGGTTCGTCGAGGGGAAGGTCGAAGCGGTAGCCCAGGCCGTAGACGCTGACGATGCCATCGTGCTCGGGCAGCGCGGCCTGCAGCTTGCGGCGAAGGTTCTTCACATGGCTGTCCACCGCGCGATCGCTGACATCGCGAAAGTCGGCATGGATGGCGTCGAGCAGTTGCGCGCGGGCGAGCACCCGCCCCGGTGGCTGCAGCAGCGCGCGCAGCAGCCGGAACTCGACCGGCGTGAGCGGCAAGGCCCGGTCTCGCCACCAGGCACGCAGGCCGGGCTCGTCGAACAAGAACCCGCCCACGCTGGCGCGCTGACCGGCCCCGCCTGCCAGCGCGCCATCGGCGCGGCGCAGCAGGGCGCGCACGCGCGCCACCACTTCGCGCGGGCTGTAGGGCTTGCACAGGTAGTCGTCGGCGCCGATCTCCAGGCCGAGCAGGCGATCGACTTCGTCCACCCGCGCCGTCAGCATCAGGATGGGCACGTCGCTGGCGCGGCGCAGCCGCCGGCAGACCTCCAGGCCGTCCAGGCCCGGCAGGTTCAGGTCGAGCAGCACCACGGCGGGGGCCAGCGCGGCGAAGGCGGCCAGCGCGCCGTGGCCGTCGGCCACGGCATGCGGGGCGTAGCCGCTGGCGCGCAGGTAGTCGCACAGCAGGGCCGCCAGCTTGGGCTCGTCCTCGACGACCAGGATGGGGCGGGGGGTCATCGCAGCCCCTGTGGCTGCAGCGGCAGGACCACCTCGATGCGCAGCCCGCCCAGTGGCGACGCGGCGGCGGCGATGCGGCCGCCATGACTGCGCACGATGGCCTGGGCGATCGCCAGCCCCAGGCCACTGCCGCCCGATTGCCGGCTGCGCGAGGCGTCGGCGCGGAACAGCGGCTCGAACAGCCTGGCCTGGCTGGCCGGCGGCACGCCAGGGGCGCTGTCGTCCAGCGTCAGCCGGGCGCCGTCGCGGCCGGCCGGCTCCAGCAGCCCATGGATGTGGCCGGGCGCATTCGTGTAACGCACGCTGTTCTCCAGCAGGTTGTCCAGCAACTGCCCGATGCGCTGGCGGTCCCAGCTGGCGTGCAGCGGCGCGGGCGGCGTGGTGCAGACCAGGGCCAGCCCGGCGGCCGCGGCCCGGGTCGTGAAACGGGCCATCGCCTGTTGCAGCAGCGCGCCCGCCTCCAGCGGCGCAAAGCTGCAGGGCAGGGCCCGCAGGTCCGACAAGGCCAGTTGGTGAAAGTCCTCCACCAGCCGGGTCAGCCGAGACACCTCGTCTTGCAGCGACCGCAGTGCGGCGCCATCCAGCGGCCGCAGGCCGTCGATCAGGCACTCCACCTCGCCGCGCAGCACCGCCAGCGGCGTGCGCATCTCGTGGGACAGTTCGGCGATCCAGCGCCGGCGACTGGCTTCCAGTTGCTGCAGCGACCCGGCCATGGCGTTGATGTCCTGCGCCAGGCCGGCCAGCTCGTCGCTGCCGCGCGGCACCAGACGCGTGTCGAAGGCGCCCTCGGCGATGCGGTGCGCCGCCTGCCGCGCTTCCTGCACCGGACGCAGCCAGCGCCGGCCCACCCACCAGGCGCCCGCCACGGCCAGCGCCACCAGGGCCAGCCCGGCCAGCAGGATGCCGCGGTACTGGCGCGCCAGGAAGGCGGCATCCACGCCCTGGGTGGGCGGCGGACCGGCTTCGAGTCGCGCGATGGCCACGACCTGTCCGTCCACGACGATGGTCTGCTCGACCCGGTCGGCCCCCGGGGCTGGCGGCCTGCCCGCCAGCGGCCGGCCGTCGGCGGCGACCAGCGACAGGCGCGGGGCATAGCGCTGAGCGCCCGGTGGCAGGCGGTGAGGCGGCGGGTTGGGGTCGTCTCGCCAGGGCGGCGGCGGTTCTCCACGCGGGCCAGCGGCCGGCGGGCCGTCGTCGGGCGGCGGGCGGCGAAACCCACCGCGCGGCGGCGCTTGTCCGGGAAAATCGGCCCGCGGGTCGGGCGGTCCCGCGGCGATGAACAAGTCGTCCAGGCTGCCCGGCGGGCCGTCGAGGGCCGCGGCCAGCCCCTGGCGCGCCACCGCCTCGGCCGCCACCCCGGCGAAGCGCTGCAGCCAGGCCTGGTCCTGCAGCCGCAGGTAGTCGGAAAAACCGCTGCGCAGGTTCCAGGCCACCACGCCACCCAGGCCGGTGACCGCGATCAGCACCGCCGCCACCAGCAGCAGCACGGTCTGGTGCACGAGGGATAGGCGCAGGGCTGCAGGCATGGGCCGACCGATGTTAGCGGCGGGGTCGCGCGCGATTGCGGAGGCGGTCTCCACAGTTTGCACATGCTGGCTACACGCTGGCTCGGCATGCTCGACGCCTCCTCACCGCCGCCCCAAGCCATGACATTCGCTCGCATCTGCCTGCCCCGCTGGTCGTTCAGTCTCGCCCTTGCCGCTCTCCTGGCTGGCTGCGGGGGCGGTGGCCCCGCGGGTACGGCCGACAAGGTCAGCCCGGCGTCAACGTCCATCGCCCAGCCCACGGCCGCCGACCGCGTGGCCGTGGGCGAGACGCTGTTTCACGACCCGGGCCTGGCCGCCAACGGCAGCCAGGCCTGCGCCAGTTGCCACGCGGTGGCCAACGCGCACGCCGACGCCGCCGGCGGGTTCCTGCCCCTGGGCGGGCCGCTGCTCGACCAGCAGGGGCTGCGCAGTTCGCCGAGCTTGAACTACCTCAACGGCAACAGCGGGTTCCGCTTCGACGCCCAGGGCCAGCCGGTGGGCGGGTTCACCTGGGACGGCCGCGCCGACAACCGTGCCGACCAGAGCCTGGGCCCCTTGCTGGCAGCCAAAGAGATGGCGCATGCCGACACCGCGGCCGTGGTGCGGACGCTGCGTGCGCGGCCCGCCTTCAGCGCGTTGCAATTCGCGTTTGCGCTGCCCGCCAGTGCCACCGACGCGCAGGTGCTGCAGGCCTTGCAGCAAGCGCTGTCGGACTACCAGTCGGCCGACCCGGACTACCAGCCCTACAGCAGCAAGTTCGACTTCGTGCAGCAGGGTCGCACCGCTTTCACCATGCAGGAAGCGCGCGGGCTGGCGCTCTTCAATGACCCGCGGCGCGGCGCCTGTGCCGCCTGCCACACCAGCGACGCGGCCGTCGGACAGCCGGCCGCGGCGTTCACCAACTTCGGCTATTTCGCCCTCGGCGTGCCCCGCAACAGCAGCAGCGCCACGGCCGACCCGAATTTCTTCGACATGGGACTTTGCGGCCCGCTGCGCACCGACCTGGCCCACCGCACCGACTTGTGCGGCCGGTTCAAGGTGCCCACGCTGCGCAACGTGGCGCTGACCGGCCCGTACTTCCACAACGGCGCGGTGGCCACGCTGGAAGAGGCCGTTGCCTTCTACGCCACGCGCGATATCGACCCCGGGCGCTGGTACCCGACCGTGGCGGGCGTGGTCCAGCGCTTCAACGACCTGCCGACAGCCTACCGCGGCAACGTGACGCAGCAGGCGCCATTCGGCCAGCAGGCAGGTGATGCGCCGCGGCTGTCGGCGCAGGACGCCAGCGACATCGTGGCCTTCCTGCGCACGCTCAGCGACGGCTACACGCCCTGAGCTCAGCCCTTCAGCAGCTTGGCTTCGGCCAGTGCCAGCGACTCGGGCAGGCCAGACAGCACCAGGGTGTCGCCGCCGGCCGGCAGCAGGCTGTCGTCGGCGGCCACCACCCGGCCGTTGGCCAGCCGCACCGACACCACATGCACGCCTATCGCGTGCAGCGCCTGGTCGGCCAGCGGCCGGCCCAGGCAGGCCGCGGCCAGCGGCAGCGTGACGCTGGTCAGCCTGGCCTGCTCGAGTTCCGCGACGGTGTCGTCGTCGCTGCCGTGGAAGTAGCCGCGCAGCAGGCCGTAGCGGGCGTCGCGCGCGTCGCGCGTCAACCGGATCACGCGGCGCATCGGCACGCCCACCAGCGCCAGCGCCTGCGCCGCCAGCATCAGCGAGCCCTCGATCGCCTCGGGCACCACCTCGGTGGCGCCGGCGTCGCGCAAGCGCCCGATGTCGCTGTCGTCGAGCGTGCGAACGATCACCGGCACGCGCGGCGCATGCTCGCGCACCAGGCGCAGGATCTTCAGCGCCGACGGCGTGTCGTGGTAGCTGATGACCACCGCGCTGGCCCGCGCCAGGCCGGCGGCCATCAGGCTCTGCAGCCGGGCGGCGTCGCCGAACACCACGCTCTGGCCGGCGGCGGCAGCCTGGCGCACCCGGTCGGGGTCGAGGTCGAGCGCGATGTAGGGGATGGCCTCCTGGACCAGCATGCGCGCCAAGTTCTGGCCGCTGCGGCCGTAGCCGGCGATGATCACATGGGACTCGGTGCGGATGGCCTTCTTGGCGATCGTCGTCAGCTGCACCGACTGCAGCAACCACTCGTTGCCCGACAGCGTCATCACCACCCGGTTCGCGCCCAGGACCAGGAAGGGCGAGGCCAGCATCGACAACACCATGCAGGCCAGCACCGGGCTGAGCCAGCGCGCGTCGACCAGGCCCTCGGCAGCGCCCAGCGTCAGCAGCACGAAGCCGAACTCACCAGCCTGTGCCAGGTACAGCCCGGTGCGTATCGCCACCCCCGGCGTGGCCCGGAAGAGCCAGGCCAGACCGGCCACCAACAGCGCCTTGACGAGCACCGGCAGCACGCTGAGCAGCAACACCAGGAACCACTGGTCGATCACCGGGTGCCAATCCAGCTTCATGCCGATGGTGATGAAGAACAGGCCGAGCAGCACGTCGTGGAAAGGCCGGATGTCGGTTTCCACCTGGTGCTTGAATTCGGTCTCGGCCACCAGCATGCCGGCCACGAAGGCACCCAGCGCCAGCGACAGCCCGGCATGCTCGGTCAACCAGGCCAGCCCCAGCGTGATGAGCAGCAGGTTGAGCACGAACAGCTCTTCGCTCTTGCGCCGCGCCACCAGGGTCAACCACCAGCGCATCGCGCGCTGGCCGCCCACCAGCAACAGGGTCAGCAGCACCGCCGCCTTGACCAGCGCCAGCCCGAGCGCGCGCGCCATGTCCGGGCCGCTGTCGCCCAGCGCCGGGATCAGCACCAGCAGCGGCACCACCGCCAGATCCTGAAACAACAGCACGCCCATCACCCGGCGGCCATGCTCGCTTTCCAGTTCCAGCCGTTCGGCCATCAGCTTGACGACGATGGCCGTGGACGACATCGCGAAGGCCGAGCCCAGCACCACCGCGCCCTGCCAGCCCAGGTCCCAGCGCAGGCCCAGCCCGCCGAAGCCCAGTGCCAGCAGCGCATTGCCCAGCACCGCGCCCAGCACGGTGAGCCCCACCTGCGACAAGCCCAGCCCGAACACCAGCGTGCGCATGCTGCGCAACTTGGGCAGGTTGAACTCCAGCCCGATCACGAACATCAGGAACACGACGCCGAACTCGGCCAGGTACTTCACGCCCGCGGTGTCCTTGGCCAGCGCCAGCGCGTTGGGGCCGATCAGCACGCCCACCGCCAGATAGCCCAGCATCGGCGGCAGCCGCAGCAGGCGACAGACCACCACGCCCAGCACCGCGGCCGCAAGGTAGAGCAGGACGAGTTCGAGGGTGGTGGCCATGCCGATGGGTTCAGGGTCGGGTTCGGACGGGCGCCGGGCAGGGCAGGCCTAGAATCGAAACCGAACGGGCTTGATCCTAAGCCAGCGCTTCAAACCGACCTGGCACCCCCGCCCCGGACACCGTGACCCCAACTGCAGCCTTCAACCCCGCACGCGCGCTGCAACTGGCCGCCGAGACCTTCGAGATCGAGGCCCGCGCGCTGCTGGGGCTGGCCGCGCGCCAGGGTGACGGTTTTGCCGGCGCGGTGGCGGCGATGCTGGCCTGCGGCGGCAGGGTGATCGTGATGGGCATGGGCAAGAGCGGCCATGTGGGCCGCAAGATCGCCGCCACGCTGGCCTCGACCGGCACCCCCGCGTTCTTCGTGCACCCGGCCGAAGCCAGCCACGGCGACCTCGGCATGGTGCAGTCGGGCGACGTGGTGCTGGCGATCTCCAACAGCGGCGAGAGCGAGGAGTTGGCCGCCGTGATGCCGGCGCTGCGCCGGCTGGGCACGACGCTGGTGGCGATGACCGGCAAGCCCGCATCGACCCTGGCGCGCCACGCCGACCACCTGCTGAACAGCGCGGTCGACCAGGAAGCCTGCCCGCTCAACCTGGCGCCCACGGCCAGCACCACCGCGCAGATGGCGCTGGGCGACGCGCTGGCGGTGGCGCTGCTGGACGCGCGCGGCTTCAAGGCAGAAGACTTCGCCCGCTCGCACCCGGGCGGCGCGCTGGGCCGCAAGCTGCTGGTGCATGTGGCCGACCTGATGGTCCGGGGCGACGCCTTGCCGCGGGTGGCCGCCGAGACGACCGCGATCGCGATGATGCGCGAGATGTCGGCCAAGGGCCTGGGTGCGGCGCTGGTGGTCGAAGCGGTGGCGGGGTCGGATCACGATGGCGGGCAACGCCTGCTGGGCATCTTCACCGACGGCGACCTGCGGCGTCAGGTCGAACGCGGCGCCGACCTGCGCACCCTGACCGCCGGCGCGGTGATGCACCGCATGCCGCGCACCATCCGGGCCGACGCGCTGGCGGTGGCCGCGGCAGAGTTGATGGAGTTGCACCGCATCACCTCGGTCGCGGTGCTCGATGGCGACGGCTGGCTGGTGGGCCTGCTGACCATCGGCGACCTGATGCGCGCCAAGGTAGTGTGATGACCCACCCCCGAAGCGGCTGCGCCGCCCTTGCAGGTCGCGCTGGGCCAGAGCCCCAGCCCTTCGGCAGGCACAAACGGCGCGCCGTTTGTGCCCGGCCTCAGCCCCCTCAAGGGGGCGCCGCCATCGGACCGGCCAAGCCCGATCCGCGGCGGCCGCTAGATGGCAGCAGTCCGTCGATCCAGTTTGGCGCTGCTTCGCCTGAGGCCGACTGAGATGGGTCAGGAACCGCGGTTCCCGCCCGAACTGCTGCTGCGCGCCCAGGGCGGCGCGCTGGGCATGCGCGCGGCGATCTTCGACGTCGACGGCGTGCTGACCGACGGCAGGCTCTACATCGGCGAGCAGGGCGAGGTGTTCAAGGCCTTCCATGTGCTGGACGGCCATGGCCTGAAGCTGCTGGCGCAGGCCGGCATCGCGACTATCGTGATCACCGGCCGAGATTCGGCGGCGGTGCGCCGGCGCATGGCCGATCTCGGCCTGGCCGACGCGCATTTCGGCATCAGCGACAAGCTGGGGCTGGCCCAGGCGCTGCTGGCCGAACGCGGCCTGGCCTGGGCCGAGGTGGCGGCGATGGGCGACGACTGGCCCGACCTGCCGCTGCTGGCGCGCGCCGGTTTTGCCTGCGCGCCCGCCAATGCCCATGCCGAGGCCAGGGCGCTGGCCCACCATGTCACCGCGGCGCGCGGCGGCGAGGGCGCGGCGCGCGAGTTCTGCGATCTGCTGCTGATGGCATCGGGCCGCTACGCCGCGCTGCTGGCCGCGCACCAGGGCACGCTGGACGGCCGATGAGCCTGCTTGAACGCCGCAAGGCGCGGCCGGCATGACGCCGAACCCGGCGCGCGGCCTGCACCTGCCCGACCTGCCCGAGGTCTCGGTGCTGATCGGCAGCGTGTCCGACGGCCTCGACGTGGCGCAAGGGGCCGAGCCGACCCCGCGGCCCGCGCGGGGCTACCGGCTGCGCCAGGCGCTGTCGTCCTACCTGCCGCTGCTGCTGATGGGCTTGCTGGCGGTCAGCACCGGCTGGCTGGTCAAGAACACGCCGCAGATCCCTGGGCCGATGGCGGCCGGCCCGGTGCGCCAGGACCCCGACTACACGATGACGGGGTTCTCGATCTCGCGTTTCGACCCGCAGGGCCGCGAGGTGCTGCGCATCGCCGGCGACCTGCTGCGCCACTACCCGGCCACCGACCAACTCGACATAGAGGGCGTGCGCATCCATGCGATCGCGCCGGATGGCCGGGTCACCGACGCCAGCGCGCGCCGCGCCCTGGCCAACGGCGACGGCAGCGAGGTGCAGCTGCTGGGCGGCGCGCGGGTCACCAGTCAGGTCGAGGGCGCCGACACGCTGGAGATGGAGGGCGAGTTCCTGCATGCCTTCACGCGTTTCGAACGGCTGCGCTCGCACCTGCCCGTGCGGGTGCGGCACGGCGGTGCCGAGACGCATGCCGGCGGCCTGGACTACGACCACCTGGCGCGCCAGTTGCAGTTTCTCGGCCCGGTGCGCACCACCTTGCTGCCCGGGCGCCATGCCGGCGCCGCCAGCGCAACCCCGCCACTGAAGGAGATCCGCCGATGACGCCGTCGCCCCTGGTCCTGATCACCGGCGCCTCCAGCGGCATAGGCCAGGCGCTGGCGCTGCGCTGCTGCCAGGCCGGCTGGCGGCTGGCGCTGGTGGCGCGCAACGCCGACGCGTTGCGGCTCTGGGCCACCGCCCAGGGTCTGGCCGACGACCGCGTGGCGGTATACGCCGCCGACGTACGCGATGTGGCCTCGATCACCGCGGCCGGCAGGGCCTGCATCGCCAACCAGGGACTGCCCGACGTGGTGATTGCCAACGCCGGCATCAGCGTGGGCATGGACAGCGCCGACGCCGCCGACCTGGAGGTGATGCGCGCCACCTTCGAGACCAACAACATCGGCATGGCGGCCACCTTCCAGCCTTTCGTGGCGGCGATGTGCCAGCGCGGCAGCGGCGCCCTGGTGGGCATCGCCAGCGTGGCCGGCATCCGCGGCCTGCCCGGCCACGCCGCCTACTGCGCCAGCAAGGCCGCGGTGATCACCTACTGCGAGAGCCTGCGCGGCGAGTGCCGGCCCTTCGGCGTCAAGGTGGTGACGATCGCGCCGGGCTACATCGACACCCCGCTGACCCGGCGCAACCCTTACCGCATGCCGTTCCTGATGCGTGCCGAGGACTTTGCCGAGCGCGCCTTGCGCAGCATAGCGGCCGGCGACCGCTTTCGCGTCATCCCCTGGCAGATGGGCGTGGTGGCGGGCTTGATGCGGGTCTTGCCGGGCAGCTTGTTCGACCGCCTGTTTGCCGGCCGACCACGCAAGCGGCGCCAGCACGAGTAGGGCGCGATTGGGGCGGGATTGGGCCGCTCTCGACGTCCCATAAAAAAGGCGCCTTGCGGCGCCTTTTTGCTGATCAGACCTGGGGACTATCAATAACCCTGGCTGCCACCGCCGTAGCCGCCACCACCGCTGCTGCCGCCACCGCGCGGGCCGCCACGGCCGGTACCGTAGGGGCTGCGGCCACCGCCGCCACCGCCTGCACCACCACCGCCGCCGGCACCACCGCCGTAGCCGCCGCCGCCACTGCGGCCACCGCCGCCGCCGCCGTAGCCGCCACCGCCACCGCCGGTACCGCCACCACCTCCGTAGCCCCCGCCGCCGGAACCGCCACCGTAGCCACCGCCGCCACCGCTGCGGCCACCGCCACCGCCGCCGTAACCGCCACCACCATAGCCACCACCGCCGGCCGGACGCTCTTCGCGCGGACGGGCTTCGTTGACGACGATAGCCCGGCCTTCGAGGGGCTGACCATTCATGCCGTTCATCGCGGCCTGCGCTTCGGCGTCAGACGCCATCTCGACGAAACCGAAGCCCTTGGAACGGCCGGTTTCGCGGTCCATCATCACCTTCGCAGACGTCACGGTACCGAATTGGCCGAACGATTGCTGCAGGGATTCATCACGCACCGAGTACGCGAGGTTGCCGACGTAAAGCTTGTTTCCCATGGCGGGAAGCTCCTTCTCAATAAAAGTAATCCATGTGGAGCTTCAACCCAGCGTGAAACACTCAAGCTACAGGCGCCGTCTCCAGACACGGGCCGGGAGCATCTTCGCCCCGCGAGAACATTATGGTGGCAAATCGCGTACCACCACCAGTCTGTCCGGACCGGGTTAAACCCGCAAGTATCATGAGTGTTGTCATGCGGGTACAAACAGTCGGCCGATGGACCCTGAGCGCGCTCAATTCCTTGCCTCCAGGCATCGAATCGATGCGAAATTCACTGGTTTTTGCCCGGATGCTGGGTTTGCCCCGTTCGCGCCCGCGACTGGCGCTGGCGCAGGCGCGCTGACCCTCGATGTGGGGGATCGATGCCTGGTGGGCCACCGCGGCCTCCCGGGTGTTGTTTTATGGCAGCAATGCCCCCCCCGCTGGACCAAGCCGAGTCCGGCAGCCGATTCGACCCTGACCCGAGCGCCCGATGCCCGCACCCTCGATGGACTTGTTCAAGCCGCTGATCGCCTTGCTGGCGATCGTCAACCCGGTTGGCGCGGTGCCGTTCTTCCTGGCCTTCACCCAGGGCCTGAGCCGCCAGGAGCGGCAGCGCACGCTGCGCGTGAGTTCGTTCGCGGCCTTCTGCGTCATCGCGGTCAGCGGCATCGCCGGGCTCAGGATCATCAGTTTCTTCGGCATCTCGATCGCCTCGTTCCAGGTCGGCGGCGGCATGCTGCTGCTGATGTCGTCGCTGCACATGCTCAATGCCCAGCCGGCCGAAAGCGGCAAGGACGACCTGGTCGAGGGTCAGACCAAGGTCGACGCCGGCGCCAGCGTGGCGGTGGTGCCACTGACGATCCCGCTGCTGACCGGCCCGGCCACCATCTCGACGATGGTGATCTACGCCGAGAAGACCCGCAGCATCTGGGAACATGCGGTGCTGGTGGGCTATGGCGTGGTGATCGGGCTGGCCACCTACGCCACCTTTGCCGCCTCGGGACGCATCGCCCGCGTGCTGGGACGCACCGGCATCAACGTGATGACCCGGCTGATGGGCCTGATACTGGCGGCGATGGCGGTGGAGTTGCTGGCCGACGGGCTGGTCAAGCTCTTCCCCATCCTCGCCAGCCCCACGCTTCGCTGAACGAACTTCGCTGAACGGACGCCCCGCCGATGACCGCTTCCAACCCTGTCTACGACCACATCATCGTCGGCGCCGGCACCGCCGGCTGCCTGCTGGCCAACCGGCTCAGCGCCGACCCCACCAAGCGGGTGCTGCTGATCGAGGCCGGCGGCAACGACGACTACCTGTGGGTGCATATCCCGGTGGGCTACCTGTACTGCATAGGCAACCCGCGCACCGACTGGCTGTACTTCACCGAGCCCGACGCCGGGCTGAACGGCCGCAAACTGCGCTACCCGCGCGGCAAGGTGCTGGGCGGCTGCTCCAGCATCAACGGCATGATCTACATGCGCGGCCAGAGCCGCGACTACGACAGTTGGGCGGCGACCACCGGCGACGCGCGTTGGCGCTGGGACGACTGCCTGGACTTCTTCAAGCAGCACGAAGACCACTGGCGCGGCGCCGACACCCACCATGGCGCACCCGGTTTCGACCCCACTGGCGCGCGCGCCGGGGGCGAATGGCGGGTCGACAGGCAGCGCCTGTCCTGGGAGATCCTCGACGCCTTCGGCGCCGCCGCGCAAGAGGCCGGCATCCCGGCGACCGCTGATTTCAACCGCGGCAACAACGAGGGCGTGGGCTACTTCGAGGTCAACCAGCGCGGCGGCATGCGCTGGAACACGACCAAGGCCTTTCTGCGCCCGGTGCAGCAGCGCGACAACCTGCAGGTCTGGACCGGGGCCCAGGTGACGCGGCTGATCACGGCGCGCGACGACGGCGGCCTGCGCGTGACAGGGGTAGAGGTGCGACCCGAGGGCCACGGTCACAACCGGGGCGCTCCGCTGGTGGCCCGACTGCGCGGCGATGGCCGGCCCGGCAGCGGCGAGGTGGTGATGGCGGCCGGTGCGATAGGCACGCCGCAGATCCTGCAGCTCTCGGGCATAGGCCCGGGCGCGCTGCTGCAGCGCCACGGCATCAGCGTCCAGCACGACCTGCCGGGGGTCGGCGCAAACCTGCAAGACCACCTGCAGATCCGCGCGGTGTTCGAGGTCGAGGGCGTCAAGACCCTGAACAAGATGGCCAATTCGATCTGGGGCAAGGGCATGATCGGGCTGGAATACCTGCTGCGGCGCAGCGGGCCTATGAGCATGGCGCCGTCGCAGCTGGGCTGCTTCACGCGCTCGGCGCCAGGTTTCGAATGGCCGAACGTCGAATTCCATGTCCAGCCGCTGTCGCTGGACGCCTTTGGCGAGCCGCTGCACCGCTTCAACGCCTTCACGGCCAGTGTCTGCAACCTCAACCCGACCTCGCGCGGCACGGTGCAGATCCGCTCACCGCGGCCCGAGGACGCGCCGGCCATCGCCGCCAACTACCTGTCGACCGAGGCCGACCGCCAGGTGGCGGCCGACTCGCTGCGGCTGACGCGGCGCATTGCGGCCCAGCCGGCGCTGGCCAAATACCGGCCGCGCGAGGTCAAGCCAGGGGTCCAGTTCCAGAGCGACGACGACCTGGCCAGGCTGGCCGGCGACATCGGCACCACCATCTTCCACCCGGTGGGCACCTGCCGCATGGGCCGCACCGACGATCCGGCGGCGGTGGTCGACAGCGAGTTGCGGGTGCGCGGCGTGGCCGGGCTGCGCATCGCCGATGCCAGCGTGATGCCCACCATCACCAGCGGCAACACCAACTCGCCCACGCTGATGATCGCCGAGCGGGCGGCGCATTGGCTGCGCCAGTCCAGCGGCTGACGCCCGCGGCGGCGGCATGCCACCGGAGCCCGACTGTGGCGGCCGGGCCGAAACGGCGGGTTATCCCGGGATGACGCTGGCACGGGAGCTGCCTAAAGTCCGCCCACTCGGCCAGTGCGCGTCGGTGGGTCAGACCGCACAAGCCTGGGGGACTGAGGAGACAGAGACAAACCAGAAGATGCGGGCGACTGACCGGGCGCAAGAAAAAGACAAAGCGCCCACAGGCCAGCTCCCACCCTGGGCGCCAGGCTTCACGGCCTGGCGCCTTTTTTTTCTGGTTTTTCGCCTCGCCCGGCCGGCGCTGAACAACGCCGCTTTAGACCGTCGGATCGGCGCTTGTCGCCGGGCTCGCGCAGGCTAGGCTGGGCGCTTGTCGAACTCCACGGGCCGCGCTCAGGCCGCCCTGACCACCATGTCCGTCGACCCGCAACTGCGCACGCTGGAGATCGACATCCCGACCCAGCCCGACGCGCTGGTCAAGTTGTCGCTGCTGCTGGCCGAAGACCCGGTCAACCAGCAGGCCGTCGGCGTCCTGGTGGAATCGGACATGGCGCTGGCGGCGGCGGTGATGATGGCAGTGAACTCATCGCTCTACGGTCTGGCCGGCCGGGTCCGGAGCGTTCAGCAGGCGATCACCTACCTGGGCACGCGCGAGGTCTCGGCGATCACCTTCGAGATGGGGCTGCGGGCGGCGTTTCCGCCGGCGACCGAACTGGACGCCCTCTGGCGACGCGCCGCGCGCCGCGGCCTGCTGATGGGCCGGCTGGCCCAGTCGCTGGGCCTGGACGCCTGGGCCGCGCACTCGGCCGGCTTGTTCGAGGAATGCGGCAAGGCGGTGCTGTTCCGCCACGCGTCCGACCATTACCGCGCGATGCTGCGGGCCACGAGCAAGGACGACGAACTGTGCCAGCTGGAGCGCACCGGTTTTGGCGTCAGCCACGATGCGCTGGGCGCGGCATTGTGCGACAGCTGGGGGCTGGGCCCGGTGGCCGTGGCCAGCGTGCGCCACCATGTCGCGGCCCAGTGCCTGAGCGAACTGCCAGTGCCGTCGGCGCGGCGCGGCGTGCTGGCCTTGTCGGTGATGGCCGCAGCAGCCCAGCGCGAACCGGCCACGCTGGACGGGGTCGTGGCCCAGGTTGCGCCGCTGGCGGACCTGGACCCCGCGCTGGCGCTGCACGCGCTGCGCCGGCTGATGGCGCAGCTCGGCGCGATGTCGGGCCGGCTTGCGCCAACGCAATTTGGCGGCCCACCCTAAGCTCGAAACCCCGCTGGGCAGCCCATCAGCACGGCGCTACGCTGGCAGACAGTGCCGTCACTGCCGAGAAAGGGATGCATCATGCGCCACACCCCAGTCGATCCCGCCAAGCTCGCGCTGCAGCGCCTCTACCACTGGGAGCAGGCGGCGCCGTCGCGCGTCGTGCTGACCCAGCCCATGGGAGGCGGGGCGGTCTCCACCTTCACCTGGTCCCAGGTGCTCGACGGCACGCGCAGGATGGCCACGCACCTGAAGTCGCAAGGGCTGCAGCCCGGCGAACGGGTGGCGTTGATCTCGAAGAACACCGCCTGGTGGCTGATGGCCGACTTCGCGATCTGGATGGCCGGCGGCGTGTCGGTGCCGCTCTACCCGACGCTGGCGGCCGAGACCATACGCCAGATCCTGGCGCACAGCGAAGCGCGCTGGCTGTTGATCGGCAAGCTCGATGGCTGGGACGGCATGCGCGCGGGTGTGCCGGCCGGGCTGCCCTGCATCCGCCTGCCGCTGGCACCGCCGATGTCGACCATGCCGGCAGGCACAGAAGAATGGGACGCGATCATCGCGCGCAGCCCGCCGCTGCAGGGCAATCCGGTGCGCGACGGCGACGAGCTTTCCACCATCATGTACACCTCGGGCACGACCGGCGCGCCCAAGGGCGTGATGCACAGTTTCGCCACCTTCGCCTGGTCGACCGAGGCCGGCCTGAAGCGGGTGGCCAAGATCGACGAGAACGCCCGCATGCTGAGTTATCTGCCGCTGTCGCATGTGGCCGAGCGCACGCTGGTCGAGCATGGCCTGCTGGCCACCGGCATGCAGATCTTCTTCGCTGACAGCCTGGAGACCTTCGCGCAAGACCTGCAGCGCGCGCGGCCGACGGCGTTCTTCTCGGTGCCGCGGCTGTGGGTCAAGTTCCAGCAGGGCGTGAACGCCAAGATGCCACCCGCCAAGCTCGACCGGCTGCTCAAGATCCCTATCATCAACCGCATCATCCGCAAGAAGATCCTGGGCGCGCTGGGGCTGGACCAGTGCAGCTTCGCCGCTGGCGGCGCCGCGCCGATGCCGCCGCAACTGCTGAACTGGTATGCCAGGATCGGCCTGCCCATCGTCGAGGTCTACGGCATGACCGAGAACTGCGGCGTCTCGCACGCCACGCTGCCGGGCGTTCAGCGCCCGGGCACGGTGGGCCCGACCTACGAAGGCGTGCAATGCAAGATCGACCCGGCCAACGGCGAGATCCTGGTCAAGAGCGACGGCCTGATGCTGGGCTATTACAAAGAGCCCGAGCTGACGCGCCAGGCGATCACGCCCGACGACTGGCTGCACACCGGCGACAAGGGCGCGATCGACGCCGAGGGCAACCTCAAGATCACCGGCCGGGTCAAGGACTTGTTCAAGACCAGCAAGGGCAAGTATGTCGCGCCCGCGCCCATCGAGGACAAGCTGGTGATGCACCGCGCCGTCGAGGCCTGCTGCGTCACCGGCGCCAACCTGGGTCAGCCTCTGGCGGTGGTGATGCTCAACGCCGACGCCATCGCCTCGAGCCGCAACCCCGCCGGGCGCGACGCGCTCAAGGCCTCGCTGGCTGCGCACCTGAAATCGATCAACGCCACGCTGGACCCGCATGAGCAACTCGACAGCCTGATCGTCGTCACCGATCCCTGGACGGTGGACAACGGCTTCATCACGCCGACCTTCAAGGTCAAGCGCAACCGGGTCGAGGAGATCTATAGCGCGCGCTACGAGGCCTGGGCCCGGTCTCGCCAGATGGTGATCTGGGCCGATCGCTGAGTGCGCGCGGCCGCCAGGACCTGCGTGCTGGCGGCCGGCTCACGAAGGCTCTGCCCGCATGCTTGCAGGCAAGCTCTTGAGCCGGGGCCGCTTGCCGGCCTTCAGTCCACCTTCGCGCCCGAAGCCTTGACCACCGCGGCCCATTTTTTCGATTCGGCGGCGATGAAGGCGGTGAAGTCGGCGCTGCTCATGCCGCTGGGAATCGCGCCCTGCGCCAGCAGCCGCTCCTTGAGCACCGGGCTGACCAGCGCCTTGGCGGTTTCCTGCTGGATCCGGGTCACCACCTCTGGCGGCGTGCCGGCAGGCGCCAGCAGGCCGAACCAGGAACTGGCCTCGTAGCCCTTGAGCGCGGAGCCGCCCGCCTCGGCGATGGTGGGCAACTCGGGGATGGCCGCCGAGCGGCTGGCGCTGGTCACGGCCAACGCCTTCAGCTTGCCGGCCTTGACCTGCGGCAACGCGGACGGCAGGTTGTCGAACATCAAGTCCACGCTGCCGCCGATCAGGTCGATCAGCGCCGGTCCCGAACCGCGGTACGGGAAATGCACCATGTAGGTCCCGGTCATGCTCTTGAACAACTCGCCCGACAGGTGGATCGAGGTGCCGTTGCCCGAGCTCGCCACGTTGAACTTGCCCGGGTTGGCCTTGGCCGCCTTGATGAAATCGGCCACGCTGTTGATGCCGTACTTCTGGGCGAAGGCAGGGTTGAGCACCATCACGTTGGGCACACCGGCCATCAGCGTGATCGGGGCGAAGTCCTTGACCGGGTCGAAGGGCATCTTGGGGTAGAGCGCGGCATTGATCGCGTGCGTGCCCACCGTGCCCATCAGCAGCGTGTAGCCGTCGGGGGCTGACTTGGCCACCTCGTTGGCGCCCGAGTTGCCGCCGGCGCCCGGCTTGTTGTCGACCACGAAAGGCTGGCCGAAAGCCTTCTGCAGCTCGGGCGCCAGCGCGCGGGCCAGGATGTCGGTGGTGCCGCCGGCGGCAAAGGGCACGACGATGCGCACCGCCTTGCTGGGCCAGGCAGCCTGCGCCGAGGCCAGCGCGGGGCACAGCAGCGCGGCGGCCAGTGCCAGCGCGGTGGGGTGGAAGTGGCGGCGGTCTATCGTCATGGGGATGTCTCCGGAATCGGGTTCGTCAGGGTCACGGCACGGTACACCCGCATTGGCCCCGCGCAAGCGGCTGCGGCCTGAGCCTCGTCAAACAGCGGCCGGCACCCAGCCGCGCGGCACCGCGCCCAGCAGCCGGCGGGTGTAGTCCTGCTGCGGCGCGGCCAGGATCTGCGCCGCGCTGGCCTGCTCCACCACTTGGCCGTCCTTCATCACCAGCACCTCATCGCTGATGAAACGCACCACTGCCAGATCGTGGCTGATGAACACATAGGCCAGGCCGAGTTCGTCCTGAAGGTCGCGCAACAGGTTCAGCACCTGCGCCTGCACGCTCACATCGAGGGCGCTGACCGCCTCGTCGAGCACCAGCACCTCGGGGTTGAGCGTCAGGCAGCGCGCGATCGCCACCCGCTGACGCTGGCCGCCGGAGAACTCGTGCGGGTATTTGCCGAAGCTGTCCTGGCTCAGGCCCACCTTGACCAGCAGGGCACGGGCGCGCGCTTCGCGCTCGGTGGCGTCTGTGCCTATGGCGTGGATCGTCATCGGTTCGACCAGGGTCTGGCCGACCGTGAAGCGCGGGTTCAGGCTGGCGTAGGGGTTCTGAAACACGATCTGTATGCGCCGGCGCATCGCCTGCCGCTCACGGTCGGACAGCGTGAGCAGGTTGCGGCCGTCGAAGATCACCTCGCCGCCGGTGGGCTCGTGCAATCGCAGCAGCGTCAAGCCCATCGTGGTCTTGCCCGAGCCCGACTCGCCCACCACGCCCAGCGTGTGGCCGCGGCGCAGCTCGAAGTTCACGCCCTGAACGGCCTTGAACTCGCGCTTGCCGAACAGGCCTCGTTTCAGGAAGAAGCTCTTGGCCAGCGCGCGCACCGCCAGCACCACCGGCGCGTCGGGGTTCTTGGCCAGGGCTGGAGCCTGGCTCCCGGTGGTGGCGCCGGCGATGTGCTCATCGATCACCGCCAGCCGCGCCGGCGTGTCGGTCAGGCTGGGCCGGCAGGCCAGCAGCGCGCGGGTGTAGAGGTCTTGCGGCGCACTGAAGATCTGCGCGACCGGGCCGCGCTCGCGCACCACGCCGTGGCGCATCACGACCACGCTGTCGGCGATCTCGCCCACCAGCCCGAGGTCGTGGCTGATGAACAGCACGCTCATCCGGTGCCGGGTCTTGAGGCCGGCGATCAGTTCCAGGATCTGGCGCTGGATGGTGACGTCCAGCGCGGTGGTGGGCTCGTCGGCGATCAGCAACCTGGGCTCGCAGGACAGCGCCATCGCGATCATCACCCGCTGCTGCTGGCCGCCCGACAACTCATGCGGGTAGGCCGAGAGCCGCCGCTTGGGCTCGGGCATGCCGACCTCGGCCAGCAGCGCTTCGGCGCGGGCCAGCGCGGCGCGGCGCCCCATGCCCAGATGCTTGATCAGCGGCTCGGCCAGCTGCGCGCCGACCGTGAACACCGGGTTCAGCGAGCTCATCGGGTCCTGGAACACGCAGGCGATCTCGCGTCCGCGCAGGCCTTGCAACTCGGCCCGGCTGGCCTGCAGCAGGTCTCGCCCCTGGTAGAGGATGGCGCCCGAGCGCCTGGCGTTGTCGGGCAGCAGGTTGAGGATGGACATCGCGGTCACGCTCTTGCCCGACCCCGATTCGCCGACCAGCGCGACCGTGCTGTTCTCCGGGATGTCGAAGCTGACGCCCCTGACGGCCTGCGCCAGCGTGGTGGCGCCGCGCTCGCCAAGGCGGAAGGTGACCCTCAGGTCCTGGATGGACAACAGCATCATTCGGCTCCGCGCAGCTTGGGGTCGAGCGCGTCGCGCCAGGCGTCGGCCATCAGCGAGAACGCGGTGACGAACAGCGCCATGAACAGCGTGGCGGTGGCGAGCTGCCACCAGTGGCCCAGGATAAGCTCGCTCTGCGCCTCGGCCAGCATCGTGCCCCAGCTGACCTGGTCGATGGGCACGCCCAGCCCGAGGTAGGACAGGATCACCTCGCTCTTGATGAAACCCACCACCAGCAGGCTCATGCGCACCAGGATCACATGGCTGACGTTGGGCAGGATATGGCGGAACATCCGGCTCGCCAGGGTCGCGCCCATGGCCTCGGCGGCGCGCACATATTCGCGGCCCGAATGCTTGATGAATTCGGCCCGCACCTGGCGGTACAGCCCGGTCCAGCCGGTCAAGCCGAGTATCAGCACCACCGTGCCCACGCCCCGGCCCAGCACCGCGGCGAAAGCGAAGATCAGCAGGATGTCGGGGATGGCGGTGAAGACGTTGTAAAGCCACTCCAGGAAATCGCCAACCTTGGCGCCGAAGAAGCCGCTCAGCGCACCCAGCACGGTGCCGATCACGGTGGCCAGCAGGGCGGCCAGCACGCCGACGAAGACCGAGATCTCACAGCCCTTGATCGCCTTGGCCAGCACGTCGCGGCCGAGCCGGTCGGCGCCCAGCGGCAGGGTCAGGGCCTTGACGGTTTCGGTCGTCTGCATCTTGCTGGCGCGCTCAGCCCATTCCTGGTACCGCGGCGCGAGCGGGTCGATGTCGCTCAGGTCGACCGGCGGCAAGGCCTTGGATTCCAGCCCGGCCATCGTGCCGGAGTCCTCGCCGGCGCGTGGACCCAGCAAGGTCGGCGGCGCGTTGGGCACCGCCAGCTCGCGCTGCCAGTCGCTGGCCACCAAGCCGGTGGCCGCGGCCGCAATCAGCAGCAGGAAGGCCAGCACGATCAGGCCAGCAACCAGGCCCACGCGGTCGTTGCGGTAGCGGCGCCAAGCGGTCAGCCACACCCCGGCCGACTGTTGCACCGGCGCGGCCTGTGCGCTGCCATCCAGCGGACGCCGCGGAACCGGCTCAGCCGGGCCGCTGGCGTCGCCCCCCTGGGGGGGAGCGGCGAAGCCGCTTCGGGGGGGGGTCATCTCAGCACCACGCGGGGGTCGACCACCTTGTAGAGCAGGTCGGTGGCCAGATTGATCAGCATCGTCAGCATCGCCAGGTAGACGGTGGCGGCCTGGATCACCGGGTAATCGCTGCGGTTGACCGCCAGCAAGACCTCGCGCCCCAGGCCGGGGATGGAAAAGAAGACCTCGATCAGGAACGAACCGACGAAGATGCCTGGCAGCGCCAGCCCGACGTTGGTCAGGATCGGGATCATCGCGTTGCGCAGCACATGCTTGAACAGCACCGCAGGCTCGGTCAGTCCCTTGGCGCGCGCGGTGCGCACATAGTCGTGGCCGAACTCATCGAGAAAGAAGCTGCGGTAGAGCCGGGTCTGCGGCGACACGCCCACCATCACCGCCAGCAGCACCGGCAGCGGCGCGTAAGTGCTCAGGTTCTGCACCAGGCTGTCGCTCCAGCCTTGCACCGGAAACCAGCCGAGCTGGAAGCCGAACAGGTACTGGCCGATGATGACGTAGACCAGGAAGCTGATCGACAGCGCCACCGTGGTGGCCACCATCAGCGCGCGGTCGGTCAGCGAGCCGCGCACATAGGCCACGCCCAGCGCGATCGGCACCGCCAGCAGCGTGTCGAGCAGCAGGATGGGCAGCATCACCGTCAGCGTGGCCGGCAGTCGCGTGGCGAACAAATGGGCCACCGCCTCGTTGGTGGCCCAACTGCGCCCCCATTCGAAGGTGGCGATCTGCTTGAGGAAGATGCCGAACTGCACCCAGGCCGGCTGGTCCAGGCCGAGTTGCTGACGGATCGCCGCGATCTGCTCGGGCGTGGCGTTCTGCCCGGCCAGGATCACGCTCGGATCACTGCCGAAGAAATGGAACAGTGTGAACACCAGCGCCACCACGCCGAACAGCGTGGGCACCATCTGCCACAGACGTTTGATCACATAGGCCAGCATCCGCGGCGTACTCCAGGGTTGGGGCGAGTCTAGGCGAAGCGTCCAAACCACTTAAGCTATCGCAAACCCCGTGCCGGGTCTGTAGGCGGGTTGGCAACGCTAGACTGCGCGCTTCGCTCCCCCGCCCGCGCCATGTCCCTCAACCCGCGACGCCGTGCCCTGCTGGCGCTGCCCCTGGCCGCCGGGCTGCCAGCGCCCGCCCGGGCAGCCGATGCCGGCGGCCGGCCCAGGACGCTGCGGGTGATGTTCAACTCGGCCGAGACCAGCTTCGACCCGGCGCGCATCATCGACCTGTACTCGCGCACCGTCACCGCGCATGTCTTCGAGGCGCTGTACGGCTACGACGCGCTGGCCCGGCCGGCCAAGCTGGTGCCCAAGCTGGCGCTGGCGCTGCCCGAGTCGTCCGACGATTTCCGGGTCTGGACGGTGAGGCTGCGCCGCGACGTCTTTTTCGCCGACGATCCAGCCTTCCAGGGCGCAACGCCCGGCCGGGGCCGCGCGCTGGTGGCCGACGACGTGCTCTACGCCTTCAAGCGCGTGGTCGACCCGGCCAACAAGAGCCCGGCCGCCACCTCGGTGCTGGACGAGGGCTTCGTCGGCCTGGCCGAGGCGCGCCAGGCGGCGCTGGCGAAACGCCTGCCCTTCGACTACGACGCGCCCATCGCCGGCCTGCAGGCACTCGATGCGCACACGCTGCGCTTCACGCTGAAAGCGCCGCGGCCGCGCTTCGTCCAGATCCTGGCCGCCGGCGACCTCCTGGGCGCACAGGCGCGCGAGGTGGTGGCGTTCTACGGCGAGTCCCTGGGTGAGCATCCGGTGGGCACCGGTCCGTTCCGCCTGGCGCAATGGGTGCGCGGCTCGAAGATCGTGCTCGAACGCAACCCGGGCTTCCGCGAGACGTTCTACGACGGTCAGCCGGCCGCCGACGATGCTGAAGGCCAGGCCCTGCTGGCGCGTTTCAAGGGCAGGCGCCTGCCCATGGTCGACCGGGTGGAGGTGGCGATCATCGAGGAGAACCAGCCGCAGTGGCTGTCCTTCCTGAACGCCGAGATCGACTGCCTGGCGTCCAACACCGGTTCGGTGCCGCTGGAGTTCGCGATGCTGGCGGTGCCCAACGGCAAGCTGGCGCCGAATCTGGCCCGGCGCGGCGTGCAGTTGCACCGCTCGCTGCGAGCGGACTGCGCGATGTTGTACTTCAACATGGACGACCCGGTAGTCGGCGGCTACACGCCCGACAAAGTGGCGCTGCGCCGGGCGCTGTCGCTGGCCTACGACGTCGAGCGCGAGGTGCGGCTGGTGCGGCGCGGCCAGGCGGTGCCGGCGCAGTCGCCCCTCGTGCCAGGCACCGTGGGCTACGACCCGGCCTTCCGCAGCGAGATGAGTGAGCACAGCGTGGCCCGCGCCAAGGCCTTGCTCGACATGCATGGCTACCTCGACCGTGACGGCGACGGCTGGCGCGAACTGCCCGACGGCCGGCCGCTCAAGCTGACGATGTCGACCGAGCCCGAGCAGATCTACCGGCTTTTCAACGACGTCTGGCGGCGCTGCCTGGCGGCGGTGGGCGTGCGCTGCGAGTTCGAGATCGCGCAGTGGCCCTCGCACATGAAGTCGGCGCTGGGTGGCTCGCTGCAGATGTGGATGCTGGGCTCGTCGGCCGACGTGCCCGACGGCCAGAGCGCGCTGGCGCGCTGGTACGGCCCGCAAGCCGGCCAGCAGAACCTGGCGCGCTTCAAACTGCCAGCCTTCGACAGTATCTACGAGCGCATGCTGGCGCTGCCCGACGGCCCCGAGCGGGCCGCGCTGTTCCTGCAAGCCAAGCGGCTGGCGGTGGCCTACATGCCTTACAAGGTCTTGGTGCACCGCGTCGCCAACGAGTTGCTGCATCCCTGGGTGAGCGGCTACCGCCGCGCACCGTTCTGGTACGACTGGTGGCACCGGGTCGATGTCGATCCCGCCCGCCAGGCCGCCTCAATCTGAGCCAAGCCGATGACGATGACCTTGAACCTGCGCGCCCGCCGACGCGGCATGACCCTGCTGGCCTGGCTGGCTGCCGCGTTGCTTCCCACCGCGCTGGTACCAGCCTTGCTACTACCCGCCGCGGCGCTGGCCGCCGACACCGCGCCGGCAGCGTCCGCCGCCATCAGTCACACCTTCCGCTACGCCTTCCGCGTCGCCGAGACCGGTTTCGACCCGGCCAAGATCTCCGACCTGTACTCGCGCATCATCACCTCGCAGATCTTCGAGGGACTGTTCCTCTACGACCATCTGGCGCGGCCGGTCAAGATCAAACCCTTGACCGCGGCGGCGATGCCCGAGGTCTCGGCCGACTTCCAGCGCTTCACGATCCACATCCGGCCCGGCATCTTTTTCGCCGACGACCCGGCGTTCAAGGGCGTGAGGCGTGAACTGGTGGCGCAGGACTATGTCTACGCACTCAAGCGCTTTGCCGACCCGGCCACCAAGAGCCCCGCCTGGGGCGAGGTGGCCGAACTGACGCTGCTGGGGCTGGCGGCGCAGCGCAAGCAGGCGCTGGACCAGCGCATCGCCTTCGACTACGACCGCGTGCTGCCCGGGCTGCGCGCGATCGACCGCTACACGCTGCAACTCGAGACTGCCGAGCCGCGGCCGCGGCTGGTCGAGATCCTGGCGGACAACAGCCTGTACGGCGCTGTCGCGCGCGAGGTGGCCGAGTTCTACGGCGACAAGTTGGCCGAGCACCCGGTGGGCACTGGCGCGTTCCGGCTGGCGAGCTGGCGCCGCAGCTCGGAGATCGTGCTCGAACGCAGCCCCAGCTACCGGCTGCGTCACTATGAGGACGAGGCCGAGCCGGCGCCCGGCGATGCCGAGGGCCAGGCCTTGCTGGCGAAATTCAAGGGCCGGCGCCTGCCCATGCTCGACCGGGTGGTGGTGTCCATCATCGAAGAGGCGCAGCCGGCCTGGCTGTCCTTCCTGAACCGGCAGCAGGATTTCATAGACCGCATGCCGCCGGAGTTCGCCAACACCGCGATGCCGGGCGGCAAGCTCGCGCCCAACCTGGCCAAGCGCGGCATCACCGGTTACCGCACCATCGGCCCCGAGGGCGTGCTCACCGTCTACAACATGGACGACCCGGTGGTGGGCGGCTACACGCCCGACAAAGTGGCCTTGCGCCGGGCCATCAATCTGGCGGTGGACATCCCGCGCGAGATCACGCTGGGCCGGCGCGGCCAGGCGATTCCGGCCCAATCGCCATCGGTGCCGCACACCACCGGCTACGACCCCGCTTACCGCAGCGAGATGGGCGAGTTCAGCCCGGCCAAGGCCAAAGCCTTGCTCGACCTCTACGGCTATGTCGACCGCGACGGTGACGGCTGGCGCGACATGCCCAACGGAGCGCCGCTGGTCTTGGTGCGCCACACCCAGCCCGACGCCAGCCAGCGCCAGCTCGACGAGTTGTGGCAGAAGAACATGAACGCCGTCGGACTGAAGATCGCCTTCAAATTCGCCAAGTGGCCGGAAAACCTGAAGGCGATGCAGGCCGGCAAGCTGATGATCTGGGGCGTGGGCTCGTCGGCCACGCAACTCGATGGGCAGAGCGCGCTGCAACGGCTGTACGGGCCGTCCAGCGGCGGCGCCAACCTGTCACGCTTCAAGTCGGCCGAATTCGACGCGGTCTATGACCGCATGTCGGCGCTGCCCAACGGGCCTGAGCGCGACGGCCTGTTCCTGCAGGCCAAGCGGCTTTCGGCGGCCTACGCGCCCTACAAGCAGCATGTGCACCGCATCTACACCGACATGGCCCACCCCTGGTTGCTGGGCTACCGGCGGCCGCTGTTCTGGACCCGCTGGTGGCAGATGGTCGATGTCGAGCCCACCTCGAGGCCGGCCGATTGAGTCGATCTGGACCAGACGACGGGATGCCGGCCCAGGCCGCCATCACGGGCCCACGTTCACTTCTTTTTCTTGCTGCGATCGGCTACCACGGTGGTGATGGGCGCGCTCAGCGCACCGGGTGACAGCGGCTTGGCGGTGCCGTCGTCCTTCTTGGGTTTCTTGGCTTCCTTGGTGCTGCGTTGCTGGCTCTTGGCCATGGAGTCTCTCCTTGCGGTGCCGCTCCGGGATGGTGCGGGATGCGCCATGCTTGCGGCTGGCGGCGGGCTTGTCAATGCTTGCGGCTCAGTCGCGGCAACGCGCAGGCGTCGAACCGTCAGGCGTTGCAGCCTGTCGACAACCTGTCAGGCAGCTGGCATCGCCGAGCGGGCTTTGGCTATCGCCTCGCGCGCCTGCAACTCGGTGGCCAGCGACGCCTCCAGCGGCGACCGGCACAGCCCCGCCTGGTCGTAGCGCATGTTCTCGTACAGCGCCGCGGCGGCCGGAAAAGTGCTCAGCAGCGCGTCCAGCCCGGGCCCCGGCGCCAAGCCGTCGAGCAAGTGCGACAGATGCTGCACCAGCCGCCGGTACTGCGCCGGCCCCACCCTCAGGGCGCTGGATTCGACGCGCTGCAACAACTCGGCCAGCGTGATCGCGGTCTTGAATTGACCGGCAGCGTACTGCGCCGACGGCGGGGTGGTGGGGCGGGCGGTTTGCATGCTGGAACTCCTTGGAGCCCGGTTCAGGCGGGCCCGATGAGCAGCAGATGGTGATGGCGGGCCAGGTTGCAAGATGCGCGGCGCGTCGGGCCAGGCGGGTCAGCGCGTAGGCTTGCAGCACGCGGGCAGACCGAAATCGCCGGCCCGACACGGATCCACCTTGGTCAACCCCGAACTGAAAGCTCCCGCCATGGACATCGCCGCCCTGCAAGCCACCCTGCGCCAGTTTGCTGCCGACCGCGACTGGCAACCCTTCCAGACGCCCAAGAACCTGGCGATGGCGCTGATGGTCGAGACCGCCGAGCTGGCCGAGATCTTCCAGTGGCTGACGCCCGAACAGTCGCAGACCGCCCACCTCGATCCTGCCGTCAAGACCCATATCGGCGAGGAAATCGCCGACGTGCTGGTCTACTTGCTGCAGGTGGCCGACCACACCCAGTGCGACGTGGCGAGCGCCGTCGCCGACAAGTTGGTGAAGAATGCCCTCAAATACCCGCCGCTGCGCGCGCCGACCACGCCCGGGGCCGCGCTGCCAGACCCGGCTGCCGGCAAGCCAGACGGGGATTAGGCGAAGCAGTTGGAGCGGTTCACCAGCCGCCGAAGCGCGGCCATTCGGCCTGGATCTGATTCGCACCGTCCACAACCTGGTAACTGCTGAACTGGGCGCAGGTCGCGCAGGCATGGTTGGGCAGGATGCGCAACAGCGTGCCCACCGGCAGGTCCAGCATCGCACCCTTATCGCCGCTGCGATGGGCGATGGTGCCGTGCTCCTGGTTGGCGGCGATCACGGTGTAGTCGGGCAGCACAAGGCCCGCGACGTCGCAGACCAGGCCGTAGCCCTGGTCGACAGGCTGGGCGGCAGTGCCGCGGTCGCGCGACAGCGCCATCCAGCCGGCGTCGACCAGAGTCCAGCCCTTGGCGCGCTGGTGACCGACGACGCTGGTCAACACCGACACCGCGACGTCGTCGGGCGTGCAGACGCCCAGCCCGGCCATCACCAGGTCCTGGAACACATAGACCCCGGCGCGCAGTTCGGTCACACCAGACAGTTGTTGCGCGAACAGCGCGCTGGGCGTCGAGCCCACGCTGACCACCGGCGCGGCGTGGCCGGCCGCACGCAACTGCTCGGCGGCCTGCACCGCACCGGCACGCTCCTGCTCGGCTGCGGCGCGCAAGGCCTCGGGGCTGCGGCAGTCGTAGCTGGCGCCCAGGTGGGTGAGCACGCCCAGCAACTGCACCCGCGGGTGCGACAGCGCGGCGGCCACCGCCAGCAGCGTGGCGGCGTCGGCGGGCGCGATGCCGGCGCGGTGACCGTCGGTGTCGATCTCGATCAGCACGCCCACGGGCGCGGCGAAGGCGTCGGCGGCCTGCACCAGCGCCTGGGCGGCCGCCACGCTGTCGAGGATCAACCGCAGTTGCACGCCCTGGGCCAGCAGGCGCGCCACATGGCCCAGTTTGTTCGGCGTGATGCCCACCGCGTAGGTGATGTCGGCAAAGCCCTGGGCGGCAAATTCATCGGCCTCGCGCAGCGTCGAGACCGTGATCGCGCCGCTGGCCGCGCCCAGCATGGCTTGCGCCACGGCCAGGCTCTTGGCGGTCTTGACATGCGGCCGGAAGGCCACGCCCAGCGTGGCGATGCGCTGGCGCATGCGCTCAATATTGGCTGCCATGCGCGGCTGCGACAGCAGCAGCGCGGGGGTTTCGAGCGTGGCGAGGTCCGGCAGGGTGGGGGTATTTGACATCGTGGCGCGACTGTAGCGCGGGCCACGTCCGGCCGGCAGTCGCACTGCCAACGGGGCCATCGCTTACAGTGGATCCGCGCCCGGTGGCCAAAGACGGCCCCCGTCCGGCAACCCCCTCGCATGAGCAAGCTCTATTTCCGCTACGCCGCGATGAACGCGGGCAAATCCACCGCGCTGCTGCAGGTGGCGCACAACTACGAGGAGCGCGGGCTGCGGGTTCTGCTGTTCACCGCCGCCCATGACGACCGGGTCGGCAACGGACAGATAGGCTCCCGGCTGGGACTGGTGCGGCCGGCGGCCACCTTCGGGCCCGACACCGCTTTCGAACGCGAACGCCTGGAACAGTTGGCCGGTTGCCCGCTGGCGTGCCTGCTGTTCGACGAGGCCCAGTTCCTCAGCCCCGATCAGGTACGCCAGTTGCACCGGATGGCGCACCTGCAACAGTTGCCGGTGATCTGCTGGGGGCTGCGCAGCGATTTCCGCGGAGAGGCCTTTGCCGGCGCAGCCACGCTGCTGACACTGGCCGACGATGTCGAAGAGATGAAAACCATCTGCGCCTGTGCCCGCAAGGCCACGATGAATCTGCGCATAGACGCCCAGGGCCGCCGCGTCCAGCAGGGCGAGCAGGTGGTGATCGGCGGCAACGAGCGCTACCGGGCAGTCTGCCCGGCCTGCTTCTATGCCGACGACGCCGGTACGGTGGCGCCCGGGCTGTTCGGCTGACGGTTCGTCTGACTACTTTTTGGACTGCCCCAGCGCAGCCTCAACCGTCCCCGGTTCAGAACGTCCGGGGGCGTGGCGGTGACGGCAGTGCGATCGCCTTGGCCTCGGCCACCCGGACCAGCGCGGCTTCCATCATCGCCCGGGCGGTGCCTGCCACCTGCATCAGATCGGCGTGCAGGAAGTCATCGGACGGGCTGCGCTGCAGGCATTCGGCGCTGTAGGTCTCGAAGTGGGCGAGTTGCTGCACCAGTTCGGCCAGGTGGCGCGGGCATTCGCAGGCCACCTTGTTGCTGGCCGCGACCAGTTGTGCCAGCGCCTCGTCGTCGAAGAGGCGGTCTGGCACGCGGGTGGTCGCCAAGACCGAAGTTGCGTCGATCGGCGCTGAAGCAAGCGCAACACCGGTGCCGGGCCTCAGCGCGGCCAAGGCCTCGTCGACCAAAGCCCGCAGATCGGTGTCGGCCAGTGGCGCGCGCTGCAGGCGGCAACCCACGTCGCGCAGGCGCTGGGCGGCAGACTCGGCGCCGAAACCGTAAACCACCACGCTGCGCCGCACGCCCAACTGCCGCATCAACCGCAGCAAGCGGTCTGCCGACTCGGGCTGCAGCGTCGCCATCTCGGCCACCAGCAGGTCAGCCAGCGGACTGACGGTCGGCCCGTCGGAGTCGGCGGGAAGCGGCGGGTTCGCTGCCGCTTCGGCACCCGCCAGGTCGGCCCAGGTAGCCACGCGCTGCAGCGCGCAGCCCGCCAGCCGGCGCGGCAAGCCCAGCCCGAGCAGCGCGGCGCGCGGCCGCGCCGGCAATGGTGCAGCCGGCAAGGCCAAGGCCGCGCGGGCATCGGCGATGTCCTGCAGCGCTGGTGTGGGCAGGCGCGCCAGCGTGCCCACGGCATGGCCCAGACCTATCAATTGCCGGATCAACAGCAGCCGCTCGATGTCGGCGCCGGTGTAGAGGCGGTGGCCGCTTTCGGTCACCGACGGACCGATCACCTGGTAACGGCGTTCCCAGATCCTCAGCGTCGACACCGGGATGCCCGCGATGCGGGCGACAGCGCCACTTCGGTACCGGGGTTGATCACTTGAAACTGAAGTGAACATGTTTTGCATCGCAATAGTCTACTAAAACAACCGAAGAATTTGAAAGAGTCGCTTCAAATTGAGGTCAATCAAGGACGATCGGACAGTGAACAACCATTCAAAGCCCTCTGTGGCTGCGGCTGACACCGCAACAGTGTCCACCGCCAGGGCCGACGAACTGCTGCGGTTCAACCGGCTGGCAAGCACCTGGTGGGATGCGCTGGGGCCGATGCGTCCGCTGCATGTGCTCAATGCGCTGCGCCAGTCGCGGGTGCAGACGCTGGCCGAGCGCCATTTCGGTCTGCCCCCTGGTACTGGGCTGGCCGGTCTGCGGGTACTGGACCTGGGTTGCGGCGCCGGGCTGTTGTGCGAGCCGCTGGCACGGGCCGGCGCCCGGGTCACCGGCATCGATGCGGCGGTGCGCAGCATCGCGGTAGCCCGGCAACATGCTGCCGACCAGAAACTGGTGGTGGACTACCGCTGCGGCGATGCGGTCACCGCGCTGGCTGCCGGCGAGACCTTCGACCTGGTGTTGCTGCTGGAAGTGGTCGAACATGTGCAGGACATGCCGGCCTTCGTGGGGCAGGCCGCGGCGCATCTCGCACCAGGTGGACTGATGATCGCCTCGACGCTGAATCGCACCGCGCTGAGCTTTGTCCAGGCCATCGTCGGTGCCGAATGGCTGCTGCGTCTGCTGCCGCGCGGCACCCACCGCTGGCAACAGTTCGTCACCCCGGCCGAGCTGGCAGCGGCGATGGCCTGCTGCGGCCTGACGCAGCAAACGCTCACCGGAATCCGCTATCAGCCACTGACGCACCGCGCGGCCTGGTGCGCCAGCACGGCAGTCAACTACCTCGCCAGCTACACACGGACGGCCGCTACAGTGCAGGCCGCAGTTTGATTGAAGCTGCCTGAATGTTTTTCGATTCCCCGATACCGGCGCCGGAGCCGGAGCGGGGCTCCCTTTGATCCGGACCAGGACTTTCCCCACCATGAACAGCCGCCGTCAATTCATCATCACCCTCGTTCCCGCCGCCGTCGCCCTGAGCGCGGCCACCCATGCGCTGGCCGCAGACAAGGTCGACGAGAACGATCCCACCGCCAAGGCCATCGGCTACAAGAACGACGCCACCAAGGTCGATGCCGCCAAGTACCCGGGCTACGCCAAGGGCAAGGTTTGCAGCAACTGCATGCTGTACCAGGGCAAGGCCGGCGACGCCGCAGGCGTCTGCCCGATCGTCGGCGGCAAGCTGGTCGCTGCCGGCGGTTGGTGCAGCGCCTGGGTCAAGAAGGCCTGATCAGTCTCTGAGCCCGGCCGCGACCGCCTGGCGCGGCGATGGCCGGGAGGGTCGGGTTCATACCCGACCCCGCTTGACCTGCGGGGGATGGCAGCGTCGCTGCTGGCGTGCGAATGGTTCGGCGCCCCGTACCGCCACTTCATCGAAGAAAGCCCGGCCGCCTTGGCCTGCAGCCAAACCCCGAAAAACTCAGCGAGCACCTGCGCATAAGCCAGCACAGGTGAGTCGCGGCGTGGTGAGGTGCAAACAGCGCGCGCAACCTGCGTCGAACTTGACGCGCCCCACAGGCGCGCCAAGGCCGTTGCAACAGCGGTGTGCCACCCTCCACCCTAAAACTGGCTGCCGCAGGCCGCCAGCTGCCCACCAAGGCCCTTGAATCGACTGCACAGGCCCGCCAGTTGTCCCTCGGGTCGTCTGACGCGGCTTGATGAGGTTGGCAGCGCCCATGCGCTCGGGTCAAACGTCTGGATTTCCGGCCCCACCCTCTCCACGCGTTTTTTTGGCGTTGACGCGATGCCGGCAAGCCTGTTTTGGGTTCGGACCCTGACGCCAGGCCCCGGGTGAAATTTCTCGGCGACGCAGTCGATGGTGTTGTTTTCCTTCTTTTAAACCTGGTAGTCGTAGTAGAGCGCTGCTCCTTCTGTTGACAAGTTCATTTTTCCCTTGTTTTTCAGCAACTTGGCATCTTCACAAGCCTGTGATCCGGAAGCCCTGAGCGCGGCGGGAAACCGACAACAACTTTCAGATCGGGGCTCGGCCTGTGGACAAGACCAGGCTTGCTCGAGACTTGTCCACAAGTCTGTGCTTTGACAGGTCTGACGTTTTGGCGCATGGGCCTGCCAGCTGCAGCCACTCCGCCCTGCAAGCCCGTGCTGCGCCTTGATCCCGTCCGGCGCGACATCGCCGACCGACCGCTGCCGAACCGGCGCAGACGGCTTCGTCGGACGCCGAAGGTCTGGCCGAGCACGGCACTCATGACCAGTCCTCCCGGCCCGGACGCTCGTCGAACACCGACTCCGTGGCGGCCACTCGCCCTGCGCATGCTCTCAACTGCGTAGTGGCGCATCGCCATGGCACCAGTTTTTGCGCCTGCGCGTGCCGAGGAGCTTTTGGCGTTTTTTTCGCGACGCAGTCGCTGCAGTTAAAGTCTTTTTTAAGAGTCGTAGTCGTAGTAGGGTACCCGCTCACCTGTTGACAACAGCTTTTTTCTCTTGTTTTTCAGCTACTTGGCGATCCAAAAACCCTGTGGCCGACGGGCTGTGAGCGCAGCGGGAAACCGACAACAACTTTGGATTCGGCGCTGGGCCTGTGGACAACTGTGGACTTGTTCAAGACTTGCCCACAACACTGTGCATTGACAGCCCGGGTGGTTTTGCGCCCCAATCGGCACCCCCAACAACAAGTTCCAGGAGCGAGCCATGATCAAAGTCCACATCCTCTACCCCAACCAGGCCGGCGTTCGTTTCGACATGGCCTACTACTGCGACCGCCACATGCCCATGGTTCAGGCGCGCATAGGAGAGGCCTGCACCGGCTTCACGGTCGATGCCGGCCTGGCCGGTGCTGCGCCTGGTCAGCCCGCGCCCTATGTGGCGGTGGGCACTTTGCTGGTGACCTCGCTGGAGGCCTTCGGTGCCGCGATGGCACAGCATGGCGCTGAAATCATGGGCGACATTTCCAACTACACCGATGCCCAGCCGGTGCTCCAGATCAGCGAAGTCAAGGTCGGCTGAATTGCGCCACGCCGGTCGGTCCGCCGAGCGGCCATAAAGCCGCTACGCTCAGGCGATTGAAACAAATCGCGCCGCAGCGGCGCCGGGAGTTGGTCATGGCCTTGAACAAGATCCTCGTCGCCCAGGGTGGCGGCCCCACCGCCGTCATCAACCAGAGCCTGGTCGGCGTGGTGATGGAGGCGCGCCGCCATAAGGGCATAGACCTGGTCTACGGCGCGCGCCACGGCGTACGCGGCATCGTCAACGAGGATTTCGTCGACCTGACCCAGGAGACCAGCCACAACCTGGAACTGGTGGCCGGCACCCCGTCGTCGGCGCTGGGCAGCACGCGCGACAAGCCCGACCTGGCCTATTGCCAGCGGATCTTCCACGTGCTGAAGGCGCATGGCATCGGGCATTTCTTCTACATCGGCGGCAACGACTCGTCGGATACCGTGCGCATCGTCAGCGAGCAGGCCCGCCAGGCGGGCTATCCGCTGCGCAGCATCCACATTCCCAAGACCATAGACAACGACCTGGTGGGTAGCGACCACACGCCGGGGTTCCCATCTGCGGCTCGTTTCGTCGCCCAGGCTTTTGCCGGCGCCAACTTGGACAACGCCGCGCTGCCCGGCGTCTACCTGGGCGTGGTGATGGGCCGGCATGCGGGATTCCTGACGGCAGCGTCGGCGCTGGGCAAGAAGTTTCCGGACGACGGTCCGCACCTGATCTACCTGCCCGAGCGGGTGTTCGTGCTGGAGCAGTTCCTGGCCGATGTCAAAGCGATGGTTGCACGCCATGGGCGCTGCGTGATCGCCGTCAGCGAGGGGATACACGACGCCGCTGGTCAACCGATCCTGGCGCAGCTGGCGAAAGACCTGGAGCGCGACGACCATGGCAACGTGCAGTTGTCGGGCACCGGCTTGCTGGCCGACCTGTTGTGCGAGGAGATCAAGGCCAAGCTCGGCATCAAGCGGGTGCGCGGCGACACCTTCGGCTACCTGCAGCGCAGTTTCATCGGTTGCGTCAGCGACGTCGACCAGCGCGAAGCGCGTGAGGTCGGCGAGAAGGCGGTGCAGTTCGCGATGTGGGGTGTCAACGGTGAGCACCGGGACGGCTCGGTGGCGATACAGCGCACTGGCTATTACTCGGCCGACTACAGCTTGCTGCCGCTCGAGGCGGTGGCCGGCAAGACCCGGGTGATGGAGGACTTGTTCATCAGCGAGAGCGGCACCGACGTGACCGATGCCTTCAGGCTCTACCTGCGCCCCTTGCTGGGGTCGGGTCTGCCCGATGCCTACCGGCTGCGGCCGGCGCCGGTGGCCAAGGTGCTGGCGGTCTGAGCCATGCCGGCTGACGAACGCGACTTGCGCGAGCAACTGGTGCGCCAGGCCAGGCGCCTGCAGCCGTTGGGCCTGGCTACCGGCACCTCGGGCAACCTGAGTGTGCGGGTCGAACTCGGTGCGCATGGCGGCATGCTGATCACGCCCAGCGGCGTCGCCTACGACACGCTGCAGCCCGAGGACATCGTGGCAGTGCGTTTCACCGGGCCTGGCCGCGCCGACTGGGTTCATGCGCTCGAGCCGAGCAGCGAGTGGTTGATGCACCAGGCGGTCTACCAGGCGCGGTCCGAAGCCGGCGCGGTGGTGCATGGCCATCCCACCTATGCCACGGTGCTGGCGATCCAGGGCCTGGAGATCCCGGCGCTGCACTACATGATCGCCGCGGCCGGCGGCGCGCCCATCCGCTGCGCGCCCTACTTCACCTATGGCAGTGCCGAACTGTCGCTGGCCGCCGTAGCCGCGCTCGACGGCCGCAAGGCCTGCCTGCTGGCGCACCACGGCCTGCTGGCCTTCGAGCGTGACCTGGACCGGGCGATGTGGCTGGCCGGTGAGGTCGAAACCCTGGCCCAGCAGACGGTGATGTGCCTGGCGCTGGGTGGTCCGCGCCGGCTGCCGGCGGCCGAGATTGCCCGGGTGGTGGACAAGTTCAGCCGTTACGGACTGCGCCAGCGCTAGCAGCCGGTCCGGCAGCTTGCCGCAGTCCCAACGGGGCGGGAGACAATCATGCTCCGTTACGCACCCGAAAGACCCTGTTGGAAGCCTTCCTCGTCTCGACCGGCATCGTCGCCCTGGGTGAAATGGGCGACAAGACCCAGCTGCTGGCGCTGCTGCTGGCAGCCAAGTTCCGCAAACCGGTGCCCATCATCCTGGGCATCCTGGTCGCCACGCTGGCCAACCATGCGGCCGCCGGCTGGTTGGGCGGCTGGATCGCCGGGCTGATGGGGCCGCAGGTCTTGCGCTGGGTGATCGGCGGCTCGTTCCTGGTGATGGCGGGCTGGATGATGGTTCCCGACCGGCTCGCCGACGCCGAGACGCAAGGCGGCGGCCAGCGTTTCGGTATCTTCGGCACGACGGTGATCGCCTTCTTCCTGGCCGAGATGGGTGACAAGACCCAGATCGCCACCGTGGCGCTGGCCGCGCGCTACCCCGATCTGCTGGCGGTGGTGGCCGGCACGACGCTGGGCATGATGCTGGCCAACGTGCCCGCGGTGCTGCTGGGCGACCAGATCGCCCGAAAGCTGTCGATGACGCTGGTGCACGCTGTGGCCGCGGTGATCTTTGCGGTGCTCGGCCTGCTGACGCTGTTCAACGTCGGGCAGTTGCTGTAGGCCCGCAGGCGGCCGGGTCAGGGCCGCAGCGCCGGCGTCTCGCCCGGCATGCCGGCCGCGCGCAGTGCCAGCCAGGCCTCCAGCGCCAGCCATTCGGTGGCGTCGGGCGCAAACGGCTCGGCCCGAACGCCCACCACGCAGCCGCGCAGCCGGCGCTGCAGGCTGCCCAGGCCTTGCCACTCCAGCCGGTAGCTGGGGTAGCCGGTGGCGTGCGCCTGCGGGATGGCCGCGCCGCCCAGGCGCTGGCCGGCCTGCTGGTCGTGGCAATGGCTGCAGGCCAGGTTCAATTGGCCCAGCCGCTGCTGCCACAGCGCCCGTCCCTGGTCGCGCAGCGGCGCCAGCCGGGCATCGGCCGGCGGCGCCATCGCCAGGCCGCGCGATTGCAGGCCGATGTAGGCGGCCAGCGCCAGCGCGTCGGCATGGTCGGCGGCCAGTGGCGCGGCCTGCTGGTGGCGCTGGCGGCAGCGGTTGATCCGGCCGGCCAGGTTCAGGGCCTGGTTGCCGGTGGCATCCCAGGCCGGGTAGCGCGCGGCCACGCCGGCCATGGATTGATCAGCCGCGCCATGGCAGTCGGCGCAGGACTTGGCCGCTGCGCCGGCGGGCGTGCGCCATTGCGCTGCGCCGTCCTGCACCCACAGCATCGCCGGGTTCTGGCGGTCGTCGCGTTGCAGGGCCTGCAGCGCCGGGCTCATGAAATCCAGACCCGACCGCCTGGGATCGGGCGGCGGCGCCGGTTCGGCCGAGGCCGCCGCACCGACCCGGCCAGCCCAGGCCAGCGCCAGCAACACCAGCAAAGTCCAGCGGCCAGGACGGCTGTTCATGCCGGGTCTATCGTGCGGGTCTCGCGGTGCCTGAAGCCGTTGTCGCCCAGCCACTCGAAGCTCAGCGTGCCCGCGCCGTCGGCCCGCACCCAGAACGCAATGTAGGGATTGGCGGCGATCGCCGGGTAGAGGTCGACGCTGCAGACCAGCGCAGCGTCGAGCCGGCACTCGAAGCGCGTGACCAGGCTGCGCGGCACGACGTTGCCGTAGCCGTCGGGCCGCAGGCCGTTTTCCATCGGGTGGCCCAGCGTGGCGCGGACCTCGAAGGCCACGCCCTTGCGCAGCCCCTCGGGCAGGTGGATCAGGGTGCGGATTTTCGGGCTGTCGGCCATGGTGGGGTCAGCTTTCGATGCAGGCAGCCAGCGTGACGATCACGTCGACCCGCTGCGACCACTGGCTGCCGTCGGCCAGCCTCGCCAGTGCCACCAGTTGCTGCGAGGTGGCGAGCCGGATTCGGGTGGACGCCTCGGCCTGGCCGCTGGCCGGGCCGAAAACGATGCGCACCACCTCGCGCTGCGGGTTGCGCTCGTTGAAGACGACGATCTCCTGCACCCGGTCGGTGGCGCTCATCGCGCTGTCCACCCGCACGGTGATCGGCACCGCGTTGCCGTTTTCCACCAGCGGGGCGATCTCCAGCGTGACCCGGCCTTCTTGCACCGGCCGGCCCGCCGCCCATTGGGCTATCATCTGCTGCAGCGAGCGGGTGGCCGAGACGGCGTGCGCCGGGCGCCATTGCAGCGCCAGCACCAGCCCGCCGGCGCCGTGCAGGACCTGGCGGCGCAACAGGCCGGTTCTGGGCTCCGGCCTCACTTCAAGCTCTCCAGGTAAGCCACCACATCGTCGATCTGGCTGGGTGTCAGCAGTGGCCGGCCTTGCAGCGCGGGCGCCACCCGTTGCAGCCCCTCGGTGCGGCCGTAGGACGGCATCAGCGTCTCGGGGTTGATGCGCTCGGGCACCAGCAGACGCTGGCGCAAATCCTCATGGCCCAGGCGCGCGCCCACGCCGGCCAGCGCCGGGCCGATCGTGCCCTGAAGCGGTGCGGGCTGGCCGGGCAGCGCGTGGCACAGCACGCACAGGCCCTGGCTTCGGCTGGCCGCCAGCACCGCACCGCGCGCGGCATCACCCTCGGCCTGCGCCGGGGTTACGGCCCAGGCCAGCAGCAGGCCGGCGGTGCACAACAAGGCCGTCACGCCCGCTTCAGGCTTTGGTTCTTGATCGGCAGCGTGCGGATGCGCTGGCCGGTGGCGGCGAAGATCGCGTTCAACACCGCCGGCGCGGCGACCGCGATCGTCGGCTCGCCGACGCCACCCCAGAAGCCGCCCGACGGCATCACGAGGGTCTCGACCTTGGGCATCTGCGCCATCAGCAGCGCCGGGTAGTCGTGGAAGTTGCTCTGCTGGATGCGGCCGTTCTCCAGCGTGATCTCGCCGAACAGCGCGGCCGACAGGCCGTAGGCGAACGAGCCCTCGACTTGCGCCGCGATCTGCTGCGGATTGACGGCGTGGCCGCTGTCGGTGGCGGCGACGATGCGGTGCACCGTCAGCGCGCCGTCGGCGTCGACCGAGACCTCGGCGCAGGCCGCCACATAGCTGCCGAAACCCATGATCTGGGCCAGGCCGCGGTGCACCGTCTGGCCCTTGATCGGCGCGGCCGGGCTGCCCCAGCCGGCGCGCTGGGCTACAGCGTCCAGCACGGCCAGGTGCTTGGGGCTGGAGGCCAGCAGTTGCCGGCGCAGCGCCAGCGGGTCTTGCTGGGTCGCATGGGCGATCTCGTCGATGAAGCATTCGAGGTAGATCGCGTTGTGGTTCAGGTTGACGCCGCGCCAGAAGCCGGGGCGGACCGCCGGGTTGCGCATCGCGTGGTCGACCAGCAGGTTCGGGATCGCATAGCCCAGCGCGCCTTCGGGCCCGCCGAGATTCAGGCCCTGGAAGACGACTGGATCCTTGCCGTTCTGCAGGTTTTGCGGGAACAGCCCGGCCAGGATCGACTGGCCCGACAAGCGCATGTGCAGCGCGATGAGCCGGCCTTGCGCGTCCAGCCCGGCCTTCAGCTTGCACTGGGTGACCGGGTGGTAGAAGCCATGCTGCATGTCCTCCTCTCGGCTCCAGATCAGCTTGACCGGCGTGCCGGGCATCGCACGGGCGATCTCCACGGCCTGGCGCACCCAGTCGGTGGCACCGCGCCGGCCGAAACCGCCGCCGAGGTGGATCTTGTAGACCTCGCATTGCGCCGCCGGCAGGCCCGAGGCTTCCACCGTGGCGGCGAAAGCGGCCTCACCGTTCTGGGTCGGGGTCCAGACTTCGCAGCGCTCGGGTGTGCCGGCCGCCGACAGCGTGATCCTGGCTGTGGCGTTCATCACCTCCATCGTGGCGTGGTTCTGGTACGGGTAGGCGTAGACCGCCTCGATCGTGCGCGCGGCCGCGGCCAGCGCCTCGCGCGGCTGGCCGGCCTGGGCGCCGACGATGGCCTCGGGCGCGTCCAGCCCGGCCTTGAGCAGCGAGGCGATGCCGGCGCTGTCTAGCTTGGCGTTGGGCCCCTCGTCCCACTCGATCTCCAGCGCGGCCAGCGCGGTCTTGGCGCGCCACCAGGTGTCGGCCACCACCGCCACCGCGCTGTCGCCGACCGTCAGCACCTTCTTGACGCCCGGCATCTTGGCGATCGCCGTGGCGTCGTAGCGCCGCACCTTGCCGCCCACCACCGGGCAATCGCGGATCGCGGCGTTGAGCAGGCCCGGCAGCTTGAAGTCCATGCCGTAGACCTGGGCCCCGGTGGTCTTGTCCACCGTGTCGAGACGGGGCAGCGGCTTGCCGGCGATGGTCCAGTCCTTGGGGTCTTTCAGCGCCACCTCGGTCGGGACCTTGAGCTTGGCGGCCGCGGCGGCCACCTTGCCGTAAGTCGTGCTGCGGCCGCTGGGGCCGTGGGTGATCACGCTGGCGGCGGCGCGGCATTCGGCGGCCGGCACGGCCCAGCCGTCGGCCGCAGCCTGCACCAGCATCATCCTGGCCGCGGCGCCGCCCTTGCGCACATAGTCGTGCGATTCGCGGATGCCGCGGCTGCCGCCGGTGGAGAAATTGCCCCAGATCCGGTTGCGCGCCAGGTTCTGGCCTGGCGTGGGGTATTCGGTCGTCACCTTGGCCCAGTCGCACTGCAACTCCTCGGCCACCAGTTGGGCCAGGCCGGTCAGCGTGCCCTGGCCCATCTCGCTGCGGGCGATGCGTATCACCACCTGGTCGTCGGGCTGGATCACCACCCAGGCGTTGACTTCGGGTGGGGTGCCGGCGGGTGTGCCGACTTGGGCTTCGGCTGGCGGCAGATGGAAGGCGAGCACCAGGCCGCCAGCGCTGGCCGCGCCGGTGACCAGGAAGCCGCGGCGGGTCAGTGAGGCGGCGCCGGTGGTGGGCAGGGAGTTGTTCATCATCTGCCCCTTCAGCCCTGGGCCGCAGCCATCTGGATGGCGGCCTGCACGCGGTTGTAGGTGCCGCAGCGGCAGATGTTGGTCATGGCCTCGCGGATGTCGGTCTCGCTGGGCTTGGGTTTTACCTTGAGCAGCGCTGCGGCCGCCATCAGCATGCCGGATTGGCAGAAGCCGCATTGCGGCACATCGAGCTTGACCCAGGCCTTCTGCAGCGGGTGCTGGCCGTCGGGCGACAGGCCCTCGATCGTGACGATCTTCTCGTCGGGCCCGACGCTGGAGGCCGGCCGCACGCAGGACCGCGTGGCCACGCCGGCTATGTGGACGGTGCAGGCGCCGCATTGGGCGATGCCGCAGCCGTACTTGGTGCCGGTCAAGCCGAGTTGCTCGCGCAGCACCCACAGCAGCGGGGTATCGGGCTCGGCATCGTGCGTGTGGGCGCGGCCGTTGACATTGAGCGTGGGCATGGGCGGGGTCTCCTCGATTTGGGCCCGCGCATCATGCTTGAGCCGGCGCGCGTCGGCATCGGTGTGGCCGATCAACCCGTGCCGCAGCCGGCTTATTTGGCGGCCAGGCCCAGGCGCTCGATCAGCACCCGCTCCTTGGCCAGGGTGTCGCGCGCCCAGGCGGCGTAGTCGGCGCTGTTCTTGTACCAGACCGGCTGGTTGAGCTGGTCGAGCACCTCCATATGCCTGGGGTCGTCCATCGCCTTCTTGAAGGCGTCGTGCAGCGTCTTCATGATCGCCGGGTCCATGCCCTTGGGGCCGACCAGGCCGTAGGGCGAGTTGCTGACCACGCCATAGCCCAGGTCCTTGGCGGTGGGCACATTCGGCCAGCGCTTGGTGCGCTGGTCGCCAAAAGTCACCAGCAGCCGCATCTGGCCGGAGTCGACGAACTTGTCCCAGCCGGTGGCGTCGCTGGCGGCCAACACATGGCCGCCGAGCAGGGCCTGCATCTGGTCGGCGTTGCCCTTGAACGGGATGTGGTTGAACTCGACCTTGGCCGCGTGGGCCACCTCCTCGATCAGCAGGTGCGGGCTGGTGCCGGTGCCGGTCGAGCCGAAATCGATCTTGCCGGGCTGCTTGCGCGCGGCCTCGACATAGTCGGTGAAGGTCTTGTAGGGCGAATCGCTGCGCACCACGAAGCCGAAGGTGTAGCCGGTGACGCCGATGATGTAGCTGAAATCGGTCAGCGGGTTCCACTGCGTCTTCTGCATGTGCGGGATGCGCAGCATGCCCATCGGGAACTGGGCGATGGTGTAGCCGTCTGGCTTGGCGCCGAGCGCCATGTTGCCCGGGCCGGTGGTGCCGCCGCCGCCGGGCGTGTTCTGGATGATGACGTTCTGGCCCAGGTGCTTGGCGGCGATCTCGGCCAGCGCGCGCAGGTGGCGGTCGGTGCTGCCGCCGGGCGGCCAGGGCACGATCAGCGTGATCGCGCGCGACGGGTAGGCGGCTTGTGCCAGGGCGGCGGGCGCGGCCAAGCCGGTGATCGCCAGGGCGGCGGCGGTCAGCGCCGCCTGGGACAGCAGGCGGCGCGGGTGCGAGGGGGTCATGGGGCGTGTCTCCTGGGGCCGCAGGGGGCTGCGGCTGATCCGGATGAGTCTAGCGGCGAGCGATTCCGGCGGCGGTCGCGGCAACGACAATCGCGCCATGCCCTCTCCCGACACTATCGCCGTCATCGACTTCGAGACCACCGGCATGAGCCCCGCGATGGGCGCGCGCGCCACCGAGATCGCCGCCGTGCTGGTGCGCGACGGTCGCATCGTCGACCGATTCGCCAGCCTGATGCGCAGCGGGGTGCCGGTGCCGGCCTTCATCGAGCAGCTCACCGGCATCAGCAACCGCATGCTGGCGACCGCGCCACCGGCCGCCGAGGTGATGCGCCAGGTGGCCGAGTTCACCCGAGGCTGCGGCGTGGTGGCGCACAACGCCGCTTTCGACCGGGCTTTCTGGCGCCATGAGCGGGCCCTGGCGGCCGGCGGCGCCGCGCCCGGCCACCCCTGCGCTGGCGAACCGGCCGAGTTCGCCTGCACGCTGCTGCTGTCGCGCCGCTTCTACCCCGAGGCGCCCAACCACAAACTGGGAACGCTGGCGGCTTTCCACGGCATCGCGGCCACCGGTCGCGCCCACCGCGCGCTGGCCGACGCCGAGGTGACGGCCGAGTTGTGGCTGCGCATCACCCGCGACGTGCAGCGGCGCTACGCCGCCAGCGCGCCCTTCGGCCTGCTGTGCGCGCTGCAGCGCGCGCCGCGCTTGGCGCTGGCGCGCTGTGCGCAGCGCTACTTCCTGACTTCCTCGGCCTGAGCGGCGACCCCGGTACCGCCGGCCTGCCTGTGCCAGCGTCAGGGTCGTCGGCCGGTTTTCCGCGCCAGGGCTTGAGAATCGGCGTCGGGCTGCCAAATAGGGCAAATGCGTAGAACTGCCGAACGGAACCGAGTGACCGTTCAGCGACTCTGATGCTGACCCGTGCCCCGGCCCGAACCCCTGTTTTTCTGGAGACACCTGTGTTGAAACACCTGTTGCTTGCCATTTCGATGACCCTGGCCGCGTTGACGCTGAGCCTGGCCCCCGGTGACGCCGACGCCAAGCGGCTGGGTGCGGGCAAGCCCGCGGGCATGCAGCGCCAGGCCCCACCGGCCAACGCCGCGCCGCAGAACGCGCCGGCCCAGAACGCCGCGCCGGCCGCCGCGCCCGGCAACAACGCCGGCGCCGCTGCCGCCGCCCCCAAGCGCAACTGGATGGGCCCGCTGGCCGGTCTGGCCGCTGGCGTCGGCATCGCCGCGCTGTTCAGCCATTTCGGCATGGGCGCCGGCATTGCATCGGCAATCGGCAGCATCCTGCCGATGTTGTTGTTGGCGGGCTTGGCCTTCTTCGTGATCCGCTTCTTGATGAACCGCTTTGGCGGCGGCGCGTCGCGCAACGGGCCGCAACTGGCCGGTGCAGGGGCTTCGGCGGGCGGCTGGATGCCGCAGCCGGCCGCCCAGCCGGTCGCGATGCCCCGCAGCGCGCTCGAGACCGCACCGGCCGCGCTGGCGGCTGGTCAGGCCGCGCCGGCCCCGCTGCTGCCTGGCGGCATGGCGGCAGTCGATTTCGAGCGCCTGGCCAAGATGGTCTTCATCCGGATGCAGGCCGCCAACGACAGCGCCAACCTGGACGATTTGCGCAAGTTCACCACGCCCGAGTTGTTCGCCTCGCTGCGCTTGGACCTGCAGGACCGCGGCAACGCCAAGCAGCAGACCGACGTGGTGCAGATCGACGCGCAGGTGGTCGAGACGGTGCGCGAGAACGGCCAGGACATCGTCACGGTGCGCTTCCATGGGCTGATCCGCGAAGCCGCCGAGGCCGCTGCCGAGCCCTTCAACGAACTCTGGCACCTGGTGCGTCCGGCCGATGGCCACGGTGACTGGGCGATCGCCGGCATCACCCCGGTGCAGTGAGTCGCTGCTGGCCCGCAAGGGCCGGCAGCATCGAACGGCGGCGCAGGCCGCCGTTTCCACGTCTGCGCCAGCCCCTGCGGCCGTGGCCGCCGGCGGACCGCGGCTGACTACACTCGCGGCTTCGCTCCTCGGGCTGAATTTTCAGGCGCCTCTCGTGAATCGCATTGCTCCCACTTCCCCCCGAATCCCCAAGCCCACTCACCGGGGCTTGCGCTGCTGGGCCCTGGCGGGCGTGCTGGCTGCCGCGTCGGCCGCGGCCGGGGCCCAGAGCGCGCCGGCCGCGGCCCCGGGCTCAGCGGCTTCGAGTCCGACGCTGCGCGTCGAGGTCGGCAAGCCGCTGCAGGCCGCGCAGGAGGCGATCAAGGCCGGCAACTTCAAGGACGCCTTGGCGCGATTGGCCGAGGCCGAGGCGCTGCCCGGCCTGACGCCCTACGAGACCTACATCATCCAGCGCCTGAAAGCGCCGGCGGCTTTTGGCGTGGGTGACGTGGCGACGGCGACCCAGGCTTTCGAGGCGGCGCTCGACTCCCCGCTGATGCCGGCGGCCGAGCGGCCGCCCATCATCGAGTCCACCGCCAAGCTGCTGCTGCAACAAAAGGACTACGCCCGCGCTGCGCGCTGGATAAAGACCCACCTGGCCGAAGGCGGCTCGAATGCCGAGATGCGCCGGCTCTACCCGCAGGTGCTCAGCGTGCTGGGCGACCATGCCGGCGTGTTGCGCGAACTGGCGCCGCAGGTGGCGGCCGATGAGGCCGCCAAGCGCGCCACGCCCGAGGCCACGCTGCGCTTGCTGGCAGCCAGCCAGAGCGCATTGAAGGACATGCCGGCCTACATCACCACGCTGGAGCGTCTGGCCGCCAGCACCGGCAAAGCCGAATACTGGGGCGAGCTGATCGCCCGCAACGCCCGCCGCGACGGTTTTGCCGAGGAGCGTCTGCGGCTAGACGTCTACCGCCTGCGCCGCGCCACCGGCGTGCCGCTGGACGGCGGCGAACTGGGCGACATGGCGCTTCGGGCCCAGCAGGCCGGCCTGCCGGCCGAGGCCCAGGCGCTGCTCGACGAGGGTTTTGCCAGCGGCCTGCTGGGCAAGGACGACAACGCCGCGGCCGACAAGAAGCTGCGCGAGGCCGCCACCAAGGCCGCGGCGCAGGACCGCGCCACGCTGGCCGAGAGCGAGGCCGCGGCGCTGAAGGCCAGGGACGGCAACGCCGCTTTCGGGCTGGGGCTGGCGGTCTCGGCCACCGGCGAGCACGCGCGGGCGCTGGCGCTGATGACCCAGGCCCAGGCCCGAGGCGGGTTGCGCCGGCCCGACGACGCGCTGCTGCACCTGGGCCTGGCGCAGTGGCGCGCCGGCAAGATCGAGGACGCCCAGCGCAGCTTCGCGGCGGCCAAGGGCGCGGACGGCGTGGCCGATCTGGCGCGGCTGTGGGGCCTCTACCTGGGCAGCCCGGCGCGCAAGTGAGGGCCGCGCTCAGGCGGCAGGCGTGGCTGGCTGCCTGTTGGCCGGCAAATCGGACGGCCGGCAGCGGAACATGCCCCAGCCGTCCATCGTCAACACCGTTTCGCGCTGCTGGTTGAGCACCTCCCACTGCGACCGCAGCAGGCCCACGCCGGGCCGCTTGCTCATCAGCCGGGTTTCCAGAATCGTCAGTCGCACGCTCAGGGTGTCGCCCGGGTAGACCGGCTTGAGCCACTTCAGGTGGTCCAGCCCCGGGCTGCCCAGGCTGGCCGAATCGAGCAGGTAGTCGTCGCACATCATGCGCATCGTCATCGCACAGGTATGCCAGCCGCTGGCCGACAGCCGGCCGAACAGCGAGGCTTCGGCTGCCTCGTCGTCGAGGTGGAAGGGCTGCGGGTCGAACTGGCGGGCGAATTCCAGCACCGCCTCGCGGCTGACCGGCATCTGGCCGAACTCGCGCACCGAGCCGACAGCGAAATCCTCCCAGTAATACTTGAAGCGGCGCTCGGCGTGAGCGGGCGTTGCGTTGGGCGTTGCAGTGGCGGTCATCGGCAGGGCGAGTGGCGCTAAGTGGCGCTAAGTGGCGGGTCGGGGCGGGTCGGGGCGGGTCGGGGCGGACCCGGTGAGAAACCAGCATAGCGGCGTGGCGACACGCGGCGGTGTCATGCCCGCGACCCGGGCAGAATGCGGCGCTCAGTTCCCCTCTACCTCGATACAAGGAAGCCACCATGGGCGCGTTGATTCTGGGCCTGCTGCTGTTCCTGGGCATGCATTCGACCCGCATCTTCGCCGAGGGCTGGCGCACGCAGCTGATCGCCCAGCGCGGCCCGGGCGCCTGGAAAGGGCTGTACACGGTGGTCTCGCTGGTGGGCTTCGGGCTGGTTGCCTGGGGCTACGGCCAGGCCAGGTTGGCGCCGCAGGTGCTGTGGGCCAGTCCGCTGTGGACGCGCCACCTGGCCGGCCTGCTGATGCTGGTCGCGATGGTCTTGCTGGCAGCGGCCTATGTGCCGCGCAACAGCCTGAAGGCCAGGCTGCACCACCCGATGGTGCTGGCGGTCAAGGTCTGGGCGCTGGCCCACCTGCTGGCCAACAACACGGTGGCCGACCTGCTGCTGTTCGGCAGTTTCCTGGTCTGGGCCGCGCTCGACTTCCGCGCCTCGCGCCAGCGCGACCGGGCCGGCGCGGTGCGCTACGCCGCGGGCACGGTGGC
>CANGHK010000024.1 GCA_947453625.1 Burkholderiales bacterium
CGCCTTCTTGGCCACGACCTTCTCGACAGCGACCGGCTCGGCCACCACTGGCTTGACTGCAGACCGCTTGGCAACGGCCGGCTTGGCGACGGCCTTCACGGCGGCCACCTTCTTCGCCGGCGCCTTTGCTGGCGTCAGCGGTTCGGCCTGCTGCGCCGGCACAGTCTTCTTGGCTGCGGCCGCCTTCCTGGCGGGAGCAGCGACAGGGGCAGCTTTGGCGGGCGCCTTCTTCACCGCGCTGCGCTGGGCCACCACGGGCAGCGGCGCGGCGGTCTTGCGCGCTGCAGGCGGCGTCTTGCCTGCAGCCGGCTTGCGCGCAGCGGCGGGGCCGGCGGCAACAACGGCCGGCGCGGCGGGCGCGGCCGCAGTGGGGGTGCTGCGGCCGCTGCGGGCGCCGCGGGCGGTTGACGGGATTGGGGCGCTGGGCCGGATCTTTGGGGTGGTCGCCATCGGGCGTTTGGATGTCCGTTGTGGCGCAGCCGGCGGGTTTGCCGGGTCTGGCGCGGGGGTGGGTGGCTTGCGGCTAGACGCCGCGCGCGCGATCGGCCTTGAACTGGACGCTGAAGGCCGCGAAACCGCCCTGCTCCAGGGCCTCGCGGATCTCGCGCATCAGGTTCAAGTAGTAATGCAGGTTGTGGATGCTGGTCAGCATGGGCCCCAGCATCTCGCCGCAGCGGTCGAGGTGGTGCAGATAGGCCCGGCTGACGCCGGTGGCGCAGGCGTGGCAGCCGCAGGTTTCGTCGATGGGACTGGCATCGGTCTTGTGGCGGGCGTTGCGGATGCGCAGGTCGCCGAAACGGGTGAACAAATGGCCGTTGCGGGCGTTGCGGGTGGGCATCACGCAGTCGAACATGTCCACGCCCGCCGCCACGCCGGCCACCAGGTCTTCCGGCGTGCCCACGCCCATCAGGTAACGCGGCTTGTTCGCGGGCAGGCGATGCGGGGTATGCGCCATGATGCGCAACATCTCGTCCTTGGGCTCGCCGACGCTGACGCCGCCTATCGCGTAGCCGGGCAGGTCGAGCGCGACCAGCGCGTCCAGCGAGGCTTCGCGCAGGTGTTCGAACATGCCGCCCTGGACGATGCCGAACAGCGCGTTGCGGTTGCCCAGGCGGTCGAACTCGGTCACGCAGCGCCCGGCCCAGCGCAGGCTCAACTCCATCGACGCACGGGCTTCGGCCTCGGTGGTCAACTGGCCCTTGGATTCATAGGGCGTGCACTCGTCGAACTGCATCACGATGTCGCTGTCGAGCAGGGTCTGCACCTGCATGCTGACCTCGGGAGTCAGGAACAGCTTGTCGCCGTTGACCGGCGAGGCAAAACGCACGCCCTCCTCGCTGATCTTGCGCATCTCACCCAGGCTCCAGACCTGGAAGCCGCCCGAATCGGTCAGGATGGGCTTTTGCCAGCCCTCGAATGCGTGCAGGCCCTTGAACTGCGTGATCACGTCCAACCCGGGGCGCAGCCAGAGGTGGAAGGTGTTGCCCAGGATGATCTGCGCGCCCATCTCGTGCAGCGACGCGGGCAGCACGCCCTTGACGGTGCCGTAGGTGCCCACGGGCATGAAGATCGGCGTCTCGACCACGCCATGGTTCAGCGTGAGCCGGCCGCGACGGGCCAGGCCCTCGGTGGCGAGGAGGTCGAACTTGAGCATGGCGGCGATTGTCGCAGCCCCTGCCGCCCGCCCCGCCGGGCCGGGCGTGCCCTGCAACAGGGCGGACGATCAGGACTTCTTGGCGGCGTCCAGACCGAGTATCCACTTGACCAGTTGCTTGGCGTCGGCCTCCTTGATGGCCACCGCGTTGGGCGGCATCGCCAGGCCAGAGACCTTGCCTTTCCAGTGGCTCTCGTAGGGGTTGGAGCCGGCCAGCACGGTCTGCGTGAGCTTGGCCTCGGCGCCGGCCTGGCCCTTGTACTTGAGCGCCACCTCACGCCAGGCCGGGCCAATCTGGGCCAGGCCGTCAGGGCCCTTGGCGCCAGGCTCGATGTGGTGGCAGGTCAGGCAGCCGCTGCCGTTGGCCAGTTTGAGCATCGCGTCGTTCCGGCCGTCGGCCCAGGCCGGGCAGGCCGCACCCGCGGTGGCGAGTAAGGCCGTCAGGAGGGCAAGGCGTGGGGTCATCATGGTGTTCTCCGGTTTGCAGTTCAAAGTCGATGGCGTCACCTTATGGCCGGCGCCGAGCGCAACCTTGACGCGGGTCAAGGCAGCGCGGCATTTCGCCAAACTGGAACAGGCCTGTGCGGCGCGCCCGCGACGGCTGTGGCGGCTTGACACAGGCGTCAGGGCTGCCCGTTACGATCGTCGGCTTCACCCTCTCCTGCCCCGCCACATTGCCATGACAAGCCACCGCCTCAGCCTGATCGCCTGTGCCACGCTGACCGCCCTGGGGCTGGCCGCCTGCGCCGGTCCGGGTATCGATGCCGGCGGGCAGACTGCCGCAGCCACGCCCGCGCCCACCGCCGCCGCCTCGCCCGCGCTGCAGCGCGTCAAGCACCTGGTGGTGATCTACGCCGAGAACCACAGCTTCGACAACCTCTACGGTCTGTTCCCGGGCGCCGACGGCGTCAACCAGGCCAGCGCCGAACAGCGCACCCAGCTCGACCACGACGGCCGGCCGCTGCCCGAACTGCTGGTGTTCGACAAGGACGGCAAGCCCGACGCGCGCTATCCGCGGCTGCCCAACACCCACTTCCGCATCGACGCCGCGCCGGTGGGCAAGCGCCTGGACGAGCTGGTGCCCAGCCCCATCCATGCCTTCTGGCACAACCAGGAGCAGATCAACGGCGGGCGCAACAACCTGTTTGCGGCGATGTCGACCGTCGGCGGCTGGACCATGGGCCATTACGACACGTCTGGCCTGCAGCTCTGGCAATGGGCCCGCGAGTACACGCTGGCCGACCGCTTCTTCATGGGCGCGTTCGGCGGCAGCTACCTCAACCACCAGTACCTGGTCTGCGCCTGCGCACCGCGCCACGACAACGCGCCCGAGGCGATGCGGGTGCGGCTGGACAGCGCCGGCAAGCTGCTCAAGCAGCCCGATTCGCCGTCAGCGGCGCTGGGGGCGGTCAAGGTGTTCAGCCGCGGCGGCGGCCAGGTGACGCCCGACGGCTGGTCAGTCAACACCACCCAGCCGCCCTACCAGCCCAGCGGCGTGGCGCCGGCAGACGGCGGCTCGCCCGACATGGCCAACGCCCTGGGCAACGTGGCGACCGACCTGCCGCTGCCGCCCCAGACCGCCACCACCATAGGCGACACGCTCAGCGCCAAGGGCGTCAGCTGGGCCTGGTATGCCGGCGGCTGGAACGCCGCGCTGGCCGATGGCCGCCAGCCCGCGTCGGTCAAGCGTCGGGTGATCTATGCCGGCGGCGACGGCAGCCCGATGTTCCAGCCCCACCACCAGCCCTTCAACTACTTCCAGCGCTTCGCGCCGGGCAGCGCCGAGCGCGCGCAGCACCTGCTGGACGGCGAGCAACTGCTGCGCGACGCCGCGGCCGGCAGATTGCCAGCAGTGAGCTTCTACAAGCCGGCCGGCCGCGACACCCAGCATCCGTCCTACACCGACGTCAAGAGCGGCGACGCCCATATGGCCGGCGTGCTGCGGTCGCTGCGCGCGAGCCCGCAGTGGCCCGACATGCTGGTGGTCGTGGCCTACGACGAGAACGGCGGCTACTGGGACCATGTGGCGCCGCCGTCCGGCCCCGGCTGGGGCGACCGCTTCGGCCCCGGCACGCGCGTGCCCGCGCTGCTGATAGGGCCGCTGGTCAAGCGCGGCTTCGTCGACCACACGCCCTACGACACCACCTCGATCCTGAAGTTCATCACCGAGCGCTGGGGCCTGGCCCCCTTGCCAGGCGTGCGCGCCAACGTGGGCAACCTGGGCGCGGCGCTGCAATAGCCACCGCAACCGCCGCCAAGCCGCTCAATCGCGGCGCCGGTCCAGCAGCATCGCGTCGCCGTAGCTGAAGAAACGGTAGCCGGCCTCGATCGCGTGGCGGTACAAGGCCCGGCTGTGCTCATGGCCGGCAAAGGCCGAGACCAGCATCAGCAGCGTGCTCTTGGGCAGGTGGAAGTTGGTGATCAAGCGGTCGACCACCCGGAACTCGAAGCCCGGCGTGATGAAGATCTCGGTCTCGCGCGCGCCGGCCGCCAGACTGGCGCCGGTCGGTTTTGGGCCGGTGTGGTCTTGGCCAGACTGGTGCGCAAAGAGCGCCGCCGATTCCAGCGCCCGCAAGCTGGTGGTGCCGGCGGCCACGATGCGCCCGCCGGCAGCGCGCGTGCGGGCGATCGCCGCCACCGTGGTCTCGGGCACCTCGTACCACTCGCTGTGCATCTTGTGCTCGGCCAGGTTCTCGGACCGCACCGGCTGGAAGGTGCCGGCGCCGACATGCAGCGTGACCTGGGCGCTGGCCACGCCGCGCGCGGCCAGCGCGGCCAGCAGCGCGGCGTCGAAATGCAGCGACGCGGTGGGCGCGGCCACCGCGCCCGGGCGGCTGGCGAACACGGTCTGGTAACGCGCCACGTCGTCGGCGGCGTCGGCATGACTGATGTAGGGCGGCAGCGGTACATGGCCGAAGGCCTCCAGCAGCGCCAGCGGGTCGGCCGGGAAGCGCAGGTGGAACAGCCCGCCGTCAGGACCGGCGCGTCCCAGCACCTCGGCCTCGAAAGCGCCACGCGCAAAGCTGACCAGCGTGCCGGCGCGCGGCGACTTGCTGGCCCGCAGATGGGCCAGCACCTCGAAGCCAGGCAGCAAACGCTCGACCAGCGCCTCGACCGCGCCGCCGGTGGGCTTCTCGCCGTACAGCCTTGCCTTGATGACGCGGGTGTCGTTGAACACCAGCAGATCGCCGGGCGCGAGCAGCGCGGGCAGGTCGCGGAAGACCCGGTCCACCGGCAGCGGGCCGCGGCCGTCGAGCAGGCGCGAGGCGCTGCGCTCGGCAGCGGGATGCTGGGCGATCAAGGCCGGCGGCAGGTCGAAATCGAAATCGACGAGCGTGTAAGCAGAGTTGGGCTGGGTCATGGTGTTCAGGCTGTACCGACCTGAAGACTCCGTAAATCCCTGGATTGTTCCATGCGCCCGCGGATGGCGCGGGCCCGGGGGCGGGGGCGCGTCGCGGGCAGGCTCAGTGCGGCGCCGATGCGGCGGCGGCCGACGCCGGCGGCGCCGACACGCCCGCCTCGTCCAGGCCTATGCCCAGCACCATCCCGCCGTCGGCCAGTTCGCTGTAGACCCAGTCGTTGCCGCTGAACACCAGGCCCTCGGGCGGCGGCGGCGCGGACGCCACCGGCAGGTCCTTGAGCGCCTGGGCCATGTAGTCGATCCAGATCGGCAGCGCCAGGCCGCCGCCGGACTCGCGCATGCCCAGGCTTCGCGGCTGGTCGTGGCCCATCCAGGCCACCGCCACCGTCCCGGCCGCCCCTGGGCTGCCCGCCTGGAAGCCGGCAAACCAGGCGTCGACCGCTTCGTTGGTGGTCCCGGTCTTGCCGTACAGGTCGCCGCGCTGCAGCTGCTGCTGGGCCCGGGCCGCGGTGCCCACGCGCGTCACGTCGTTGAGCAGGCTGTTGGTGATGAAGACGTTGCGCGCCGGCAGCGCGCGGTCGGCCTCGTCCAAGGCGGCCGGCGGCGGCGCTTCGAACAAGACCCGGCCCTGGGCGTCGGTGATGCGCTCTATCACCACCGGCGCCACCCGCCAGCCGCCGTTGGCCAGCACCGCGTAGGCCTGGGCCAGCTGCAGCGGCGTGGTGCTGCCTGCACCCAGCGCGAGCGTCAGGTTGGCCGGCTGCTTGTCCTGCTCGAAGCCGAACTGCGACAGCCAGTCCAGCGCCGGCGTGATGCCTATCTGGCGCAGCAGCCTGACGCTGACCAGGTTCCTGGACGCGGCCAGCGCCTGGCGCAGCGTCATGGCGCCGTTGAACTGGCCGTCCGAGTTCTGCGGCGACCAGCCGTCGGCGGTCTCGAGCGGCGAATCGTTGATCACCGTGGCCGGCATCACGCCGTGTTCCAGCGCCGCCGAGTACAGAAAGGGCTTGATGCTCGAGCCCGGCTGGCGCCAGGCCTGGGTGACATGGTTGAAGGGCTGGTGGGCAAAGTCGAAGCCGCCGACCAGCGCGCGCACCCGGCCGCTGGCGGGGTCGAGCGCGACGAAGGCCGCCTGCACCTCGGGCCATTGGGCCACGGCCCAGGGCGCCACGGCGCCCTGGGCCGCAACCGCGCCCGGCTTGGCTGACGCTGCCGTGGGCTGCCAGACGCGCAGGATGTCGCCGCGCTCGATCAGCAGGTCGGCTGGCGCCTTGGCCGCCAGCCCGGCCGCGGCCACGCGCAAGCCCTCGCCGCTGATGCGCACCGTCTCGCCGCTGGCCAGTTGCAGGCGCAACTCGCGCGGGCTGACCGCCAGCACGATGGCCACTCGCAGCTGCTCGTCGTCCGGATGGTCCTTGAGCGCCTGTGCGGCGGCGCGCTCCAGCTCGGGCGCGCCGTCGGGCGGCAAGTCCTCATGGTCCTCGGCGCCGCGCCAGGGCTGGCGCGCGTCGTAGGCCAGCACGCTGCGGCGCAGCGCGGCCCAGGCCGCCTGCTGGTCGACCGCGCGCAGCGAGGTCGTGACCTTGATGCCCTGCGAATAGGCCTCGGCGCCGAAGCGCTCGACCACCATGCGGCGCGCCATCTCGGCCACATGCTCGGCGTGCAGCGGCACCTGCAGCGCTTTGCGGACCTTCAGGATCTGGCTGCGCGCGGCTGCCTGTTCGGCCTCGCTGATCACGCCGGTGGCCTGCATGCGCATCAACACGATGTGCTGGCGCTGGGTGGCGCGCGCCAGGTTGGTGATGGGGTTGGCGTAACCGGGGTTTTGCGGCAGGCCGGCCAGCATCGCGCACTCGGCCAGGGTCAGCGCGGCCAGCGGCTTGCCGAAATAGGTTTCGGCGGCGGCGGCAAAGCCATAGGCGCGCTGGCCGAGGTAGATCTGGTTCATGTAGAGCTCGAGGATCTGGTCCTTGCTCAGCTGCTGTTCTATCCGCAGCGCCAGCAGCGCCTCCTTGAACTTGCGCTCGGCCGTCAGGCGCGACGACAGGAAGAAGGTGCGCGCCACCTGCTGGGTGATGGTGGAGGCACCCTGGCGCATGCCGCCGGTGGCCGCGGCCACCACGGCGCGCAGCACGCCCTTGGGGTCGATGCCGACATGCTGGCGGAAACGCGTGTCCTCCACCGCCAGCACGGCCTGCTGCAGCAGCGGCGGAATCTGCGCGATAGGCACGAACTGCCGCCGCTCGGCGCCGAACTGGGCGATCTCGACGCCATCGGCGGTGAACACCTGCAGCGGCTGGCGCGGCTGGTAACGGGTGACGCGGTCGAGCAGCGGCAGTTGCGGCAGGTACCAGACCACCGCGCCGGCCAGCAGCACCGACAGCGCGGCCAGCAAGGCCAACGCGGCCCACAGCGCGGTGCGCCAGCGGCGGCGGGCAACGGTGGGTGGCATGGGCGGAGGGGACATGGGCACGTCGGTTCGGGGGCGACGCGAAAACCGCGCCGAGCGGCGCGATTATCGGCAGCGGCCGGAGGGGTGCGCGGCGGCGGCGGCGCCAACTGGCGCCGGCCGGCACTGCCGTGCAGAATCCCGCCGCATGTCCGAGGCGTCGCCTGTCGTCCATCCCGCCCGCCCCGCCCAAGCCGGCGCCAAGTCCGCGCCGCAAAAGGCGATGGACAAGCTCGGCCTGCGGCGCGACATCGACCTGGCGCTGCACCTGCCGCTGCGCTACGAGGACGAAACCCAGGTCGTGGCGATCGCCGACGCGCCCGACGGCGAGCCGGTGCAGATCGAGGGCGTGGTCAGCGAAAACCGTATCGATCTGCGCGGCAGGCGCCAGCTGCTGGTGCAGGTGGACGACGGCAGTGCCAGCCTGCTGCTGCGCTTTCTCAACTTTTACCCCAGCCACCAGAAGACGCTGGCGGTGGGCGCCCGGGTGCGGGTGCGCGGCGAGGCGCGCAGCGGCTTCTTCGGCCGCGAGATGGTGCACCCGCAGTTCAAGGCGGTGGACGCGCACACGCCGCTGGCCGCCGCGCTGACCGCCGTCTACCCGACCAGCGCCCAGTTGCCGCAGGCCTACCTGCGCAAGGCCGTGACCGCAGGGCTGCGTCGCGCCGCGCTGGACGAGGTGCTGCCGCCCGGCACCGTGCCGGCCGGCCTGCCCACGCTGCGCGAGGCGCTGGACCGGCTGCACCACCCGCCCGCCGGCGAGCCGATGGCGGCACTGGAAGACCGCAGCCACCCGGCCTGGCAGCGGCTGAAGTTCGAGGAGTTGCTGGCCCAGCAGCTGTCGCAACTGGCCTCGCAGCGCGAGCGCGCCAGGCTGCGCGCACCGCTGCTGCGCGCCCTGCCCGGCGGGCTGCACGAGCGGCTGCTGGCCGCGCTGCCCTTCCAGCTGACCGCGGCGCAGCAGCGCGTGTCCGAGGAGATCGCGGGCGACCTGTGCCGGCCGCGCTCGTCCGACGACCCCGACCCCGACCGCCCGCCGCCCGATGACGGCGCCACGCCTATGCACCGGCTGCTGCAGGGTGACGTGGGGTCGGGCAAGACCGTGGTCGCGGCGCTGGCCGCGGCGGTGGCGATAGCCTCGGGCTGGCAATGCGCGCTGATGGCGCCCACCGAGTTGCTGGCCGAGCAGCATTTCCGCAAGCTGGTGCAGTGGCTGGAGCCGCTGGGCGTGGGCATCGCCTGGCTCACCGGCAGCCGCAAGGGCAAGCAGCGCGAAGCGATGGTGGCCAAGGTGGCCTCGGGCGAGGCCGCGCTGGTGGTGGGCACCCAGGCGGTGATCCAGGACAACGTGCACTTCGCTAGGCTGGGCCTGGCCATCATCGACGAGCAGCACCGCTTCGGCGTGGCCCAGCGGCTGGCGCTGCGGCGCAAGCTGGCCCAGCAGTCGCTGGAGCCGCACCTGCTGATGATGAGCGCCACGCCCATCCCGCGCACGCTGGCGATGACCTACTTCGCCGACCTGGACGTCAGCACCATCGACGAGTTGCCGCCCGGCCGCACGCCGGTGCTGACCAAGGTGTTTGCCGACAACCGGCGCGACCAGGTGATCGCCCGCATCACCGAGGAGGTGGCACGCGGCCGGCAGGTCTACTGGGTCTGCCCGCTGATCGAGGAGTCGGAGACGCTGGACCTGCAGAACGCCACCGAGGCCCATGCCCAGCTCAGCGCCGCGCTGCCCGGCTTCAAGGTGGGGCTGCTGCACGGCCGGCTGCCGGGCGCAGAGAAGGCAGCGGTGATGGCGCAGTTCGTCAGCGGCGAGCTGCAACTGCTGGTGGCCACCACGGTGATCGAGGTGGGCGTGGACGTACCCAACGCCAGCCTGATGGTGATCGAGCATGCCGAGCGTTTCGGGTTGTCGCAACTGCACCAATTGCGCGGCCGGGTCGGGCGCGGCGCGGTGGCGAGTGTGTGCGTGCTGATGTACCAGGGTCCGTTGTCGCAGACCGGCAAGGACAGGCTGCGCGCGATGGCCGAGACCAACGACGGTTTCGACATCGCCAGGCGCGACCTGGAGATCCGCGGACCGGGCGAATTCATGGGCGCACGCCAGAGCGGCGACGCGCTGCTGCGCTTTGCCGACCTGGCCGACGATGCGCCGCTGCTGCAGCAGGCGCGCGCGCTCGCGCCGCTGCTGTTGACCCACCACGCCGAGGCGGCACGCGCGCATGTGGCGCGCTGGCTGGATACGCGGGCGGATTTCTTGAAGGCTTGAGGGGCGATAGCAGGGCTGGCCTGGGCGCGGCGTGACGCCCGGAAGCGACGCCGCCTCTCGCACCTCGGAAGCCAAGCTGCGGCGGTGGGCGCGAAGACTCTCCCCGGCTGCCACACCAGCCCTCGGTGACCGAACCCGATGCTCACGCATGTCGATGGTCGTTGCCGACAACAAGCACCCGGCCATGGAGAAATCTTGGGCAGGTCCCCCCACACCTGCGGGGGTACGGATTGCGGCGTTTGCGACGTAAGGTGCACTTTCGAAACTGCCGAGTACAAGCCTCTCGATCTGCGCTGACGACCGGAAGCGGAAAACGACTTGATCATCGTCGAGATGACTGGCGTCTCGCTCGCCAGATCTAGACACCTTCGGGTGCTGCGCACACCAACTTCATTTTCTGGAGAAACCAATGAACCTTCGACTTCCGAACGCCATCGCTTCGGGTGTGATGACGCTGGGCCTGTTGGCAGGCGGGACGGCGCAGGCCACTTCGGTGGTCAACGGTGGCTTCGAAACCGGTGACTTCAACGGCTGGACGCAGTTTGGCAACTTCGACAGCACGAACGTCGACACGACGTCGCCCAAGTCGGGCCTTTATGCCGCCTATTTCGGTCCTGGCAGTGTCGCTGGTGCTGGGCAGACCGCCGGTGGTCCGGGAGGCATCAGCCAGACCCTGGCAACGACAGCAGGCGCCAGCTACACGATAGATTTTTGGTTGAAGAACGAGGGTGGCCCCAGCAACGCCTTCTCGGTCAGCTGGGGTGGCAGTGAAGTCTCGACACTCAGCCTGACAGATGCATCGGCTTTCGGCTACCAACATTACAGCTTCACCCGGATCGCCACTGCGCCGAGCACTGCACTGGCGTTCACCTTCAGGCACGACACGGCGTATTGGGACCTGGACAACGTTTCAGCGGTACCTGAGCCGACGTCGATGGCCTTGATGGTCGCCGGCCTGTTCGCGGTGCTGGCGGCCCGTCGCCGTCAATGCACCTGAGCGACGACGGCTGCCCGCAGCTGCGGCTCACCGCGATGCCGGCACAGCAGGCGAGGCATGTCTCGCCGGCTTCGCGCGTTGGCCTTTCACCCCTCACAGTGGACAGGGAAAAGTCATGAACGTATTTGCAAGAAATTCAAGCTTGCTCGCGGCCACGGTGGCTGCAATCGGCCTGGCTGGCCATGCGCAGTCGGCACCGCCGTCACAAGCACGCGCCATCCCGCTGAATGGGGCAGTGCAAACTTTCGTGCCGCGTGGTCTGGACACCACGCCGACGACCGTGGTGGTCGTGCTCGGCGGAGAACCGGTCGCCGTGGTCCAGCGCAACCTGGGCCGCGAACTCAACCGTTCCGAGCGAGACAGTGTGATCGCTGCGCGCCGGTCGGATCACACCACCCTGATGCCGGAGATATCTCGTCGCGGCGGCCATGTGCTGGCTCACTTCCAGAGCGCGCTGAACGGCATCAAGGTGCGCATCGCGCGCAACCAGGTCGACTCGCTTCGAACGATGCCTGGCGTGGTGGCGGTCAAGCCGGTGGGCCTCTACACACTCAACAATGCGGTCAGCGTGCCGTTCATCGGCTCGCCTCAAGCCTGGCAGTTGGCGCAGCAATACCAGGGCCAGGGCGTGAAAATTGCCATCGTCGACACCGGCATCGACTACACCCACGCCAACTTTGGCGGCCCTGGCACGGTCGCCGCGTTCCAGGCCGCGGCAGCCTCCAGCACCTCGGCGGCCGATCCTGCGCTGTTCGGGCCGAACGCGCCCAAGGTCAAGGGGGGCACCGATCTGGTGGGCGACAACTACGACGCCGCCGCTGCCGCGGGCAGCCCCAAGCTGATCGCCCACCCCGATTCGAATCCGCTGGACTGCGGCGGCCACGGAAGCCATGTTGCCGGGACGGCGGCGGGCTTTGGTGTCAAGGCCGACGGCACGGCCTTCACGGGTCCTTACAGCGCAGCAGCCTACAGCGCGAATGCCTTCAGGATCGGCCCGGGCGTGGCGCCCAGAGCCGACCTGTACGCAGTCCGTGTGTTCGGCTGCAGCGGCTCGACCGATGTCGTCACCGAGGCCATCGATTGGGCCGTGGCCAACGGCATGAACGTGATCAGCATGTCGCTGGGCTCCAACTATGGCGCGGCCGACAACGCGGATGCCTTGGCGGTTGCCAACGCCAACGCCGCTGGCATCCTGGTCATCGCGGCCTCAGGCAACGCCGGGCCGACACCCTACATCACCAGTTCACCAGCGTCCAGCGATGGCGCGATCTCGGTCGCGGCCACCGACTCGTCTGCCGGCTTCCCGGCCGCCAGTCTGGCGCTGCCCGGTGGATCCACGATCACGGTGCAGGACAGCAATGGCGCAGCGTTCACCAACAACACCAACTACCCCATCGTGGTGCTGCGCAACCCCCCCGTTCCCCCGGCCACCATTGGCGCCATCTCGCTGGGTTGCACCGAGGCCGAGTACGACAAAGCCAGGAACGGCGGCATCGACATCACCGGCAGGCTGGTGGTCACCTTGCGCGGTAGCTGCGCCCGGGTCTACCGCGCGGGAGCGGGCCAGAAATACGGTGCTGCAGCGGTGGCGATGATCAATACCGCTCCAGGCTACCCAGCCTATGAAGGGCCCATCCCCGGTGGCGATCCGGCCACCAATCCCTTTGCACCGGTGACCATTCCGTTCTTCGGCGTGCTGGCGGCCGATGCCGCCAAGCTGAGCAGCGCGGCCAGTGCCGCCGCCACCAAAGGACTGCTGGCGAATCCGGGCTATTCGATCGCGGCGAGTTTCTCGTCGGGCGGCCCGCGCTGGGGGGACAGCGCACTGCGGCCCGGCGTGACGGCACCCGGCGTGGCCACGGTGTCGACCGGCGTGGGCACCGGCAATGGTGCGGCCACGATGTCCGGAACCTCGATGGCAACGCCCCATGTGGCGGGCCTGGCCGCACTGGTCAAGCAAGCCTATCCCACCTGGTCGGTGAGTGACTTGCGCTCGGCTGTGCTGCAGACGGCTGCGCCGGCCAAGCTGCTGGACTACGCTCCGAGGCTTGAAGGCGCCGGCTTGGTTCAGTCGCTGGCGGCCGTCAGCACCCAGGCGGTGGTGCGCACGCCCAACGACAGCGTGTCGTTCGGCTATGCCGACTTGCTGCACGATTTCAGCGCCACCCGGCAGCTGACGGTGCACAACGACGGCGCCAAGGCGGTGCAGTTCAACATCTCGGTCACGCCGGCGGCCGGGTCCCTGCCCGCAACGGTCACGGTGGCGCCGTCGGTGATCGTCAACGCCAAGAGCGACGCGGTGTTCTCGGTCAAGCTCGATGTCGCCGCTGCTGCGGTGGGTGGCACGCACGCGCCGGATGGCTCGACCCCGTTCCACGACGTGGCTGGCACCATCAGGCTGACGCCCAGTTCGTCGCGCCTGAACAATGGCGTGACGCTGACCGTGCCGTACTACCTGGTGGCGCGCACCCGCTCCAACCTGTCAACCAGCGCCACCACGCTGCTCGGCCTGCCGGCGGGCGCGAACAATCTGGTGGTGAGCAACAGCGGTGGCGCCCTGGCCGCGGAACCCGACTTCTACAGCCTGGGCCAGATTGCTGCCGCGCCTCAAGGCGTGGCTTACGCGGATGCCCGAGCGATCGGCGTACAGGCGTGGCCCGACGGCGCTGGCGACAGTTTCATGGTCTTTGCGATCAACACCTTCGGCAGATTCTCCAACGCCGCCGGCTGGCTGGAGTGGGACATCTTCATCGACACGACGGGCACCGGCGGCGCACCCGACTATGTGCTGGTTGGCGGACGTGGCGGTTGGTTCACGTCGACAGCATCTCTTGCAGAGACCCCCGTGTCGGCCTTGATCAAGTTGAGCACCGGGGCCGTCACTGCGCTCTACTATGCCGACACGGCTACCGACAACTCCACCGTCTTGCTACCCGTCTACGCGTCTGACATGGGAATGACGGCAGCGAATCCCCGCATCACCTACTACCTGAACAGCTTTGGCCCTGATGGCAGCGGTGCAGCCATGCCGGGTGGGCGAGGCAGGTTCAACGCTTTCACGCCGGCCCTGAATGTCAGCGGCACGGGGTCGATCGCACCGGGCGGTTCGGCAGCAGCCACTGTCGGCGTGAACCCGGTCGAGTGGGCCATCACGCCGGCAAAGGGACTGATGATCGTTGCACCTGACAACCTGTCTGGCATCAACCAGGCCAGGATCCTGACCGTCAACTAGACCCGAGCTGAGCCATGAATGGCCCGACAGCACAAGCTGCCGGGCCATTTTCATCGTCCATCCCGTACGCGTCATGACAACATAATCCGTCCATGACCCTGACCGAACTGCGCTACATCGTCGCCGTCGCCCGTGAGCGCCATTTCGGTCGTGCGGCCGAGGCCTGCTTCGTCTCGCAACCCACGCTCAGCGTGGCGATCAAGAAGCTCGAGGAAGAGCTCGATGTCAAGCTGTTCGAGCGCGGCACCACCGAAGTCAGCGTGACTGCGCTGGGCGAAGCCATCGTGCAGCAGGCGCAGGTCGTGCTGGAGCAGGCCGCGGCGATCAAGGAGATCGCCAAGCGCGGCCAGGACCCATTGACCGGCGCGCTTCGGCTGGGGCTGATCTACACCATCGGGCCCTACCTGTTGCCCGAACTGGTGCGGCACACGATAGAACTGACACCGCAGATGCCGCTGATGCTGCAGGAGAACTTCACGATCAAGCTGCTGGAGATGCTGCGCAGCGGTGAGCTCGATTGCGCGATCATGGCCGAGCCTTTTCCCGACACCGGATTGGCGGTGGCACCGCTCTACGACGAACCCTTCATGGTGGCCGTGCCCAGCGCCCACCCGCTGGCCCAGCGCAGCAGCATCACGTCCGAGGAGTTGAAGCAGGAGACCATGCTGCTGCTGGGCACCGGGCATTGCTTCCGCGACCATGTGCTTGAGGTCTGCCCCGAGTTCGCCCGCTTCGCCAGCGACGCCGAGGGCATACGCAAGAGCTTCGAGGGCTCGTCGCTGGAGACCATCCGCTACATGGTGGCCTCGGGCATGGGCATCACCGTGGTGCCCCAGCTCAGCGTGCGCGCCTTCGAGCGCAGCAGCGGCGCCGACCATGTGCGCTACATCCCGTTCGCCGCGCCGGCGCCCACCCGGCGCGTGGTGCTGGCCTGGCGCCGCAGCTTCACCCGCTACGAGGCCATCGCCGCGCTGCGCAATGCCGTCTATGCCTGTGGGCTCGACGGCGTGACGCGACTGTCCTGATCCGCCCACGCCCGCGCCAGGGCTGATCAACTCCAGGCACACTGCGGCCGGATGCCATTTGCCATGCCGCCCCCGTTGATTGCCCTGGATCGGGTCGGCAAACGCTTCGCCGACGGATTGGTGGCGCTGGCCGAGGTGTCGCTGGCCGTGCGCCCGGACGAGTTCGTCGCGCTGCTCGGCCCCTCGGGCTGCGGCAAGAGCACGGTGCTGCGGCTGGCTGCCGGGCTGGAATCGGCCAGCAGCGGCCGGGTCCAGGCCCCGGCGCTGCGAGCCGGGCGCGCGCTGGAGACGGCCTTCGTGTTCCAGGAGCCCACGTTGATGCCCTGGGCCAGCGTGTTCGACAACGTCTGGCTGCCGCTGAGGCTGCAGGGCGCCTCGCGGTCGCAAGCCGCGCCGGTGGTGCGCCAGATGCTGGCCAGCGTCGGCCTGGCCGACTTCGAGCGCAGCTACCCGGCGCAGTTGTCGGGCGGCATGAAGATGCGGGCCTCGATCGCCCGCGCGCTGGTCACCCGACCGCGGGTGCTGTTGATGGACGAGCCGTTCGCCGCGCTCGACGACATCACGCGCCAGAAGCTCAACACCGACTTGCTGGCCTGGTGGCAGGGCCAGGCGATGGCCGCGCTGTTCGTCACCCACAGCGTGGCCGAGGCGGTGTTCCTGAGCCAGCGGGTGCTGGTGATGGCGGCGCGCCCCGGTCGGGTGGTGGCCGAGGTGGTGATTGCCCAGCCCTGTCCGCGCCAGCCCGACTTCCGCCACTCGGCGCTGTTTGCCGACGCCTGCCGCGCGCTGGGCGCGGCGCTTGCCGATGCGCATGACGGCGCGCCGCCGACCCGGCCATCGGCGCCGGTGCAGGCATGAGCCGGACGGCCTGGCGCGGCTGGATCCTGCCCACGGTGGTGCTGCTGGGCCTACTGACGGCCTGGGAACTGGTGGTGCGGCTGGCCGGCATCCCGGCTTACACCCTGCCCGCGCCGTCGCTGGTGGCCACCACGCTGTGGGCCAACTTCGGCTCGCTGGCCGGCAGTTGGTGGGTGACGCTGAAGATCACGCTGGGCGCGCTGGCGCTGGCCTGTGCCGGCGGGGTGCTGATCGCCGCAGTGTTCGCCCTCTCGCCGACGATCGAGCGGGCGCTGTTCCCGGTGGCGGTGGTGCTGCAGGTCACGCCCATCGTCGCGGTGGCCCCGCTGATCCTGATCTATGTCGAAAGCACCAGCGCGGCGCTGCTGCTGTGCGCCTGGATCGTGGCCTTTTTTCCGATCCTGTCCAACACCGTGATCGGGCTGCGCGCGGCGGATGCCAATCTGCAGGACTTGTTCCGGCTCTACCGCGCCACGCCCTGGCAGCGGCTGCAACTGCTGCGGCTGCCGGCAGCGCTGCCGTACTTCGTCGCGGGCTTGAAGATCTCGGGCGGCTTGAGCCTGATCGGCGCCGTCACCGCCGAGATGGTGGCCGGTGCGGCGGGCCGCGAGACCGGCCTGGCCTCGCGCATCCTGGAGGCGAGCTTCCGCACCGAGACGCCCAAGATGTTTGCCGCGCTGGCGCTGCTGGTGGCCACCGGGGTGATGATCTTCTGGGCTTTCAACGCCTTGTCGCGCTGGCTGCTCGGGCCCTGGCATGCGTCAGAATCGTCGCCGCTGCAGTAAACCCAACCCTGTTCCACGAGGACTCCGCCGATGCGCATCCGCCTGACACACCTGTTGATCACCACCATGGCGCTGGCCACGCTGGGCAGCGCACAGGCCCAGGACAAGGTGGTCTTTGCCACCAACTGGAAGGCGCAGGCCGCACATGGCGGCTTCTACCAGGCCTTGGCCGACGGCACCTACAAAAAGTACGGGCTGGACGTGACGATCCAGCAAGGTGGGCCGCAGGTCAACAACCGGCCGCTGCTGCCGGCCGGGCGCATCGACTTCCTGATGACCGGCAACCTGCTGCACAGCTTCGACAACGTCAAGAACAAGGTGCCCACGGTGGTGGTGGCGGCGATGTTCCAGAAAGACCCGCAAGCCCTGCTGGCCCACCCCGGCCAGGGTTACGAGAACTTCGAGAACCTCAAGAACGCACCGCTGGCGTTGATCGCCAAGGACGGACAGTTCAGCTGGTGGCAATGGCTGAAGGTTGTGCATGGCTTCAAGGACGAGGCCCTCAAGCCCTACAACTACAACCTCGGCCCCTTCCTGGCCAACCCCAAGGCGATCCAGCAGGGTTACTCGGTGGCCGAGCCGATCTACGTCGAAAACCAAGGCAAGTTCAAGCCGGTGGTGCATCTGCTGGCCGACCATGGCTTTTCCACCTACAGCACGCTGATCGAGGCCAGCACCGAGACGGTGAAGAACAAACCGGCGCTGGTGCAGCGCTTCGTCGACGCGTCGGCGATCGGCTGGGTGAATTACCTCTACGGCCAACGCCAGGCCGCAGCCGCGCTGATGATGCGCGACAACCCCGAGATGAGCGAGGCCGAGATGGAAGCCTCGGTGGCGCTGATGAAGCGCCAGGGCATCGTCGACTCGGGCGAGGCCGGCACCCGCGGCATCGGCGCGATGAACAGCGCGCGCATTGCCGATTTTTATGGGCAGATGGTCAAGGCCGGTCTGTACCGGGCTGGCGATGTCGACCTGAGCAAGGTGGCCACGCTGCAGTTCGTCAACCGAGGCGTCGGCGTGGACATCAAGGCCAAACTGGCCGGCAAATGAGGCCACTGCGGCCCACACCCATACGCGGATGGCTGTAAATGCGTCCAAGCTCCACCGAAAGACGCTCCATGGCCAAAGCCAAATCAGACGCCGCCAAGTCCCCCAGCCATCAATATCGGCATCAGCGAAGAACACCGCGCGGCGATCACCGGCGGCCTGGTGCACCTGCTGGCCGACAAGGCCGGTGACGAGCCCACTGCCGACCTGCTGACCCAGCGCCTGACGGTGCACGAGCAGACCGCCTGGATGCGGCGCTCGCTGCTGCAGGACTGAGCGGCAGCCGGGGCCGGCGAAGCGCAGCCCGCGGCGCCGATAATCGCCGGTTCCCCAATTTTCCGGCGCGGCCCGCAAGCTGCAGTCAGCGCAGCCCCATGTCCGATCCCGTCACGCCCGTCACATCCGTCCCGTCCACCACCACGCCCGGCAACCCGCTGGCCAGGGAGGTGCGCCGCCGCCGCACTTTCGCGATCATCAGCCACCCCGACGCCGGCAAGACCACGCTGACCGAGAAACTGCTGCTGTTCTCGGGCGCGATCCAGATCGCCGGTTCGGTCAAGGCGCGCAAGGCCAGCCGCCACGCCACCAGCGACTGGATGGAGATCGAGAAGCAGCGCGGCATCTCGGTGGCCTCGAGCGTGATGCAGATGGAATACCGCGACTGCGTGATCAACCTGCTCGACACCCCCGGCCACCAGGACTTCTCGGAAGACACCTACCGCGTGCTGACCGCGGTGGACGCCGCGCTGATGGTGATCGACGCGGCCAACGGCGTCGAGCCGCAGACCCGGCGCCTGCTGCAGGTCTGCCGCGCCCGCAACACCCCCATCCTGACCTTCGTCAACAAGATGGACCGCGAGGTGCAGGACCCGCTGGTGCTGATGGACGAGATCGAGCGCGAGCTGGGCATGACGGTGACCCCCTTCACCTGGCCGGTGGGCATGGGCAAGTTCTTCAGCGGCGTGATGGACTTGCGCAAGCAGCAGATGCGCGTCTTCAAGGCCGGCGCCGACCGGGCCAATGACAACGACGAGATCATCGACGGCCTGAACAGCCCGGTGCTGGCCCAGCGCTTTGGCGCGCCCTACGAGCAGGCCGCCGGCGAGGTCGAGCTGGTGCGCGAGGCCGCGCCGGCCTTCGATGAGGCCGAGTTCCTGGCCGGCCGCCAGACGCCGATGTTCTTCGGCTCGGCGGTCAACAACTTCGGCGTGCAGGAGGTGCTGGACGCGCTGGTCGACCTGGCGCCGCCGCCCGGCGACCGCCCGGCGATGCAGCGCGTGGTGCATCCCGAGGAGCCCAGGTTCACCGGCGTGGTCTTCAAGATCCAGGCCAACATGGACCCCAGCCACCGCGACCGCATCGCCTTCCTGCGCGTGGCGAGCGGCCATTTCGAGCGCGGCATGCGGCTCAAGGTGGTGCGCTCGGGCAAGGAGTTGCGGCCCAACACCGTCGTGTCCTTCCTGAGCCAGCGCCGCGAACTGCTGGACGAAGCCTATGCCGGCGACATCATAGGCATCCCCAACCACGGCGTGCTGCAGCTCGGCGACACGCTGACCGAGGGCGAGGCGCTGCAGTTCACCGGCCTGCCCTTTTTTGCGCCAGAGATGTTCCGCATGGTCGAGGTGGCCGACCCGCTCAAGACCAAGCAGCTCAAGGCCGGGCTGACCCAGCTCGGCGAGGAAGGCGCGATCCAGGTTTTCCGGCCGATGGTCGGCAGCGTGCTGATGCTGGGCGCGGTGGGCCAGCTGCAGTTCGAGGTGGTGGCGCACCGGCTCGAGCATGAATACGGCTGCAAGGCCCGCATCAGTCCTTGCCGCTTCTCGATCGCGCGCTGGGTGACCTGCGATGCGGCCGACGGCGGCGAGAAGGAACTGGCGCGATTCGTCGAGGCCAACAGCCACCGCATGGCCTACGACGCGGTGAACGCGCCGACGCTGCTGGTGGAGTACTCGCCCGAGCTGCGGGCGATCGAGGCCAACTGGCCCAAGATCAAGTTCCACGCGCTGCGCGAGCATGCCGGCCTGGTGTTCCAGAAGCGGCTGGACGGCTGAGGGCGGCCAGCCCGACAAGCGGATCAACCAGCCCGGCCGCGGCGCTCGGCAGGATCCAGCGCCGGCCGCCGGCAGGATGACACAATCCGCCGCCCATGTCCCCGCTGCGTTCCCGTCTGGCCCTCTACCTGCACCTGATCCGCTGGGACCGCCCCGCCGGCTGGCTGCTGCTGCTGTGGCCGACGCTGGCCGCGCTGTGGATTGCCGCCGACGGCTTTCCGGGCTGGCACCTGCTGGCGGTGTTCACGCTGGGCACGGTGCTGATGCGCAGCGCCGGCTGCTGCGTCAACGACGTGGCCGACCGCGACTTCGACCGCCATGTCAAGCGCACCGCGCAGCGCCCGGTCACGCGCGGCGCGCTATCGCCCATAGAGGCCTTGACGCTGGGCGCGGTGCTGGCCGCCGCCGCCTTCGCGCTGGTGCTGAGCACCAACCCGCCGACCATCGCCCTGTCCTTCGCCGCGCTGGCCATCGCGCTGGCCTATCCCTACGCCAAGCGCGTGCTGGCGATACCGCAGGCGGTGCTGGGCCTGGCTTTCAGCTTCGGCATCCCGATGGCCTTCGCCGCCGTGCTCGGTGGCCGTGACAGCGGCTGGCCGGCGATAGGTGCGGCCGTGCCGCTGCACGCCTGGTGGCTGCTGCTGGGCAACCTGTGCTGGGTGCTGGCCTACGACACCGAGTACGCGATGGTCGACCGCGACGACGACCTGAAGATCGGCATCCAGACCTCGGCCATCACGCTGGGACGCTGGGACGTGGCCGCCGTGATGGGCTGTTATGCCGTCTACCTGCTGTCGTGGGCGGTTCTGGGCCATGCGCTCGGGCTGGGCGGGGTGTTCCTGGCCGGGGTGGGCGTGGCGGCGGCGCAGGCCGTGTGGCACTTCACGCTGATCCGCCAGCGCGGCCGCGACGGCTGTTTCAAGGCCTTCCGGCTGAACCACTGGCTGGGCGCGGCGGTGTTCGCCGGCGTCGCGCTGGACCTGGCGCTTCGCTGAGCCCGGACCGAGTGAGCCCCTGCGGGCTCACGAGTGCCTGGCGAAGGCTCTGCCCGCATGCTTGCGGGCAAGCTCTTGAGCCAGGACGACGGACAGGACCTGCGTCCCGTCTGTTGCCAGCCGAAGGCTCTGCCCGCATGCTTGCGGGCAAGCTCTTGAGGGCCTGTCGGATTTCCGACAGCCTCCCAGTCAGCCGCCGAACTCGTCGCCCAGTTCGCGCGCCCGCTGTTGCGCCGCAGCCATCGCCTTGATGAAGGCGGCCTGCACGCCATCGGCCTGCAGCGACTGCAGCGCGGCGTAGGTGGTGCCGCCCTTGCTGGTGACGCGCTCGCGCAGCACGGCCGGGCTCTCGTCGGACTGCGCGGCCAGCGCGGTGGCGCCGTCGAAAGTGGCCAGCGCCAGCTGCCGGCCCTGCTCGGCCGACAAGCCCATGCCGGCGGCAGCAGCCATCATCGCCTCGACAAAATAGAACACATAGGCCGGACCCGACCCCGACAACGCAGTCACCGCGTCCAGATCGGCCTCTTGCGCCACCCACAGGCTCTGGCCGGTGGGCGCCAGCACCTGCTCGACCACCAAGCGCTCGCCCGCGCTGACCGCCGGCGTGGCGAACAGGCCGGCGATGCCGCGGCCGATCAGCGCCGGGGTGTTGGGCATGCTGCGCACGACATGCGCCCGGGGCCAGGCCACGCCTATGGCCCGGGCGATGGTCTGGCTGCGGATGCCGGCCATCACGCTGAGGTGTAGCGCGCCGTGCACATGGGCGGCGCAAGGCGCTGCCGCGGCGCCGAAGACCTGCGGCTTGACGGCCCAGACCACCAGCGCCGCGTCGCCCAGCGCGGCATCGGCCGCGGCCCGCGTCTGCACCTTGAAATCGGCTTTCAGCCGCGCGCGCTGCGCATCGACCGGTTCGATCACCAGGATCTCGCCGGGCGCACGTCCGGCGCGGATCAGTCCGCCGATCAAGGCGCTGGCCATGTTGCCGCCGCCGATGAAGGCGATGGTGGCGGGGGTGTTTGATCTCATCCGATCAGTGTATCGGCCGGCCGGCGCCAGCGGCGAACTGGGGCGAGCGGCTAGCATCACGGCCTTCGCCTCCACCGCCCGGACCCCCCATGCGCCGCCGTTACGCCCTTGCCGCCGCCAACCTGCTGGCCTGTCTGGCCTCCAGCCTGTCGCCCCTCGCGCTGGCACAGGCCTGGCCCGGCCACCCGGTGCGCATCGTCGTGCCGGCGCCGGCCGGCAGTTCGCTCGACGTGGTCACGCGCCTGGTGGCGGACAAGCTGAAAGACCGCTGGGGCCAGCCGGTGCTGGTCGACAACAAGCCCGGCGCCGGCGGCATGCTGGGCGTGGACATGGCGGCCAAGGCGCCGCCCGACGGCCACACGCTGGCACTGGGCTTCAACGGGCCCATCGCCTTCGCGCCCTTCCTGTACAAGAAGATGCCTTACGACCCGGCGCGCGACCTGATGCCGGTGGTGATGACCACCTCTCAACCCAATGTGCTGGCGGTCAACGCCAACCTGCCGGTCAAGACCGTGGCCGAGTTCGTGGCCTGGGCCAAGGCGCGCGACGGCAAGCTCAACTATTCGTCGCTGGGTCAGGGCAGCTCGGCCCACCTGACGATGGCGCTGATGATGGGCGAAGCCGGGTTCGCCGGCACCCATGTGCCCTTCAACGGCTCGCCGCCGGCAGCCTTCGCGGTGGCCCAGGGCGAGGCCGACGCCAGCTTCATGACCGCGCCGGCGCTGCTGCCGCATGTCAAGTCGGGCCGGGTTCGGATGCTGGCCACCAGCGCGACGCAGCGCCCCGACAGCCTGAAAGACCTGCCCACGCTGGCCGAATCGGGCTACCCGCAGATCGACTCGGTGGCCTGGAACGGCTTGTTCACCGCCGCCGGCACGCCCGCCGCGGTGGTGGCCAAGATCAATGCCGACGTCAACCTGGCGCTGCGCGACCCGGCGATCAAGGCCGCGCTGGATGCCCAGGGCCTGACCGCGGTGGGCGGCAGCGCCGAGGAGTTCAAGCGCCTGATCGACGCCGACGCCAAGCGCTGGGGCGCGATCATCCAGAAGGCCGGCATCAAGCTCGATCAGTGAGCGCCGGCGGCGCGGCGGCGGTCTCAGTGGCGAAGCCCAGCCACGCGAGATCGACAAGATCGACCTGCGCATCCTGCGCGTGCTGCAGGCCGACGGCCGCATCGGCAACCTGAAGCTGGCCGAGGGGGTGCACCTGTCGGCCACTGCCGCGCTCGAGCGGGGCAAGCGCCTGACGCGCGACGGCTACATCCTGGGCTACGAGGCGCGGCTGAACCCGGTGCTGCTGGGCGCCGGGCTGCCGGTGTTCGCCGAGATCTTGCTCGACCGCGCGGTGCACGACGTGATGGACAACTTCCGCGCCGCAGTGCAGGTGCGGCCCGAGATCCTGGAATGCCACCGGGTGGCCGGCAGCTTCGACTACCTGCTCAAGACCCGCGTGGCCGACCTGGCGGCCTACCGCGAGTTCATCGGCAACCTGCTCTGGGCCCTGCCCGGGGTGCGCGAGACCCGCACCTATGTGGTGATGGAGGAGGTCAAGAGCAGCATGCGGATCGCGGTGTAGGGGCGACGGTCCGGGGTGCTGTGGAGTTGATCGCCGGCTGGCGGCACAAAGCAGTCGTCGGGATTGTGCCGCCGCAGATGCAATTCGATGGCGCTTGACGGCCAGCAAGCGTCGTTCGCGAGGGGCAACTGTCCTGCTGCTCAACCTTGAGCGGATGACCTCAGCATGCGCAGCACGCGGTGGGGTCGATCAAATCCGAGACCCCGGTATCGCTTGGTCCACAGCCGGCCACCGGCTGCCGCTTTCTGGCGCCTGCCCTTGGTCCAATCTTCGCGCGATGGCGTCGTGACGGTGGGTGGACATCGACACCCCGCGTGCGTTGGACCGCCAGCCCAGAAAGACCTGCACATCGGCCGCGCCCATACTTCTCAGTGCCGAGTGTCATGAAAGCGGATGAAGGTCGGAACAGCATGGGTGCAGCCCGCATCACGGCGCGCGCATGGCCTCCAGCAGGGTGACGGCATCCGCCTGGTTGCCCCAGGATTGGCGGATGTAGGTCGTCACATCGGCCAGTTCCTGGTGGTCCAGCCCGGCCGGTGGCATGCCGAAGGGCCTGGGATGGGCCCGCGTGGCCGGTGCGAAACCACCATGGCGAATGACCTGCATCGCATTGCCCGCGTCCGCCAACGTGACACTGGGGTTGCCCGCCAAGGGCGGGTAGGTGCGCGGGGCCCCTTCGCCCTGCGCGCCATGGCACTGCGCACATTGGTGGGTGTACAGGGCCAGGCCCCGCTGATGCTGTGCAGCGTTGACCGCATCGACCAGCCTGGGCTGAGGGGCCGTTGGCCGCCGGGCTGGCAGACTGGTCAAGTAGACCGCCGCTGCGCGCAAGTCCTGATCGGTCCAGTGCTGGGTGCTGCTGACCACCACCTCGGCCATGGGTCCGCTGGCCGTGGCATGGGAGGACATGCCGGTGCGCAGCAGGTCCACCAGGTCTTGCTGTTGCCGAGCCAGAGGCACGTCGGGCAGCGGTGCCAGGTCGGGCGCGACCCAGGGCTGCAGCGGCAGCGCGCCACCCGCCAGTCGGTCGGCTTCTTGCGTGGCGCCCAGCCCGTTGCGCTGTGCATGGCAGCCGGCGCAGTGGCCCAGCCCACGCACCAGGTAGGCGCCGCGCTGCCACTCGGCGGATTGGCCCGGCAAGCTCGGTGTCTCGGGCTCTTGCGGTCTGAAGTACAGCGCCCGCCACACGGCCAACGCGGCCTGGGTGTTGAACGGAAAGCGCAAGCCGCTGGCGTTGGCCTGCTGCGCCACGGGTGCCAGGCTGCGCAGGTAGGCGTACAGCGCGTCGCTGTCGTCGCGGCTGACCTGCGTGAACGCGGTGTACGGGAAGGCGGGTGTCAGCAGGCGGCCGTCGCGTGAACGGCCATGGTGCAACGCGCGCCAGAAGTCGTCCGCGCTCCAGCGGCCCAGGCCTGTGGCCTCGTCCGGCGTCAGGTTGCCCGCGTAGACCGTGCCGAAGGGCGTGGGCAGCCCGCGACCACCGGCATAGGCCTGACCGCCACGCGCGGTGTGGCAGGCCGCGCAGTTGCCCACGCGGGCCAGGTAGGCGCCACGTGCCACCGTGGCGGCATCGGCCCGCCGTACCGGCGACGGCGGGTCGTCCGGTGTGCGGTTGAGCCAGACCACCGCCGCCGCGGCCGCTGTCAGCATGCCCAGCAGCGCCAGACCCAGCAGGCCTGCGATCGACCAGCGCCGCGGGGTCGCGGGTGCGTCAGCGGTGCTCATGCGACAGGGCTCCGGGCCACGGTGGACAGGCGCAGAGGCAGCAGATCGTCAGAGGTGTTCATGGTGCGGTGCTGCCGCAGGGCATGGGCCAGGTGGAAGGAGGTCTTGGCGCGGCACGGGTGCTTGCAGGCAGCGGCTGCGCCGCCAGCCAGTCCGCCACGGCCGTGATGTCCTGCGGCTGCAGGCGCTGCGCCAGCATGGCCATGCAATCCGGCTTTTGGGCGGCCCGCATCCCGGTGCGCCACGCGCCGAACTGTGCCACCAGATAGTCACGCGGCAAGCCCAGCAGCCCCGGAATAGCTGGCTCGACTCCGGTCATGGCGGTGCCATGGCAGGCAACGCAGGCGGGAATATTCCGGGCAGCATCGCCTTGCTGAACCAGCCGCTGGCCCAGCGCGCGTGAGGCCTCCGTGCCCCGGTTGGGCGCGGGTGCTGGGTAGGGCACTTGCAAGGCGGCGAAGTGGCCGGCCAGTTCGGCCAGATAGTCGTCGCCCAGATGGACCAGCAGCCGGGACATGGCATCTTGTTGACGCTGGCCGTCGCGGAAGGCCCGCAGCTGCGCTGCCAGGTAACCGGCAGGCTTGCCCGCAATGCGCGGCACGTAGCCCAGCGGCGTGGCCCGGCCTTGTGGCCCGTGACAGCCGGTGCAGGCCAGCGCACGCTGGCCCAAGGTGTCTGGCACGGCCTGGGCCGCCGTGGCGCTGGAGGCCAACGCGACCAGCAGCAGCACGAAAACGACCACCAGCGCCAAAGCCGTGGCGATCAGCGGCAGCGGCTGCAGACGCTGCTGCTCGGCGGTGGCGCGCTCACGCTGGCGGATGCCGAGGAAGCTCCACAGCACGGCGCGCAGGTAGGGAACGACAGACAGGGGTCTGAACATGGCGCTCAATCCGTGCAGTGCACCGAGGCGTGGGACCGCCGGTCCACCTGCAGTCGGAGGGTGTCGGGCGCGGCGCAGTGGCCCGCCACATCGCAGTAGTCGCTGGCGTCGACGATCAGGCTGCGGCTGGGGATCAGCGGCCGCGCATTGGCCAGGACGGGCACGGTGATGCCTGTCTCGCCCGTCACCACCAGGCGGGCCACCTGGCCGCGGATCTCGGCCTCCCAGCCTTGCACGTCGGCCAAGGTCTCGGCCGTTTGCCGTGGTGAGCTGTTGATTTGCCGAGAGGAGAAGCTGGTCGAGGGCATGGTGTTCATCCGCAGGGTGTTCATCCGGTCAGGTGCCGGGCCAGCCGGGATATCCGGCGGCAGCCAGGCAGGGAGAGAGGACAGGTGCAGTACACATGGCTGGATGTTCGCCAGTCCTGGTCTGATCTGTAAGATCCAGTTTCTGCCTACTTCAACCAGATCAGATGCCCGACCGCGGCGCCACCCGTTACGAGCAACTGGCCGACGAGATGGCGCAAGCCATGCGCAATGGCTTGTTGCAGCCGGGTGAGCGCCTGCCGTCGGTGCGCCAGACCTGCCAGCGGCGAGGCATCAGTCCGTCCACCGTGTTCCAGGCCTACGGCCTGCTGGAGACGCGGGGCCTGATCGAGACGCGGCCGCGCTCGGGCTTCTACGTGCGGACGCAGAAGCGGCCGGCGCGCGCCCTGCCGAAGGCGGCCGTGCCACAGGCCGGGGTCACGGCAGTGAGCGTCAGTGCGCTGGCCTTTGGGCTGCTGGAGTCGACCCGCGATGCGGCCGTGGTGCCGCTGGGCTCGGCCTTTCCGGCGGCGCATTTGTTCCCATTCGATGCGCTGGCGCGCAGCGGTGCGCGGGCCATGCGGCGGCTCAAGCCCGCACAGATCACCAGTGCGCTGACGGCAGGTGACCCGGAACTGCGCCAGGCCCTGAGGCGCCGCTACGCGCTGCAGGGCGTTCCCCTGGCCGAGGACGAACTGGTGATCACCAATGGCGCGATGGAGGCGCTCAACCTGTGCCTGCAGGCCGTCACCCAGCCGGGTGATGTGGTGGTGGTGGAAAGCCCCACCTTCTACGCTGCCTTGCAGGCCCTGGAGCGGCTGAACCTGAAGGCCGTGGAGGTGGCCACCGACCCGCAGACGGGGGTGAACCTCGACGCACTGGCCCAATTGCTGGCGGGCCAGAAGGTGGCGGCCTGCTGGTTCATGCCCAGCCTGCAGAACCCCTTGGGTGCGCTGATGCCGCCGGCGCGCAAGCAGGCGCTGGTGGCGCTGCTGGCGCAGCACGGCGTGCCGCTGATCGAGGACGATGTGTACGGCGAGCTGTACGCCGACATGCGCCGCCCACCGCCGGCCAAGGCCTTCGACCAGACGGCCGGCGTGCTGCATTGCGCATCGTTCAGCAAATGCCTGGCGCCCGGCTATCGCGTGGGCTGGGCGGCGGCTGGCCGGTTTGCGGCGACGGTGCAGCGGCTCAAGATGATGAGCTCGCTGGCCACCGCGCTGCCGCCGCAGCTGGCCATTGCCGACTACCTGGCCCAGGGCGGCTACGACCGCCACCTGCGCCGGCTGCGCGCCGCGCTGGCCGCCGAGCAGCAGCGCGCCCGCCGATTGATCGAGCGGCACTTCCCGGCCGGCACCCGTGTCACGCGACCGGCGGGCGGCTACTTTCTGTGGCTGGAGCTGCCGGCCGCTGTCGACGCGCTGGCCCTGCACCACCAGGCGATGGCCCAGGGCATCAGCACAGCGCCAGGTGTGCTGTTCTCGGCCGACCGACGCTTCGTGCACCACCTGCGGCTGAACGTGGGCCATCCCGGAGATGCGCGGGTAGACGATGCGCTGCGCCGCGTGGGGGAACTGGCCAGCCTGGCGGCGAGCGCGAGCGGCTGACCCTTGCGCGGCTTGCTCGGTCGCAGCTTCAGCCCGGCAGGAAGGTGGTGGTCGTCTGCGCCTGCACGCCGGCGCTGCGGTGGTCCACCGCCAGGCGGATGGGCACCGGCGTGCCGCGGGGGTGGCGCTGCGCCTGCTCGGCGCTGATGCGCACGGTGACCACCAACGTAGAGTTGCAATCGCTCTGTGAAGGGCTCTCGCTTCGAGATTGAACTTCGGATGATGTCGCAACTTATGGGTAAAGGGCAGGGCTGGCCGCAGGACAGCTTTCGGGCGTCCAAATCGTCACCGCGCAGTACCGCTTCGGGTCAGCAGGCACTCAGCGAGACCTGGCAAGCAGCAGGTCGATCGGCAGCAATGCGCCGCGAGCAGACCGCCGACACCATCCGCGGCAACCCAAGGGCCCATCACTCCGCAGGCGGCGGGCGCCGCTGGCCGAAGATCGCCGTGCCCACCCGCACAAGGGTAGCGCCCTCGGCCACGGCCGCCTCCAGATCGGCGCTCATGCCCATGGACAAGGTGTCCAGCGCCAGGCCGGCGGCGTTGAGCTGGTCCAGCAGTTCGCACAAGGCGCGGTGCGGCAGGCGCTGCGCGGCCAAATCACCTTCGGGCTCGGGGATGGCCATCAAGCCACGCAGCGTCAGCCTTGGCAGTTGCGCCACCGCCTGCGCCACGGCAGGCACATCGGCCGGCAACAGCCCGCTCTTGCTGGCCTCGCCGCTGATGTTGACCTGCAGGCAGACCTGCAGCGGCGGCAGGTCGGGCGGCCGCTGCTCGCTCAGGCGCTGCGCGATCTTGAGCCGGTCGACCGAGTGCACCCAGTCGAAGGCCGCCGCCACGGGCCGGGTCTTGTTGCTCTGCAGCGGGCCGATCAGGTGCCATTCGATCTGCGCCCGCAAGTCGGCCAGCGCAGCGATCTTGTCCAGCGCCTCCTGCACATAGTTCTCGCCGAAGGCGCGCTGGCCGGCGGCAAAGGCCTCGCGGACCGCGGCCGCAGGCTGGGTCTTGCTCACCGCCAGCAGCGTGACGCTGTCCACGTCGCGGCCGGCAGTGACGCATGCGGTTTCAATACGGTCGCGCACGGGGCGCAGCTTGGCTATCAGGCTGGTCATAATTCACCGAGCCTAACCCAAGCCCCATGGACATCACCCAACTGCTGGCGTTTTCGGTCAAGAACAAGGCCTCTGACCTGCACTTGTCCGCCGGCCTGCCGCCGATGATCCGCGTCAACGGCGATGTGCGCCGCATCAATGTCGAGGCGCTGGACCACAAGGCAGTGCACGCCATGGTCTACGACATCATGAACGACGCCCAGCGCAAGGCCTACGAGGACACGCTGGAATGCGACTTCTCGTTCGAGATCCAGGGCCTGGCGCGCTTCCGCGTCAACGCATTCAACCAGAACCGCGGCGCCGGCGCGGTGTTCCGCACCATCCCGAGCAAGATCCTGTCGCTGGAGCAACTCAATGCGCCCAAGATCTTCGGCGACCTGGCGCTGCGCCCTCGCGGCATGGTGCTGGTCACCGGCCCGACCGGGTCGGGCAAGAGCACGACGCTGGCCGCAATGGTCAACCACCTGAACGAAAACGAGTACGGCCATGTGCTGACAGTGGAAGACCCGATCGAGTTCGTGCACGAGAGCAAGAAATGCCTGATCAACCAGCGCGAAGTGGGGCCGCACACGATGAGCTTCGCCAACGCGCTGCGCTCGGCGCTGCGTGAAGACCCCGACGCGGTGCTGGTGGGCGAGATGCGCGACCTCGAGACCATCCGGCTGGCGCTGACCGCCGCCGAGACTGGCCATTTGGTGTTCGGCACCTTGCACACCAGCAGCGCGGCCAAGACGGTGGACCGCATCGTCGACGTCTTCCCGGCGGCCGAAAAAGAGATGGTGCGCGCGATGCTGAGCGAATCGCTGGTGGCGGTGGTCTCGCAGACGCTGTGCAAGCTCAAGGACGGCAGCGGCCGGGTGGCTGCGCACGAGATCATGGTAGGCAACGCAGCGATACGCAACCTGATCCGCGAGAACAAGGTGGCGCAGATGTATTCATCGATACAGACCGGCCAGAACGTGGGCATGCAGACGCTGGACCAGAACCTGACCGACCTGGTGCGGCGCAACCTGGTCTCGGCTGCCGAGGCGCGATCGAAGGCCAAGATCCCCGAGAACTTTCCCGGCTGAGGCCGCCCGGCCACCTGCGTCAGCATCGGCCGGACTCCGGAGACGAACACCATGGAACGCGAACAGGCTTCCAAGTTCATCAACGATCTGCTGCGCTTGATGGAGGCGCGCGGCGGCTCGGACCTGTTCCTGACCGCCGATTTCCCGCCGGCGATCAAGGTCGACGGCAAGGTGACCCGGGTGTCGCCGCAGCCGCTGACCGGCCAGCACACGCTGGCGCTGGCGCGCTCGATCATGAACGAGCGCCAGGCCTCCGAGTTCGAGCGCACCAAGGAGTGCAACTTCGCGATCTCGCCGCAAGGCCTGGGACGATTCCGCGTCAACGCCTACATGCAACAGGGTTTCGTCGGCCTGGTGATGCGCACGATACCGCGCACCCTGCCCACCATCGACGGCCTGGGCTTGCCGCCGGTGATCAAGCAGATATGCCTGGAAAAGCGCGGCCTGGTGATCATGGTCGGGGCCACAGGATCGGGCAAGAGCACCTCGCTGGCGGCGATGGTCGACCACCGCAACGCCAACAGCTACGGCCACATCATCACGATCGAGGACCCGGTCGAGTTCGTGCACGCGCACAAGAACTGCATCGTCAGCCAGCGCGAGGTGGGCATAGACACCGACGGCTGGGAGCCGGCGTTGAAGAACACGCTGCGCCAGGCCCCCGACGTAATCCTGATGGGCGAGATCCGCGACCGCGAAACCATGGACCACGCGGTGGCCTTTGCCGAGACCGGCCACCTGTGCATCACCACCCTGCATGCCAACAGCGCCAACCAGGCGCTCGACCGCATCATCAACCTGTTCCCCGAGGAGCGGCGCCAGCAGGTGCTGATGGACTTGTCGCTCAACCTGCGCGCCATCGTCTCGCAGCGCCTGTTGCCGCGCGAGGAGGGCAAGGGCCGGGTCGCCGCGGTGGAGGTGATGCTCAACAGCCCGCTGATCTCGGACCTGATCTTCAAGGGCGAGGTGGCCGAGATGAAGGACTTGATGAAACGCTCGCGCGAGCTGGGGATGCAGACCTTCGACCAGGCGCTGTTCGACCTCTACGAAGCCCATGCCGTCAGCTACGAGGACGCGCTGCGCAACGCCGATTCGGTCAACGACCTGCGGCTGCAGATCAAGCTGCACAGCCAGCGCGCGCGCAACCGCGACCTGTCGGCCGGCACCGAGAACTTGGCAATCCTGTGAGGCGCGGCCCGGGGCTGCCCGCTACAGCCCGGTCACCGTGACGTCGATGCGCTGGTAGCGGCCCTGGCCATCCAGCGCGGTGATCGTGTGGCGGCCGGGCTGCCGCAGCCGCAGCGTCCACGACTCGCCGGCGCGGGTGCGGCTCTGCTGCTCGCCGTCGACCAGCCAGTAGACCGCGGGCAGCGCGCCCGGTCCGCCAGCGCCGGGCGCCTGCCCGCCCTGGGCCGACAGCCCGACATCGACCTGGCGCTGGCCCGGCGCGGCGCGCAGCACGCTGCCATCGTCCAGGCCCACGATGCGCAAGGCCGCGGCGCCCGCTTCGCCGGCGCAGCCGGCCGGCGGCGGCCCGTCGCGCGAAGGCCGGAACATGGCTCGCCGGGGGGCCGGCGAGGCCCGCCAAGGCGCCAGCGCGGCCCGCCAAGGCGCCAGCGCCGAGGGCCACCGCACCTGCGCCGGACGCAGGTTGCCGCCCGCGCAAGCGCCGCCAGCCAGCAGCAGGCCGGCGCCGCCGTCGCGGTCCGGCAAGGTGGGCGGGACCGCGCCGTCGAGCGCCCAGCCACTGTGGCGCTGCTCGCAATGCGCGGCCTCGGTGGCCGACAGCCGCAGCCCCAGCGGCCAGCAGCTCAACACCGCCTGGACGCTGGCCGGACGCGGCGGCCGGGCCGGGGCGACCGGCAGCACCGCGGCGATGTCGTGCAGCAGCGGCGCGGCGATGTTGGCGCCGAAGTAACCCGGATTCGGCGTGCCGTCGGGCCGGCCGACCCAGACGCCGAGCGTGAAACGGTCGGTCACGCCCAGCGCCCAGGCGTCGCGGAAACCGAAGCTGGTGCCGGTCTTCCAGGCCAGCGCGCGGGGGTGGTCGCCGAAGGGCCGCTCGGGATGTCCGCCTCCTTCGAGGATGTCGCGCACGATGAAGGCCGCGCCCTCGCTCATCAGGCGGGATTCGATGGTCGGGTCGTCGGCCATCAGCCGCGGCCGCCCGGCCAGCCCACCGCGCGCCAGCGCCCGGTAGGCGCCGACCAGTTCTTCCAGCGTGGTGCCCGCGCCGCCCAGGATCAGGCTCAGGTTGGGCTCGGCGCCACGTTCCAGGCGCAGCCGGACGCCCGCTGCGCGCAGCTGCGCCGCAAAGCGCGCCGGACCGACCCGGTCCAGCAAGTCCACCGCCGGCACGTTGAGCGATTTCTGCAGCGCTTCGGCGGCGCTGACCGGGCCCGAGAACGCGGCCTGGAAGTTGCCAGGCTGGTAGCCGGAGAAGGACTGCGGCGCGTCGATCAGCAGGCTCTGGGCGTGGATCAAGCCGTCGTCCAGCGCCATCGCGTAGAGGAAGGGCTTGAGCGTCGAGCCGGGCGAGCGCACGCCGCGGGCCATGTCGACATGCGCCGCGCGGGTGTTGTCGTTGAAATCGGCCGAACCGGCGTAGGCCCTCAGCGCCAGCGTGTCGTTGTCCATCACCAGCACCGCCATCGACACCTTGGGCGGCAGCGCGTCGGCGCGGTCGAGCAGCAGACGCTCGACCGTCGATTGCAGCTCGGCGTCCAGCGTCGACCTCACCGGCTGGCCGGGCGGGTGCCGGCGGGCCAGCGCCAGCTGGCGCAGCCGCTCGGCCGCCAGCGGCGCCAGCCACTGGCCGCGGATGGCCTGCACCGCCACCCGCTCGGTGCGGGCGTCGTGCAGCTGCGCGTCGGTCCACAGGCCCTGGTCGGCCAGGCGCTGCAAGACCTTGTCGCGCGCGGCCTGCGCCGCCGCCGGTGCACGGTCGGGCCGCCGCCGCGACGGGGCTTGCGGCAGCGCGGCCAGCAACGCCGCCTCGGCCGGGCTCAGGCTGGCGGCGGCATGTCCCAGGTAGGCCCGGCTGGCCATCTCGACACCCTCGACGATGCCTCCCATGGGCGCATGGTCGAGGTAGAGCGTCAGGATCTCGCGCTTGGACAAGCGCAGTTCGAGCTGCAGCGCGCGCGCCAGCTGGCGCGCCTTGGCGCGCAGCCGGGCCGCCAGCGGCTGCGGCCCGGCGGGCGGCGGCTCCAGGATGCGCGCCACCTGCATCGTCAGCGTGGACCCGCCCGACACCACCCGGCCGCCGCGCGCCCATTGCCAGCCGGCGCGCAGCAAGGCCAGCGGGTTGATGCCGGGATGCCAGTAGAACCAGCGGTCCTCGTAGCCCAGCACCGCCTGCAGGTAGAGCGGCGAGACCTGCTCGGGCGCGACCGCCTGGCGCCAGCGACCGTCGGCACCGGGAAAGGTGCGCAGCGGCGTGCCGTCGGCGGCGGTGACCCGCATGCCGCGGTCGGTGGGCGGGAGGGGCGGCGGCAGCGCCTGGTCCAGCGCCAGCAAGGCCAGCAGCAGCGCAGCGCTTGCCCCACGCCAGCGCGCCGGCCTTGGCCAGGCCGGCCAGACGCTCCCGGGGGACCGGCGCAACGGCATCGGATCAGCGGGTGTCGGTGACGCTGACCGGCAACTCGGCCGGACCGACGGCGCGCAGCTCGGGACGGTACATATCCTCGGCAAACGGGGCCGGCACCGTGAAGCGGCCGGGCGAGACCGCCCGCAGCAGGTAGAAGACGCTGAGCCACTGCGTGTCGAACCGGGCCGCCGCCACATAGCGGTCGTCGCGGTATTCGCGGTGCTTGATGCGGGTGTCCGCCATCGCGGCGCCGACCTTGACCCCGCCGACGCTGAACTCCTCGGCCTTCGGCCCCTGCGACAGGTTGAAGTTCTCGACCTCGAAACCGGCCGGGATGCGGTCGACGATCAAGCCGTCGGCAATCGTCTGCCGGGCGCGCACCTGAAGCCGCACGATCAGCAGCTTGCCGACCTCGAAGCTGCGCCCCGTCACCGGCCGGCCGTCGCTCTCGAACCAGTCACGCTTGAGCTCGATGAGGTCGGATTTCGGCGCCGGCGCCTTGAGCGGGTAACCCGCCGCATCGATCTCGACGAACAGCGGCCGCGCCGATGGGTTGCTCAGGGTGACGCCACGGGCCAGCGCCGCGGCGTCGAGATGGCGCAGCTCGGTCGTGCGCGAGCTCAGGGTCAGCGTCTGGTCGCCGGTCTTGAGTTGCGCGGTCCATGCCGGGCCCGGCGCCAGCCCCGCCGCGCCCGCAGCCGCCCGCGCCGCGAGGAACAGCGCCAGCCGCTCCTGGGTCGAGAGATAGGGCCGAACGGCAAGCCGGCCGGCCAGGTCGGCCAGCAGGTTTTCCCGCCGCGCATGGACCAGGGCGTGGCGGTGCAGCAGCGCATAGCTCAAGGCCAGATCGCGCACCGGCGAGCCGTAGTCGCCCAGCCATTCGGGGCCGGCGCTGGGCTCGCGGGCGGGGATGCCGTAAGGCCTGGCCATCGCGTCCTCCAGCGCCACCCGGGCCCGGGCCTCGTCGCCCATCAGCTGGAGCGCGATCGCCAGATGCACCAGCGGCAGCGGCGACAGCGCCCGGCCGCGGTGCCGGTCGTGCAGCAGGCGCAACAGCGCCAACGGGGCTTGCTGGTCGCGCGCCAGGATGTAGCCGGCATGCGCCAGTTCGGCAAAGCGCTGGTGGCTGTCGCGCAGCAAGCCGAATTCGCGCGGCGCCACCGCACCGCCAGGGTCGGCTTGGGCCGATCCGGGCAGCGTCGGGAAACGGTTGGGCGCCTGCTGCAATTCCTGGCGCAGCCAGTCCTGGCCCTTCTTGACCATCGCATCGGGCACCGCAAAGCCCTGCAGCCGCGCGTCCTGCAGGAAGCCCGCGACATAGGCCGACAACCACAGCTCGTAAGCCCCGTCGCCCCAGAGCGTGTAGCCGCCGCTGGCTTTCTGCAGGCCGGCCAGCCGGGCGATCGCGTCGTCCACCGCCCGCCCCCGCTCGGCCCGGCTGCGCGGCGGCAGGCCGATCGCCAGGGCCGCCGCCTCGTCGATGAACAGCTGCGGATAGGCCGCGCTGGCGGTCTGCTCCAGGCAGCCGTAGGGGTAGTCGAGCAGCCCGCGCATCAGCGCCTGGACGTTGAACGGCGGCTGATGCGACACCGACAGGGCGAGGCTGCTGCTGCCCGGGTAATAGCGCGCCAGCGGCGCGGGGTCGAGCGTCAGCGCCGCGCCGGGCTCGATGCGGACGCGGCGCAGGTCGTGCTCCAGCGCCACCGGCGGCTGCACCTGCAGCCAGGACTCGCGCACGATCCGGATGCCGCTGGCACTGCGGACCGTCAGCCGCAGCCGGCCCAGGCCCTCGGCCGCGGTGGCCTCGACCGGGAAGCGCAAGGTCTCGCGCTGGTTGGGCTTGAGCGTGAGCGAGCGCCCACCTTCAGCCACCCGCAGCGGGTCGGCGCCGTCGAGCTTGACGGTGACGGCCTGGGTCTCGGCGCTGAGGTTGCTCAGGTCCAGCGCGATCGTCGCGGCGTCGCCGGCCGATACGAAGCGCGGTGTCGACAGCTCGGCCACCAGCGGCGCGGCGGCCACGGTCTGGGCTTCGGCCTGGCCGAACTTGTCGGCGCTGGCGGCCACCGCCATCAGCCGCAGCGTGCCGTTGAAGTCAGGCACGTCGACCGCGATGCTGGCCTCACCCTGGGCGTCCAGTTGCACCGGCCCGCTGAAGAGGTCGACCAGCCTGACCTTCTTGGGCAGGCTCTGGCTGTCGCGCAGCCGCGCGTCGCCGCCGAAGGCCAGCTTGCCGCGCTGGCCGTCCATCTTCTCGATCAGCTTGCCGTAGAGGTCGGCCAACTCGGCCGCCAGCCTGTGCTTGCCGAAGAAGAAGTCCAGCGGGTCGGGCGAGGCGTAGCGGGTGATGTTGAGGATGCCGGCATCCACCGCCGACAGGGTGACCAGCGCCGGCTGGCCGGCCAGGCCCTCGGCCCGCACCTTGACGAGCATGCGGGCTTCAGGCAAGACCTTGGCCGGCGCGCTCAGCGTGAGCTTGAGCCGGCGCTCGTCACGCGCCAGCGGCAAGTGCAGCAAACCGACTGCGCGCGCCGGCGTCACCCGGTCGCCGGCGCTGCCCGGCCGGAAGGCGGTGACGGTGACATACAGGTCGTGGCGCTGCCAGGCCGGATCGACAGGGATCGCCAGCGCGGTGCCGGTGGTCGACACCGCGATGCGCTGGCTCCAAAGCAGCCGGTCACCCTGCACTGTCACCAGCGCCTGGCCGTCGTGCGGCGGGGTGATCGTCAGCCTGGCCAGGTCGCCGGCCTTGAGCGGCGCGTTGGCCAGCTTGACCAGCACCCGGTCGGGCCGGTTACCGATGGCCTCGGCATCCTGCGCGCCCCAGCCGGCGTAGAAGCGGTAGCGCAGCTTCAGCCCGGTGACCGGGTCATCGAGCTCGACCCGGTAGCGGCCGTAGCCCACTTTCAGCGCCAGCTTGGCCCGCGCGGCCAGCGCCACCTTGGCCGACTCCTGCGGCTCGTCGGTCTCGGTATAGCCCGAATGCCAGCCTTTCTGGTCGTCGTAGCGCCAGTAGTACTGCCGGTCCTCGCGGACCAGCCGCATCGCCAGCTGGCCGGGCGCGGGCAGCGGCGCGAATCCCCCGTTGGCGTCGACCCGGGTCAGTTCGAATTCGGCCACGCCGCCCTCGGCCGTGACATCGCGGTCGAACAGCGGCCGCAGCGCCAGCAGCTCGCGCGCCGGCCACAGGTCGCGCTCGATGGACCGCACCACCGGCCGCCCGCCCGGCTCCAGCAGGCTGAAACTACCGCGCACCCGCATCGGCGAAGCGGCGCCGGTGGCCGTCAGCGGCAACACGACCTTCGCGCCGCCGCGGGCGTCCAGGCTTCTTTCGGCCAGCTCCTGGCGCTGCGGGCTGTCGTCGTCGGCAAAATCGCCGAAGACGAAGCCCGGCCACTTCAGCGGCTGGGCCAGGCGCTGGCGCTCGGCCGCGACGCTGACCAGCAGACGGTTGCCGGCAGCCGGCGCACCGAACAGGTAGCTGCCCTGGACCTGCACCTCTAAGACTTCGCCAGGCGTCAGCACCGGCTTGGCGCTGCCGAGATCGAGTTTCATGCGCTCGGGCAGGAACTCCTCGACCCGGAACTTCCAGCCCGCATCGGCTTGTCTGGCACCCGGGTCGGCGCGCAACTCCAGCAGCCAGGTGCCGGTCATCGCGTCGGCAGGCAGGGTGATCGGCTGCTGGAAGTAGCCGGGATGCGGTTCGCTGGGCAACCAGGGCCGGGTCATCACGGTGCGGCCGTCGGGCCGCTTCAGCGTGGCCGAGAGCGGCTGAGGCGCGATTGGCCGGCCGTCGGCATCGCGCGCCAGCACCGAAACCTGGAAGGTCTCGCCCGGCCGGTACAGGTCGCGGCCGGCGTAGACGAAGAGCTTGTTGTTGCGCGACGGGTGACCGGCGATGTCGAACTCCGACAAGTCCAGCCCCGGCTCGCGCAGCACGATCACCGACATCTCGGTGCCCCGGCGCGCCACCAGCAGGCTGGCGCTGACCGGCACGCTGGCCAGCAGCGCATGGCCTTCGGCGTTGCCGGTGGCCCGGCCCAACGAGCGGGCGTCGGCATCGAGCAGCTCGAATTCCACGCCCGGCAGCGGCTTGGCGCTGGCAAGCGAGGTGGCAAAGGCGTCGAGCGCGCGGGCATGGCGCTGCACCTGCAGTCCGATGTCGCTGACGTAGAAGTAGCTGACCTGGTAGTCCTGCGCAAAGCGGCCCGGCTGACCCATCACCGCGACATAGACGCCCGGCGTCTGCAACTGCGGGATGTCCTCGACCGGCAGGAAGGTGACGCGGCGCTGGTTGGGTGCGGCCTCGGTCTTGTAGCGCCCGAGGTAGAGGCTGGTCGAACTGTTCTTGAGCTGATCGAGCTCCCAGCCATTGACGCGGCCCTTCAGCGAGCGGTTGCCGCCGAAGTCGATCTCGCCCTGGTCCTGGCCACCGTCGGCCGGGCTGTCGGCCGCGCCAGGGCCGGGCGCGCGCCGGCTGCCGGCGACTTTTTCCAGAAAGCGCGGCAGGTCGGCCGGGTTGACGCGCAGGAACTGCACATCGACCTCGGGCACGTTGACCGTGACGATGGGCAGGCCGCCGTTCTGCCGCGCCGGCAGCACCACGCCGCGGCTGGCGAAGTAGAAGCTGGGCGAGACCGCGTCGCTCACCAGCTCGCAGCGACGGGCTGCGGCGATGGGGCGGCCATCGCCCGACAGCAGACTGGCCTGCACGTCGATGCGCAGCCTGCGCTGCGGCGTGACGAACGGGAAGTAGGCGATGCGCGGGTTTTCGCCCAGCACCCAGGCGCCGTCTACCCGCTTGCCGCCGGGGTCGGCGGCCGACGCCGCCGGCGCACCGGTCGCAGCGCCGGCCGGCCCGAGGTCGGTGACGCGCAGCGCCTCGTCGAGCCGCTGCCTGCGGTCCAGCGGCTGGCTGAACACCACCGCCAGCGCCGGCCGGTCATCGAGCAGCCGCGGCGCGCAATCCTGCACCACGAAAGGCGCTGCCGGGTCGGTGCCCGTCAGAAGCGCGGCCGGGCCGGTGTCGCGCCGGTCATGGGCCGACCACCACCAGGCGGCCGCCGCGCCCATGACGATCAGCGCGGCGGCGCCCCACCAGCGCCAGCCTGTCTTGTTCTGCATGTTTGCTCCCTGCGCATTCGCCGGATGCTAAGCCAGCAGCGCGGCATAGGCCCAGGGCGCCGATACACTCGCCGGCATGAAAAAATACGACCCCACCCCCGCGCGACACGTCGCTTTCCTGGGCCTTGGCGTGATGGGCCATCCGATGGCCGGCCACCTGGCGCGCGCCGGCCACCAGGTCACCGTCTACAACCGCACCGCCGCCAAGTCCCAGACCTGGGCGGCCGAGTTCGGCGGCCGCGCCGCGGCCACGCCGCGTGAGGCCGCGGCCGGCGCCGAATTCGTCTTCGCCTGCGTCGGCAACGACGACGACCTGCGCTCGGTGGTGCTGGGCGCAGACGGCGCGCTGGCCGGCATGGCCGAGGGCACGGTGTTCGTCGACCACACCACCGCCTCGGCCGAAGTGGCGCGCGAGCTCTACGGCGCGGCGCGCACGCTGGGCCTGCGCTTCATCGATGCGCCGGTCTCGGGCGGCCAGGCCGGTGCGGTCAACGGCGCGCTGACCGTGATGTGCGGCGGCGACGCCGCGCCCTTCGAGGCGATGAAGCCGGTGGCGATGGCGTTCTCCAAGGCCGTGACGCTGGTCGGCGACTCCGGCGCCGGCCAGTTGGCCAAGATGGTCAACCAGGTCTGCATCGCCGGGCTGGTGCAGGCGCTGTCCGAGGGCATCGCCTTCGGACAGAAGGCCGGTCTGGACATGAAGCAGGTGCTGGACGTGATCGGCAAGGGCGCGGCGCAGAGCTGGCAGATGGACAACCGCGGCGGCACGATGGTCGACGGCAAGTTCGAGTTCGGCTTCGCGGTCGACTGGATGCGCAAGGACCTGGGCCTGGTGCTCGACGAAGCCCGCCGCAACGGCGCCCGGGTGCCGGTCACCGCGCTGGTCGACCAGTTCTACGCCGACGTCCAGGCCCTGGGCGGCCAGCGCTGGGACACCTCCAGCCTGATCCGCCGGCTGAAGTAAGCCGGATCGGCTGCGGCATGGCGCAGCCTTGGCCCAGCTACTTGGGCTGCAGTTTCGACAGCTCGGCCTCGCTGATCAATTCGAACAGCCTGACCACCTTGACCACGCCGCCGACACCGCGCGCCAGGTCGGTGGCGCGGCCGGCTTCGCGCTCGGTGACGCGGCCCATCAGGTAGACCGTGCCGCGCTCGGCCACCACCTTGATGGCGTTGGACTGCAGGTCCTGGGCGTCGATGTAGCGGGCCTTGACCTTGCTCGTCAGGATGACGTCGCTGCCGCGTGAGGCAATCGAGCTGTTGAACCCGACCACCAGCTCGTTGGCGGTCGAGCGCACGTTCTCGATCTGGCCCACCGTCTTGTCCACCGCCAGGCGCTCGGCATCGGTCGGCACCTCGCCGGTCAGCAGCGCGCTGCGGTTGTAGCTGGTGACGTTGACATGGCCGGCTGTCACCGCGCCGATCCGGTTGATGGCCTTCAGCTCGATGGCCTCATCCTCGACCTGGGCGCCCGAGGTGCGGCGGTCGGTGTAGGACATCGCGCCGCCCACCATCGCACCGCCCACCACCAGCGGCGCGCAAGCCCCCAGCAAGGTGGTCGCGGCCAGGGCCGCGGCCAGCAGCGCGGCTTGGGGCAGGCGGGAGAAATTCAGCACTTTGGTCATACAGGATCCTGTTCGCCCAGCAGTTGCAGATCGATCGCGTCACACAGACAGTGCAGCACCAGCAGGTGGACTTCCAGCACCCGCACCCGGCGGTCGTAGGGCACGGCCACCAGCACGTCGGTTTCACCCAGCTGGGCACGCAGGGCGCCGCCGGTGCGACCAGTCAGCGCGATCACGGTCATGTCCTTGCCCTGCGCCGCAGCGGCCGCAGCCAGCAGCGCCGGATGGTCGCCCACGCAGTCGATCAGCAGCAGCAGGTCACCGGGCTGGCCCAGGGTCTCGACCTGACGCGCCAGCACCTTGTCGAAGCCGCCGGCGGCCGGCAAGGCAGCCAGCGCCGACAGCGCCGCGCCGTCAGTGCCCAGCGCCAGCGCGGCCAGGCCAGGCCGCTCGCGCTCGAAGCAACCGATCAGTTCGGTCACCACCAGTTGCGCCAGGCTGGCCGAAGCGCCCAGGCCCGCGGCCAATACCCGGCCGCCGGACGTCAGCCCACCCACCAGGGCCATGACAGCGTCTTCGATCGGACGGCCTAACACCTCGGCCGACTGGTAACTGAGGTCGGCGCTTTCGAAGAATTGCTGCTGGATGCGTTGCTCAAGCATGGGGCCGCATCATAAGACAGCCTCCTGGCGCCGCGGCGACGCGAGGACAGGCCGCCGCCGCGCGGTAGACCGGCGTGGCGTTCGCGGCCCTCAGCCGCCGTCGGATGCGGGCCGGTACCAGCGCGGGAAGAACTCAGCGACCTGCGGGCCCGACGATTTCAGCGCGTGGCAGCCGTCGATGCTGAACGGCTTCTCTTCGGCATCCTGGGTCAGCTCGTTCCACATCGCCTGCAGCGCGGCGCTGCCCATCACGCCGGCCAGCTCGTTCATGTGGGTGCAGCCGGCGGTGCGGCCGAACAGCCGGCGTATCGCATCGCGGTAGCCGCGCGCCACCCGAACGCCGACGAGCTGGCCGTAGTCCGGCGCAATCGCCCCGCAGGCGCTGCCATAGGGTCCGGCATCGGTGACGGCCTGGACGGCGACGATGGTCGCGCCGCGGTCCACCGTCAGGCGCAGCCACATCGAGTGCATGGGCTCGCCGGCCGGCAGCATGCCGCCGGCTCTGGGCACGGGCTCGGGCCAGGCGTCGGTGAGCTGGCCTTCGATGTCCCACAGCCCGTCGGTGCGGGCATAGGCGCGGACCGTGATCGAACGCTGGTGCGAGGCGACGCGGGCGCAGTCGGGCAAGGGCAGAGGCATGGCGGACCGGGAAACCGTGGAGTGCAAACCAGTGCGGGACTATACCGACCGGCCGCTGCAGCGGCGGCGAGGCCGGCTTGACCGCAGCCACTCCTCCCCCATTTGCGCTACGCTGCGGCCGATGCACGGCAAGCAGGTTCATGGCTGAGCCCCGCGGGTCGGAGCGGCGGCCCGAGATCGACCCCCAGCGCTGCACCGGTTGCGGCCGCTGTGTTGCGGCCTGCGACCTGCACTTGTTGAGTCTGGAGCCGGTGCGCTGGCAGAAGTTCGCGCTGCTGCACGACCCCGACCGCTGCACGGGCTGCAGCGACTGCGCCGTGAGCTGCCCGTTCCACGCCATCACGCTGCGCCGAAGGGGCGCGGCGCCTGTACTGGACGGAGGCGCCGCACGGACATCGCCAAGCCCCTGAGGTCGTAGTCAGGCGCGCCAGCAAGATCGGGCGCTCAAGCCTGGAACGCGGCCTGCAGCCACTGCAGGTCGGCGCCGTCTATCGCCACCACGTCGAAGCGGCAGGGCGGCAACTCGGACAGGCCCATCAGGTAATGGCGGGCGGCGTGGGCGATGCGCTGCTGCTGGGCCGCCGACACGCTGGCCGCCGCGCCGCCATGCGCGGCATCGCGCCGCACCTTCACCTCGACAAAGACCAGCGTGCCGTCGTGCGATCGCAGGATCAGGTCGATCTCGGCGCCACGTTGGCGCGGCCCGCCGGCCAGCCGATAATTGCGGCAGACCAGTTGCAGGCCCTGCTGCTGCAGATGCGACAGCGCGCGGTCTTCGGCGCTGTCGCCGACCGCCTTGCTGCCCTGGCCTGGCGGCTTGGCGCGCTGCAGCCCACCCTTCAACCCAGCCACCAACCGGCCCCAGCCCTTGACCATCGCCCCCTCCCTGTTGATCGAGGCCGCCGCCAGCGCGGCCAGCGGCCAGCACCACCCGGCCGGGGCACTGTACGTGGTGGCCACGCCGATAGGCAACCTGGCCGACCTGACGCTGCGCGCCATCTTCGTGCTCGGACTGGTCGATGCGGTGGCCTGCGAGGACACCCGCGTCACCGGCGGCCTGCTGCGCCACCTCGGGCTGGACAAGCCGCTGCTGCCGCTGCACCAGCACAACGAGCACAGCGCTGCTCAGGGCGTGGTCGACCGCCTGGCTGCGGGCCAGCGGGTGGCCTATGCCAGCGACGCCGGCACGCCGGCGATCTCGGATCCCGGCGCGGCGCTGGTGGCCGCGGTGGCCGGCGCCGGGTTCCGGGTGATGCCCATTCCGGGCGCCAGCAGCGCGGTGGCCGCGCTCAGCGCCGCCGGCGACACACTGGCCCAGGGCTTTGCCTTCGTCGGCTTCCTGCCCGGCAAGGGCCAGGACCGGCGCAGCGCGCTGGCCGCCGCCGCGGCCGCGACGGCCTGCCAGGTGCTGTTCGAGGCGCCGCACCGTATCGAGGCCTTGGCCGCCGGCCTGGCCGAGAACGCGCCGGCGCGCCGCGTCACGCTGTGCCGCGAGTTGACCAAGCAGTTCGAGTCCATCGTCACGCTGCCGGCAGCCGAATTGCCGGCTTGGCTGGCGGGCGATGCCCACCGCAGCCGGGGCGAGTTCGTGCTGGTGCTGCACGCCCTGCCGGCAGCGGTGGTGGTGGCGGGCGCGGCCGGCCTGTCGGCTGAAGCCGAACGTCTGCTGGGTCCGCTGCTGCGCGACCTGCCGCTCAAGCAGGCGGTGGCGCTGGCGGCCGAGCTCAGCGGCGCGCCGCGCAATGCGCTCTACGAGCGGGCCCTGGCACTCAAGCAAGGCGGGGCCGAATCGGGCGCCGACAGCGACGACGACGCCGGCTGAATCACGCCAGCAGGGCCAGACCCGGCTGCCTACAATTGGCCGATGATCTCGCGCGAACCCACCCTAGAACGCCTCGCCATCGCCCAGCAACTGCTGATCGATCCCTTCGGTCTGGACGAGGCCAAATTGGCCGCGGCTCTGGGCCTGATCGGCGAGCACCGCATCGACGACGCCGACCTCTACTTCCAGATCACCCGCCATGAAGGCTGGAGCCTGGAAGAAGGCATCGTCAAGAGCGGCAGCTTCTCGATCGACCAGGGCGTGGGCGTGCGCGCGGTGGCGGGCGAGAAAACGGCGTTTGCCTACTCCGACGACATCTCCGAGGCCAGCCTGCTGGACGCCGCGCGCACCGTGCGCAGCATCGCCGCCGCCGGCCAGAGCAAGCGCGTCAAGCTGGCGCGCAAGCCCAGGATCGCCGCCAGCCGGGCGCTCTACTCGCCCACCGACCCGATCGCCACGCTGGACAGCGTGCAGAAAGTGGCGCTGCTCGAGAAGATCGAGAAGATGGCCCGCGCCCGCGACCCGCGGGTGGTGCAGGTGATGGCCGGCGTGGCCGCCGAATACGACGTGGTGCTGGTGGCGCGCGCCGACGGCACCCGTGCCGCCGATGTGCGGCCGCTGGTGCGGCTGTCGATCACCGTGATCGCCGAATCCAACGGCCGGCGCGAGGTCGGCTCGGGCGGCGGCGGCGGGCGCTTCGGTCTGGGTTACTTCCAGGACGAGCAGCTCACGCTCTATGTCGACCAGGCCGTCAACGCCGCGCTGACGAATCTCGAATCGCGCCCGGCGCCGGCCGGCCTGATGAGCGTGGTGCTCGGCCCGGGCTGGCCCGGCGTGCTGCTGCACGAGGCCATAGGCCATGGCCTGGAAGGCGACTTCAACCGCAAGGGCTCGTCGGCATTTGCCGGACGCATAGGCCAGCGCGTGGCGGCCAAGGGCGTGACGGTGCTCGACGACGGCACGCTGCCGGACCGGCGCGGCTCGCTCAACGTCGACGACGAGGGCTGCGCGTCGCAGCGCAACGTGCTGATCGAGGACGGCATCCTGAAGGGTTACATCCAGGATTCGATGAACGCCAGGCTGATGGGCGTCAAGCCCACCGGCAACGGCCGCCGCGAGAGCTATGCCCATGTGCCGATGCCGCGCATGACCAACACCTACATGCTGGCCGGCGAAAAGACCAAGGAAGAGATCATCGGCAGCCTGAAGCGCGGGCTCTACGCCACCAACTTCGGCGGCGGCCAGGTCGACATCACCAGCGGCAAGTTCGTGTTCTCGGCCAGCGAGGCTTATTGGGTCGAGAACGGCAAGATCCAGTACCCGGTCAAGGGCGCGACCATCATCGGCAACGGGCCTGACGCGCTGACCCGCATCAAGATGATTGGCAACGACCTGGCGCTGGATTCGGGCGTCGGGGTCTGCGGCAAGGAAGGCCAGAGCGTGCCGGTGGGCGTGGGCCAGCCGACGCTGCGCATAGACGGTCTGACGGTAGGCGGCACCGCATGAGGTGACCCAGCGCGGCGTCTGCCTGGCGACCTCGTGCTACATTCGCAACCATGTGTTCGCTGAAGTTTTTCTTGGTGTATTTTGGGTTCTCGCCCCTGACCGGCGGCTTGAGAGGCAATCGCACGTAAGAAAACAGCGACCCGAACAACCAACCGCCGGCACCCCGGCGGTTTTTTTTTGACTCCGGCTCATATCGCCGAGCGATACGGGCCTTCGCCGCAACCGCCTGACGGCGGTTGTGCCTCCTCCCCCCAATTTTCGATGACCTCAGCAGGAGAACAGCATGGCCCCGAAGTCCCCCAGCCACCCCGCCCCGCAACTCGGCACCGAGCCGGGCTTCGGCTATGCCCTGAGCGAGAAGACCGGTGAAACCGACGACCAACGCATCGAGGAGGTGACACCCTTGCCGCCGCCCGAGCACCTGATCCGCTTCTTCCCGATCGCCGGCACGCCGGTGGAAACCCTGGTCGGCGACACCAGGCGCAAGGTGCGCCGCATCCTCGACGCCCAGGACGACCGGCTGCTGGTGGTGATCGGCCCCTGCTCGATCCACGACCCGGCCGCCGCACTCGACTACGCGCGCCAGCTCAAGCCACTGCGCGACCGGTTCGCCGGCACGCTGGAGATCGTGATGCGGGTGTACTTCGAGAAGCCGCGCACCACCGTGGGCTGGAAGGGATTGATCAACGACCCCTACCTCGACGAGAGCTACCGCATCCACGAGGGCCTGCGCATCGCGCGCCAACTGCTGGTCGACATCAACCGCCTGGGCGTGCCGGCGGGCAGCGAGTTTCTCGACGTCATCAGCCCGCAGTACATCGGCGACCTGATCAGCTGGGGCGCGATCGGCGCGCGCACGACCGAATCCCAGGTGCACCGCGAGCTGGCCTCGGGCCTGAGTGCGCCGATAGGCTTCAAGAACGGCACCGACGGCAACCTGAAGATCGCCACCGATGCGATCCAGGCCGCGTCGCGCGCGCACCACTTCCTGTCGGTGCACAAGAACGGCCAGGTGGCGATCGTGCAGACCAAGGGCAACAAGGACTGCCACGTGATCCTGCGCGGCGGCAAGACGCCCAACTTCGATGCCGCCGGCGTCGCAGCGGCCTGCGCCGAGCTGGCCTCGGCCAAGCTGCCCTGCCAGCTGATGATCGATTGCAGCCATGCCAACAGCAGCAAGCAGTACCAGCGCCAGGTCGACGTCGCACGCGACATCGGGGCCCAGATCGCGGCCGGCAACCGCAACATCTTCGGCGCGATGGTGGAAAGCCATCTGGTGGGCGGGGCGCAGAAGTTCAGCGCCGGCAAGGACGACCCGGCCAAGCTGGCCTACGGCCAGAGCATCACCGACGCCTGCATAGGCTGGGACGATTCGATCACCGTGCTGCAGGTGCTGAGCGATGCGGTGGCGCAAAGGCGCAAGCACTGACGGGCTGGCCCCGCCGATCGCGATGACGCCGCGGCCGGCCGGCTGACGCGGCGCCGCTTGATCTGAGCGAAGGCCGGCCGCGGCAAGCCGGCTTATGCTCAACAGCCAAGGAGAACCCTCGCCATGCGATCAGAAGTGATTGTTTCTTTCAACGCCCAGCAGCGTCATGCCTTGCCACTGCCCACGGGTGAGCCCTCGATGGCCGCCGACGTGGCCCGCCGCTGGCTGGACGATCAGTTCGTCGCCAACGACTGCGAGCCGCTGCGCGCCAGCGGCAAGGTGTTGATCGCGGACAAGGTGCTGGTGCTGGCGGGCACCGTGGGCGATGCGCGCTTCACCAACGACCCGGCCTGGGCGCTGGACTTCGCGCAAGCCACCGTGGCGGCGCTGGGCCGGCCAGTGGTGCGGGTGGACGTGGAAAGCGGCGCAATCAGTTACTGATCGGCCGACAGGTCGGGCGCGTCGCGGCTGCGCTGCGCTGCCAGCCGTTCGCTGCGCCAGTAGACGTCGTCGCCGCCCAGTCCGTCTAGATTGGCGCGGTTGAGCACCCGGGCCAGCACGAACAGCAGGTCGGACAGCCGGTTCAGGTACTGGCGCGGCGCGTCGTTGACCGCCTCCTGCGCCGACAGCGCCACCAGCGCCCTCTCGGCGCGTCGCGCCACCGTTCGGCTGACATGGGCGAGCGCGGCACTGCGCGTGCCCGCCGGCAGGATGAACTCGGCCAGCCGCGGCAGCGCGGCGTTGTAATGCGCCAGCGCGGCGTCGAGCCGGGCAACGGCCTCCTCCTTGAGCAGGGCGTAGCCGGGAATCGACAGCTCGCCGCCGAGGTTGAACAGCTCATGCTGGATCACGACCAGCAGCTCGCGCACGTCGTCGGGCAGCGGCTCGGCCAGCAACACGCCCAGCCCCGAGTTGAGCTCGTCCACTTCGCCCATGGCCTGCACCCGCAGGTGGTCCTTGGACACGCGGGTGCCGTCGCCGAGGCCGGTCGAGCCGTCGTCTCCGGTGCGGGTGGCGATCTGGGTCAGGCGGTTGGCCATCGGTGCGTCTCCTGGAGGTCGAAGCGCGCCGGGGTCAGCGCGCAAAGCCTGCGATCTTGCCCCAAGCCGACGCACAGAGGGGCAACGCCATCGAGATGCCCCCGGCGCAGCCTGTTGAACCGCCCGCCGCCGCGGACGTCTTACCATGACGGCCTGCCGCCTGTCCTGCCGGAGACCCCGCCCATGAATGCCACCCTGCCTGCCCACCTGCTGACGATGGAACGTCGCCCGGTGCCCGCCGAGATGATCGCCGCGCTGAAAGCCCGCTTCGGCGAACGTTGCTCCACAGCGCAGGCGGTGCGCGAACAACATGGCCGCGACGAGTCGCCGTTCGAGGTGGCGCCGCCCGACGCGGTGGTGTTTGCCGAGAGCGCCGACGAGGTGGCAGCGGCCGTGGCACTGGCCGACCACTACGCCGTGCCGGTGATCGCCTTCGGCACCGGCTCGTCGCTGGAGGGGCATCTGCTGGCGGTGCAGGGCGGCCTGAGCATCGACGTCTCGCGCATGAACCGGATCGTCCACCTCCACAGCGAGGACTTGACGGTGACGGTGCAGCCCGGCGTCACCCGCAACCAGCTCAACAACGAGATCCGCCACACCGGGCTGTTCTTCCCGATCGACCCCGGCGCCGACGCCTCGATCGGTGGCATGGCCGCCACCCGGGCCAGCGGCACGAATGCAGTGCGCTACGGCACGATGCGCGAGAACGTGCTGGCGCTGCAGGTGGTGACGGCCAGCGGCGAGATCCTGCGCACCGGCACGCGCGCCAAGAAGAGCAGCGCCGGCTACGACCTGACCCGCCTGATGGTAGGCAGCGAGGGCACGCTGGGCATCATCACCGAAGTCACGCTCAAGCTCTATCCGCAACCCGAATCGGTGTCGGCGGCGATCTGCCACTTTCCCGACATCGCCGCGGCCGTGGCCACCACGATCCAGATCATCCAGATGGGCGTGCCGATCGCGCGCTGCGAGTTGCTCGACGCCAACGCGGTGCGCGCGGTCAACCAGCACGACAAGCTGGCGCTGCGCGTGGCGCCCATGCTGCTGATGGAGTTCCACGGCAGCGCGGCCAGCGTGGCCGAGCAGGCGCACATGGTGCAGGAGGTGGCGCGCGAGCATGGCGGCGAGGATTTCGAATGGGCCACCACGCCCGAGGAGCGCACCCGGCTGTGGGCGGCGCGCCACCGGGCCTACTTCGCCGGCATGTCGGCCAACCCGGGCTGCCGCACCGTGACCACCGACACCTGCGTGCCGATCTCGCGCCTGGCCGAATGCATAGACCTGGCGGTGCGCGAGGCCGACGGAGCCGGCCTGCCCTACTACATCGTCGGCCATGTGGGCGACGGCAACTTCCACATCGCCTACCTGATCGATCCCAAGATACCGGCCGAGCGCGACACGGCCGAGCGGCTGAACGAGCAACTGGTGCACCACGCGCTCAAGCTGGAGGGCACCTGCACAGGCGAGCATGGCATAGGCCTGCACAAGCAGGGTTTCCTGGTCGACGAGGCCGGCCTGGCCACGGTGCAGATGATGCGGGTGCTCAAGCAGGCGCTGGATCCGAAGAACATCCTGAACCCGGGCAAGATCTTCTCGCTCTAGCGCCCGCCCGCAGGGCGAGCCGGCTCAGGTCTTGGGGGCCGCCACCGCCCAGCGCTTGGTCACGTCGCCCCTGGCGTTGGTGCTCTCGAGCTGCACGCCGAAGCCCCACAGCCGGGCCACATGCTTGAGCACCTCCTGCCCGCTGTCGTCGAGCGGCCTGTCCTTGTGCTGGAAGTGGCGCAGCGTGAGCGAGCGGTCGCCGCGCAGATTGACATTCCAGACCTGGATATTGGGCTCGCGCCAGCCCAGGTCGTACTGGTGCGACAGCGACTCGCGCACCCGGCGGTAGCCGGACTCGTCGTGGATCGCGCTGACTTCGAGCTCGCTCTGCTTGTCGTCGTCGTTGATCGCGAACAGGCGGAAATCACGCATCAGCTTCGGGCTGAGGTACTGGCCGATGAAGCTCTCATCCTTGAAGTTGCGCATCGCCGCGTCCAGCGTGGGCACCCAGTCGGCGCCGGCGATGTCGGGGAACCAGGCCCGGTCTTCGTCGGTCGGCGCCTCGCAGATGCGCTTGATGTCGGTGTACATCGCAAAGCCCAGCGCGTAGGGGTTGAAGCCCGAGTAGCCCTTGTCGGTGACACGCGGCTGATAGACCACGTTGGTATGCGACTTCAGCCACTCGATCATCACGCCGTCGGTCAGGTAGCCGTCGTCGTACATCTGGTTGAGCAGCCGGTGGTGCCAGAAAGTGGCCCAACCTTCGTTCATCACCTGGGTCTGGCGCTGCGGGTAGAAATACTGCGCCACCTTGCGCACGATGCGCACGATCTCGCGTTGCCAGGGCTCGAGCAGCGGCGCGTTCTTCTCGATGAAGTAGAGCAGGTTCTCCTGCGGCTCGTCGGGGAAGCGCCGCGCCGCCAACGGGCCGTCGGCCTTTTCGGCGCGCTTGGGCAGCGTGCGCCAGAGGTCGTTGACCTGGCGCTGGGCATAGGCCTCGCGGTCCTTGCGCTCGGCCAGTTCCTGCGCCAGCGTCTTTCGGGTGGGCCGGCGGTAGCGGTCGACGCCGTGGTTCTGCAACGCGTGGCAGCTGTCGAGAAACTCCTCCACCCGGTCCAGGCCGTGGCGCTCCTCGCATTCGGCCACATAGTGCTTGGCGTAGACCAGGTAGTCGATGATCGACGAGGCGTCGGTCCACATCCGGAACAGGTAGTTGCCCTTGAAGAAGCTGTTGTGGCCATAGGCGGCGTGGGCGATCACCAGCGCCTGCATCGGCATCGTGTTCTCCTCCATCAGGTAGCTGATGCAGGGGTTGCTGTTGATCACGATCTCGTAGGCCAGACCCATCTGGCCCCGCTTGTAGTTCTTCTCGGTGCTGATGAACTCCTTGCCGTAGCTCCAGTGGCGGTAGTTCACCGGCATGCCCACGCTGGCGTAGGCGTCCATCATCTGCTCGGCGGTGATGATCTCGAGCTGGTTCGGGTAGGTATCGAGGCCATAGCGCTCGGCGGTGTCGCGGATCACCTCGTGGTACTGGTCGATCAGGTCGAAGGACCAGTCGCTGGGTGCAGGCAGGCGCTCGACCCCCTTGTTCAGCGGCAGCGGGCCGCGCAAGGGGCGCAGGGCAGAGTCGGCCAGCGCACACCGTGGATCCGGCATCGACTGGGCACTGGCGTAGCCTCGAGGGACCGTGCCTATGGCGCTTCGGGGGTGGGTCATTTCACGCCCTCCTTCTTGAACAAATCACGGAAAACCGGGTAGATCTGCGAGACCTCCGTCGCCTTGCGCATCGCGAAGTGACGGTGCGCCGCGATCAGCTGGGTGTACTCGGTCCACAGGGTCTGCTCTTCCTCGGCCACCTGCACATAGGCGAAGTAGCGGCACAGCGGCAGCAGTTTGTCGGCCAGCAGTTCGCGGCAGCGGCCCGAGTCGTGGTGCCAGTTGTCGCCGTCGCTGGCCTGGGCGCCGTAGATGTTCCACTCGCTCGGGCTGTAGCGGGCGCGGATGATCTCCTCCATCAGCACCAGCGCCGAGGACACCACCGTGCCGCCTGTCTCGCGCGCGTGAAAGAAACTCTCCTCGTCAACTTCCTGGGCCTGGGTGTGGTGTCGGATGAAGATGATGTCTATCCTCTCGTAGTGGCGCGTCAGGAACAGGTAGAGCAGGATGAAGAAGCGCTTGGACAAGTCCTTGCGCGTCTCGTCCATCGACCCCGAGACGTCCATCAGGCAGAACATCACCGCCTTGGCCGTGGGCACCGCCACCTTGACCCGGCTGCGGTAGCGCAGGTCGATCGGATCGAGGTAGGGAATGCGGCCCAGCCGCGCCAGCAAGGCCGCGATCTGCTTTTCCAGCAGAGGAATGTCCAGCGCGGCACCGGCCTCACCGGTGATCACCGCCGCCTTCGCGCCGGCCAGTCGCGCTTCGAGATCGGCGAGTTCGCGGCGCGAGCCCGACCCCATCGCGATGCGCCGGCCGATCGCACCGCGCAGCGAGCGCACCACATGCAGGTTGTTGGGCGTTCCGTCGCTGGAAAACCCGGCGCGGTGGCTCTTCCACTCCGGCACCTCGGCGAGTTGGGTGCGCGCCAGATCGGGCAGCGCCAGGTCCTCGAAGAAGACCTGCATGAACTCCTCCTTGCTCAGCGCGAAGCTGAAGTCGTCCTCGCCCTGGCCTTGGTCGCTGGCCTGGCCTTTGCCCGGGCTGCCGCCGGTGCCACCCTGCGGGCGCTTGATGCGGTCGCCGCGCAGATAGTCCTGGTTGCCCGGGTGCACCATCTCGCGCTGGCCACCCTGACCATGGTGGAAGACCGGCTCGGACAAATCCTTCTTGGGGATGCGGACTTCCTCGCCGCGCTGCAGATCGCGAATGCCGCGGCCGTCGATCGCGCGCCGCACGGCCTCCTTGATCTTGTCCTTGTAGCGGCGCATGAAGCGCTCGCGGTTGCCTATCGATTTGTTCTTGCCGGCCAACCTTCGGTCGATGATCTGCAACATCCGTAAACCCTCACTTGGGCAGTTAGGGACAGGTCGATGGGGCTCAGCTGGACTTGCGCACGCGCAAGTACCACTCGCACAGCAAGCGCACCTGCTTGGAGGTGTAGCCCTTGGCCACCATGCGGGTGACGAAGTCCTCGTGCTTCTTGGCCTCGTCGGCGCTGGCCTTGGCATTGAAACTGATCACCGGCAGCAACTCCTCGGTGTTGGAGAACATCTTCTTCTCGATCACCGTGCGCAGCTTTTCGTAGCTGGTCCAGACCGGGTTGTTGCCCTGGTTGTTGGCACGCGCGCGCAGCACGAAGTTGACGATCTCGTTGCGGAAATCCTTGGGATTGGCGATGCCGGCGGGTTTCTCGATTTTCTCGAGTTCGGCGTTGAGCGAGCCGCGGTCGAACACCTCGCCGGTGTCGGTATCGCGGTACTCATGGTCCTGTATCCAGTAGTCGGCGTAGGTGACGTAGCGGTCGAAGATGTTCTGGCCGTACTCGCTGTAACTTTCGAGGTACGCGGTCTGTATCTCCTTGCCGATGAACTCGGCATAACGCGGCGCCAGCTGCTCCTTGATGAAGCCGGTGTACTTCTGCTCGAGCTCGGGCGAGAACTGCTCGCGGGCGATCTGCTGCTCAAGCACATACATCAGGTGCACCGGGTTGGCCGCCACTTCGGCGCTGTCGAAGTTGAAGACCTTGGACAGGATCTTGTAGGCGAATCGGGTGGAGATGCCGCTCATGCCTTCGTCGACGCCGGCGTAGTCGCGGTACTCCTGGTAGCTCTTGGCGCGCGGGTCGGTGTCCTTCAGGTTGTCGCCGTCGTAGACCTGCATCTTGGAATACAGCGACGAGTTCTCGGGCTCCTTCAGTCGCGTGAGGATCGCGAACTGGCTCATCATTTTCAGCGTTCCGGGAGCGCACTTGGCCTGGCCGAGCGAACTGCTGTTGATCAGCTTCTCGTAGATGTGGATCTCCTCGCTGACACGCAGGCAGTAGGGCACCTTGACGATGTAGATCCGATCCAGGAAAGCCTCGTTGTTCTTGTTGTTGCGGAAGGCCTTCCACTCGCTCTCGTTGCTGTGCGCCAGCACGATGCCGTCGAAGGGGATCGCACCAAAGCCCTCGGTGCCCTTGAAGTTGCCTTCCTGGGTGGCAGTGAGCAGCGGGTGCAACACCTTGATTGGGGCCTTGAACATCTCGACGAACTCGAGCAGGCCCTGGTTGGCCAGGCACAGCCCGCCCGAGAAACTGTAGGCGTCAGGATCGTCCTGGGCATAGGTCTCGAGCTTGCGGATGTCGACCTTGCCGACCAGCGAGCTGATGTCCTGGTTGTTCTCGTCGCCCGGCTCGGTCTTGCTGATGCCGACCTGCTTGAGCACGCTGGGGTGGCGCTTGACGACCTTGAACTTGCGGATGTCGCCTCCGAACTCTTCCAGCCGCTTGACCGCCCAGGGCGACAGGATCCGGTTGAGGTAGCGGCGGGGGATGCCGTACTGACTCTCAAGGATCGCGCCGTCCTCCACCGCGTCGAACAAGCCGAGCGGCGACTCGTTGACCGGAGAGCCCTTGATCGCGTAGAACGGCACCTCCTGCATCAGCGACTTGAGCCGCTCGGCGATCGAACTCTTGCCGCCACCCACCGGCCCCAGCAGGTAGAGGATCTGCTTGCGCTCCTCCAAGCCCTGCGCGGCATGGCGGAAATACGACACCACCTGCTCGATCGCGTCCTCCATTCCGTAGAACTCAGCAAACGCCGGATAACGCTTGATCACCTTGTTGGCAAAGATGCGCGACAGGCGGGGGTCGTTGCGGGTGTCGACCGTCTGCGGCTCGCCGATGGCTCGCAGCATGCGCTCGGCGGCTGATGCATAGGCCAGGGGATTGCGTTTGCACTCGTCGAGGTAGTCCTCAAGGGACAACTCCTCCTCGCGGGTGCGTTCGTAACGTGCGGCAAAGCTGCTGATGATGTCCATGGGAACCTCCTGGGTTGGACACAGCGCTGATGCGGGCTTGGAACCCCATCGGCGGCGGGGAAGATCTGATGGAGTCCCGGCTTCACAGGCCCAGGCTCCATCAGAGCTTTCCGGTCAGCATGTTCCTCGCACTGTCTTGTCAACGGCCTCCAGCATCGTCGATCCCGCGCAGTCTGAATCGCTGGATCAGGCGTCGCATCTCGGTTCTTCTCCACCACCATCCATGCAAGCCACGGGCCAGGCGGGCCAGTCCTTGCCGCGGCGGCTGAACCCGCACAGCGCTTGTCGGACGCTGACATCGTCGCACCAGCCTGGCGCCCAGACGCCGCGGACGGTCAATCTTGCACTGTGGCCGCGCGCCGGGGGCCGTTGCGGCAACACCATTTGCGTGCATCCTGCACCCGGATGCACGCTGATCTCACCGGTTGGGCCGGCAGGCCACAGTGATGCGGGGAAGAATCGGCATGGCGGCGGCCCTGGGCAGGCTCAGCGCTCGACGACGCCCAGTTTCTGCAGCAGGCCGTTCAGCTCGTCGAGCGAGCCGAAGGAGATCGCCACCTCGCCCTGCTGACCGCGTGAGGTGCTGCGCTGAACGCGGATCTCGACCTGCGCCGTCAGCAGGTCGGCCAGTTGCTCTTCCAGCCGCACGATGTCGCGCGACTTGTCCTTCTTGACCCGCAGCAAGGTGGCTTGGCGGCCCAATCCCTGACCATTCGCCTGCTCCTTGGCCACCAGCTTCTCGGCCTCGCGCACCGACAGCTTCCTGGCCACGATCTCGTTGGCGCTGGCCACCTGCTGGCCAGTCTCAAGCCCCAGCAAGGCGCGCGCGTGGCCCATGTCCAGATCACCGGCCATCAGCATCTGCTGCACCGGCGGCGTGAGGTTGAGCAGGCGCAGCAGGTTGCTGGCGGCGCTGCGCGAGCGGCCAACCGCCTGCGCGGCCTGCTCATGGGTCAGCTTGAACTCGGCCACCAGGCGCTGCAGGCCTTGCGCCTCCTCCAGTGGATTCAGGTCCTCGCGCTGGATGTTTTCGATCAGCGCCATCACGGCAGCGGCTTCGTCCGGCACCTCCTTGACCAGCACCGGCACCTCGTCGAGACCGGCCAGCCTGGCCGCGCGGAAACGGCGCTCGCCGGCGATGATCTCGTACTGGTCGGCGCTGGTGTTCAGGGCGCCGACGGCGGGCGACGACCCCGACGACCGGCCCAGGCCGACCGGCCCGCCCAGCGGGCGGACCAGGATGGGCTGCATGATGCCCTGGCTCTTGATGCTCTCGGCCAACTCGTAGAGCGAGCCCTCGTCCATGCGCGTGCGGGGCTGGTATTTGCCGGCGCGCAGCTGGCTGAGCTTGAGCGTGGTGGGGCGCAAGGCGTCGGCGGGCGATGCGTCCGCCACCTTGGGGCCGAGCAGCGCTTCAAGGCCGAGGCCGAGGCCCTTGGGTTTCTTGGTAACCATGGGCGCGGATTGTCGGCTATCGGGCGCGGGCACTGGCATCACGCCGGGCGCGCGCCCCCGGGCTCGCCGGTGACCCCGCCTGCGCGACGCCTCAGCGCGGCCAGCAGCGCCAGGCCGGCGGGCCAATCGCCCAGTCCGCTGTCGCCGTTGATGTGGCCGCACCGGCCCAGCAGGACGGCCTCGCTGCCCCAGCCACTGGCCATCTGCAGCCCGCGCTCGGCGCCGCAGAAGGGATCGTCGGCGCTGAGCACGGCCGTGCTGGCAAACGGCAAGGCCCGGGTGACCAGCGGCGACCAGTTGTGCAGCTGGGGCGGCAGGTCGGCGCACGCCAGATCGGGCGGCGCGACCAGCAGCGCGGCGACCACCCGGGCCGTCTGCCGCGAGTGCTGGGCCCAGGCCGCCACCAGGTGGCAGCCCAGGCTGTGCGCCACCAGCAGCGCCGGGCGGTCGTCGGCAAGCAGCATGTCCTCGAGCCTGGCCATCCAGTCGCCACGGCGAGGCCAGCCCCAGTCGTCCTGCTGCACTCGCACGTAGCCCTGGCCCTGCTCCCAAAGGGTCTGCCAGTGGCCGGGGCCGGAATCCTGCCAACCGGGCAGCAGCAAAATTCGCAGCGTCGTCATGGGCTTGCCTTATCCTCGTGGATCGTTCCGAATTGTGACCAACAGGATTCCACCATGAGCACGCTCGTCTTTGTCGACGGACAAGAAGGCACCACCGGCCTGCGCATCCACGAGATGCTGGCAGGACGACCCGATGTGGAGGTGCTGCGCATCGCCCCCGATCGCCGCAAGGATGCGGCCGAGCGGGCGCGGCTGCTGAATGCCGCCGACGTGGCCTTTCTCTGTCTGCCGGACGCCGCGGCGCGCGAGGCTGCCGCGCTGGTGGACAACCCGCGCACCTGCGTGATCGACGCCAGCACGGCCCACCGCACGCTGCCGGGCTGGGCCTTCGGCCTGCCCGAGCTGGCGCCAGCCCAGCGCGACCAGCTGCGTGCGGCCAAGCGCATCGCCAACCCGGGCTGCCATGCCAGCGCCTTCATCCTGCTGCTGCGCCCGCTGGTCGATAGCGGTCTGGTGCCGGCCAGCTTGGCGCTCAACGCCACGTCGATCACAGGTTATTCGGGTGGCGGCAAGAAGATGATCGAGCAGTACGAGGCCGGTGGCGACCCCCGCCTGCAGTCGCCCCGACCCTACGGTCTGACGCTGGCGCACAAGCACCTGCCGGAGATGGTGGCCCACACCGGGCTGGCGCAGGCACCGGTGTTCTTGCCTATCGTCGGCAACTTCTACAAGGGCCTGGCGGTCAGCGTGCCGCTGCACCTGAACCAGCTCAGCCCCGGCGCCACGGGTGCTGCCCTGCAGCAGGCCCTGGCTGAGCGCTATGCCGGCGAGCGCTTCGTCAAGGTGATGCCGCTGTCCGACCCGGCCACGCTGGACGAAGGATTTTTCGACGTCCAGGCCTGCAACGACAGCAACCGCTGCGAGCTGTTCGTGTTTGCCAACGAACACCAGGTGCTGTTGATGTCGCGGCTCGACAACCTGGGCAAGGGCGCCAGCGGCGCCGCGGTGCAATCGATGAACGTGCATCTGGGCCTGGACGAGGGGCTGGGGCTGTAGCTTGAGGTTCGGCTGACAGAAGGTTGCCGTCAACGGCCAACGAGAACCCTCAATGCAAATCGGGTTCCAGCATTCGGTAGTGATAGGCATAGCCGTCGGCAAAGCCCAGGCGGTGGTAGATGGACCGGGCGACATGGTTGTCGGCCTCCACCTGCAGGTAAGCCACCCGCGCGCCAGCCAGCCTGGCGCGCACCAGCAAGTCGGTACACAACTGGCGCGCCAGTCCCTGACCACGGGCCTGCGGGTGCGTGAAGACGTCGTACAACCCCACCAGTTCGGCTTCGACCGCGGCTTGGCCGCAGGCCAGGATCGCGCCGTCGTCCAGCCGCCGCAAGGCCAAGGCCTGAAGCGGCACCGGCGACAAGGCCAGACGCTCGGCCTGCGCGGCGCGCTGGGCGGCAGGCGAGCCGCGCAGCGCACCCACGACCTCGGCAAACGCCGCTGGCGTCAGGGCTTCCAGCGCCAAGCCTGGCGGCAAAGGCTCAGGCGCCAGCGGCAGCTGAGGCGTCACCATCACCCGGGTCTCGTCCAGCCGCTGGAAGCCCTGCCCCGCCAGGAACAGATCCAGACCAGCGGGCATGGAGAAGGGCGTCTGGCGCAGCACCATCGGCAGCTGCGCCGCCTGGTAGACCGCGGCGCACAGTGCCAGCCGCTCCGCCAGCGGCAAGCGTCCGTCGGCCACCGCCTGCACGCAGCGCGCCCGCTTGGCCTTGCCAGGCGATGTGCGCACCAGCCAGCCGTCTATCCAGCGCTGCTGCGGCGGCGCGCTGGCGTTGATGCCTGCATCCTCGACGCGCGACAGCAGCGTTTCGGACAAGCCCAGCCGGTTCATGACGAGACCGCGTCCATGTCGGCCACCCGCTGCACCAGTTCGCGCGCAAACTGCACATAGGCCAGTGCGCCCTTGGACAGCGGGTCGAACACCACACCGGGCTGGCCGTAGCTGGGCGCCTCGGCCAGCCGCACATTGCGCGGGATCACGGTGGTGAACAGTTTGTCGCCGAAGTGCTGATTGAGTTGATCACTGACCTGCTGCTGCAGCGTGATGCGCGGATCGAACATCACCCGCAACAGCCCGATCACCTGCAGGTCGCGGTTCAGGTTGGCGTGCACCTGCTTGATCGTGTTGACCAGGTCGGACAAGCCCTCGAGCGCGAAGTACTCGCACTGCATGGGCACGATCACACCGTGCGCGCTGCACAAGCCGTTGAGCGTGAGCAGGCTCAAGGACGGCGGACAGTCGATCAACACGAAGTCGTAGTCGCCAGCCGCATCCTCGGCCACCGCCGCCAGCGCGCGGCGCAGGCGCTCGTTGCGATGTTCCAGCGCCACCAACTCGACTTCGGCGCCGGCCAGTTCACGGTTGGCACCCAGCACATCGTAACCACCCTTGTCCGAATGCAGTCTGGCCTCGGCCACGGTGGCCGATTCAAGCAGCACGTCGTAAATCGACAGCGGCATGGCGCGCTTGTCTATGCCTGAACCCATCGTGGCGTTGCCTTGCGGGTCGAGGTCGACCACCAGCACGCGCTGTTTCACCTGCGCCAGCCCGGCTGCGAGATTGACGGTGGTCGTCGTCTTGCCGACGCCGCCCTTCTGGTTTGCGATGCAAAAGACTTTGGCCATGGCAGGAGTATCGCCGCTCGCACGAGGCCTATGGAAGCGTGGAAAGCGCGATGTTCAGCGCTATCTCAGACTGGGGCGGGCCTTATCCAGACCAGGCAGCGTTGGGCATCCAGGCCGGGAACCTGCAGTTGTTCCACGTGAAACACTTGCACCGTGGCCGGCAGCAGCGCCTGTTCGTCGGCGGGCAACCTGCCCTTCATCGCCATCCAGACGCCCTGCTCCGCCAGCAAGGCCGCCGACAGCGCGCAGAAATCGACCAGCGAGGCAAAGGCCCGTGACGTGATGACGTCGTAGCGGCCGGTGGCGGGATCGAGGTTTTCCACCCGGGCGTGCAGGCCGCGCAGGTTGGACAGGCGCATTTCGGCCGCGACCTGGCGGATGAAACTGCTCTTCTTGGACACGGTGTCGACGCAACAAACCTTCCACTCGGGATGCACCGCCGCCAGCACCACGCCGGGCAAGCCTCCGCCACTGCCCACGTCCAGGATGTGCAGTGACGGCTTGCCCAAGGCCAGCGCGTGGCGCCGCAGCGGCGGCAGCACCGCCAGACAGTCCAGCAGGTGGTGGCTGAGCATCTCGTCCGGATCACGCAAGGCCGTCAGGTTGTAGACCCGGTTCCAGCGCTGCAGCAAATCCAGGTAGGCCATCAAGCGCGCCAGCACGGCGTCGTCCAAGCCCAATCCCAGCGCTGTCGAAGCCGCCGCCAGTTGAGCCCGGCGCCGCAGGTCGTCGTCGGCGGCCACCTCAGGCACCCCGCACCGGCACAGCGCAGTCAGCCGGGTCAGCGGCTTCAGCGACGTCAGCGGCCAAGGCCAACTCACCCGCCACCCGGGCGGCGGCGCGCTCGGCGAAGCCCTTGAAGCGCCCCTTCTTCAGGTGCACCAGCAACAGCGAAATGGCCGCCGGCGTGACACCGGAAATCCGCGAGGCCTGGCCCAGGGTCTCGGGCCGTTGCCTGTTGAGGGTTTGCCGGACTTCGAAACTCAGCGCGGGCACCTCGGCGTAGTCCAGCTCACCGGGCAACTTCAGGTGCTCAAAATGCGCCGCACGTTCGACGTCCTCGGTCTGCTTGCCGATGTAGCCGGCGTACTTGGTGGCGATTTCAAGCTGCTCGATCACCGCGCCCGCCAGCACATCGCCGAGTTCGGCGGCCAGTGTTTCACGTGAAACAGGGGCGGTGCTCGACGGGCCGCGGGCCAGCCCCACCCTGGCCCAATGCGCCACCTCGACCACGGTGTCGAAGCCAATGCCGGGCCGCCGCAGCAAGTCGGTCAGCCGGTACTCGCGCTCCATCGCCTTGCCCAACAGGCGCTCGCCCTCGGCCGCCGGCACGATGCCGGGGTGCACCCAGGTGTTCTTGAGCCACTCGGCCGTGCGCGCCACGGCGTCACGCTTGCGGTTGAATTCGGCCCAGCGAACATCATCGACCAAGCCGATCTGCCGGCCGATCTCGGTCAGGCGCGCATCGGCGTTGTCCTCGCGCAGTTGCAGGCGGAACTCGGCGCGGCTGGTGAACATCCGGTAGGGCTCGTTCACACCCTTGGTGATCAGGTCGTCGACCAGCACGCCCAGGTAGGCCTGGTCGCGCCGCAGTTGCAACGGGTCCCGCCCCTGGGCCTGCAGCGCCGCGTTAGCCCCGGCGAACAAGCCCTGCGCGGCGGCTTCCTCGTAGCCCGTCGTGCCGTTGATCTGGCCGGCGAAGAACAGCCCGCCGATGGCGCGGGTCTCGAAGCTGCTCTTCAAGGCGCGCGGGTCGAAGAAGTCGTACTCGATCGCATAGCCAGGCCGCAGGATATGCGCGCGCTCCAGCCCGGCCATCGATTGCACCGCCGCGAGCTGGATGTCGAAGGGCAACGAGGTGGAAATGCCGTTGGGGTAGAACTCATGCGTCGTCAGGCCCTCGGGCTCCAGAAAGATCTGGTGCGAGTCCTTGTCGGCGAAACGGTTGACCTTGTCCTCGATGCTCGGGCAGTAGCGCGGGCCGACGCCCTCGATCACGCCAGTGAACATCGGGCTGCGGTCGAAACCCGAGCGGATGATCGCGTGGGTGCGCTCGTTGGTGTGGGTGATCCAGCAAGGCACCTGGCGCGGGTGCTGGCCGGCATGGCCGAGGAAGCTGAACACCGGCACCGGGTCCAGATCACCCGGCTGCTCGGTCAGTTTGCTGAAGTCGATAGTGCGGCCATCGATGCGCGGCGGCGTGCCCGTCTTGAGCCGGCCCTGCGGCAGCTTGAGCTCCTTCAGCCTGGCCGACAGCGTCACCGCCGGCGGATCGCCGGCACGGCCGGCGGCATGGTTGCGCAGCCCCACATGCACCCGGCCGTCGAGAAAAGTGCCTGCCGTCAGCACCACCGTGCGCGACCGGAAGGCGATGCCCATCTGCGTGACGGCGCCCACCACGCGCTCGCCGCCGCCATCGGCTTCGACCACCAAGTCGTCCACCGCCTGCTGGAACAGCCACAGGTTCGGCTGGTTCTCCAGGCGCTGGCGGATCGCCGCCTTGTACAGGATGCGGTCGGCCTGGGCCCGGGTGGCCCGCACCGCCGGGCCCTTGCTGCCGTTGAGGATGCGGAACTGGATGCCTGACTCGTCGGTGGCCGCGGCCATCGCGCCGCCCAGCGCGTCGACCTCCTTGACCAGGTGGCCCTTGCCTATGCCGCCTATCGACGGGTTGCAGCTCATCTGCCCCAGCGTCTCGATGTTGTGGGTCAGCAGCAGCGTGGTGCAGCCCATGCGGGCGGCGGCCAGCGCCGCCTCGGTGCCGGCATGGCCACCACCGACGACGATGACATCAAAGACTTGAGGGTGCAGCACGGTAGGCAGTGACGCGGGCAGGCGCCAGTTCGGAGGTAGGCAGGCCTGCATTGTAAAAACCCGTCCCGACGCCACCCGCGCAGCGGACCGAAGCCCCTGCCCCCTATCATGCGGCGCTGCATGAACCTCATCCCCGCCGCGGCCCTGGCCTGCCGCCCCAGTTGCGCCGCCTGCTGCACTGCCCCGTCGATCAGCAGTGCCATCCCCGGCATGCCCCAGGGCAAGCCGGCCGGCGTGCCCTGTATTCAGCTCGACGCCCAGCGCCGCTGCAAGCTGTTCGGCCGCCCCGAGCGGCCCGCGGTCTGCGCCTCATTGACGCCGTCGGCCGAGATGTGCGGCGGGTCGCGCGAACAGGCGCTGCGCTGGCTGGACAACCTGGAAGCGGCGACCGCGCCCGCTCAGCTTGATATTCATCAAAATGAGCGTCCATGGTTTGCCGCCACCCAGGCCAGCACCAGCGCCTGATCAGGCCCGGCGGCGGGGATTTCAGCGCAGCGCAGCGGCGCGCAAGGCGCGCGCCACATAGGCCACGCACAGCGCGCTCAGCAGCGCGGCCACGCCCAGCGGCAGCAGCAGGTCGGCCGCGCCCAAGGCCTCGCCCTCCAGCACGCGCTGCATCAGCGTGAGCTGGGCCAGCGCCGGCAACCACAGCTGCCAGGGCTGTTCGCCGGCCGGGTTGAACAGCGTGACCATGGGCAGCAGCGAGACCAACAGCACCACCACCGTGTTGTTGGCCTGCGCCTCCTTGAAGCTCTTGCAGCGGATCGCCACCGCCATCATCAACGCCGACAGCATCGCCGCCAGCGGCAGCAGCAGCGCCAGGAAGAGCAGCGCCTCGCGCCAGCCGAACTGGAACATCGCCGACAGCGTCTCGCTGCGCAGCAGCCACTGCCCTGGCAGGAAGCTCAGGCACGACAACACCGCCACCGCCATGCCCACGCTGGCCACCGCGCCCCATTTGCCCAGCACCAGGGCCCAGCGCGGCGCAGGCGTCATCAGCAGCGGCTCGAGCGAGCCGCGCTCGCGCTCGCCGGCCGTCGTGTCGAGCGCGGCGTGCAGCGCACCGTAGAGCACGGCCATCAGCACGAAGAAAGGCAACATGCGGGTGAACTGCGCGGCGCGCACGCGCGGGCCGGCCAGGTCGTGTTCGTCGACCCGCACCACCTGCAGCAGCGCCGGGGCCACGCCGTGCAGCACCAGCCGCAGCGTGGCCTGCTCCTGGCTGAAGCCCTGCAGCAGCCGGGCCAAGCTGCCGGCCTCGCCCTGGGCACGGGTGTTGGCGCTGGCCGTCACCAGCGCCAGCGTGGGCGTTATGCCATCGGCCAGGTCGCGCTCGAACGCCTCGGGCACGACCAGCACCGCATGGCCGAAGCTGCGTCTGGCCAGGCCCTGCGCGTAGTCGGTGGGCGCGCCGTGCAGCGTCCAGGCCTGGCGCTCGATGTAATTGCGCAGCGTGGGGGCCTGCTCCAGGCCCACCGCCCAGACCTCGCGCGCCTCGGCCCTGGCCTCGAAATCGGCCACCAGCGCCGACAGCGCCACCAGCAGCAGCGGGCCGACCGCCACCGACGACAACACCACCATCAGCAGCGTGCGGCGGTCGCGCAGTGCGTCGAGCAACTCCTTGCAGAACACCTGCCAGGCCGCGCCCATCAAGCGCCTCCCGCCGCGCCGGCCACACCCGGCCCGAAGGCCAGCTGGACGAAGCAGGCCTCGAAATCGCTGTGCCCCGTGCGCGCCAGCAACTCGGGAACGCTGCCCTCGGCCACGGTGCGGCCACCGGCCACCACCACCACCCGGTCGCACAGCCGCTCGACCTCCTGCATGATGTGGCTGGAGAAGACGATGCACTTGCCCTGCTCGTCGCGCAGCCGGCGCAGCGACTCGCGCAGGCTGCGGGTGGCCAGCACGTCCAGGCCGTTGGTGGGTTCGTCCAGGATGATGTGCGACGGGTCGTGCACCAGCGCGCGCGCCAGCGCGGTCTTCATGCGCTCGCCCTGGCTGAAGCCTTCGGTGCGGCGCTCGAGCAGTGGCGCCATCTCCAGCATCCCGGCCAGCAGCGTGGCCCGGGCGTCGGCGGCCGCCGCGCTCAGGCCGTGCAGCCGGCCGTAGTAGCAGATGTTCTCGCGCGCCGTCAGCCGCGGGTACAGGCCGCGCGCATCCGACAGCACGCCCAGCCGCGCCAGCGCGGCCCGCGGGTGCGCCAGCACGTCGACGCCGTCGACGCTGATGCGCCCGGCATCCGGCAACAGCAGCCCGGCCACCATGCGCAGGGCGGTGGTCTTGCCCGCGCCGTTGGGGCCGAGCAGGCCGGTGATGCAGCCGTCGGCCGCGACAAAGCTGATGTCCTGCACGGCGTGCACCACGCGGGCCTGACGCCCCCGACCGGTGCTGAACTGCTTGCACAAGGCCTGGACCTCGATCATCGGGCCGCCCCGGACGGCGCCGATGATGCGGGCGACGCGGCTGCCAACGCGCTGCCAGGCGGCAGGAAGGCCGGTGGACGCGGTACGCCGGCGGCGCAATCGGCGGGCGTGGCGAGCGCCGCCGCGGCGTCTTCGGTGGCGATGAAACGCACCACCGCGTCGCGGATGCAGCCCAGGCCGGTCACGCCATGGCCGGCGTTGGCCACGACCAGGTGGCGCGCCTGCGGTCCCAGGGCCAGCGCGACGCGCGCGCCATGACGCGGCGGCGTCACCGGGTCCAGCCCGCCCGACAACAGCCAGGTGGGGGCCGACACCGGCGGCAGGGTGTAGAAAGCCGGATCGACCCGGCCGCGCGGCCAGTCGGCGCAGGCCTGGCGGTACAGCGTCGAGAAGCTGGCGCCGAAGGCGTTGCCTGATGGGTTGCCTGACGCGTTGCCTGACGCGTTGCCTGATACGTTGCCTGATACGTTGCCGGATGCGCTGCCGGCCGCGACATCGGCGGGGTCGGGCGGCGGAGTGGCCGGCCCCAGGTCCTCGGCACAAACCACCGAGAAATGCAGTCCGGTGGCCATCGCGCCGGCGCCGCCACCACCGCCCAAGGCAGCCGCCAGCGCGGCCAGCGGCGCCCAGCGGCCTTGCGCGGCCTGGGCTATCACCATCGGCAGCGCGGCGGCCAGTGCCGGCGCATAGAGCGGGGCCCGCACCATCGCCAGCACGCTGTCGCGCTGCAGGCGGACGGTCTCCGGCCGTCCGGTGAGCGGATGCGGCAGGGTCACGTCGCGTGGCAGGCTGTCGAGCAAGGCCAGCCATTGCGCGCGCAACGCCGGGTGGGCCCGCGCACAGGCGGGCTCGGCCGCGCAGGCCGCGAGCAGCGAATCGAGGGTGGCCTGGTTGTCGCGCGCGGCGGCGTCGGGCAGGCGCATGTCGGGCGGGGCCACGCCGTCGAGCACGGCGCGCCGCACGCGGGTCGGAAACAGCCGCAGGTAGTCCAGCGCCGCCCGCGTGCCGTAGGACGCCGCGATCAGGTCGATCTGCGCCAGACCCAGGGCCTGGCGCACGGCATCGACATCGGCCACCGCCAGCGAGGTGGTGTAGAAGCGCAGGTCACCATGCGGCAAGGCCTGCAGCGCCAGACGGCAATCGCGCAGGCGGTCCAGCCTTGCCGCCGCGTCGGCGCGGGCCGCCAAGGGCTGCAGCGCAGCGCGCTCATCATCGTCGGCGCAGAACAGCGGCGCGCTGCGGCCGGTGCCGCGCAGGTCGACGAACACCAGGTCGCGCCGCTGGCCGAGCCGGGCATAGCGCGAGGCCAGCACGCCGGCCAGATGGACCGCGCTCTGGCCCGGGCCGCCGGCCAGGAAGAACACCGCATCCCCGGCCTTGCGCCGGGCCAGCGCCGGCACGACGGCGTAGTGCACGTCGATCACCACGCCCTGCGGCCGCGCCGGGTCGAGCGCCCGGCGCAGCACGCCACACAGCGCGGCCTGCGGCAGGCCGGGCAGGCGGCAGGCGGATGGGGCGGCGGGGGCGGGCAGCGGCTGGGCCTGAGCCTGAGCCTGGAGCACGGCACCCAGCAGGGCGCAGCACCGGATCAACGCCGCCAGCCTCAGCCCGCGCCGCCGAACGCGCAACGGCACGCGCCAGCGGCAGCGCGCCGCCAGGCTCACGCCAGCAGCCGCTTCAGCTCGCCACTGTCGATCAGCTTCTGCAGGTCGTTGGCGCCGCCGACCAGTTGGCCCTTGACGAAGACCATCGGAAACGTCGGCCAGCCGGTCCACATCTTGAGCGCGTTGCGGCGCCGCCAGTCGCTGAGGTAGCCGCCGTAGTCCAGGTCGTGGTGGGCCACGCCGGCGGCATCGAGCGCGCGGCGGGCTTTCTTCGGGTAGGGGTTGGCGCGCATGCCCACCACCACCACCGGATGGCTGGCCACGGCCGCCTGCACCTCGCGAACGATGTCGCCGTCGTGCTCGGCCACTTGGGCGCGAACGGCAGGGTGGATGGCGGATTCGTCAAGAATGGGGCGAGGCATGGTTTATCTCCTGCTGCGAAAAGAGAGCCAAAGCATACCGGGGGTCAGGTCAGGCCTTCTTGAGCGCCGCTTTGAGAATGCCCTCGCAGGTGGCCCGCTGTGCGTCGGCCGCGGCGATCCGGCCGCAGACCGCCGCCAGGCCGTCCGGGCCGTCGCTCAGCCGGCGCAGCGCGTCGTCATGCTGGCCGGTCTTGTTCCATGCCGCCAGTTTGCTGCCCACCCGCTGCAGTGAGCGCGCACTGCGCTCATGAAAAGCCGCCGGATCCCTGGCCGCCTCGGTGAACAGGGTGCGCGCCAGCTGCTCGATCCGGGCTGCGTCCTGCGGCGCCAGATCGACCAGCGCGCTGAAGTACGACGCGCCCCACTGCAGCCGCGTGGCCGGGCCGACACTGGCCTCGAAGGCCTGCGCATGCCAGCGCAGCGCCTCGTCCTGTCGGCCTTGCTTGCGCGCGTTGCCAGCCAGTTGGCTCATCAGGTAATAGGGCGAATGGCTGCGGCCGAGGTTGGCCTTGAGCAGCGCATCGCTCTCGGCCCACAGCCCCGCCTCGGCCAGCAGGCTGGCGCCCGCGGTGACCACGGCCTGGCGCTCGTAGCCGTCGCTGATCTCGCGGTCGTCGCGCGCCACCTGGGTGCGCACCTGCTGCAGCAGCGCGGCCGGCAGCGCCGGGTGCAGCGCGTCCTTGGGCAGGTCGATGCGGGCCAGCGCCACGCGCGACGCCAAGGCGCTCAGCCGGTCGGCCCGCGACAGGCTGGCATCGGACTGCAGCTTGCGCAGCGCGGCCTCGAACGCCGCGGCCAGCGCCCGGCGGTCGGCGCCGGGGTCGGGCGCCAGCGCCCGGGTGATCTCGGCGGCGCTGTTGACCACCACGTCCATCTGCAGCCGCGTGGCCGGCGCGTCGGCCAGCAGCTTGCGCACCCGGTCGCGCAGCGCGGCGTCGGGCTTGATGCCCTTGCCGTCGTCGCTCTCGGCCAGCGCCTTCAGCAGCAGCCGGGTGCCCGCCGCGCCTTCGCTGGCCGGGCAGGCCGCGGACAACTGCGCCAGCAGCCCGGCGCGCTCGTTGGCCGGCACCAGCTGGGCCTCGTCGATGTCCCAGCCGTAGAAGGCCAGCAAGCGCCATTCGGGGCCGCTGACCGGCTTGCCGGCCTGCGCGTCGGCCAGCACCGCCTTGACCGGCCGGCCGCCGGCCAAGCCGAGCTGAAGCACGCGCAAGACCTGCGGCGGGTCCACCTCGCCGGGCAGGCGGGTGATCTCGTTGCCGTCGGCGCCCATCAGGATCAGCGTCGGGTAGCCGCGCACCTTGAAACGGCCGCCCAGCTTCTGCGCGCCGGGCAGGTCACCGTCGATGTGCACCGCGACGAAGCTCTTGGCGCGCGCTATGAAGTCGGCCCGGTTGAACAGCGTGGCTTTCAGCTGGTTGCAGGGCGGGCACCAGGCTGCGCCCCAGTACAACAGCAGCGGCTTGCGCTCGCTGCGGGCCTGGGCGAAGGCGCGCTCGATGTCGGCATCGCCCGCGGCGTCAAGCCAGGCCACGCCGCTGACCGGGGCGGCGGCGGTGCTGGCGGTGGCACTGACGGCCAGCGCGGGCACGCCCGCCAGCAGGCTGGCGGCGGCCAGCAACCAGGCGGATCGTGCAACCAGGGTCAGGTGGCGCATGGGACGGTTTCTCCGGGGGCTACAGCCGGTATTGTGGCGGCGCCCGCCGGGTTCAGGCGCAGTCGGCGGACACATCGCCGCCCACTTCCTGCCGCTGCTGCGCGTCGTCGTCCAGGGCCTCGGGACAGCCGCCTGGAAAGCCCGCGCCAGTCTTGCGCCATCTGGCTGGGCCTGGGGCATCAGCGCGCCGGCGCCGGGGTCGTCCAGAATCCAGCCCAGCAGGGGCGCCGCCCCGCAGGAGACCCGATGGACGAAAGCCGGATACCGGTGCTGGTGGGTTGCGGCCAGTTCACCCAGCGCGAGCCCGACCCGCGCGCGGCGCTGGCGCCGCTGGACCTGATGGAAACCGTGGCGCGCCTGGCCGCCGACGACAGCGGCGCGGGCGCCAGCCTGCTCGCCAGCCTGGACACGCTGGCGGTGATCAGGCTGTTTGCCGACACCAGTCCGCGCTTCGCAAGCCCCTTCGGCCGCCAGGCCAACCCGCCGAAGTCGCTGGCCGGCCGCCTCGGTGCGCACAACGCCAGCCGACTGATCTACACCCACCCCGGCGGCAACATGCCGCAGTACTGCGTCAACCGCTTGTGCGAGGCCGTCACGCGCGGCGAGGTGGGCGCCGCGCTGGTGGTCGGCGCCGAGACGCTGGCCACGCAGAAGGCGGCGCAGCGCGCCAGCGTCACCCTGGATTGGGCAGACGACCCCGGCGGCGTGCCGCAAGCCTGGGGCGTGGCCACCCGCGGTTGGTCGGACACCGAGGAGCGCCACGGCGCGCGGGCGGCGATCTACACCTACCCGATGATAGAGAACGCGATCCGCGGCCATCTGGGCCGCAGCGTCGCCGAGCACCAGGCCGAGATGGGCCGATTGCTGGCCCGTTTTGCGGCGGTGGCCGCGGCCAACCCGCTGGCCGACCGGCGCGCCGGCTACAGCGCCGAGCAGATTGCGCAGGTGCGGCCCGACAACCCGCTCATCGCCTTCCCCTACACCCGGCTGATGAGCGCCAACGCCTACATCGACCAGGGCGCGGCGCTGATCGTCACCAGCGTGGCGATGGCGCGGCGGCTGGGCATCGCGCGCGAGAAATGGGTCTTCCTGCAAGGCTGCGCCGATGCCCACGACCATTGGTTCATCAGCGACCGGCGCGACTACCACTCGTCGCCGGCGATGAACCGGGTCTTCGCCGAGACCTTCAAAATGGCCGGCGCCACGCTGGCCGACATCGCCGCGATCGACCTCTACAGCTGCTTTGCCTCTGCGGTCGAGATCGCCTGCCGGGAACTCGGCCTGGCGCCCGACGATCCGCGCGGCCTGACGCTGACCGGCGGCCTGCCCTATTTCGGCGGCCCGGGCAACAACTACGTCAGCCACAGCATCGCCGCGATGATGGAACGGGTGCGCGCAACGCCGGGCACGCGCGGCCTGGTGACGGCCAACGGCAACTACGTCACCAAGCATTCGGCCGGCATCTACTCGACCGAGCCCCCGGCCCAGCCATTTGCACCTGTCGATCCCGCAAGCTACCAGGCCGAGCTCGACCGGGTGCCACACCCGCGCTTTGCCGACCTCGCCGAAGGCGCGGCCCGCGTCGAGACCTACACCGTGACGCATGACCGGCAAGGGCCCAGCGGCGCGATCGTGATCGGCCGGCTGGCCGACGACAGCCGCTTCATCGCCAACACGCCGGTCGATGCCGGCTTGCTGGCGGCGATGCAGACCGAGGATTTTCTCGGCCGTCAGGGTCAGGTGCGCAACGACGGCCAGCGCAACGTCTTCACGCCGAACTGATCAGGCTGGCTGCAGGTAGCGCTGCGCCAGCGCGTCCAGCGCCGACTGGCCCAGGCCCAGGCGCTGGCGCAGGTAGCGGTCGATGCCGCCCTGGTCGGCGTCCAGCGCCTGCAACGCTGCGTCCAGGAAACCGGCCTGCACCCGCCACAACACCGCCAGCACCTCGGCCGGGATCTCGCTCTGGGGCAGCGGCGGGTGCTGGTAGAACTGGTTGGTCAACAGATAGTCCTGCAGCACCAGATCGCGCGGCACACCCAGCGCCAGCAGGATCAACGCCACGGCGACGCCGGTGCGGTCCTTGCCGGCGGTGCAGTGCATCACCAGCGGGGCCTCGGCCTGCAGCAAACCCTCGAACAAGGCGGCGAAGTGGTGCGCCTGGTCGTTGATCAGGCCGCGGTAGAGGTCTTGCATCAAGCCGACGACCCGCGGCACGTCGAGGCTGTCGCCCGCGGCCACCAGCGCCTGCATGCCCTGCACCACGCTGGGCTCTATCGCCAGCGAATGCTGGGTGACCCCGGGCAGTTCGTAAGGCGTGGCGGCACGCTCGGCCACGCCCCGGAAATCGTAGGTCCGGGTCAGGCCGAGGTCCGCCAGCACGGCCTGGTCGGCCGCCGTCAGCCCCCCCAGGTGGTCGGATCGAAACAGCTTGCGCCAGCGCAGCGGGCGTCCGCCCTGGCCGGGATAGCCGCCCAGGTCGCGGAAATTGGTCGCGCCTTGGAGGCGCCAGACACGGTCGGGATGTTGTGGCATGGCCGCGATTGTGGCGGGCCCCGGCCCCGACCGGCTGTCACGTTGGCGGGCTTGGCGACGGACGGGCAGGACGCCAAGCCTGCGGCGCGTGCGAATCGGCAGCTTGCGGCAAGATCAGGTTTTGGACCTTGAACCGACCGGGCGCGCAGGCCTTGCGCCGCCCGGCACCGCCCCACCCCGGAGTGCCCATGCCCCAGAACCCCGCCCCCTCCAACCCTGTGCAGCAAGCGCGCCGCGTCGAGCGCCTGGTCGCCGGCCAAGCCACCAGCGACGGCGCCGGTGTCAAGTTGACCCGCGTGCTGACGCAGGACCTGCAGCGCAGGCTCGACCCCTTCCTGATGCTCGACGCCTTTGGCTCGGACCGGCCCGGCGACTACATCGCCGGTTTTCCCGACCACCCGCACCGCGGCTTCGAGACCATCACCTACATGATCGCCGGCCGCATGCGGCACCGCGATTCAGCCGGCAACGAGGGCCTGCTCGACGACGGCGGCGTGCAGTGGATGACCGCCGGCCGGGGCGTGATCCACAGCGAGATGCCCGAGCAGGAAGACGGCGTGATGGAGGGCTTCCAGCTCTGGCTCAACCTGGGCGCGGCCGACAAGATGCAGCCCCCCGCTTACCGCGACATCCCGAGCGCCGCCCTGCCCGAGTGGCAGGGCGACGGCGCCCGCGTGCGGGTGATCGCCGGCGCCAGCCAGGGTGTGGCGGGCGCGGTGCAGCGCCCGCGCACCGCGCCCATCTACCTCGACATCCACCTCGACCCCGACGCGCGCCTGGCGCAAGCGCTGCCGGCCGGCCACAACGCCTTGGTCTATGTCTACCGCGGCGCGCTGGCGGTGGTCGCCCCCGCGGCCAGCACCGAGGTACCGCGCCAGCGCATGGCGATCCTGGCCAACACACCGGGCGCCGACGGCGTCGTGCTGCATGCCGGCGCACAGCCTACCCGGGCGCTGCTGATCGCCGGCGCACCGCTGGGCGAGCCCATCGCGCAGCATGGGCCGTTCGTGATGAACACCCGCGAGGAACTGTTCCAGGCGGTGCAGGATTTCCAGGCCGGCCGCCTGGCCTGAAAGCGCGGGGGCGCCGCAGGGTCAGACCACCTGCACGCCCTTCCAGAACGCCAGCCGGCCCTTGATTTCGGCGGCGGCCTCGCTGGGCTCGGGGTAATACCAGACCGCGTCGGGGTTGAGCTCGCCCTTGACCAGCAGGCTGTGGTAGCGCGCCTGGCCCTTCCAGATGCACGACGTGCGGTGGTTGCTGAACACCAGGTACTCGGGCTTGACCGACGCCTCGGGGAAATAGTGGTTGCCTTCGACCACCACCGTATCGTCGCTCTCGGCGACCACCACGCCATTCCAGATCGCTTTCATGCCAGGTCTCCCAGGCCCGCGGCGCGCCCGGCCGGCACGCCATCGTGGCCAGGGCGTGATGGTAGGCGGTGGCGGCGGGGCGGGTGCAGGCCCGGGCAATAGAGGCTGCCACGGCGCGCTGCTATCCTCGTTCGACCCCATCCACCAGTCCCAAACCCGAACCATGCGCCCCACGGCCCAATTCGCGCTCGACCTGCAAGGCCTGCGCTACCGCTGGCCAGGTGCCGCAGGCGACACCTTGCAGATCGACCGTCTGCAACTGGCCGCCGGTGCCAGCGTCTTCCTGCGCGGCCCCAGCGGCTGCGGCAAGAGCACGCTGCTGTCGCTGGTCGCCGGCGTGCTGCTGCCGCAGGCCGGCACGGTCAAGCTGCTCGGGCAAGACTGGGCCACGCTGGGCAGCGCCGCGCGTGACCGCTTGCGCGCCGACCACCTGGGCTACATCTTCCAGCAGTTCAACCTGCTGCCCTATTTGTCGGTGCTCGACAACGTGCGGCTGCCGCTGCGTTTCTCGCGCCGTCGCGCCCAGCGGGCGGCGCTGGCCGGCAATGATGCCGCCGAACGCCTGCTGGCCGGCACCGGGCTGGCCCCTGCGCTGTGGCGGCAACCCGCCGGCGCGCTGTCGGTGGGCCAGCAGCAGCGGGTGGCCGCGGCGCGCGCGCTGATAGGCGCGCCCGAGCTGGTGATCGCCGACGAACCGACCTCGGCGCTGGACGAGGACTTGCGCCAGTCCTTCATGGCGCTGCTGCTGGCGCGCTGCGCCGAAGCCGGCAGCGCGCTGCTCTTCGTCAGCCACGACCTGCGGCTGGCCGAGCGCTTCGAGCGCGTGATCGACCTGCCGGCGATCAATCGGGCCTTGCTGCCGGGCGTGCAAGCCGGCACCGGGGTGGCGGCATGAGGGCGCTGGCGGTGCTGGCCGCACGCAGCGCCTGGAACCGGCGCTTCGTGCTCGGCCTGGTGGTGTTGTCGATCGCGCTGTCCACGCTGCTGCTGCTGGGCATAGAGCGGCTGCGCCAGGACGTGCGACAGAACTTCGCGCAAGCGGTTTCGGGCACCGACCTGATCGTCGGCGCCCGCACCGGTCCGGTCGAGCTGCTGCTGTACGCGGTGTTCCATGTCGGCAATGCCAGCCAGAACATCCGCGTCAGCAGCCTGGCGGCGCTGGCCAGTCACCGGGCGGTGGCCTGGGTCGTGCCGATCTCGCTCGGCGACAGCCACCGGGGTCTGGCGGTGCTGGGCACCGTCCCGGACTACTTCGCGCGCTTTCGCTACGGTGAGCGCCAGCCGCTGATCCTGGCCCAGGGCCGTCCCTTCCAGGCCTTGTTCGACACCGTGATAGGCGCCGAGGTGGCGCGCACGCAAGGCTACCGGATCGGCCAGCAAGTCGTGCTGGCCCATGGCGACGGCGCGATGGAGGCCAACGACCATGCCGACAAGCCCTTCACCGTGGTCGGCATCCTGGCGCCCACCGGCACGCCGGTGGACCGCACGCTGCACATCAGCCTGCAGGCGATGGAGGCGATCCACCTCGACTGGGCGGCCGGCGCGCCGCTGCCCGGCCATGCCGTCAGCGCGGACCAGGCCGCGGCGGCCGACCTGACGCCGACCCGCGTCACCGCCGCGCTGGTCGGGCTGAAGTCCCGCAGCGCGGTGTTCGCGGTGCAGCGCGATGTCGCGGCCTTCAAGGACGAGCCGCTGCTGGCCATCCTGCCGGGGGTAGCGCTGGACGAGTTGTGGCAGGTGGTGGCGCTGGGCGAGCGCGGCCTGCAGGCGATGAGCACGCTGGTCGCGGTGGTCAGCCTGATCGCGCTGGTGGCGGTGATCGCCGCCGGCTTGAACGAGCGCCGGCGCGAGTTGGCCATCCTGCGCGCGGTGGGCGCCGGGCCGCGCCAGATGCTGCTACTGCTGGCGCTGGAGGGCGCGCTCGTCACCACGCTGGGCGTGCTGCTCGGCGCGCTCGCCTGTTGGGGCGCGGTGGCTTTGCTCGGCCCCTGGGTCCAAGGGCGTTTCGGCATCGCGCTGCGCCTCCAAGTCCCGGGCAGCGCAGAATGGATGTGGATCGCCGCGCTGCTGACCGGCGGCCTGCTCGCCAGCCTGCTGCCAGGCTGGCGCGCCTACCGGCTGTCGCTGATCGACGGCCTGTCACCCCGGATCTGACCATGACCATCGCCCCGAAAAATTCCCGCCACCAAGGCCTCGCCCTCTCCCGCCGCCTGCTGCTGGGTGCGGCCCTGGCCGCGCCGCTGTGGGCGAGCGCCCAGCAGGCGCCCAAGGCTGGGCCGGGCGGATTCACCGAACTGCGCTGGGACGAACTGGTGCCCAAGGGCTGGGACCCGATGAAGGGCTTGCGCGACAAGGGCATCAGCAACCCCGCCAGCCTGATGGACGGCGACCCCAAGACCCAGGCCTTGATGGACCAGATGCGCGAGACCTGGGACAACGCGCCGACCGAGCCCACGCTGGACGGCGCCCGGGTCAAGCTGCCCGGCTACCTGGTGCCGCTGGAAGAAAGCGCCGCCGGCCACACCGAGTTCCTGCTGGTGCCCTACTTCGGCGCCTGCATCCACACCCCGCCGCCGCCGGCCAACCAGATCGTGCTCGTGGTCCCCGCCAAGCCGGCGCCGGGATTGCGCAGCATGGACACGGTCTGGGTCAGCGGCGTCCTCAGGACCGTACGCGGCAATTCGGCGATGGGCAGCACCGGCTACCGGCTCGACGCGACCCGGGTCGATCCGTACAAAGCCGCATCCCGCTGAGGAGCCGAAGGTCTGCCCACAGGCTTGCGGGCAAGCTCTTGAGGCAGCCGCCCCGCCCGCCGGCGCTGCACCGGGCCGGCCAGCTATCCTCCGCCCCCATGGTTGAACCGGCATTCACCGTCTCGCAGTGGCTCTGGCACCTGCTGACGCGCCTGGGCGAAGCACAGATCCTGCTGCCCGCGATGCTGCTGGCCAGCGCCTGGCTGGCACTGCGCGCCGGCGCGCCGAGGCTGGCGCTGGTCTGGCTGGCCGGCACGGCGCTGGCAGCCCTGCTGACCACCGCCAGCAAGGTCGCGTTCATCGGCTACGGGCTGGGGGTGGCGGCGCTGGATTTCACCGGCTTCTCGGGCCATGCGATGTTCGCCGCCGCCGTGCTGCCGCCGCTGCTGCGACTGGCCGCCGGCACGCTGTCGAGGGGCGGGCGCCGCGCCAGCGTGCTGCTGGGCTATGCGCTGGCGGCTGCGGTGGCGGTCTCAAGGGTGATGGTGCAGGCGCATTCCTGGAGCGAAGTCAGCGCTGGCTTCGCGCTCGGCGCCGCAGCCAGCGGCCTGGCGCTGGGGTCAGGCAGCCTGCCGGCGCCGCGCCTGGCGCGCTGGCTGCCAGTGGCGCTGGCCAGCTGGGCGCTGCTCGGGGTGCTGGGCGCGCCGCCGTCGCGCACCCACGACTGGGTGACGCGGTTCGCCTTGGCCCAGTCGGGCCGGGCAGCGCCCTACCGGCGCAGCCAGATGCACCGCGACCAGCGCCTGCGCCAGCAGCGCAGCAACCCACTCGGCGCGCCGGCCGTGTCACTGCCACTGCACTGAGGTCGCGCCCACGGGGCCCGCGAGTGCGGTGAACCACAGCGCGGCCAGCGCCAACTCGCTGTCGGGCAACTCGCTGACGGCCAGACCCTGGCGCAAGTCCCAGCTAGATTCGAACCAGCCGCAGGCCGACTCGGCCTTGGCAACCGCCGCGGCGTCCACCTCCTCCACGAAAGGCAAGGACGGCAAGGTCGACAGCCGTGCTGCAGGTGCTGGGTGGCTGGTGCGGACGGTCAGGTCGTTCATGGCGGTCTCCTCATGCGGGCGATGCGCCCTGGGCTCAGGGATGGCGTCATCGTCGGCGCTGGGCCCCCGCCGCGCCATCACCCGTCCGGCGGGCTGGCGGGGGCCCCCGGCAGGCGGGCGCGCCGTCCCCCTTTCGGGTGCACCCCGGCCGGGCCGCGGGCTGCGCAACGCCGGCAGCCTGGGTCCACTATGCTGCGTCCCTCGATGCATTCGCGCACCCTGTCCTTCGTCCTCGCCCTGCTGCTGCTGGTCACGCAGCAGTTCGGGCTGCAGCACAGGCTCTCGCATGCGCTGCGTGCGCCGGCGGACCGCGCCCCGGTTACCGCCACCGGGAACCCGGTCTACCTCGCTCAGGCCGAGGGCGACATGTCGGCCGACAGCCCGTGCCAGATCTGTATCGCGCTGGCGGCCACCGTCCTGGCCAGCCTGCCGGCGCTTCTGGGCTGGCGACCCGCGTGCCAGCCCGGCAGCCCGCCGGTGCGGGCGGCCCGGCCGCTGCCGGCCGCCAGTCACCACGCGCCCTACGTCGCCCGCGCCCCCCCGACCTGGCTTGCACTGACCTGATTCCGCCACCGCGCGTGCCGCCAGGCCGCGCCGTGATGCGCCCGTCATCTGTTGCAGGAAAGTCGTCCATGTCTCCCGTCTCACCCCCCGCAGGCCCAGGCCTGCGCGCCGAATACCGCCTTGCCGCGCGGCGCAAGTACCCCTTGACCGCGCTGGCCGCAGCGCTGCTGACGCTGTGCGCCGGCAACGCGCTGGCGCAAAGCACCGAGGCCGCCGCCAGCCGTGTCGTTGTCACTGGCAACCCGCTGGGCAGAGATGCGCTGGCCCAGCCCAGCGCCATGCTCAGCGGCGACGCCCTGACGCTGCGCCGCGCCGGCACGCTGGGCGACACCCTCAGCGGCCTGGTCGGCGTGGCGGCCACCAGCTTCGGCCCGCAGGCCAGCCGGCCGGTGATCCGCGGCCTCGACGGCGACCGCATCCGCCTGCTCGACAACGGCGGCGCGTCGGCCGACGCGTCCAACCTCAGCTTCGACCATGCGGTGGCGGTCGATCCGCTGGTGGTCGAGCGCATCGAGGTGCTGCGCGGCCCGGCAGCACTGCTCTACGGCGGCAACGCCACCGGCGGCGTGGTCAACACGCTGGACAACCGCATTCCGCGCGAGACCCTGGACGGCGTCGGTGGCCGGGCCGAGCTGCGGCTGGGCGGCGCGGCGCAAGACCGTGCCATCGCGGCCTTGGTCGAGGGCGGTCAGGGCGGCGCCAGCGGGCTGAACTGGCATGTCGACGCCAACCAGCGCCTCAGCAGCGACCAGCGCACGCCGCGCTTCACGCCACACGCCGACGGCGTGGCGCTGCCCTTGGCCAGCCGCGTGGCCAACAGCGCGGGCGACAGCCGGGCGGCGGCCATCGGCGGGTCCTGGACCGATGGCCAGGGCTTTGTCGGCCTGGCCTATGACGACTACCGCAACGACTACGGCGTCACGGTCGAGCCCGACGTCACGATCAGGATCCAGCGCCAGCGTGCGCAGTTGGCCGGCGAGCGGCGCGGCCTGGACGGGCCGGTCTCGGAACTGAGCTTCCAGGCCAGCCAGACGCGCTACACCCACCAGGAAGTCGCGGGCAGCGGCGCCGTGGGCACCGTCTTCAACAGCCGGGGCTCCGAATTGCGGCTGCAGGCCAAGCAAGCGCCGCTGGCCACCGCGGCGGGCCGGCTCAGTGGCGCGCTCGGGCTGCAACTCGAACAGCTCGACTTCTCGGCGCTGGGCACCGAGGCCTTCGTGCCGACCAGCCACACCCGCTCGGCCGGCCTGTTCACGCTGCAGGAGCTGGCGCTGGACGGCGTCACGCTGTCGGCCGGCGCCAGGCTGGAGCGCGCCCAGGTGCGCTCGGACGGCGACGCCGCCGACGCCCAAGCACCGCACTTCGGCCCGGCGCAGTCGCGCGCGTTCTCGCCGCACAGCGTCTCGCTGGGCGCGGTGGCCCCGCTGGGCGCCTGGGCGCCGGGCTGGCGCGCCAGCGCCACGCTGGGCAGCACCCAGCGCGCGCCGGCCTACTACGAGCTGTTTGCCGACGGCGTGCATGTGGCCACCGGCGCCTACGAGCGCGGCGACATCAACCAGCAGCTCGAGCGCAGCCGCCATGCCGAGCTGGGCCTGCAGTGGCAGCAGGGCGTGAACCACCTGCGCGCGGCGGTGTTTTCGACCCGCTTCGCCAACTACATCGCGCTCGACGCCAGCGGCCGGCAGATCACGGTCGACGACGGCGCGGGCAGCACGACCACCCTGCCCGAATACCGTTTCAGCGGCGTGCCGGCCCAGCTGGTCGGACTCGAGATCGAAGGCCGGCAGCGCCTGCTGACGGCGCCGTGGCAGATCGACGGCAGCGCCGGATTCGACCTCGTGCGCGGCGACAACCGCGCCACCGGCGAGCCGCTGCCGCGCCTGGCGCCGATGCGGCTGCAACTCGGCCTGGAGGCCGCGCGAGGCGCCTGGCATGCCGGCGTGCAGGCCAAGGTCGTGGCGCGCCAGGACCGGGTGCCCGCGGGCGACATCGCCACCGCCGGCGCCACGCTGGTCGACTTGTGGGCCAGCTGGCAGCAGCGCCTGGACGGCGCCGATGCGCTGTGGTATCTCAAGCTCACCAACTTGGGCGACGCGCTGGCCTTCAACGCCAGCGCGCTGCGCACCGCGCGCGAGCTGTCGCCGGCTGGCGCCCGGGCGCTGTCGGCGGGGCTGCGGCTGAGTTTCTGACGCAGCGTGGCTTATGTCGCCGAACAACAGGCCCGCCGGGGCTCAGTTCAGCGCCTGGCCCTGCCGGGCCCAGGCTACGATGAACTCACGATGACCGATCCACGCTCGCCACCCCTCCCCGTGCCAGCGACCGGCCGCGCCGGGCAGCCCGCCGGCCCCCCGCCCAAGCCGGCGGCCGACACCGCGCCCCGGCCGCAGCCACCGCTCAAGGAGGTGCTGAAGGGGCTGGATACGCGTGAGTTGGAGGGCCCCACCGTGTTCGACCAGCTGTTCGGGCCGCCGACCTCGCCCTGAGCGGGCGCGCCGGGCGGCTCAGGCCGCGCCGAACGGCCGCACGCCGAACAACCAGAGATGGGCACCGAACGCCATCCCGGCCCACAACAAGCCACCCAGCACGACGGTGGCTACCGTGGCTGCCACCGTGCCCGCGGCGTAGCGCACCGCGCCGGCCCGGTCGCGCTGGCGCGAGGCGCGGAAGTCGAGCGCGGCCCAGACCAGGAAACTGCCGAACAGCAGCAGGTCGGCCACCGTGTTGTTGGCCAGC
>CANGHK010000025.1 GCA_947453625.1 Burkholderiales bacterium
AGCCACAGCGAGGCGGCCAGCCGCATGTACTCCTTCTGCACCGCTTCCAGTTCGGGCGAGTACTCCATCTCGAACAGCGTGGACTTCTTCAGCCGGCTGCGCCGGATCACGTCCAGGTCGGGGAAATGGGCGGCCAGCTTCAGGCCTATCTTGGCGTTGTACTTGTCGATCTGGTCGGTGGCCGCGCTGCGGTTGGCGATCACCCCGCCCAGCCGGACGTTGTAGTTCTTGGCCTTGGCGCCTATCGCCTGGACGATGCGGTTCATCGCGAAGATCGAGTCGAAGTCGTTGGCGGTGACGATCAGCGCCCGGTCGGCATGCTGCAGCGGCGCGGCAAAGCCACCGCAGACGACGTCGCCCAGCACGTCGAAGATCACCACGTCGGTGTCCTCGAGCAGGTGGTGCTCCTTGAGCAGCTTGACGGTCTGGCCCACCACATAGCCGCCGCAGCCGGTGCCCGCGGGCGGGCCGCCGGCCTCGACGCACATCACGCCGTTGTAGCCTTCGAAGACGAAGTCCTCGACGCGCAACTCCTCGGCATGGAAGTCGACCGACTCGAGCACGTCGATCACGGTGGGCAGCATCTTCTTGGTCAGCGTGAAGGTCGAGTCGTGCTTGGGGTCGCAGCCGATCTGCAGCACCCGCTTGCCCATCTTCGAAAACGCCGCCGACAGGTTGCTCGAGGTGGTGCTCTTGCCTATGCCGCCCTTGCCGTAGATCGCGAACACCTTGGCGGTGCCTATCTTCAGGCTGGGGTCGAGCTGCACCTGCAGGCTGCCCTCGCCGTCCTGGCGCGGATCGCTGCCGCTGGTGGGGCGAGCGCCGCGCAGGATCTGCGACGGCGAAATGGTGGCGGTGTTCATGCAGCGGCCCTTTCAGTGGCGGCGGGGACAAAGACACCTTCGAGCCGGTCTTCCAGCTCCTCGCCGGCACGGCGCAAGGCATCCAGGGTGGCGGCATCGGGTTGCCAGTAATTGCGGTCTGAGGCTTCGAGCAGCCGGTTCGCGACCCGGGCCGAGGCGGTGGGGTTGAGCCTGGCCAGCCGGTCCCGCATCTCGGGGTCGAGCATGAAGGTCTCGCTGAGCTGCTGGTAGACCCAGGGCTGGACCTGGCCGGTGGTGGCCGACCAGCCCATGGTGTTGGTGACATGCACCTCGATCTGGCGCACGCCCTCGTAGCCATGCTCGAGCATGCCCTCGTACCACTTCGGGTTGAGCATGCGGGTGCGGGTCTCGAGCGCCACCTGCTCGCGCAGCGAGCGCACCGCGCCCTCGCCCTTGGTCTGGTCGCCGATGTAGACCGGTGGCATGTGCTGGCTGCCGCCGCCCTTGGCCACCTTCACCGCCTGGGTGATGCCGCCCAGGGTGTCGAAGTAGTTGTCGACCGTGGTCACGCCCAGCTCGAGCGAATCGAGGTTCTGGTAGGTCAGCGCGACGTCGGCCAGCGCGCTGCGCAGCAGCGCGGTCTGCTGCACCGCGCGGCCGCTGCGGCCATAGGCAAAGCCCTTGCGGCGGGTATAGGTCTCGGCCAGCTCGCCCTCGTCGGTCCACTGGCTGCTCTCGACCAGGTTGTTGACGTTGGCGCCATAAGCGCCCTCGGCATTGCCGTAGACCCGCAGCGCGGCGATCTCCAGCGTGCAGCCATGCTCTTGCTGGTAGGCCAGCGCATGCTTGCGGACCCAGTTCATCGCCAGCGGCTCGTCGGCGGCAGAGGCCGCCAGAAAGGCCGCATCGGCCAGCAGCTTGATCTGCAGCGGCATCAGGTCGCGGAAGATGCCCGACAGCGTGATCACCACGTCGATGCGCGGCCGGCCCAGCGTGGCCAGCGGGATCAGCGTGGCGCCGGCGATGCGGCCATAGCTGTCGAAGCGCGGCAGCGCGCCCATCAGCGCCAGCGCCTGGGCGATGGGCGCGCCCTCGCTCTTCAGGTTGTCGCTGCCCCACAACACCATCGCGATCGACTCGGGCAGCGGGTTGCCATCGGCACAGTGCTTGTCGAGCAGCAGCTGGGCCTGCTTGGCGCCGTCGCTGACCGCAAAGCTGCTGGGGATGCGGAAGGGGTCGAAACCGTGGATGTTGCGCCCGGTCGGCAGCACCGCCGGGGTGCGCAGGATGTCGCCGCCCGGCGCCGGCCGGATGAAGCGGCCGTCCAGCGCGCGCAGCATCGCGTCGACCTCGGTGTCGACCGCCAGCATCGCGTCGGCCGCGGCCAACTCACCCAGCAGCGCGCGCGAGGCCTCGTTGCGTGGAAGCTGGCCGATGGCTAGCGCGGTGTCGACCGGGTGGCCGGCGACCAGCGCCTCGACCGCGGCGCGCGGCAATTGCTGGCCGTGGCCGGCGTCGGCCATCGCCAGCAGCAGGTCGACCCGCTCGACCGCACTGGGCGCCCGGCCCGCCACATGCAGGCCATGCGGGATCAGCGTGTATTCGAGCTCCAGCATCTGCTCGGCCAGCCTGGCCACCCGCGCGTCGGCGCTGTGCCCGCCCAGCGACTCGGACAGGCCGGGCGCGACCCGCCAGGGCGGCTCGGCGTCGGCCAGGTTCAGCTCGGCAGCCTGCGACTGCAGCAGCAGCGCCAGCTCGGCCCGTTCGGCGGCGCGCGGCGCCAGGTCGCGCCAGCGCGCGATCGAGGCCTTCAGCTCGTTGAGTCCCTTGTACAGACCGGCTTGAGCCACCGGCGGCGTCAGGTAGCTGATCAGCGTCGCGCCCGAGCGGCGTTTGGCGATCGCCCCCTCGGACGGGTTGTTCGAGGCGTAGAGGTAGATATTGGGCAGGTCGTCGATCAGCCGGTCGGGCCAGCAGGCACCCGACAGCCCGCTCTGCTTGCCGGGCATGAACTCGAGCGCGCCATGGGTGCCGAAGTGCAGCACCGCATGGGCTTTGAAGTCTTCGCGCAGGTAGCGGTAGAAGGCCGAGAAAGCATGGGTGGGCGCCAGGCCCTTCTCGAACAACAGGCGCATCGGATCGCCCTCGTAGCCGAACGAGGGCTGGACGCTGACCAGCACGTTGCCGAACTGCTTGCCGAGCACGAAGATCGCGCGGCCATTGCTGAGCTGGCGGCCCGGCGCAGGGCCCCACTGGGCCTCGATCTCCTTGAGCCAACGCTCGCGCCGCACATGGTCGTCGGTCGGGATCAGCGCATGGACGTTGGCGTCGGCGCCATGCTGGGCCGCGTTGCCCCGCAGCACGGCGTCGCGCAGCGCGTCGACGCTGGCGGGCAGGTCGACGGTATAGCCCTGGGCCTTCATCGCCACCAGGGTGTGGAACATCGACTCGAACACCGACAGGTAGGCGGCGCTGCCGATGTTGCCGGCGTTGGGCGGGAAGTTGAAGATCACCACCGCCACCTTGCGGGCGGCGCGCTCGCCGCGCCGCAGCGCCACCAGCTTGGCCACCCGGGCGGCCAGCATCAGCGCGCGCTCGGGGCAGCTGGCCATGTCCTGCGCGCTGTCGCCGGCCTGGAAGCTGCACGCATGGTGGCAACCGGTGCAGGTGACGCCGGCCGCGCCCGGGCGGCCGCCGAAGACGATAGGCCCGGTGGCACCGTCGAGCTCGGGGATCGCCACCATGATGGTGGACTCGACCGGCAGCAGGCCGCGGTCGGAGCCGCCCCACTGGGCCAGGGTCTGGAACTCGACCGGCTGGGCCGCGACATAGGGCACGTCCAGCCTGGCCAGCACCTCCTCAGCCGCCTTGGCATCGTTGTAGGCCGGGCCACCGACGAGCGAGAAGCCGGTCAGCGAAACCACCGCATCGACCGTGACCTGGCCGTTGTGCATGAAGAACTTGTCGATCGCCGGCCGCGAATCCAGCCCGGCGGCAAACGCCGGCACCACCCGCAGGCCGCGCGACTCCAGCGCCGCGATCACGCCGTCGTAGTGGCCGGCGTTGTTCGACAGCAGGTAGGAGCGCAGCAGCAGCACGCCGACCGTGCCCTGGTGTTGCCGGCCCACCAGCGTCGGGCGCACCGGCAGCGCGCTGGCCTCGGCGGCCAAGCGCCCCGGCATGCGCGGGTGGTAGACGCCGAGTTCCGGGTAGTCCACCGGCGGCGCGACCTTGGCCAAGCCGCGCAGCCCTTGCCGCGCACCCGCCGCCCCCCGGTCCACCACATGGCGGATCAGGTTGAGGATGTTCTCATCCGAGCCACCCAGCCAGTACTGCAGGGTCAGGAAATAGGCCCGCACGTCCTGCGCCGTGCCCGGTATGAAGCGCAGGATCTGCGGCAGCCGGCGCAGCATCTTCATCTGCGCGGCGCCCCCGGTGGCGGCCTTCTCCTTGTTGCCGCGCAGCTTCTTCAGCAAGGCCATCGGGCCGCTGGCCGGCTTGCCCATGTCGAACTGGCCGAGCCGGGTCAGCTTGACGACCTCGGCGGCCGACATCATGCAGACCATCGCGTCGCAGTGGTCGCGGCGCGCCTGCAAGGCGTCGAGGATGGGCAGGAAATGGTCTTCCAGGAACAGCATGCCCGCGACCACGATGTCGGCCTGGGCGATGTCGGCCCGACAGCGCGCGGTGGCCGCCTCGTTGCCGGCGAATTCGGCCGCCGCGTGCAGCGACAACTGCAGCCCCGGCATGTCGAGGCGCAAGGCCGCGCGGGCCCGGTTGATGGCGCTCGCCAGGTGGGTGTCCATCGTGACGATGACGACCCGGATCGGGGTGGCTGCCACCCGGCGTGCGGCGTCAGCGGCTGAAGTGGGCTTTGGCGTCATAGAGAGTCTCGACGGTGATCACCGCAACGCGCTGGTCCAGCGCGTATCGCTCGGTGTTGCGGCGTGCTTTGCCGCGCACGAAGAAGGGAATCTTGCGAAGCTCCTTCTCCGCATCGGGAGCCCAGGCAGCCGGTGTGACGGCAGCGGGCCTGTCTGGGTTGGGGTCAGGTCTTGCGGCCGGGGCCGCGAGTTCGACCGTCGCGGCGCTGGGCGCCGCCAGGGCGGCCGCAGGCAGCGCACTGACGACGGCGCCACCACCCAGGTGCGACGGAGCGGCGTCCTCGTGGAACTCGGCGTCGCCCTTGAACATGCCCAGCAGATGCTCTTCCAGCCCCATCATCAGCGGATGGACCCAGGTGTCGAACAGCACGTTGGCGCCTTCTATGCCCATCTGCGGCGAGTAGCGGGCCGGGAAATCCTGCACATGCACGGGGGCCGAGATCACCGCGCAGGGGATGCCCAGGCGCTTGGCGATATGGCGCTCCATCTGCGTGCCCAGCACCAGTTCGACCTGCAGTTCGGCGATATGGGCCTCGACCGCCAGGTAGTCGTCGGTGATCAGCGCCTCGACCCCGTACAGCTTGGCGGCCTCGCGCACCGGGCGGGCGAACTCACGGCTGTAGGTGCCCAGGCCGACGACGGTGAAGCCGAGTTCGGTCGCGGCCACCCGGGCCGCGGCCACCACATGGCTGGCGTCGCCGAAGACGAATACCCGCTTGCTGGTGAGATAGGTCGAGTCGACCGAGCGCGCATACCAGGGTGCGCGGGCGCCCAGCGCTTCGAGCCGGCCCAGCAGCGGCGCGGCGTCCAGCCCGGCCAGCCCAGCCACCTCGGCGATGAAGTCGCGCGTCGCGCCCATGCCTACGGGCATCACCGTGGTGTGCGGCTGGCCATGGATGCGGCGCAGCCAGCCGGCGGCGGTCTCGGCCACCTCGGGGTAGAGCAGGACGTTGAAATCGGCCTCGCCCAGCCGCCGCAGGTCGGCCACGCTGGCCCCCATCGGCGCCACCACGTTGACCTCGACCCCCAGCTGGCCCAGCAGCCGGGTGATCTCGGTGACGTCGTCGCGGTGACGGAAGCCGAGCGCGGTGGCGCCCAGCAGGTTGCAGCGCGGCACTTGTCCGGCCGGGCGCGGCGGCCTGGCAGCGGCCGGCGCCGGGCAGAGCTTGCGCACCAGCTGGTAGAAGGTCTCGGACGCGCCCCAGTTCTCCTTGCGCTGGTAGGACGGCAGCTCCAACGCCACCACCGGCACCGGCAGGTCCAGCGCGCTGGCCAGGCCGCCGGGGTCGTCCTGGATCAGCTCGGCAGTGCAGGACGCGCCCACCAGCATCGCCGCCGGCTTGAAACGGGCATGGGCCTCGCGCACCGCGGTCTTGAACAGCTCGGCGGTGTCGCCGCCCAGGTCGCGCGCCTGGAAGGTGGTGTAGGTGACCGGCGGGCGCTTGTCGCTGCGCTGGATCATCGTGAACAGCAGGTCGGCGTAGGTGTCGCCCTGCGGCGCGTGCAGCACATAGTGCACGTCGGTCAGCGCGGTGGCGATGCGCATCGCGCCGACATGGGGCGGGCCTTCGTAGGTCCAGAGCGTGAGTTGCATGGCGTCGGCCTCGGGTCTCAGGCCGCCAGCGCGGTGGCCGGGCCGGCGCCGGCCAGCTTCTCGCGCCGCAGCAGCGGACGGGCGAACAGCTCGGCCAGGTCGCCGGCCTGCTCGAAGCCCTGTATCGGGCTGAACACCAGCTCGATCGCCCATTTGGTGGTCAGGCCCTCGGCCTCGAGCGGGTTGGCCAGGCCGAGTCCGCAGACCACCAGGTCGGGCGCCTGGGCGCGGCAGCGGTCGAGCTGCTGGTCGACATGCTGGCCCTCGGACAGGAAGGTGCCGACCGGCAACAGCGCCAGCTCGCTGGCCAGGTGGGCCCGGTGCAGGTAGGGCGTACCGACCTCGGTCAGCACCATGCCGAGCTCGCGCGACAGGAAACGCGCCAGCGGCAGCTCGAGTTGCGAGTCCGGAAAGAAGAAGATGCGCTTGCCGGCCAGCCGCGGGCGCTGCACCGCCACGGCGTGGCGGGCACGCTGGCGGGCCGGCGCGACCGCCTGCTCGAAGCGCAGCGGATCGACCTGAAACGCATCGGCCGCGGCCTGCAGCCAGCGCTCGGTGCCTTCGGCGCCGAGCGGAAACGGCGCTTCCAGGCGCTGGGCGCCGCGGGCTTCCAGCGCCCTGGCGGTGTCGGCCAGAAAGGGCTGGGCCAGCAGCATCCGGGTGGCCGGGCCGACCGCCGGCATCGCACCAGCGCGGCGCGGCGGGAAGAACTGCACCGGGCCCAGGCCCATCGCGGCGAACAGCCGGATGAACTGGTCTTCCACCACATCGGCCAGCACCCCGACGATCAGCAGCGAGGGTGTTGCGTTCTGCAACAACGCCACCGGCATCTCGGGCACCAGCGCCGCCAGACAGGCGTCCTCGCCCTGGGTGAATGTGGTTTCGATGCCACTGCCCGAGTAGCTCAGCACGCGCACTTTCGGCCCGGGCGCCAACAGCAGGCGTTGCGACAGGCGCTGCGCGGCCTTGGCCAGATCGAGCTTGATCACCTCCGACGGGCAGGATCCGACCAGGAACAGCAGTTTGATCTCGGGCCGGCGCGACAGCAGCTGACCCACCACCCGGTCGATTTCGTCCTGCGCATCGGCGATGCCGGCCAGGTCGCGCTCGTCGATGATCGCGGTGGCGAAACGCGGCTCGGCGAAGATCATCACGCCCGCCGCCGACTGCAGCAGGTGGGCGCAGGTGCGCGAGCCGACGACCAGGAAGAAGGCATCCTGGATCTTGCGGTGCAGCCAGACGATGCCCGTCAGGCCGCAGAACACCTCGCGCTGGCCGCGCTCGCGCAGCACCGGCGCGTCGCTGCAGCCCGACTCGGGATGGAGTGGGATCACGCGGCTCATTTCGCGGCCTCCAGCCGGGCCATGCGCAGCTTCCAGATGAACTGGCCGGCATTGATCAGGTAGCTGACATAGGCGGCCAGCGCCAGCACCATCTGCCCCCGCGCACCCAGCGCGCCGGTGAACAAGGCCAGCAGGTAGGCGGTGTGCAGCGCCAGCACCAGCATGCTGAAGACGTCTTCCCAGTAGAAGGCCGGGGCGAACAACCAGCAGTCGAAGACCTCTTTTTCCCAGATGCAGCCGGTGACCATGATGGTGTAGAGCGTCAGCGTCTTGACCACCACCGAGGCGGTGGCCGCGTTCAGGCCCTCGCCGCTGATCAGATAGCGCAGCACCAGCGTCAGGCTGACCGCGAACACCACGAACTGCAAGGGCGCCAGCAGACCTTGCACCAACGTCCAGCGCGTGGCGTCGCGGCGCCGGCGCTGCTCGGGGGTGTAGAGCGCGACCCGCGGCGCGGCGCTGGGTGTGTAGGGGCGGGTCTGGACACGGGACATGTCGCCAATTTAGAGCCCGGCCCGGAAAGTGTCAATCCTGGTTGACGTTCTAATTGGTTGACAGAAGGTCGTTAGCGATTCAAACCCCTATCAGTGTTTGCCCGCATTTGACTTGACGAGGGACAATGTACGACTCACAGTCGACCCCAACGAAGGGCTGAGCCTGCCTTGACCGGCACTGCGCGCAGCCCGCCATCACGCGGTGACCGCAGAGGGGCTCCGCCGAGGAGACAAAAGTGACCAGCGTGCAGCGAGAAGACCTCAGCGCCAGAGAATCGCCCACGCCGGAATGGTCACAGCAGCGTCGACCGACGGTTGATTGCTGGGAGGAAATGGCCTCGCTCGACGCCGGCGGGGGCCATGCCGCCTGGGCCGCTCTGGCCAGCCAGCGACCGGCGGTCGAAGACCGGGTGTCACGGCTGGTTGATGCGATCGAGCGCGACATCATCCCGCGCCTGGTACGGGCGCATGCGCACGCGCCGCAGCCCGCGGGGCCGGCCATCAAACCGGGGCTGGCCGAAGTCGCCACCTTCACCGCCCGGGTGATGGCGCGCGACGACGACGCGATCCAGGCCCAGCTCGGCGCACTGCGCGCCAGCGGCGTCAGCGTCGAATCGATCTATGTCGACCTGCTGGCGCCCGCGGCAAGACACTTCGGCACCTTGTGGGAAGATGATCGCTGCCACTTTGCCGATGTCACGGTGGGTCTCGGTCGGCTGCAACAGATAATGCGCGGCCTGAGCGCGGCCTTCGGCACCGACATCGATCCACCGGCCGGCGGCCGACGGGCCTTGCTGATGCCGGCGCCGGGTGAGCAGCACACCTTCGGACTGTCGATGGTGGCCGAATTCTTTGCGCGTGCCGGCTGGGAAGTGATCGGCGTGATGAATCCGATGTCGTCCCACCTCGAGGACAGGGTAAGAAGCGAATGGTTCGATCTGGTCGGCATCTCTGCCGGCAGCACCACCCGGCTGGACGACCTCAGCGCCTGCATCGCGGCAGTGCGCCAGCATTCGCACAACCGCGCGGTGGCCGTGATGGTGGGCGGACCGCTCTTCGTGGTGCATCCCGAACTGATCGAACGGATCGGGGCCGACGGGGTGGCCACCGACGGCCTGCAGGCACCGCGGCTGGCCGAACGCTTGCTCGGCAGGCGCGCCCAAGGCCTTTGACCAGGCGGGTCGCCGCCGGTCAGGGTGGCAAGGCATGAAGCCCAGGAAACCTGCGCGGGTGCCTTCCGCGGGTGAGTTCCAGCGTCCGGCCACCAGCCTGGCCGGGCTGGACGCTGGCGCCGTCGCCTCCCTGCTCAGCACCGCCGCCGACCTGACCCTGGTGCTGGACCCCGATGGCGTCGTGCTAGACATGGCTTTCGGCGACGCCGCGCTGGCCGCCGAGATCGGTGACCGCTGGATAGGCCGGCGCTGGATAGATACCGTCAGCCCCGAAAGCCAATCCAAGGTCAGCGTGCTGCTGGCCGCCCCCGCGACCGGTGCGATGCGCTGGCGCCACATCAGCCACCAGGGCACCGACGGCAGCACGCTGGCGATGAGTTACGCTGCCCGCCCGATGGCTGCCAGCGGGCGTCACCCGGCGCGGGTGTTTGCCTTCGGGCGCGACCAGCGCTCGACGACCGCGCTGCAGCAGCGCCTGGTCGAAGCCCAGTTGTCGGTCGAGCGCGACTACGGCCGTTTCCGCCAGGCCGAACTGCGCTACCGCCACCTGTTCCAGATGGCCGGCGAGGCGGTGCTGGTGGTCGATGCCGGCACTGGCCGGGTGCTGGAAGCCAACCCGGCAGCGGCCACGATGATGGGTCTGCCAGCTGAAAAACTGGTGGGCCAGACCTTCCCGCTCGGACTCACGCCGCGCAGCACGGCGGTCGTGGCGAGCCTGCTCGCCACCGTGCGCCGCGCCGGCCGTGCCGAGGCGGTGATGGCCGAACTGGCCAGCGCCGAGAAGACCCCGGTCCGGACCGCGGTGCGGGTTTCGGCCACCTTGTTTCACCAGGACCAGGCCCACCTGCTGCTGGTGCGGCTGACGCTGGGCGGCAGCGGCCTGCCGCAGGCCCCGCTGGCGGCCGAGTCGGCGATGCTGCTGCAACTGGCCCAGGCCTCGCCCGATGGCCTGGTGGTAACCGATCTCGACGGCCAGGTGCTGGCCGCCAACGCCGAATTCGTCAGCCTGTGCCAGATGACCAATGCCGACCAGATGCGCGGCCAGTCGCTGGACCGCTGGCTGGGCCGCAGCGGCGTCGACCTGGGCGTGCTGCTGTCCAACCTGCGCCAGCGCAGCGCGGTCAAGCTGTTCGCCACCACCCTGCGCGGCGAGTTCGGGGTCAGCACCGAAGTCGAGATCTCGGCCGCGATGGTGACCCAGGCCGACCCGCCTGTGCTGGGCTTCACCATCCGCGACGTCGGCCGCCGTCTGCAGGCCGAGGCCGGCGCGATGCAGTCGCTGCCGCGCTCGGTCAACCAGCTCACCGAACTGGTCGGCCGGGTGCCGATGAAAGACATCGTCAGCGAGACCACCGACCTGATCGAGAAGCGTTGCATCGAGGCCGCACTCGAGCTCACCCGCGACAACCGCGCCTCGGCCGCCGAGATCCTGGGCCTGTCGCGCCAGAGCCTGTACGTCAAGCTGCGCCGCTTCGGCATGGGCGACCTCGGGCCCGGCGTCGAGAAATAGCGTCCGCAGCGCGCCACAGTGCGCGCATGGTGTAAACCTCTGTTGACACTTCAATGCGTCAGACCGAAGAATAGACGCATGCCAAGACCTGCGCTGTCGACCGTCGCGGAGCTGCTCAAGCCGATCACCTGGTTCCCGCCGATGTGGGCTTTCGGCTGTGGCGTGGTGGCCGCGGGCGCCCCGATGACCGGGCGCTGGGGCCTGCTGCTGGTCGGGGTGCTGCTGGCCGGGCCGCTGGTCTGCGCGTCCAGCCAGGCCGTCAACGACTGGTTCGACCGCCATGTCGACGCCATCAACGAGCCGCAGCGGCCGATTCCGTCGGGCCGGATGCCGGGTAATTGGGGCCTGTACATCGCCGTGCTCTGGACCCTGCTGTCGCTGGCGGTGGCCACCCTGCTCGGCCCGGTCGGCTTCGCGGCCGCGGTGGCCGGCCTGCTGCTGGCCTGGGCCTACAGCGCGCCGCCGCTGCGTCTCAAGCGCAACGGCTGGTGGGGCAACGCCGCCTGCTCGCTGAGCTACGAAGGCCTGGCCTGGGTCACCGGCGCGGCGGTGATGGCCGGTGGCGCGCTGCCCGACAGCCGGTCGCTGGCGCTGGCGCTGCTCTACAGCACAGGCGCCCACGGCATCATGACGCTGAACGATTTCAAGGCCATCGAGGGCGACCGCCAGATGGGTATCAACTCGCTGCCGGTGCTGCTCGGGGTACGCGGCGCGGCGCGCACCGCCTGCGCGATGATGGCGCTGCCGCAGGCGGTGGTGGCGCTGCTGCTCAGCCAATGGGGGGCGCCGCTGCATGCGCTGGGCGTGGCCGGACTGCTGGCGGTGCAGGCGCTGCTGATGGCGCGCTTCCTGGCCGCGCCGCGCGAGCGCGCCACCTGGTACAGCGCGCTGGGCGTCAACTTCTTCGTCATCGGCATGCTGGTCAGCGCCTTCGCGCTGCGCTCGGCAGGCGGGCAGTGATGGCCGCGAGCGGCCATTTCGGCGCGTTGCAGATCGTCAGGCTGGGGCTGGTTCAGGCCTGCCTGGGCGCGGTGGTCGTCACCACCACCTCGATCCTGAACCGCGTGATGGTGGTCGAACTGGCGCTGCCCGCGCTGCTGCCGGGCGCGCTGGTGGCGCTGCATTACCTGGTGCAACTGACCCGGCCGCGCTGGGGCCACGGCTCGGACGGCGGCAGCCGCCGCACCCCGTGGATCGCCGGCGGGATGGGCGTGCTGGCCGTTGGCGGCTGGCTGGCAGCGCTGGCCACGGCCTGGATGGGCAGCCGCCCGGCCGCCGGCATCGCGCTGGCGATCGCGGCCTTCGTGCTGATCGGTCTGGGCGTGGGCGCGGCCGGCACCTCGCTGCTGGTGCTGCTGGCGCGCCGGGTGGCCGCGCCGCAGCGCGCAGCGGCGGCCACCACGGTCTGGCTGATGATGATCATGGGCTTTGCCGTCACGGCCGGCATCAGCGGCAAGCTGCTCGACCCCTACTCGCCCGAGCGCCTGCTGTCGGTCTCCGGCGGGGTCTGCGCCGTGGCGCTGCTCCTGGCCTGGACGGCGCTGTGGCGGCTGGAAACCCCGGAGACGCCGGAAGCGCCGGCCGGTGCCGACGACCGACCGGCCTCAACCGCCCCCCGGCCGGACTTCCGCGCCGCGCTGGCCCAGGTCTGGGCCGAGCCCGACGCCAGGCGCTTCACGGTCTTCGTCTTCGTCTCGATGCTGGCCTACAGCGCGCAGGACCTGATCCTGGAACCCTTTGCCGGCACGGTGCACGGCTACACGCCGGGACAGTCCACCCAGTTGTCGGGCGTCCAGCATGGCGGCGTGCTGGTGGGCATGCTGCTGGCCGCGTTCGCGGGCCGGCGCCTGGCCGGACGCGCCACCGGCTCGCTGCGCGCATGGACGGTGGGCGGCTGCATCGCCTCGGCCTTGGCGATGGCCGGCCTGGTGGGCGCCGGTCTGGTCGGCCCGGCCTGGCCGTTCCAGGCCAACGTGCTGCTGGTGGGCGTGGCCAACGGCGCGTTCTCGATCGCCGCGATCGGCTCGATGATGGCGCTGGCCGGCCATGGCGCCAGCGGACGCGAAGGCCTGCGCATGGGGCTGTGGGGCGCGGCGCAGGCGGTCGCCTTCGGTGTGGGCGGCTTGGCGGGCGCGGTGGCCAGCGACATCGCGCGCCAGCTGATCGCCAAGCCCGGCGTTGCCTATGCTGCGGTATTCGCAGTCGAGGGGCTGATGTTCCTGGTGGCCGCCTGGCTGGCCTGGCAGGTGGCCGTGCCGGCCCCGGCCGCAGATTCTGAAACGACCCGCGCGCGCGACAGCGGCGCACCCCGGCAGGCGCCGGGCACGACCTTGGGAGCAGCGACATGAGCCAGACGATGGACAGTTTCGACGCCGTGGTGGTGGGGGGTGGCCCGGCCGGCGCCACCGCCGCCGACACCCTGGCACGCCAGGGCCGCCGGGTGCTGCTGCTCGACCGCGCCGGCCGCATCAAGCCCTGTGGCGGCGCGATCCCGCCCCGGCTGATCCGCGATTTCGGGATTCCCGATGCGCTGCTGGTGGCCAAGGCCAGCTCGGCGCGCATGGTCTCGCCCAAGGATGTGCGGGTCGACATCGCTATCGAGGGCGGCTTCGTCGGGATGGTCGACCGCGAGCACTTCGACGAGTGGCTGCGCGAGCGCGCCGCCCGCCATGGCGCCGAGCGCCGCAACGGCTGCTTCGAGCGCATCGAACATGCGTCCGACGGCGGGACGCTGCTGCGCTACCGCGACGCGTCGGGCGCCGCCTCGGTGACGGTGCGCACCCGGGCCGTGATCGGCGCCGACGGTGCGCGCTCGCTGGTCGCGCAGCAGAGCATCCCCGAGGCGCAGAGCCGGTCCAGCGTGTTCGCCTACCACGAGATCATCGCCCTGCCCGAGATCCCGCCGGCCGGTTACGACGCCAGCCGCTGCGACGTGGTCTACCGCGGCACGCTGTCGCCCGATTTCTACGGCTGGGTCTTCCCGCATGGCAAGACGCTGTCGATAGGCACGGGCAGCGCCGACAAGGGCTTTTCGCAGCGCGGCGCCGTGGCCGGCTTGCGCGCTGCCGTTGGGCTGGCCGGCGCGCGAACCATCCGCCGCGAGGGCGCGCCGCTGCCGATGCGCCCGCTGCCGCGCTGGGACAACGGCCGCGACGTGGTGCTGGCCGGTGACGCCGCCGGCGTGGTGGCGCCGGCCTCGGGCGAGGGCATCTACTACGCGATGGTCAGCGGCCAGCATGCGGCGCAGGCGGTCGAGGCGCTGCTGGCCGGCGCCGCGCCGCGCTGCCTGAAACAGGCGCGCAAGCAGTTCATGCGCGAGCATGGCCGGGTCTTCCTGGTGCTGGGCATCCTGCAGCGTTTCTGGTACTCCAGCGACAAACGGCGCGAGCGCTTTGTCAGCATCTGCCGCGACAAGGACGTCCAGCAGCTCACCTTCGACGCCTACATGAACAAGCGCCTGGTGCGCAGCAAGCCGCTGGCCCATGTGCGCATCTTCTTCAAGGACATGGCGCACCTGCTCGGGCTGGCGCGGGTTTGAACGCGCCCACCCCAGCGTTCATCGACGCGCTGACCGACGCGGCGCTGGCCGCGGTGGCCGACGGCCGCCTGCTCGACCTGGTGATCGCCGTGCTGCTGCTGGAGATCGCCGCCCTGCTGGCCTGGCATTGGCGCACCGGCCGCGGCCTGGCGCCGCGCGCCCTGCTGCCCAACCTGCTGGCCGGCCTGTGCCTGATGCTCGGGCTGCGCGCGGTGCAGGCCGGCGGGCATGGCGCCTGGCTGGTCGCCGCGCTAGCGGCCTCAGGGCTGGCCCACTTGGTCGACATGCGCCAGCGCTGGCGCGGCTGACCGGCCGCACCGCGCGGCGCCACGCTCAAGGCCGGTCGAACAACGCCTCGAAGCGCTGGCGCAGCTCGCGCTTGAGCAGCTTGCCGCTCGGGTTCTTGGGCAGCGCATCGACGAACACCACCGCCTTGGGCGTCTTGAAATGGGCCAGGTGGGCCGCGCAATAGGCGATGACCTGGGATTCGTCCAACTCCGCGCCGGGCTTTTGCACCACCACGGCCGTCACCGCCTCGATCCAGCGCGGGTGCGCCAGGCCGATCACCGCGGCCTCGCTGACGCCGGGCATGCGGTAGAGCGCCTCCTCGACCTCGCGGCTGGCGACGTTCTCGCCGCCGGTCTTGATCATGTCCTTCTTGCGGTCGACCACGCTGATATAGCCCTCGGCGTCGATCACGCCCAGGTCGCCCGAGTGGAACCAGCCCCCCGCGAAAGCGATGGCCGTGCGCTCGACATCGTGGTAATAGCCCAGCAGCAGTTGCGGCGATCGGTGCACGATCTCGCCAACCTCGCCGGGCGCGACGTCGTTCATCTGCTCGTCGACGATGCGGGTCTCGACGTTGATCGCCGGCCGTCCCGCCGAACCCGGCTTGCGCAGCTGGTCCTCGGGTTTGAGCACGGTGGCCAGCGGCGCGATCTCGGTCTGGCCGTAAAAGTTCCACAGCCGCATCGCCGGCAGGCGCTCGATCAGCTCGCGCATCACCGCCACCGGCATGATCGACGCGCCGTAATAGCCCTTGCGCAGGCTGGACAGGTCGTGCTGCTCGAACAGCGGGCTGCGCAGCAGCGCGATCCAGACCGTGGGCGGCAGGAAGAACTGGCTGATGCGGTGCCTGGCAATCAGCGGCAGCAGGTTCTCGGGCGTGGGCCTGGCGGTGATGATGCTGGTGCTGCCCAGGTAGACGCTGGGGCCGAGAAAGACGTCGAGCTGGGCGCAGTGGTAGAGCGGCAGCGCGTGCAGCACGGTATCACCAGCCGCCATCTCGCCCTCGATGATGCACGACACATACTGGTCGATCACCGCGCCATGGGTGAGCATCGCCCCCTTGGGCAGGCTCTCGGTGCCGCTGGTGTAGACGATCTGCAGCAGGTGGTGGCTGTTGAAGTCGGGCTCCGGGCAGGGCGTGGTGGCCAGGTCGGTGGCCGCCAGCGCATCAAAGTCCAGACAGTCGGCGGGACAGGTCGCCGGCTCCTCGCTGGGCAGCCACAGCAGGCGGTCTATCTGCGTGTCGCGCTGGGCCGCCTCGCGCCCCAGCGCGGCCAGCCCGGCATCCACCGCCAGCAGGCGCACGCCGGCATGGCGCAGGATATAGGCTGCCTCGTCGGCGTTGAGCATGAAGTTGACCGGCACCAGCACCGCGCCGAGCCGGGCCAGCGCGAAACGCAGCGCCGCGAAACCATGTGAGTTGCGTGCCAGCACACCGACAGGGTCGCCCTTGGCCACGCCCGCTGCATGCAGTCCGGCCGCCAGGCGGCTGACCACGGCGTCGAACTGCGCCCAGGTCCAGCAGGTGTCGCCGCACAGGATGGCGGGCTTGTTCGGCAGCCGGGCCGCGGTGCGATGCAGCAGGTCGGACAAGGTCTGGCGGCGCAGGGCGGGATGGTTTTGCATGCGGGTCTCCGGGCAACAAGTCGATGCGCCACAGTATCCGCTGCGAATCGCGCCAGACTGCCCCGTGCGACACCGGGGTCAGGGCGACGGCGCGGCCTTCATCGGGTAACGCGTCATCCCGGGGTCGAAGCGCTGCACGAAGTCCAGCGCCGAATCGGCGGTGGTCGTCAGGTAGAGGCTGGTCCGCGCCTCCTGCTCATCGTGGTCGTCGAAACGCACATGCGGGCTGAACAGCCGCGAGCCCAGCGACAGCAGGCTGCCGACCCGGGCCCGGAACGGCTGGTAGCCGTTGGCGCGCAGCCAGTTCTGCGCCTGCAGGCGGTTCTGGATCGCGTTCTCGGGCGCCAGCGCGGCCGCGCTGACCTCGAGCACCCACTGGTTCGAGCTCTGGTACATCACCGAGAACGGGTTCGAGATCATGCTGTAGCTGCGCTCGTGCAGCGTGGGCGCCAGCGGGCTGAAGAAGGTCTTGAGCAGTTTGACCTGCAACTCGGGCGAGGGCACCGCCACCAGCGCGTCGCGCGAGAACAGATCGACGTTGTAGAAGTCTTCCAGCGACTGGTCGACCAGCGCCGAATCCCGCGTGCCGCAGGTGTTGAGCAGGTGGTAGGTGAACCAGCGGCCCTTGGGATGGTCGCGCCAGGCCAGGCCGAGGTGCGAATAGACCAGACCGTAGGACGTCAGGTCTATGCCGGCCCGGGCGAGGTAGGCCAGGCTGGCGCCGCTCTGCTCGAGCCGGTCGCGCACCAGGGTGCCGAGTTCGAGGTTGCGGGTCTGCTCGCGCTTGTCGGCCGGTTTTTCCGGACAGGGCTGACCTGCGCAGGCGCTGCCTGCGGCCAGGCCCAGCCAGAGGGCCAGCAGAAGTGGCTTGATCATCTTGTGTGCTCCTTGTTTCATCGTCCCGCCGGCCACAGCAGCAGCCCCCGGTCGTCGCTGGCCGACAGCGCCGGCGCGCCGCGCGCACCGAGCGCCAGCGCGCTGACGGGTCGGCCTGTGGCCGCCGACCGCCACAGTGCCTGGCCCGACCCGATAGACCACAGCAGCAACTGGCCGTCGGCGCCGGCCAGCAGCGCGCTGGCGCCGTCGGCGGCGACCGCGGCCCGCACCGGCGGGCGGGCGCCGCTGGCCTGGCGTTGCAGCAGTTCGCCGCTCGGGGTCTGCCAGGTCCAGACCTCGCCTGCCGCATCGACCGCAACGACGTGACGGCCGTTGTCGCCAAATGCCGCGCTGACGGCAGGCGCGGCCAGCGGCCCGAAACGGCGCAGGCCCTGCAGCGTGCCGATGTCCCACAGCCGCACGGCAGCGTCGTCGACCGTCAGCAGCACGCGGCCCTCGGGTGAGAACTGCACGCTGCGCAGCGGACCGGCATCGGCCTTGCCGCGCCGCACCAGTCGGCCCTCGGGCAGCGCCCACAGCAGGATCTCGCCGTCGACGGCGACCGACGCCGCGTAACGCGAGGTCGGGTCGAAGGCCAGCGCCGACACCGCCGCCCGGTGGCCTTCCAGCCGCGCCAGTTCGGCCCCGCTGACGGCATCGAACAGGCGCAGGCTGGCGTCGGCGCTGCCGGCCAACAGCCAGCGCGGGTCGGGCGCCAGCGCGGCGGACGTGACCGCGGCGGCAGGCCCGCCGAACTGGCGCCACTCGCGGCCCGAGGCCAGGTCCCAAAGCCGCAGGGTGCGGTCGGCCCCTGCGCTGAGCGCCTGGCCGCCGCTGCGCGACAGCGCGAGCGTCAGCACCCCGGCCGCGGGTCCAGTCAGCGCGCGCAGCGGCGCGACCAGCGGCACGCCGGCGCTGGCGGCGACGGGCGCGGGCAGGGCTGGCGCAGGCGGCGCTGCAGCAGCCAGTGCCGGCGCCTGCACCGGCGCAGCCCCCACTGCCAATACCGTTGCGGCGGGCGGCTTGTCCGCCAGGACGCGCAGACGGTTGGTGGCCAGCGCGGCAAACTGGCCGTCGGGGTAGCGCTGCAGGTAGGCGCGGTAGTCGGCCGGGTCGGTGCTGCCCTTGACGCTGTCCCAGAACGCCAGCTCGAGCGTCAGCGCATCGGGTGGCGCGGGCGCGACGGCCAGCGTCTGCCCGGGCGTCGGATCAAAGAAGAAGTCGACCTCCAGCGAGGTGTTTTCCCAGGGCACCTGACGGCCGGCCGAATCCTGGCGCACGCCCTTGCGCACCTGCTTGAACACGTCCTCCAGGCGCAGGCCGGGGCGGGCCAACGACGCCAGCAGATGCTCGGTGTAGAGCCCGTTGCTGCCGCTGCCGTCGCTCGCCACCGCCCCCGGCGCGGTGGCGAAGGCGATCAAGGTGTTGTAGGGCGCGTCGACCACCGCCAACCCGGGCGTGACGTTGCGGAACTCGCGGCCGAAGGGGTTGTTGCGGCAGGCGTCCAGGATCACCACGTTGACACGGTTGCGTGCGCTCTCCATCTTGTCGAGGATCTGGCCGGTGTCCACGGTGCGGTAGATGATTTCGTCCTCGCGTTCGATCATCGCGCGCGCCGGCAGCAGGTAGTTGCGTCCGCGCACCTGCAGCGCATGGCCGGCGTAATAGAACAGGCCCACGCCGCCGCCGCGCAGTTGGTCGCCAAAGTCACGCAGCGCGGCGTACATCTGCTCCTGGGTGGCGTTTTCGAGCCGCGTGACGCGAAACCGCAGTTCGGCCAGCCGGGCGGCGATGGCCCGGGCATCGTTGACAGGGTTGGCCAGCGGGGCCCGGGGGTAGTCGGCGTTGCCTATCACCAGCGCGATACGCGGCTCAGCCGCCGGCTGGGCCTTGTTTGCGGCCACCAGCAGGTTGCGCTCGGCCGCGCCGGCGCCGGGCGCCAGCGTGGCAACCACAGCCACCGCGAGGGCGACGAATGCCCTCAGCAGGAGCCGCGCAAAACCCATGGCTGTCGGTTCGGTGAATGCACAGGATCAAGCAGTCCGGTGGCCCAGGACGATGTGGCGCGGCAAACCCGCGGGCCGATTCAGTGTCGGCAAGTCGGGGACGCCAAGCTTGACTCGTGTCAAGTCTAGCGGGAGTTTCCCGGCGCCGGTGCGCGCTTCAGCCAAGCGAGCCCGCCTGCATCGCCGCCACTGTGTCGCGTATCAAATGGCCGGCGATCGAGAAACGCGGCGGGATGGCCGGCAGCGCGTCCATCGGAAACCACTGCGCGTCCTCGATCTCGTCGGCCTGGGGCACGATCTGGCCGGCGGCGTACTGGGCCGTGTAGGCCACCATCAGGCTGTGCGGGAAGGGCCAGCTCTGGCTGCCGAAGTAGCGCAGGCCCTGCACCTGCAGGCCGACTTCCTCGGCCACCTCGCGGTGCACGCAGTCCTCCAGCGATTCACCGGCCTCGACGAAGCCAGCCAGCGCGCTGTACATGCCGCGGGCGAAATGCGGCGAACGCGCCAGCAGCAACTCGCCCGGCCGCCACACCAGGGCCATCATCGACGGGCTGAGCCGCGGGTAGGCGGTGTGCTTGCAGGCCGGGCAGACGCGCGCGCGCTCGCCCGGCTGCAGCGTGGTCGGCGTGCCGCAGACACCGCAGAAGCGGTGGCTGCGGTCCCATTCCAGCACCTGCGCGGCGCGGCCGGCCAGCGCGGCCAGACCGCCCTCCAGGCGCAGCATCGCCGCGCGCAAGGGCGTGCCCACCCAGCCCGCGGGCACGGCAGGCAGCAGCAGGGCCCAGCAGTCCTGCCCGGCCAGCGTGCCCAGGTAGTGCCGCGCCGAGGCCTGGGCCACCAGACCGGCCGGGGCCAGCGGCTGCAAGCCCGGGCTGTCGTGCTCGGGCAGCATCAACTGGTTGCCGACGAAAGCGAAACACCAGGCCTGGGCGGTGCCAGCGAGGGGAGGATGGGTGGCGGGAACGAATCTCATGCGCAGGGTGCTCGGTGGTTGAATGCCAAAGGGTCGGATCGCCGGCTGGCCAGCTGCTTGGGGTCAGGGCAGCAGGGCCGGATCATCGCCCAATCCGTCGACCGGCCAGTCGCTGCGCGGGGAGTCCAGCGCCTGCAGCACCTTCAAGGCGGCGTAGGCATCGTTGGCGGCGTAGAGCAACTGGGGCACGGACAGCTGCGGCAGGGCCCAGTTCGAGGTCGTGACTTTTCTCGACTTCTGGAAGCGCTGGCGGAACACCACGCCGACGGCGCCCCGCACCCCCATCGCGCTGCGGTAACCCTGCTGGCGGAACAAGGTGTTCAGGTCGAGCACGGCGCGCAGCGGCAGGCCAAGCTTGTCGCGGATCTGGCCGCGGTCCGACGACAGGCCGAAGCCGACCTTGACCAGCGTGGTCGAGTGCAGCAGCGCGGTCAGCAGTTCCAGGCCCTCGCCGCGGTGCACCTGGAAGATGTAGGCCCGGTCGGCCAGCGCGAACTGCACCACATGCGGCCCGCTGCTGCGCTCGCCGGGCGCGAAGGTCGGCTTGGACTCGGTGTCGAAACCGACCAGGCCGGCCGCCAGGATGTCGGCGGCCGCCGACTCGAACTGCGCCCGGGTGGCGGGCAGGTGGATCTGGCCCAGCGACAGGCCGGCAAAGAGCGGCAGCGCGGCCAGTTCGGTCTTGGAGGGGATGGGCTTGCTCATGGGCTGCGGGGCTGTGGGTCGGTGGCGGATGTCTTGGCCGTGAGCCTAGCACCGGGCCGGCGCCACGCCGCCGTGATAGAACCGGGCTCCCGCCCAAGCACGCCCACACTCGCCGCCAACCCGACCCTGCCCATGCACATCACCCTCGAACCCGGCGTGACCCTCTTCGTCGACATCGAAGGCGCCGGCCTGGTGCCCGACGGCGCCACGATGCGCGAGAAACCCACGCTGCTGCTGCTGCACGGCGGGCCAGGCTACGACCATTCCAGCTTCAAGCCGGTCTTCTCGCAGTTGGCCGACATCGCGCAGATCGTCTACTACGACCACCGCGGCCATGGCCGCAGCAGCCGGGTTGCGCCCGCGCAGTGGACGCTGGACCACTTTGCCGACGACGTGGTGCGACTGTGCGCCGCGCTGGGCATCGTCAAGCCCATCGTGCTGGGCCAGAGCTTCGGCGGCTTCGTGGCCCAACGCTACATCGCCCGCCACCCCGGGCATGCGGCCAAGGTGATCCTGTCCAGCACCTCGCCGCACATGGCGCTGGCGCGCAAGCTGGCGATGTTCGAGCGCCTGGGCGGGCCGGCGGCCCGGGCCGCGGCCGAAGCCTTCTGGCAGGCGCCCGCGCCGGCCACCTGGGCCACCTACAACCAGGTCTGTATGCCGCACTACAACACCCGGCCGGCGGCCGACCCGCAGGCGCGCGGCCGCACCCGTTTCAACGAGGCCATCCTGTTCGCCTCGGCCAGCGGCGAGCAGCGCACGATGAACCTGCTGCCCGGCCTGGCCGCCGCTGCCTGCCCGGTGCTGGTGATGGTGGGCGAGCAAGACCCGGTGTGTCCGCTGCAGGATGCGCTCGACATCGCCGCGGCGCTGCCGTCGCGCTGGATGCAGTTGGCGCGCATTGCCGATGCCGGCCACGGCACCTGGCGCGACCAGCCCGAAGCCGCCTTCGCCCGCCTGCGCGACTTCATTCTTCAACCCGACCCCGCGCCCGAAAGCCCCCCATGAAGACCTACAGCATCGAGATCCAGAAGGTCAAGTCCATGGCCAACAGCCACGGCCTGATCAACATCCGCATCGACGCCATCGTCGCGCCGCAATCGACCCGCCACAACCCGGACGACGAGGGCGAGCCGCAGACCGTGCTCAGCCTGACCGAGGACAACGCCCGGGTGATGCTGCTGCTGCTCAAGGCCCAGATCGCCGAGTTCGACAAGCGCAAGGCCAAAAGCAGGTTCTGAGGCCAGCTCCATCTCCAGCCCCGGCACCGGGGCCGGGCGCGTCGCTATGATCGTCGCCCTGCAGCACCAAGAGACGATAGAACATGTTGCGTCGCACCCTGATCAGCGCAGCCGGCACGGCCTTGCTGCTTCCCTCGCTCGGTCGGGCGCAGGACAAGTACCCCAGCAAAGTCATCACCTGGATCTGCCCTTATGCGGCCGGGGGCGGCGCCGACAACCGTTCGCGCCAGATGGCCAAGCTGATGCAGGCCATCCTGGGCCAGACCGTCATCGTCGACAACAAGGCCGGCGGCGGCGGCAATATCGGCACCGACGCGATCGCCCGCGCCAAGCCCGATGGCTACACCATCGGCATGGGCAATTTCGCGCCGCTGGCGGTCAACCACGCGCTGTTCAAGAAGCTGAGCTTCGACCCGATCAACGACCTGGTGCCCATCCTGCTGATCGAGCGCGGGCCGCTGATCCTGATGGTGCGCAGCGAGTCACCGTTCAGGACCGTCAAGGACGTGGCCGCCGCCGCGAAGGCCGCGCCCGGCAAGCTCAGCTATGGCTCGGGCGGCATCGGTGGCACCCACCACCTGAGCGGCGCGCTGTTCGAGCATGTCGCCGGCATCGACCTGATCCATGTGCCGTACAAGAGCGGCGGCGCGGCAGCCACCGACCTGATGGGCGGCCAGGTCGACATGATGTTCGAGCAGATGTACGCGGCGATGCCGTCGATCAAGAGCGGGCGCTTGCGGCCGCTGGCCATCACCAGCAAGACCCGCTCGCCGCTGTTCCCCGACCTGCCGACGATGGGCGAGGCCGGGTTCGCGGGCGTCGAGGTACTGAACTGGCAAGGCCTGATCGGCCCCAAGGGCCTGCCCGCCGAGACCGTGCGGGTGCTCAATGCCGCCGGCAACAAGGCGCTGCAAGACCCCGGGCTGCGCGAGACGATGCTGGCCCAGGGCAACGAGATCGGCGGCGGCACGCCCGAAGCCTTTGCCGCGCTGATCAAGTCCGAGGCGCCGCGCTGGGGCAAGGTGGTCAAGGACGCCAGGATAGAACCTGAGTGAGGCGTGGCCAGCCCGACCCTGGCTGACCTGACAACTTGGCCAGCCAGGGCCTCGAGCCGGCCTCAGCGGTAGCCCTCGACATCGGTCTGGCGCCCGGCCAGCAGGTCGAACATCGCCACGCTGCGGCTCAGGTTGGACAGGCGGTGCTGCTCGGCCTGGCCCAGGTGAAGATGGCGCAGGCCGAGCAGGCTGCGGTAGCCCCAGCGGCCAGGGCCCAGCCGCTCGACCGCCACCGACCACTGCAGCTCGCGGCGGGCCACCAGCATCAGACCCAGGTAGCGCAGGTCGGAGACGTTCTCGAACTGGACCTGGAACGAATTGGCCGAGACCTGCGTCAGGCGCAGGCTGTAGGACGCCAGGTTGCCCAGGCGGTTGTCGCTGTGCATGAAGTGCAACTCGGCGCCGCTGCGCAGCTCGGCGGCGCTGAAATCGGCGCGCGGCTGGGTCGAACCCGGCTGCGTGACAGCGTAGGCCTCGCGAAACAGCACCAGGCGCTTGCGGTCGGTGAACGACCAGTAGGTCGCCCCCTTGAGCGAGGACACCGCGCCGAAACGGGCCAGTTGGGCGTCGAGATCGCCGGTCGCGGCATAGCTTGCCTTCAGGCGCACCAGCAACTCGAAATCGCGGTCGCGCAGGCCGTGGCAGTCGGGCGGCGGGCCGTCCTGGCGGCCGTCCAGCAGCCAGCTCTGCACCACGGCCGGCCGGTCGACGCCTGGGTAGGCCGGCGGCGGGGCCGTGCCGCAGAGCGCGGGCGCGGTGGCAGACCGGGCCGCCAGCGGCCAGACCACGCCGCTGGTCAGCGCACCCAGCCAGGCCAGCAGCGGTCGGCGGGGCAGTGGCGGCATCGCGGGATGACGGTCGGGCCTGCGCTCAGGCACCCAACGCCACCCGTTGCTCTATCGCCAGCGCCGCACCGCTGAGCGCAGCCAGGGTGTCGGTGATCAGCGCGGTCGGGATGGCTGCCAGGTAGACGCGGAACCGGCCCTTGGCCTCGAAACGCTCGCGGAAGGCCGATGCGAAGAAGCGGTCGGCAAAGCGCGGCACGATGCCACCGCCGACATAGAGCCCGCCGCGGGCGCCCAGCGTCAGCGCGACATTGCCGGCAAAGCTGCCCAGCAGGGCACAGAACAGGTCTAGCGTCTGGCCGCACAGCGCGTCGCTGCCGGCCTGGTCGACGATCTGCGCCGCCGTCAGCGCGGCCGGTGCCGCGCCCAGCACCTCGCCCAGCGAGTGGTGCAGCAGCGGCAGGCCCATGCCCGACAGCAGTCGCTCGGCCGAGACATGCGCGTACTGTCGCCGCACGCAGGCCAGCAGCGCGCTTTCCAGGTCGTCGCCGGCGGCCAGCGTGGCATGGCCGCCCTCGCCGGGCAGCGCCACCCAGCCCTGCCGGGTGGGCACGACCGCACCCACCCCCAGGCCGGTGCCCGGACCCACCACGGCCAGCAGGCCGGCGGCCGTCCCGTCCGCGCCCAGCGGCGCCGCGCCAGGGTGGGCGCGCAACTGGGCCTCGCCCAAGCCGGGCAGCGACAAGGCAAGCGCCTCGAAATCATTGAGCATCACCAGCCCGTCCAGGCCCAGCGCGGCCTGGACCTCGGTCCGCGAAAACGCCCAGTGGCTGTTGGTGAAGACGATATGGTCACCGGCCACCGCGGTGGCCACTGCAAAAGCGGCATGGCGCGGCGGACGGTAAGCCGCGCCCAGTTGACGCGCCAGCCCGTCGAGGTAGGACAGTGCGGCCTGCGCCGGCCCGGCGAATGCCGCCACCGGCAGGCTGCCGACCTGCAGCACCGGCGCACCGGGTGCATCGACCCAGCCGAAGCGGGCATTGGTGCCGCCGATATCGGCCAGCAGGCGCGGGTAGCTGCCGGGGGGGCTGTCGGGATGGAGGGCCGGATTGGCGTCGGAGCGGTCGGTGGCGGCGTAGGAGTCCACGGTGGGTCGTCGGTTGGCGAGGTGACGGGACGAAGCCGGGTTGCCGCGGCGACGGGTGTGGTGCTGGCAGCCCAATCGCGCGGCGGCGACCTTGCCCGGCCCTGCGCGATCCAGACATCTTCGGCGCGCGCAGCCCGGTTCCAGATCAGACCCCATTCTGTCGGATGGCGGGGAGAGCCGCGACGCGCTCGTCGCGGCTCAGCCCCGACAGCGCGATACACATCTTGTGCGCTGCAGCAAAGAAATCATTCAGCCGGCGCCAATCCTGTCGGTGACTGAGTATTTACCCTAGTATTTGGGTCAACATGAACCGTCATCCCCCACCTCGAGAACCCATCGACACCGCCGCGAGCGGCTTTGCCACCCTCCCCTGCACCGACTACGCCCGCGACAGCCTGGAACGTGGCGTGCTGCTCTTCGACGCGCTGCGGCAACAGCTATGTCGAGCACCTGGCGGCGGGCGAACCGCCGCTGCTGAAGTTCGATCACGAACTGGTGCTGGACGGTGCCACGCTGCCAGACCCCTGCAACTACGCGCTGCTGCACATCGTGCAACCGGCCGACGTCGCCACCGATCCCCGCGCCCGGCCGCTCGTCGTGGTCGATCCGCGCGCCGGCCATGGGCCGGGCATCGGCGGCTTCAAGCGCGACTCGGAGGTCGGCACCGAGTTCGAGCGCTTCCTGGCGTTCGAGCGCTGGTGGGGCGGTTATTTCCGCATGAGCGGCGGCGAGATGAAGTCCATCGTCGAGAACCTGTTCGTCGGCAACCGGTTGGTGCGCGGCGACGTGGTGATCGGCGAGCACCGCGTCGACCTGCGCAGCATCAGCGCGCCGGTGGTGGTGTTTGCCCCCTGGGGCGACAACATCACGCCGCCGCAGGCGCTGAACTGGATCATCGACGCCTGGGGCAACGAGCGCGCGATCGCCGCGGCGGGCCACCTTGACCCGGCTGATGGCCAGCCTCGGCGTCGAACCCGAACGGGTGATGGCGCAGGCAAGCGGCATGACGACCGGGGTCGGGCAAGCCTGACCCAACGCGGGCCGCCAGGCCCCCACCCACGACAACAAGGCCAAACGCCATGAACTTCGACCTGCGCGACGAGTGGATGCAGAACACCACTTTCGATGAACTGACCATCGGCCAGGGCGCCACGCTGCGCCGCGTGTTGACCGACGCCGACATCTCGGGCTTCGCCGCCATCTCGGGCGACCTGAACCCGACCCACCTCGACGAGTCCTACGCCCAGGGCGAGGGCCTGGCCGGCCGCACCGCGCATGGCATGTGGAGCGGCGCCCTGGTGTCGACCCTGCTCGGTACGGTGTTTCCGGGACCGGGCACGGTCTACGTCGAGCAGCGGCTGCGCTTTCTGGGGGCGGCCCGGGTCGGCGATGTGCTCGACGTGTCGGTGCGGGTCACGTCCAAGGACCCCGCCACCGCCTTCGTCACGCTCGACTGCGCGGTGCGCAGCCAGGACCGCGGTGACCTGATGGTCGGCGAGGCCATCGTCAAGGCGCCGTTGAACAAGCAGCGCGTGCGCAGCGCCAACGGCCTGCGCTGGCATGTCTTCGATGCCGCCGCCGGTGTGCGCGGGCTGATCGAGCAGGCGCGCCAGCATCAGCGCGTGCGCTGCGCCATCGTCCACCCCTGCGACACCGAATCGCTGCGCGGCGCGCTCGACGCGGCCCACCACGGCCTGTTCACACCAATCATCGTGGCGCCGAGGGCGCGCATCCTGGCGCTGGCCGAGGCCGCCGGCCTGGACCTGGGCGCGGCCGACATCGAGGACGTTGCGCACAGCCATGCCGCGGCCGAGCGCGCCGCCGCGATGGCCGCCTGCGGCGAGGTGCAGGCGCTGATGAAGGGCAGCCTGCACACCGACGAGCTGATGAAAGCCGTGCTGGCGCGCCCGGAGTTGCGCACCAAGCGCCGCCTGACCCATGTCTTCCGCTTCGACGCGCCGGCTTACCACAAGCCGCTGCTGGTGACCGACGCGGCGATGATCATTTCACCCACGCTGGACGACAAGCTGCACATCGTGCAGAACGCCATCGACCTGGCGCATGTGCTCGGTGTCGAGCGGCCCAAGGTGGCGGTGCTGGCAGCGGTGGAGAGCGTCAACTCGAAGATGGTCTGCACGCTGGACGCGGCCGCGCTGTCGAAGATGGCCGACCGGGGCCAGATCACCGGCGGCATCGTCGACGGGCCGCTGGCTTTCGACAACGCCATCTCGGCCGCCGCGGCGCTCACCAAGGGCATCGTCTCGCCGGTGGCCGGCGACCCCGACATCCTGGTGGTGCCAGACATGGTGTCGGGCAACATCCTGGCCAAGCAGCTCGAGTACCTGGGCGGCGCGATGGGCAGCGGCGTGGTGCTGGGCGCGCGCGTGCCGATCGCGCTGACCAGCCGCGCCGACGGCGCCACCGCCCGCCTGGCCTCGGCCGCGCTGGCGGTGCTGGTGGCCCACAGCTACCGGCAGCAGCGGCCATGAGCGCGCGCCCGCAGACCGCGGCGCAGCCGCAGGCGGTGCTGAGCGTCAACGCCGGGTCGTCATCGCTGAAGTTCGCCGTCTACCCGCGCAGCCCGGCCGGGGTGGCGCAGGCCGGGCCGGCGGGCCTGTCCGGTTCGGTGGAAGGCCTGGAGCCGGGCGGGCGGCCGGCCATCAGCATCCGGGCGCCGGGCGCCGCGGCCGACCAGCGGGCGGTCGCCCCGCGGGACGGACAGTCGCCCTTCGAGGCGGCGCTGGCCGCGGTCATCGCCGCGGTCGAGCAAGGCGGCGCGCGCCTGCGGGCGGTGGCGCACCGGGTGGTGCATGGCGGCAGCCGATTCGCCCGCTCGGTGCTGATCGACGACGCGGTGCTGGCCTACCTGGAGAGCCTCAACCCGCTCGCGCCGCTGCACCAGCCGCACAACCTGGCCGGCGTGCGGGCCTTTCGGCGCGCCTGCCCCGGGCTGCCGCAGGTGGCCTGCTTAGACACTGCCTTCCACGCCACGCTGCCCGAGGTCGAGCAGCGCTTCGCGTTGCCGGAATCCTTGCGCGACCAGGGCGTTCGGCGCTACGGCTTCCACGGCCTGTCCTACCGCTATGTCAGCGAGTTGCTGACCCGCGCCACGCCGCGCGCGGGCGGGCGCATGCTGCTGGCCCACCTGGGCAACGGCGCCAGCCTGTGCGCCGTGCAGGCCGGCCGCAGCGTGGCCACGACGATGGGCTTCTCGGCCCTCGACGGCCTGATGATGGGCACGCGCAGCGGCGCGGTCGATGCCGGCGTGCTGCTGCACCTGCTGCGCCAGGGCTGGAGCGGGACGCAGATCGAGCAGTTGCTCTACCGGCAATCGGGGCTGCTCGGCGTCTCCGGCCTGTCAGCGGACATGCGCAGCCTGCGCGCCAGCCCGGAGCGAGGCGCGGCGCGCGCGATCGAACTCTTCACCCACCGCGTGGTGCGCGAGTGCGGCGCGCTGACCGCTTGCCTGGGCGGACTGGACCTGCTGGGCTTCACCGGCGGCATCGGCGAACACGACGCCGCGCTGCGCGCCGACGTCTGCGCGGCACTGGGCTTTCTCGGCCTGCGGCTGGACGCTGCCGCCAACCGCGCCGCCGACGGCAGCGCGGTGGCCGCGATCCACGCTGCGGACAGCGCGGTGGAACTGTGGGTGGTGCCCACCGACGAAGGCCGCGTGGCCGCAAGCGATGCGATGGCCTTGCTGCCGGCGGACCCGGGGGCCCTCCCCGTGCCATGAACCACGCCATGACCCGGTTCGAGAGCGCGGCCTGGCCGGACCTGGCGCCCGGCGTCAGGACGAGCGTGAGCGACCCGCTGCGCATCGACCCGCTGGCCGCCGGCCAGCGCGGCGGGCTGGGCCGGTCGGGCACGGTGGCCGCGCGCATGCTGGTGGAACTCGATGTTCCGGGACGGGAGGCCATTGCCCGGATCCGCGGCGTGCGGCCCGGCGCGATCGAGACCTCCGAACAGCTGCGCTACATCGCCGCGCTGGCGGGCCGATAGCGACCCGGGCTGCTGGCGCTGCTCAGCGCCTGGCGCCGCGGCGCTGACCCGACGCGCCGCCAGAGGCGCCCGGCCGCCCGCCCGGACGGCCCTGCCGCACCTGCCACAGCGGGCGGCGCGCCCGCAACTGCCCGGCGATGCCGTCGTTCAGGCGCTCGCGCAGTGCCACCACCTCGTCGACATAACCGAAGACGCCGGGGAAGCGCTGGTCCAGCCACAGCCACAGCGTGCAGGCACGCAGCGCCTGCTCCATCCGGTCGAGCCGGCTGTGCTCGTCGACATCGTGCAGAAAACTCGGCGCGCCGGCCTGGCCGTCCCAGGCATGGCGCTCGGTCCAGCCCAGGAACTGCTGCATCAGCACGTCGGTGCGGGTGTCGACCGGCGCCTGGGCATAGATGAAGCGCTCGCGCAACGACAGCGGCGCGGCGCGCTCATCGAGCTGGGCCGCGATCTCGAGCATCTGCTGCAACTCGGCCACCGCGAAGTGGGCGTTGTCGAGTTCGAGCTGCTCGACGAACACATCCAGCACCTCGCGCAGCTTGCGCTTGCCCAGCTTGCTGGAGATGGTGTCGATGTGCCACCAGTTGGGAGCCACCGGCGCCTTGAAGTGGCGCGGCGCGCGCGGCTGCAGAGCAAGCAGGTCACGCAGCGTGCGGCCGGCGCTGGCCTCGGCCTCGGCCAGCACGCCGACAAAGCCTTCTTCGTGGATGCCATAGCGCCCGGCGCGGCCGGCGATCTGGTGCACCTCGCTCTCGTCGAGCATGCGGTCGCCGACGCCGTCGAATTTCGTCAGGGTCGAGAACAGCACCCGGCGTATCGGCAGGTTCAAGCCCATGCCGATGGCGTCGGTGGCCACCAGCACCTCGGTCTCGCCGCTGGCGAAGCGCTCGGCTTCGCGCCTGCGCACCTCGGGCGGCAGCGCGCCGTAGATCACGCTCACCGTCTTGCCGTTGGCGGCCACCTGGTCGCGCAGCATCAGCACGTCGCGGCGGCTGAAGGCCACCACCGCGTCGCCCAGCTTGAGCGAGGCGATAGGCACCACCGCCGGCAGCAACTGCACCTGCTGCATGCGCTCGAAATGCCGCACTTCGCAGCGCTCGCCGCACAGGCCGAGCAGGTTCTCGATCGCCGGCACCGCGTAGGCCGAGCAGATGATCAGCAACTCCTTGGCCGGCGCGCCGACGATGGCCTGGGTCCAGGCCCAGCCGCGCCAGGGGTCGAAGATCATCTGCGCTTCGTCGATCACCGCGACGTCGATCAGGTCGCCGCTGCCCATCATCTCTATCGTGCTGGAGACGACGCGGGCACCTTCGACCGGCGCGTTCTCCTCGCCGGTGCGCAAGCTGCAAGGCACGCCGCGCGCCATCAGCCGGTCGCGGCCCTCGAGCGCCAGCAGGCGCAGCGGCGCCAGGTAGACGCCGCGCTCGCAGCTGGCCAGGCGCTCGAAGGCGGTGTAGGTCTTGCCGCTGTTGGGCGGCCCGACGAACAAGGTGACCTTGCGCTGGGCCCGGCGCGCGGTCTTGAAACTGTCGGGATAGCCCTGGAAGGCCAGCTCGGCGTTCAGGTCTTCCAGCGTATCGAGCTCGTTGACGCGGTTCGCCCAGCGCTCCAGCGCTCTTGTGCAGGCGGCGCGCAGGTCGGCCAGCGGCTGCGGCGTCGCGCATTCGGACTGCAGGCCGGGCAGCAGTGATTCGATACGGCCCGGGTTGATGTTGCCGGCCTGGTCGACCAGCATGTCGAGCGTGGTCTGCAACTCGGCCGCATCCGGCCAGTCGGGCTGGTGCTGCAAGGTCTCGAGCAAGGCGGGCTTGTCGCCGTCGCGGAAGAAGCGCCAGACCGGCGCGGCATCGACCGGGATCAGGTGGCTGACGTCGATGCGCCAGGCGTCCTGCGCCAGGGTCAGGGTCTGCACCGCCAGCCGCTCCCAGTTGGCCGGGCCGCCGCGCGTCACGCCCAGGGCGTCCAGCACGGCGCTGCGCTCGGTCATCAGCGGGCGCAGCTTGGGGCCGCTGCCCACCGCGTCGAGATGGCGCAGCGCCTCGTCGAACAACCCCGGCGCGATCCAGCGGCTGGGCCGCTGGCCGGTCAGGCCTTTTTGCAGCAGCACCAGACCCAACTTGTCCAGGCGCTCGTCGGCGTCGGGCGCATGCTCGGGCACCAGGTCGGCCGGAAGGTCGGCGGCAGCCACCACCTGGGGCAACTGATGGGCGGCGTTGCGGATGCGGATCAGCGCCTCGGGCGTGATGTGGGACGGCACCCGCGCCAGGTGGCGCGAATTCGGCAGGGGCTGCGGCAGCGGTTTGGAAGCGGGGCGCGCAGCGTCGGGGGCGGGGGTGGGGGGTAGGGTTTCAGGCATGGCGGGCCGCGCACTGTACTCCGCGCGGGCTAGCATGGCCATGCGCTGCAGCAACTGCAGGCCTCTCTTCCTCGCCCGACCTCCCTTAGACCCCCACTCGACACCCCCTCGATGCCCCGTTCTGACGACACCCTGGCTCTGGTCTGCGACCACCTGAGCGACGACCTTTCCGGCCTGACGCTGCGGCGCCTGCCCCTGCCCGCGCTGGGCGCCGGCGACGTGCAGGTGGCGATGCACGCGGTCAGCCTGAATTTTCCCGACCTGCTGATGACGCGCGGCCTCTACCAGTTCAGGCCCGCCCTGCCCTATGTGCCGGGGATGGAGGGCGCCGGTGTGATCGTCGCGGCCGGACCGGCCAGCGGCTGGCAGCCCGGCCAGGCGGTGCTGCTGGCCGGCAAGCAGGGCATGCTGGCCGAGCAGGTGGTGGTGCCGGGGGCCACGCTGCGGCCGCTGCCCGCCGGCATGGCCATGGACGCCGGCGCCTGCCTGACCGTCACCGGCCTGACCGCCTGGGTCGCGCTGGCCCGGCTGGGTGGGCTGGCGCGCGGCGAGACCCTGCTGGTGCACGGTGCGCGCGGCGGCGTCGGCCAGGCCTGCGTGCAGATCGGCCAGCACCTGGGTGCCAAGGTGATCGCCAGCGCCAGCCAACCCGAGCGCCTGGCGGCGCTGGCCGCCTCCGGCGTGCAGGTGGTCGCGGCGCGCGGATTTCGCGACGCGGTGCTGGCCGCCACCGGCGGCCGCGGCGCCGACGTGATCGCCGACCCGGTGGGCGGCGATGTGTTCGACGAGTCGACGCGCTGCATAGGCTTCGGCGGCCGCCTGCTGGTGCTGGGTTTCGCCAGTGGCCGCATCCCGACGCTGGACGCCAACCGGCCGCTGATCAAGGGCTATAGCGTGGTGGGGGTGCGCGCCGGCGAATATGGCCGGCGCTGGCCTGCGCGCGGCCGCGAGCACCTGGCCGCCGTGCAGCGGTTGGCCGAACACGGCGTGCTGCGGCCGGTGATAGGCGCGCGCTTCGCGCTGGCCGACGCGCGCGATGCGCTGGTGGCGATGGCCGAGCGCTCGGTCACCGGCAAGATCGTGGTGACGCTGGCGGGCGGCTGAAAGCAGGTGCCAGGGCCAGCGCGCATCGCCTGGGCTCGGCTCAGAGCTGCGGCCCCCAGGGCGCGGCGAGCAACAGCTTGTTCTCCTGCGCGGCCAGCAGCGGCCGCAGCTGGCGGGCGAATGCCATGAACTCGGCATCGCCGAAAACACCGGCCCAGAAGGCGCGCCGGTCGGCGTCGTCGTCGAACTTCCACAGGTGGACGAGCTGGTTCAAGGCCCCGATGTCACCGGTGAAGTAGCTCAGCAGTTTTTCGGGGTGCTTGGCCAGCGCCGGCCAGCCCTGGGTCTTGTAGAGCTCGACCACCTCGGCCATCTTGCCGACGATGACGGTGTAGGTGCGCATTTCATAGATCGCCATTCAGGTCTCCTGAGATTTTTCTGCATCGGGCACCATAGGCCCGTGCCGCAACGCGGCCGACGGATGATGCCCGTTCGAGACCGATTCGTCTGGCCGCCGGCCCGTTTTTTCAGACTGCGGGCTGGCGAGAACACCCTGCGCAGTCCAACCGGGCAGGCCCGGCGACTGCGCCATAGGGTGCAGCCGCGCAACGCGGCCGATTTCGCGGCGAGGTCAAGGCCGTGGGCGAGAAATGGGCTGGGCTGATGCGCCAGCGCCAGCTCGCGCTCGGCTGAAAAAAGCGCCCCCGGGACGGCCGACCCAAGATTCCGGCGGTCTTCCTAGAATCAGCCCATGGCCCAACCCCGTTTCACCAGCACCATCGTGGTCCGCCCGCTGCCCGAGCAGACCGACCCGGCTCAGCAGCGCTACGGCTTTGTCTACACCGTCACGATCCGCAACACCGGCGAGGTCGCGGCCCAATTGATCGCCCGCCACTGGCAGATCAGCGACCTGCGCGGCAGCGTGCAGCAGGTGCGCGGCCTGGGCCTGGTGGGCCACCAGCCCCTGCTCAAGCCGGGCGAGCAGTTCGAATACACCAGCTGGGCCCAGATCGCCACGTCTCAGGGTTCGATGCAAGGCAAGTTCATCGGCATCACCGAGGACGCCCAGTGCTTCGAGTCGCCGGTGGCCGAGTTCGCGCTCGTTGACAGCACCGCGCTGCACTGACAGGCGACGGCAGCGTGGCGCGCAGCGGGCTGCCGCCAGTTCGAGGCCGGCCTGATCTGCCCTCGCCCCTACTTGCCCCTTGCCCGAGACCCCATGCCCCTGACCCCCGCCCAAGACGACACCACCTGCACCACCCTGGCCAACGGCGTGCGGGTACTGACGATCGCGTTGCCGCAGCTGCAGACCGCCAGCGTCAGCGTGTTCGTGCGCAGCGGCAGCGCGCATGAGAGCGCCAAGCTGAACGGCATCGGCCATGTCCTCGAGCACATGGTGTTCAAGGGCACGGCCACGCGCGACGCACGCCAGCTCAACCTCGACGCCGAGCGGCTGGGCGCCGAGGTCAATGCCCACACCGACAAGGACCACACCGCCTTCCACATGCGCGGCCTGCGCGCCCATGCGCCGCTGTTCGTGCGCCTGCTGGGCGACATGGTGCGCAACGCCAGCTTCCCCGAGGCCGAGTTCGAGCGCGAGCGCGAGGTGCTGCTGCATGAGTTCACCGAGGACGAGGACGACCCGATGTCGACCGCCTTCAAGCAATTCGACAAGGCCTGCTTCGGCGCCCACCCGCTGGCCCAGCCGGTGATAGGCAGCCGGCGCAACATCGAGCGCTTCACGCGCGCCGACCTGGTGGGCCATCTGCAGCGCCTCTACACCGGCGCCAACATCGTCGTGGCCGCGGCTGGCGACATCGCCCATGACGCCATCGTGCGCGAGGCCGAAGCCTGCTTCGGCAGCCTGGCCCGCGGCAGCGAGAACCTGTTGTCGGCGCCGCCCTGGCTGGGCGGCCTGCGCGCCAAGTCCCAGGCCGGCAGCAGCCAGACCCACCTGGTGCTGGGATTTCCCGTGCCGCCGCTGCAGGCCGACGACCCGACCGCCGCGGTGGCCGCCGCGCTGCTGGGCGAGGGCATGAGCTCGCCGCTGATGGACCAGTTGCGCGAACAGCGCGGCCTGGTCTACTACGCCGCCTGCTCGGCCGACCTGGTCGACAGCGCCGGCCAGTTCGTGATCGAGGCCTCGACCGCGCCCGGCCAGCTCGACGAATGCCTGCAGGCGCTGGCCGACCTGCTGCGGGCCCAGGCCAGCCGGATCGCGCCGATCGACCTGGAGCGGGCGCAGAACCAGATCCTGGTGCGCCGGCTGCGCGGACTGGAAAAGCCCGGCCGCCGGCTGGAGGAATCGGCGCTCGACCTGCTGGTGCTGGGCCGGCTGCGCTCGCGCGCCGACTGGCTGGCCCGGGTCCAGGCGGTGAGCGCCGACCAGGTGCGCGACGCATTGGCCAGCATGCAGACCGCCGGCGCGGCGCTGGCGCTGACCGGGCGGGTGGCGCGCGGCGTGGGCGAACGGGCGAGCGCGATCCTGACCCACAGCGGCCTGCTGGCGCCGGCCGCGCCGGTCTGACCTGCAGCATGGCGCCGCGCTGACGGGCGGCGGCGCGTCAGGGACGCGGATCGTCCTCGGGGGCGCGTTCGCCGCCCCGGCGTCCGGAGAACATCGTCCACCAGACAATCAGCACCAGCACAAGCAGCGCGCCCAGCGCTTCCAGCAGAATCAGCCACATGCGACGATTATCGCGATCCCTGCCGGCGTGGATCGCGCTGGCCTGGCTGGCAGGCTGTGCGGTGGCGCCGCCGGTGCCACCGGCGCCGGCCGTCCCGGCAGCCGCAACGCCCGGGCCGCTGGCCGAGCCGGTGCCGGCCAGCGGCGAGCCCTGGCTGCGCGCACGCGCGCGCTGGGTGCCAGTGGACTGGTCGGCGCTGCCGGGCTGGCAGGCCGACCGCAGCGCCGAGTTGTGGCCCGCGCTGCGCGCTGGCTGCGCCCGGCCGGCAAAGGGCTGGGTCGCGCTGTGCGCCCGGGCCGCCGCCTTCGCGCCGCCCGACGACGGCTTTGCGCGCGACTTCCTGCAGCGTGAACTGCAGCCCTACCGCGTCGAGTCACTGGACGGCGAGGCGCTGGGGCTGGCCACCGGCTACTTCGAGCCGGTGCTGGCCGCCAGCCGCCGGCCGCGGCCGGGCTTCACGGTGGCGCTGCACCACCCGCCGGCCGATCTGGCGCAGCGCCGGCCCTACTGGTCGCGCCAGCAACTCGACAGCCTGCCGGCCGCCGCCGCCGGCCTGCGCGGCCAGGAGATCGCCTACCTGGCCAGCGCGCTGGACCTGCTGGTGCTGCAGATCCAGGGCTCAGGGCGGCTGCGCCTGACCGAGCCCGACGGCAGCGAACACCTGGTGCGGGTGGCGTTCGCCGGCCACAACGACCTGCCCTACCGCTCGGTGGGGCGCTGGCTGATCGAGCAGGGCGAACTGCGTCCCGACGGCGCCAACTGGCCGGCCATCCGCGACTGGGGCCAGCGCGCGTCGCCGGCCCGGCTGCAGCAGATGCTGTGGAGCAACCCGCGGGTGGTGTTCTTCCGCGAGGAGGCGCTGCCCGACTTGGCCGACGAGCCCTCAGGCGGGCCAGGCCAGAACGGCCGTGCCAGCACCCCGACCGGCCCGAAAGGGGCCCAGGGCGTGCCGCTGAGCGCCGGCCGCTCGGTGGCAGTGGACCCGCAGGCCGTGCCCTACGGCACGCCGCTGTGGCTAGACACCACCGAACCGCTGTCGGCCACGCCGCTGCGGCGCCTGGTGATGGCCCAGGACACCGGCAGCGCCATCGTCGGCGCGGTGCGGGTGGACTATTTCTGGGGCAGTGCCGAGGGTGCCGAGCAGCAGGCCGGCCGCATGAAGCAGGCGCTGCGGGTGTGGGCGCTTTGGCCGCGCCAGGGGCCGTGAGCCGGGCCGGCAGCCGACGGGATCAGTCCCGCGGCGTCTTTGCCAGCGTCTTTGCCAGCACCTCGATGCTTGCCCGCAGCACCGGCCAGGGCGGGTCGGTGGCGATGCGCAGCGTGTAGGCCGCTTCATCGCCGCCCGGCCATTCGGCCATCGACTGCTGCAAGGCCAGCAACTCGGGCGTGGCGTCCGAGGCATCGTCGCCTGCACGCATGCGCTGCCGCACCCGCTCGGCCAGCACGCCGGGTGCGGCGTCGCAGACCAGCAGCGTGAAGCAAGCCCCGGTTTGCGTCGCCACCGCACGCATCGCATCGCGCTCGCTGCGCCGCAGGCTGGCGGCATCGACCACCACCGAGACACCGGCGGCCAGGGCCGCCCTGGCCAGGTCCTGCAGGCGATCGTAGGTGCGGCGCGTGGCGTCGGCGCTGTACAAGCCAGGCACCGCGCGGGCGGTGGGCGGCACCGAGAACAGCCGCTTGCGTTCGACGTCCGAGCGCAAGCGCACGCCACCCAGGCATTCGGCCAGCGCCAGCGCCACCGTGCTCTTGCCGGCGCCGGCCAGCCCGAAGCTCATCACCAGGCGCGGCGGTGCCGACTCCGCGCCATCCAGCCCGGCCAAAGCCATCGCCAGGTCCAGGTAGCGCTGCGCCTGGGCGCGGGCCTGGCTGGCGACGACCGCCCCCATCAGCGTCACCTTGGCCCGCACCGTCGCGCGGTAAACCGCCCACCACGACAGCAACGGCAATGCGGCCCAGTCGCCGCTGGCCTCCAGCGCGGCGCTGATGAAGCGCCAGGCCAGGCCGGACAGGCCATGGGCCTGCAAGTCCATGAAGGTGAAGGCCAAGTCGCCCAGGGTGTCGATGTGGCGCAGCGTGTCGTTGAACTCCAGCGCATCGAACAGCACCGGCGCGCCCTCGAACCAGACGACGTTGCCCAGGTGCAGGTCGCCGTGCACCTCGCGCACATGGCCGGTGCGGCAACGCAAGTCCATCAGGCTGGCCAGCGCGGCGCCACGCTGCTCGGTCCAGTCCGCCAACGCCGCCACCTGGGCACGTGCGGCGGCGTCGGGGGCCAGTGCCGCCAGCTCGCGCAGGTTCTCGCGGGCCCAATGGCGGGTGGTCTCGGCACGGCCGAAACCCGGCGGCGCCGGGCTCTGCTGGGCGTGGAAGCGCGCCACCACGGCAGCCAGGCTGTCGACCATGGACGCGCTCAATTGCCCGGCCTGGGCCAGCCGGTCCAGCCGCTGACGGTCGTCGAAGCGGCGCATCTGCACCGCCCAGTCGATCACCGGGCCCTCGACCGCCACCGGATCGCCCGTCGCGGTGAGGGTGGCGCCGCCAGGCAGCCGGCGCACGGCCATCACCCGCAGGTACCAGCGCGGCGCCGTGCGGCGGTTCAGCCGCAACTCCTGCTCGCAGGCTTCGCACCGCGCCTCGAGCGTGGAAAAGTCGACAAAGGCGTTGCGCAGCGGCTTTTTCAGCTTGTAGACCTGATCGCCGGCCAGCAGCAGCGAGGACAGGTGGGTCTCGATCAAGCCGGCCCCGGTGGGCTCGCCGGCACAGGCCCCCGGCCGGCGCAATTCGGCCACCATCGCGGCGTGCGCCGCCAGCGCCGCGGCCAGGTCGGCAGGCGACAGAGAGTCCGGGTGTCGTTGCGGCATGGCTTGGCTGCTCCTGACACCATCATCACAGCGCCGCCTGGAACCGGGATGACATCTGTCAGGGCCCGGGCGCACGGCCGCAGCCCGACCCGTTTCTTTCTTGGACAGGCATTTCCGGGATTGATCGTGGCCAAGGGTAGCGCCACGAGGGCCTACAAAGAAAAGACTTCCCCAGGCCTTTTTCCTACACTTTGGGCTTCGTTTGCCACCGAGCCCAGCCGCCATGAAGACCCCCTTGCCCGACTCGATACGCCAGGCACTTGAGCGCGCCACGCTAGACGACCGCCCGCAGCGCGGGCGGCGGCGCAGCCACAGAGACACCGCGGGCTGCGCAGCAGCAGGCCGCCGTGGATTTGGCGTCGAGCGTGTTGGCACGCTGGAGAACTGACGTGAACGCACCCTTGCCCGATTCGATCCGCCAGGCACTTGAGCGCGCCACGCTCGACGACCGCCCGAACCGCGGGCGGCGGCGCAGCCACAGAGACACCGCGGGCTGCGCAGCAGGCCGCCGTGGATTTGGCGTCGAGCGTGTTGGCACGATGGAGAACTGACGTGAACGCACCCTTGCCCGACTCGATCCGCCAGGCACTTGAGCGCGCCACGCTCGATGACAAATACACCCTGGACAGCGGCCGCGCCTTCATGAGCGGCGTGCAGGCCCTGGTGCGGCTGCCTATGCTGCAGCGCCAGCGCGATGCCGCGGCCGGGCTGAACACCGCCGGCTTTATCAGCGGCTACCGCGGCAGCCCGCTGGGCGGCTACGACCAGGCGCTGTGGTCGGCCAAGAAGCACCTCAGCGCCCAGAACATCGTGTTCCAGCCCGGCGTCAACGAGGAACTGGCCGCGACCGCGGTCTGGGGCTCGCAGCAACTGGAATTCGACGCCGCCAACAAGCGCTTCGACGGCGTGTTCGGCATCTGGTACGGCAAGGGCCCGGGGGTGGACCGCTGCTCGGACGTGTTCAAGCACGCCAACATGGCCGGCACCGCGCCGCATGGCGGCGTGATCGCGCTGGCCGGCGACGACCATGTGGCCAAGAGCAGCACCGCCGCGCACCAGAGCGACCATATCTTCAAGGCCTGCGGGCTGCCGGTGTTCTTCCCGGCCAGCGCGCAGGACATCCTGGACCTCGGCCTGCATGCCTTCGCGATGAGCCGCTTCTCCGGCCTGTGGACCTCGATGAAGACGATACAGGAGGTGGTGGAGTCGTCGGCCAGCATCGACGTCTCGGCGGACCGGGTCAAGATCGTCCTGCCGACCGATTTCCGGATGCCGGCGGGGGGGCTGCACATCCGCTGGCCCGACGGTGCGCTGGTGCAGGAAGCGCGATTGTTCGACTACAAGTGGTATGCCGCGCTGGCCTATGTGCGCGCCAACCGGCTGAACCACAACGTGATCGAGGGCCCGCACGACCGCTTCGGCATCATCGCCAGCGGCAAGGCCTACAACGACACCCGCCAGGCGCTGGCCGATCTGGGGCTGGACGACGAGACCTGCCGCCAGATCGGCATCCGGCTGCACAAGGTCACCGTGGTCTGGCCGCTGGAAGCCACGATCACGCGCGAGTTCGCCCAGGGCTTGCAGGAGATCCTGGTGGTCGAGGAGAAGCGCCAGGTCATCGAGTACCAGTTGAAGGAAGAGCTCTACAACTGGCGGCCCGACGTGCGGCCGACGGTGCTGGGCAAGTTCGACGAGCCCGACGGTGACAGCTCGGGCGGCGAATGGAGCCAGCCCAACCCCAGCGCCAACTGGCTGCTGCGCGCCCAGGCCGACCTGACGCCCAGCCTGATCGCGGTGGCCATCGCCAAGCGCTTGAAAAAGCTGGGCGTGCCCGAGGCCATCGCGCTGCGCATGGACGCCAGGCTGTCGGTGCTGGCGGCCAAGGAGCGCGCGCTCGCTACTGGCTCGACCGGCGGCGCCGAGCGCCAACCCTGGTTCTGCTCGGGCTGCCCGCACAACACCTCGACCCGCGTGCCCGAGGGCTCGCGGGCGATGGCCGGCATAGGCTGCCACTTCATGGCCACCTGGATGGACCGCGCCACCATAGGCTTCACCCAGATGGGCGGCGAGGGCGTGCCCTGGGTCGGCCAGGCGCATTTCAGCAAGCGGGGGCATATGTTCGCCAACCTGGGCGACGGCACCTTCTTCCACTCGGGCTCGCTGGCGATCCGGCAAAGCATTGCCTCGGGCGTCAACGTCACCTACAAGATCCTCTACAACGACGCGGTGGCGATGACCGGTGGTCAGCCTATTGACGGCATCCTGACGGTGCCGCAGATGACCCGGGTGGTGGAAGCCGAGGGGGCGAAGCAGATCGTCATCGTCACCGACGAGCCCCAGAAGTACGCGCTGCCACTCAACCTGGCGCCCGGCACGACGGTGCGGCACCGCGACGAGCTCGACGCGGTGCAGCGCGAGTTGCGCGAGGTGCCCGGTTGCACCGTGCTGATCTACGACCAGACCTGCGCGACCGAGAAGCGGCGACGCCGCAAGCGCGGCAAACTGGTCGACCCGGCCAAGCGCGTGGTGATCAACGAGCTGGTCTGCGAGGGCTGCGGCGACTGCAGCGTGCAGAGCAACTGCCTGAGCGTCGAGCCTATTGAGACCGAGTTCGGCCGCAAGCGCCGCATCAACCAGAACAGCTGCAACAAGGATTACTCCTGCACCAAGGGCTTCTGCCCCAGCTTCGTCACGGTCGAGGGCGGGCAGTTGAAGAAGCCCAGAAAGGAGACCCGGCCCGACCCCTACGCCCTGACGGCACTGCCGCAGCCCCGGCTGCCGCTGCCGCTGGCGCTGGACGCCAACGGCCGCGAGCGCGCCTGGGGCATCGTCGTGGCCGGCGTCGGCGGCACCGGCGTGATCACGATAGGCCAGTTGCTGGGCATGGCCGCCCACCTCGAGGGCAAGGGCGTGGTGACGCAGGATTCGGCCGGGCTGGCGCAAAAAGGCGGCGCCACCTGGAGCCATGTCCAGATCGCCAGCCGGCCCGAACTGATCCACAGCACCAAGGTCGACACCGCCAAGGCCGACCTGGTGATCGCCTGCGACAGCATCGTCGCGGCGGGCCGCGCCACACTGTCCTTGATGCGCGAGGGCCAGACCTATGTCGCGCTGAACGCGCATGCCACGCCGACGGCGGCCTTCGTCGCCAACCCCGACTGGCAAGCGCCAACGGCCGGCTGCGAGGCGGCGCTGGTGGCGAGCGTCGGCCGCGCGCACCTGGGGCTGTTCGACGCCGAGCAGGTGGCGCTGCAACTGGTGGGCGATGCGATCTACGCCAACCCGTTGCTGCTGGGCTATGCCTGGCAACAAGGCCAGGTGCCGCTGGGCCAGGCCGCGCTGCTGCGCGCCTTCGAGTTGAACGGCACCCAGATCGACAACAACAAGGCGGCCTTCGAATGGGGGAGGCGCTGCGCGGTGAATCTGGCCGAGGTGCAATCGCTGTTCCAGGCCGCGCAGGTGATCCAGTTCGTCAAGAAGCCCGCACTGGCCGAAATGGTCGCCAAGCGGGTCGACTTTCTGACCGCCTACCAGGACGCCGCCTACGCCAGCCGCTACGCCGATTTCGTCGCCGGCGTGCGCCAGGTCGAGGACAAGCTGGGCGGCAGCAAGCTGAGCGAGGCGGTGGCGCGCTACCTGTTCAAGCTGATGGCCTACAAGGACGAGTACGAGGTGGCGCGGCTGCACACCGATGCGGCCTTCAGCGCCAAGATCGCCGCGATGTTCGACGGCGAGCTGGGCCGGGACTACCGGATCGTGCACCACCTGGCGCCGCCGCTGCTGGCCAAGACCAACGACAAGGGTGAGTTGGTCAAGCGGCCGTTCGGGCGCTGGATGCGCGGCGGCATGGCCATGCTGGCCAGGCTGAAAGGCCTGCGTGGCGGGCCGCTCGACCTCTTCGGCAAGACCGAGGAGCGCCGCACCGAGCGCGCGCTGATCGGCGAGTACCAGGCCAGCATCACCGAGTTGCTGGGCGGACTGAACGCCGCCAACCTGGCCTTGGCGCTGGAGATCGCCCGCCTGCCCGAGGACATCCGCGGCTACGGCCATGTCAAGGCGCGCCACCTGGCCGCCGTGCGGCCGAAGTGGGCGCGGCTGATGGCGCAGTGGCGGTCTGGCGACGTGCAAGCCGCGGCCTGAAACCTGGGCGCGGGCAGCAGCCTGCGCCTCAGACTCAGACCACCAGCATCCCGCCGTCGAGCAGGATGGATTGGCCGGTCATGCCATCGGACTCGGTCGACCCCAGGTAGACCGCGAGGTGGCCGATCTCCTCGGGCTGCAGAAAGCGCTTGATCGGCACCCGCGCCAGACCGCCCGCCATCACCGCCTCGAACGGGATGCCCAGGATGTCGGCATGGGCGCGGAAGCCCTCGATCATGTCGGTCTGCACGAAACCCGGGCAGATCGCGTTGACGGTGACGCCAAAGCCGCCCATCTCCAGCGCGGCGCAGCGCGTCAGGCCGACCAGCGCGTGCTTGGAGGCGTTGTAGGCGCTCTGGTTCAGCGACGACCACTTGCCCGCGGTCGAGGCGATGTTGACCACCTTGCCGCTGCCCTGGGCCTGCATCTGGCGCAGCACGAACTGCAGCACATGGAAGGCGCCATAGACGTTGACCTTCATCACACGGTCGAAATCCTCGGGCGTGGTGTCGACCAGCCGCGCCGCCTTGTAGACGCCGGCGTTGTTGACCAGCGTGTCGATGCGGCCCAGCGTGGCGATCGCCTGGCCGACCATCGCCTGCACCGCGTCACGATCCGACACGTCGGCGCAGTGCAGTTCGACCCGGCCGCCATGGGCCAGCGCCAGCGACCGCGTTTCCTCCAGCAGTTCGCGGTTGGTGGCGGTGAGGAACAGGTCGCATCCCTCCTGCGCATATCGCAGCGCGATGGCGCGGCCTATGCCGCGGCTGGCGCCGGTGATCAAGGCGACGCGGCCGCTCAGCCGGCCGGGTCGTGCGGCGTTTTCAGCCATGGAAGTTCCTGACGGACAAGTGGGGAAAAGGCAGGACAGACCGCGGGCGGCGTTTGAAGGCCACCGTGCCAAACCGCGCGGACGGCCACTACAGCGTGCGGATCTGCACCCTGCGGAAACGGATCGTACCGCCCGCCGACTGCAGCGCGATCGGCCCGATGCTGCGCTTGGCGTCCCGCGCATCGACCGTCTGCTGGCCGTTGAACAAGACGGTGAAACGGTCGCCGCGCGCGCTGATCTCGAAGCTGTTCCAGCGGTTCGCCGCCTTGGGATAAGGCTGCGCCACCTTGGCCAGGTCGACGATGGCGCCAGTGCCATAGCTCGGATCGGGCCGGGTGTCGAAGATATTGACCTCATAGGCGTTGTCCGAGCCCACCTTGTTGCGGTCGGCGCAGCGGATGAAGATGCCGCTGTTGCAGGTCTCGTCGGCCCAGAACTCGGCGCGGATCTCGAAATCCGCGTACGACTCGCTCGACACCAGGTAGCCCAGCTTGCCGTCCTTGCCCTGCAGCGTGCCGTCGACCAGGCTCCAGTTGCCTTTGCCGACCTCGGTCCAGCCGTCCAGGCTGGTCATGCGGCTGCCGTCGACCAGAGTCACCCAGCCGCGGTCGCCCATCAGCCCGGAGCAGCCGGCCAGTCCGGACCCCAGCGTGGCCATCGCGGCAGTCAGCAGGATTCTTCGGTCGGTCATCAAGAACTCCATCAGGGGTTGGTCAACACGACACACTAGCAAGCCACCGCCCGGCGTCAATCAAGGGTTTCGCGGAGTGCCCCGGCCGGCGACCCTCAAGCCCGCGCCACCGGCGACCCCAACGCGCCGGCCGGCGCGCGCCCCAGCGCCGCGACCAGCGCCAGCAGGCGGCCGCGCTGGGCCTGCGTGGCTCCGCGCTGGCGCAGCAGCGCGGCCAGTGCATCGGCGTGCGCCAGCGGTGCCGGCCGGGATGAGGCCCGGCCTTCGAACTTGTCCTTCATCGCCAGCAGCTTGATCTGCTGGCGCGCCGCCTGCTGCTCGGGCGTGGCCGGCAGGTCGAGCGCGGCTTCGAGCAGCAGCAGCAGCGCGTCGGTCTCGGGCTCGGGCAGCGGCCCGGGCGTGACCGGGCCGGCCCAGCGCTGCGCCAGCGCGCTGCCCCAGGCGCCGGGCAAGGCGGGTGAATCGGGCGAATCGACCCATTGCGCGGCCAGCCCGGCGTCGGCGTCGGCACTGCCAGCCTGTTCGCGTTGCTCGCACAGGCCGATCCGGGCTGCCAGCGCAGCGCATTGGGCTTGCCACTGCTGGTGTGCGATGGCGGCCGAGCGCTGCGCGACGCTGGCGCGGGCCTCGCGAAAGCGGCTCTCCAACCGGTCGGCCGCACCGCGCGGCAGATCGACCGGCTGGCGCCAAGCGCGGTCGATGTCGGCCAGGCTGCGCTCACGCTCGGCGGCGGGGGCGCTGTCTTCGGCCAAGGCCAGCAGGCGCTGCAGCAAGGCCTCACGCTCGGCCAACCGACCCTCGAGCTCGGCATCGCGGGCCCGGAAAGCGGCCTCACGCTGGCCGTAGACCGCGTCGATTGCGGTCTTGAAACGGGTCCACAGCGCGTTCTCGACCCCTCGCGCCAGCGGCAGGCTGCGCGCATGCTGCTGCCAGTCGAACTGCAGCGCCCGGGCCTGCTGAACCGCATCGGGCGGCGGCAGCTGGTCAGGGCCGGCGAGCAGCGACTCGGCATGCGCGATCATCTGCTCGCGAACCGCCTCGGCGGCCTGGCGGGCCTGCAGCATGGGTTGTTCGATGCGGTCCAGGCTGCGGCGCAAATGCTGTTGCAGACCGTCGCGGGCGGCGGCGGGCACGGTGTGCTCGATCGGGCCGAGCTGGCGCCAGGCGGTATGGAAGCGGTCCAGCGCCCGCATCGGCTCTTTCCAGGGCGCGGCCGGATCGTCGGGCGTGGCCTCAGAGGGTGCGTCGGACGTTGAGCCGGACGGCGCTTCGGTGCCCGGGTCGGGCAAGGCGTCGAGCACGGCCAGCAGCGCCTCGCGCGCCGCCAGGTTGTCCTGCCGCGCCGCCTTGAGCAGCGCCTGCTTGGCGGCCACCGGCTGGTAGGCCGTCTGCAAGGCAGCGTCGAAACGTTGCCACAGCGCCTGCGGAGCCGCCGCGCCGAGCCGGTCGAGCTCGCGCCAGCGGTTGCGCAGCGCCTGGATCGCGTCGCCATGGGGCTTGAGCGCCAGCGCGGGCGCGTCCGGCAGCGCGGGGTCGGACGCCAGCGTCAACCGGGCCAGCGCCTCGGCCTCGGCCACCAGGCTCTCGCGGGCCTGCCCTCCGCCCCATTGCTGCCAATCCTTCAGGCGCGCGCGCTCGGCCAGCACCGCCTGGAGCCGGACCAGCAGCGCGTCACCGGCGGGCAGCACCGCGCCGCTGGTTTCCAGCAGGGCGTCGAAAGCCGACAGCTGCAGTTGCACGCCGCCCAGCTGGCCTTCGGCCAGACTGGTCTCGGCATGGTCGAGCAGCGTAGCCAGTTGGGCTTGCTCATCGGCGTTCGGTCGACGCGCCCGCGCGTGGCGGGCCGGCATCTTCATGGCTTTCGGCGGCTCGGCCGCGGGGGCCGCCGCCAGCGCCGCCGAGCCCTGCTGGTGCAGCCACTGCTCGAACTGCTGGTCGAGCAGACGCGCCAGCGCGGCATCGGGCAGCGGCGGCAGCGCGTGCCAGGTATCGGCCTTGTGGGGCGGGGGCGGCGCACTGACCTCCGCGTCGTCCGCCTCGGCCGGTGGCAGGTCGGCCGCCGGCGCCGCATCGGCATCGTTGGCCGCCACCAGCCAGTCCCGACGGGCCGCCACCGCCGACGCCGTCTGCAATGCCAGCGCCAGCGCCTGGTCGAGCTTGGCGCTGGCAGCGCCCTCCGGGCAGGCTTCGCGCAAGGCCTGGGCCGCGACGCAATCCGCTGACACATCGGACGCCGAGCCGCCGGCCGCCGCCTGGGCAGACCCGGCCTGCAACGCGGCCAGCACGCGCTGCGCGTCGGCGGTCCAGCGCTGCAGCGCCTGCAACTGGCGGTCATGCGCCTGCATGGACTGGTCGATCTGTTGGCGCAGCGCGGCGAACTGCGTGTGCTGCGCGGGCGCCAGACCAGCCGCCTCCAGGCCTTGCCAGTTACGGTCCAGCGCCACCAGGTGATTGACCGGCACCTGCGCCTGCAAGCTCAGCGCATGGGCGGTGGCAATCAAGGTCTGGGCTCGGGCGCCGGCCTCGCGCTGGCCCACCACCGCCTCGAGCCGGCGCTTGGCGCTGCTGTGGGCGCGCCGGTCGCGGCTGCGCAGTTCACGCTCGGCCTGCCGCAGCCCGTCTTCGCCGACCATCGCCTCGACCGCCGCCAGCCGGATGTCGGGCAGGGGCGCGCTCAGCGCAACCTGCAGCAGCGCCGCGTCGTCGCCCTGGGCCTGGCTCAAGCGCGGCCCCCACTCGGCGCGGGCCTGATCGACCTGCCGGGCGCGGGTCTCGGTCCGGACTTCGGCGCGCGCCGCGGCGGTCTGCGCGGCGATGGGCGTGGCGGCAGGTGCCGCCGGCGCGGCAGGGCCGCGTTTCTTGAATAGCCAGCTCAGCATGGGGTCGAGATGAAAGTGGGCGCCAGGGAGCGCGGAACGGGTCGGCGGGACAGTGCCGCAGGTCAGAGCGGCGACTAGCGATAGGCGCCGCCCGCAGTGTAGGCCGCGATGCTGCCGGTGGGCGGGCTCGACCATGGCCACAAGGGTTACGGCATGGCCTTGCTGGCCGAGGCCCGGACCCAGGGTCTGGCCGGGCGCGGCCGCGCCTGTGCCCCCAAGGGCGCCAGCACCAGCATCTTTCTGCAGATCATCGACCCGGCGGCCCGCCGGTGCGGGTGCCGGGTGAACAGGCACTGGTGCGCCAGAGCCAGGCCCGGTCGGCCGGGGTGCCGCTGGCCGACAGCGTGGTGCAGGCGCTGCGGCCGCTGGTCGAAGCCGCCGGCCGGGCCTGGCCGGCACCGCTGGCGGGCGCAGCTGGCGGGCGACGGGCTGCCAGCGGCCTGAAAGCGAGGCCGCCGCGGCGCGAGGCAGCAGTTGCGTCGTCAGCCTGGCGGCGTAAGTCCTCGTTGACACCCGCAGCCGGTCACCGCCTAATGGTTCGAACAACCCGCGCTGGTCAATCGCCAGTGTCCGTTGCCAGCGCAACTGCCCCGCGGTTTTCCGCGCCCTCCTTTTTGAAAGCACAGCCATGCTGCTGCACGACCGGATCCCCCCGCTGCCCGCTCCCCACCCCGCCCGCCGGCTAGCGCCTCTCTGGCCCGTGCTGGCGCTGGGCGCCGCACTGGGCGCCTGCGGCGGCAGCGACATCGAGTTGCCCGCACCGCCGCCACCGCCCGTGGTGGTCGACACCGCCTGCCAGCAAAGCACGGCCAGTGGCGCGGTCGTGGTGGGCTCCGGCCTGCCCGGCGATCCGGCCATCCCCGAGCCGGCCTCGGGCTACAAGCTGGGCGCCAAGCCCGTGGTGTCCAAGGGCTATATGGTGGTCACCGCCAACCCGCTGGCGTCGCAGGCGGGTTGCGAGATCCTGAAAAAAGGCGGCAGCGCGGTCGACGCCGCGGTGGCGGTGCAGGCCGTGCTGGGCCTGGTGGAACCGCAATCGTCCGGCCTGGGCGGCGGCGCCTTCATGCTGCACTTCAACGCCAAGACCGGCGTGGTCCAAGCCTATGACGGGCGCGAGCAGGCTCCGGCGGCGGCCACGCAAGACTACCTGCGCTACATCAGCGCCAGCAACAACGCCTACCCGCTGCCCACGGCGGCCAGCGTGGTGACCGACAGCGCGGCCTTCAACGGCGTGCGCGCCAGCGGCCGGTCGGTGGGCACGCCGGGCGCGGTGCGCATGCTGGAACTGGCCTACCAGGACAACGGCAAGCTGCCCTGGAACGGCCTGTTCGCCTCGGGCATCAAGCTGGCCACCGACGGCTTCAAGATCAGCGGCCGGATGGCCGACGCGATCGCGCTGAACAAGGCCAGCCTGCTGGTCGATGCCGAGGCCACGGCCTATTTCTACGGCCCGGGGCCCGACTACGCGCCCAAGGCACTGGGCACGCTGCTGAAGAACCCGGCCTATGCCGACAGCCTGACCGCGCTGGCCAGCGGCGGCGCCAATGCGCTCTACACCGGGCCGATTGCGCAGGCCGTCGTCGACAAGATTGCCGCCACGGTGGGCAGCGGCCCGACCGCGATCGCGCTGACACCCGGCCTGACCACGATGGCCGACATGGCCGCCTACAAGCCGGTCAAGCGCACGGCGGTCTGCACCACCTACCGCGCCTGGTGGGTCTGCGGCATGCCGCCGCCGTCGTCGGGCGGCATCGCGGTGGCGCAGACATTGGGCATGCTGGAGAACTACTACATGCCGGGCTTCGGCCCGACGTCGATGGACGCCGAAGGCGGCAAGCCCTCGGTGCTGGGCGTGCACCTGGTCAGCGAGGCCGAACGCCTGGCCTATGCCGACCGCAACAAGTATGTCGCCGACACCGACTTCGTGCCGCTGCCCGGCGACAACACGGACGCGCTGCTGTCCAAGGACTACCTGCGCGGCCGCGCCAACCTGATCCGCTTCGACAAGAGCATGGGCGTGGCCACGGCAGGCGTGTTCCCGGGCTTCGTACCGCAGGGCGTCAGCGATGCCGAGGGCCGCGGCACCACCCACATGACCATCGTCGACGGCGCTGGCAACGTGGTGGTGATGACGACCACGGTGGAAAGCTCGATGGGCTCGTTCCGCATGGCCAAGGGCTTTCTGCTGAACAACCAGCTCACCGACTTCTCGTTCGCGCCGTCCGACGCCGCAGGTCCGATCGCCAACCGGGTCGGCCCGGGCAAGCGCCCGCGCAGCTCGATGGCGCCCACCCTGGTGTTTGCCAAGGCGGCCGACGGCAGCAAGGGCGCGTTCGTGATGGGCACCGGCTCACCCGGCGGCGCCAGCATCATCCAGTTCGTCACCAAGACCGTGGTGGGCGTGCTCGACTGGGGCATGGACGCGCAGCAGGCCACCTCGATGATCAACTTCGGCGCCAGCAACTCCGCGACCACCGGCGTGGGCGGCGAGCACCCGAACGTGGTGGTGGCCAACAACGGTGGCGGCGATGCGCTGGTGATCGGCCTGCGTGCGCTGGGCCACACCGTCAGCGTGGCAGCGCAGTCCAGCGGCACCGGCACGGTGATCAAGACCCAGCTCAATGGCGCAGCCGCGCTGGTGGGCGGCGCCGATCCGCGGCGCGAAGGGCTGGTGCTGGGCGACGGCCTCAAGCCCTGAGGCTGAAGGCGAGACCGAGGCTTGGCTGGCACCGGACGGCTTGGCCGGTGGCGGCGGGCCGCTCGTCCTGATCGGGCCGGCATCCTGGGGCCACTGCTTCAACGCGGTGCGCGCCGTCCCCCGGCGCGGTGTCGACTTCAGTCGGTTGAAGGCGCGTCGCTCCAGCCTCCCCTGCCCAAAGCCGCGCCCGCTGCCTGGAGCTGTTTGACACTCCGGGCAGGAGACGACAGGTAAGGGTGATCGGAAGCGCAGCCGGCGTCTATCCACGCCAGGCCGAGCAGGTCGTAGACGGGCACCCAGGCCTCACCCTGGCGCAGCAGCATGGCCGGGTTCAGCAGGTAGTGGCCGTGGCGGGCGCGCGCGAAGAGCTGCCGGGCCGGCCGGTAGCTGCTGTCGACTTCACTGCGCGCCAGCACCTGGCTGGCGTAGCTGCGCTTGCGCCGCTTGTCGCTCCACAGGTGGGGCGGCAGGCACTCAAGCACCGCGTGCAACTGCTCGGCGAAGAATCCATCGGCGTACTTCCAGACCTCTTGGCTGCGTGGCACGCAAGCCGACCACTGGGTTTTCAAGCCGGCCAGCATCAGCGTCAGCACCCAGTACTCGCCCTGGTGGCGTTCGATGCGCACCAGCCGCCCACCGGTCTGCACATCCAGCATGACCGGCGCCAGCGCGTCGAACAGCGCCGGCAGACCGGTCTTGGCGAAGTCAGGCTCCTCCATCGCCCGGCTCACAGCCTGCTGCCAGGCCGTGTGCCCGAACTCGTCGCGCAGGTCCGGATCGGCACCCTTGGCCAACAGCGCCTGCACCAGCGGCAGGTTGGCGGCGCGCGCAGCCAGCATCAGCGGCGTGGCGCCCACGGGGGTCAGGTGGTCGGCGCCGTGCAGGTCGCACAGCCGCAGGATGTCCTTGAAATTCTTCGCGGCGTAGGCCTGCAGGTGGCGCTGGCGCAATGCGGCCACGCTGCGGCGGGCCTGGGGTTCCTGGCTCGACCACCGGGGCAGGTTCAAGTGCTGCGGCAGCGTGGTGCCGGCGCTGTAGAAACTGCTCTGGTAGACCAGGGCCTTGGCCGGCAGGAAGGACGTGGTGGCCAGGCGCTCGACCCAGCGCTGCTGGCCGTGCCACAGCGCGTAGTCGAGCAGCGTCTGCCGCTGCTTGCTGCTCGGGCTGGCGGGGTCGAGCGCCTTGGGCGCCAGCGCTTCGATGAAGGCCCGGCTCCAGGGCGTCCACGGCACCGGCTTGCCTTGCAGAAAGGTGTTGCGGATCGCGGTGGCCTGCTCCTGCTTGCCCTGCAGTTCGAGCCGGCGCGCCTCCTGGGCCCACTCTTCCTTGGTCGAGGCCGGCGTGGCACCGCTGCGGACCTCACCGGCTTTCAGGCCGAGCAGGTCGAAGATCGGGTGGCCGGTGTCGGACTCGACCAGGGTCAGGCTCTGCACCGCGCGGGTCATCGCCACATAGAGCGCGTTGACATAGAACTTGTACAGCTCCAGCGACTTGTCGCTCTTGTCCCGGGCGCGCCGGTAGTCCAGCGCATCGCGCTGCAAGTCCTGGGGCGTGACGCCGGCGCAGACCTCGGCGTAGGCCGCGCGCTGGCCCGACACGATGCCCAGCAGCACCACATGCGGGTACTCCAGCCCCTTGGCCTCGTGCACCGAGAAGATCAGCGGCGTGCGGAACAGCGCCCGCGCCGCCGCCTTGTCGTCGTCGCGCAGCACGATGACGGCGTGGCGCACCGATGCGCGCGTGCTGGCGTCGATCTGCCTGAGCGCCGGCTCCTTGGCCGGGATCAACGTCACCTCGCCGGGCTCGCCGGACGTGCTCTGGACCAGGAAGTTGCTCTCGCGGTCTATCGAGCCGAAGCGCGCCTGCTTGATCTTGAGCAGGGTGTTGGCCAGCTCGGTCACCGCCTGCGTGTTGCGAAAGTTGGCCTGCAGCACGTGGAGCGGCTGCTGCTGCGCGGCCGCGCCAGCCAGGCCCTGCCAGAACAGCGCCTTCACCGCCGCCCAGCTGAAGAAGTTGGGGTGCACGATCTGGTTCGAATCGCCGCACAGCAGGAATTGACCTGGCGTCTTCAGGCAGGCCAGCACCAGGGCCAGTTGCACGCCGGTGAGGTCTTGCACCTCGTCGATGACGATGAAGTCATAGCTGGGCTGGGCCAGCGGCTTCCAGTCGTGGGCCACCAGGTTCAGGTCGAACTGGCCGGTCTCGGCCAGCCACTGCCGGTAGCGGCCGAACAGCGCATGCGCTGCCTCGCGTGCCGCCGGCGCCAGCAGACTCTGGCGTTGGCCCAGTGCCAGGTAGTCGGCCAGGCTGAGCGGCCCGGCAGGCTGGGCGCCGATGACGCCGCGAAACTCCTCGAACAGCGCATGGGCGTCCAAGTCGCCCAGCGCCTTGGCGGTGGCACGGTGCCGGTCGAACCAGCCGCGGAAGGCGTTGAAGCCGACCTCGCGGCCAGGCGGCACATGCAGCGTCTCCAGGAACTCGAGGTAGCTCAGGAACTCGGCTTCCTGGTCCGCGTTCTGGTACCCGTGGGCGTCGTACAGCGCGCGCGCCGACTGCGCCAGGTAGGCCGACTGGGTGACGTAGAGCACCCGGCCAGAGGCCTCGCGCAGCTTGGCCAGCGTGACGGCGGTCTTGCCCGAGCCGGCCGAGCCCACCAACACCACCGGCGCGGGCAGGCGGCGCACGGCCTCCTGGGCATCGTCGAACACGATGGGCTTGTCGAGCAGTTCGAACTCGGCGCGCGTGGGATGCAACCAGCGCAGCGGCACGGCTTCGGCAGCGCTCAGCGCCGGCTCGGTGGTGGGCTCTTGCTCGATCTTGGCCTCGTCGACCGGCGCGCCGCGCAGAAAACGGGACTTTTCGTAGGCGTGGTTGGCGATCACCTCCAGCGCCAGGCACACCGTCTCGCCGCCGTGGCGCCCGAACTGCAACAGCAGCCGGTTGCTGTGGTCCAGCTTGGCGCGGTAATAGCCGCCGACATGCAGCTTCTTGACGTCGGGGCTCTTGAAGTCGCCCGCCTCGATGGCCGCGCGGACCTTGGCGAAAGCCGGCTTGACCCGCTTGAGGTCGAGGTCCTTGTACTGGAGCAGGCGCATGGGCGGGTCAGGATCGAGGGCTGGAGGAAGACTTATTCTGCCGGGGCAATCCGCGCGGTGCGCGCGCGCTGCCACTGCATGGTGAGCACCCCGGCCAGCACGACTGCGCCGCCGATCCACTGCTCGGCCAGCGGCTGCACGCCGAAAAACAGCAGCGAGATCAGCACCGCGAACACCGGCACCATGTTCTGCCACAGGCCGCCGGTCTGGATGCCCAGGCGATTGACGCCGGTGTTCCAGGCCACGGTGGCCAGTGCGGTGCAGAACACCGCCGCCACCAGCAACTGGATCACCGGCAGCGGCGCCGGGTGCAGGTTGGGCGGACCCACCAGGCCGGTCGCCCAAGCGCCGGCCCAGAACAGCAGCAGCCAAGGCATTGCCCCGAACGTGGTGAGGTAGGTGCGCCGCAGCTGCGTCGTCTCGGGCGCAAACCAGCGCTGGGCCAGGATCGAGTAGGCGGTCCAGCTGCAGATGGCCAGCACCACCAGAACCTCGCCGCCCCGCGGGCTGAACGCCGTGGCCAGCGCGGTGCCGGGGATGCCGGCCTGCGCCCGGCCCCCGATGGCGATGCCGGCGCCGATCAGCGTGAGCGCGGTGGCGGCCCAGAAGCCGCGTTCGAGCCGGGCGCCGGTCATCAGCCGCGACACCACCGCCACGTACACCGGCGAGCCGGCCGACAGCGCGGCCACCGTCATCGGGTGGGTGCGGTGCAGGCCCAGGTTGTAGAGCACCAGGAAACCGGCCACGCACAGGCTCAGCACCGCCACCCGCCACAGCGGGATGGGCGAGCGCAGCTGGGGCACACCGAGCGAGGCTGCCAACAGGGCGCCGAGCAGCAGCGTGGCCACGGCGTAGCGCAGCGGCGAGATCCAGAACGGATCGAAATGCTCCAGCAGCGCTGCCGTCAGGGGCAGATTCAAGCCCCACAGCACGCTGGCCGCCAGGTAGCTCCCCGTGCCGATCAGGGCCGCGCGCCGGGTGGTGGCGACCAACGCGCTCACTCGTCGGCCACGAAGCGCGGCCAGGTGCTGCTCACATAGTTCAGAAAAGCCGGGCCCAGGCCCTCGGCCTGCAGGTGGGCGCGGCTGACGGGCCGCTCGATGCAGCGGAAATCGGGGTCAGCCAGCGCAAGCCGGGCAAAGTCATGGTGCAGCATCGCGCCGCGGCCGATCAGCACGAAGTCGACACCGGCCTCCAGGCAGCGGCGGGCGGTGGCCGCGTCCATGATCTTGCCGGCCACACCGAGCCGGGTGGCGCCGCGCTCCAGCGCCGCAAAGTGCGCGATCAGCGGCTGGCCCGCGAAGTCCGGGTCGAGCGGCGGCTTGAAGCAGTCCCACAACGACATGTCCAGATAGTCGAGCCGGCCATCGGCCAGCACCTGCCGGGCCAGCGCCAGCGACTCGGGCATCGGGATGCCGAAGCGCTCGGGCGACAGTCGCAGGCCCAGCTGAAAGTCCGGCCCGGTGGCCGCGCGCACGCCGGCGATCAACTCGAACAGGATGCGGCTGCGGTTGGCGAAGCTGCCGCCGTAGCGGTCGCTGCGCTGGTTGTGCTCGGCGTCCAGGAACTGGGCCAGCAGGTAGCCATGCGCGCCGTGCAGCTCGACGCCCTGAAAGCCGGCCTGCTCGGCGCGCCGCGCGGCGGCGATGAAGTCCTGCACCAGTTGCTCGACCTCGGCGGTGGCCAGCGCCCGGGCGCCGGTCTCGACGTCGTCCCAGGGCGCGACCAAGGGCTGGCCGCTGAGCGCGCGGTCGGCGCGCAGGCCCGAGTGCTGGAGTTGCAGACAGGACACGCTGCCGCCGGCATGGATGCCCTGGGCCAGCCGGGCCAGCCCGGGCAGGTGCGCATCAGACCAGACCCCCAGCTGCCCCGGGAAGCCCTGGCCCGAGGCCTGGACATGGGCAGCACAGGTCATGGTCATGCCGAATCCGCCCTGGGCCCGCATCGTCAGCCAGCGGTATTCGTCGTCGCCCAGCGTGCCGTCGGCGTGGCTCTGCCAGTTGGTCAACGGCGCCAGCGTGATGCGGTTGGCCCAGGCCGGCCCGCGGGTCAGGTGCAAGGGTTCGGCAAGGACGGGCGCTTGCGGGGTCGGTTGGGTCGTTGGTTCGGTCGTCATCGGCATCCTCGCGGTTCGCCGCAGTGTGGCCTGCCCGATGCCGGCCCGGCTAACACCTGGGCGACAGGCAGGGCAGAAGTGCCGACGCGGCGTCAGCCGCCGGATCTAAGCCTGCCGTACCAGCGCCAGCTGGCGCGATTGCACCACCAGTTGCCCGGTGGAATCCCACAGCGCGCCGTCTTCGACCACCCGGCCGTCGCTCAGATCGTGCGACCAGAACTGCCCCAGCAGCCAGCCCGGCGCCGGCCGGCGGCGCAGGTGCACCGTCAGCTCGATCGTGGGCACCCAGCCCACCATGCCCAGCAGGCCGAACACCGCCGGCGGAAACGCGTCGGCCATCAGCAGACAGGCCAGCGCGTCGGGCGCACGGCCATCGGTGAAGCGGATCCAGCCGGTGACCCGGGCCTGGCCGGCGGCACCGGGCACGGCCTCGTCGGGATGCAGGCGTATGTCCAGCCGATCCAGTATGGGCAGGGCCACGCCCTGGGCGGGGGCCGAGCGGGTGAGGCAAGCCTCGGGTGGCGGGATGTCGGGCATGGCCCGGGTCAGCAGCGGCGGCGGGGCGGCATCGGGCTCCCCCAGATGGCCCATCGTGGCCAGCAGTTCCAGCCTTGCGCTGCCTTCCTGCTCCAAGGTGGCCCTGACGGTGCTGAGCGTGCGGCCACTGCGCAGCAACTGGGTCTCGATGCGGCAGGGCAGCCCGGCCAGCCCGGGACGCAGGTAGTGCACGGTGATGCTCAGTGGGTCGGGCTGCAGGGGCGTGCACTGCCGCAGCGCCTGGGCCGCCAGCGCCAGCAGGTAGCCACCGTTGGGGTTGGCGCCGATGTTCCAGGCCGGATGGACATGGCCCGCGAAGGCGGTTGTGGCGCCCGGGCGGTCGGGCAAGGGCCCGAGCGGGGTCAAGCGGATGTCGTCGTCGAAGAGGCTCATGCGCGGATTGTCCGCGAGGCCGCCTGGGCAGCAGCAGACTCGCGCGGCGGGTGGGCGGGCAGGACCCAGGGTCACCCGGACTGCACCGCCACGGATACGCACGCCAGGACGAAGCCCTACAGTGTTCAGGCCCGTGCTTTCACAGCTACCGTGCACACCCGCCCACCGTCCGGAGATCACCGCATGACCGATTCATCCCCCTACACGCCACCGAATGTCTGGTCCTGGAACAAGGAAAGCGGTGGCCGCTTTGCGACCATCAACCGGCCGATCGCGGGTGCGACGCACGAGAAAGAACTGCCCGTTGGGCGCCATCCTTTGCAGTTGTACTCGCTGGCAACCCCGAACGGCGTCAAAGTCACGGTGATGCTGGAGGAGTTGCTGGCATTGGGCCATCGCGGTGCCGAGTACGACGCCTGGCTGATCCCGATCAGCGACGGCCAACAATTCGGCAGCGGCTTCGTCGGGATCAATCCCAATTCGAAGATCCCGGCCCTGCTGGACCGCAGCGGGCCAGCGCCGGTGCGCGTGTTCGAGTCCGGCGCCATCCTGCTGCACCTGGCCGAGAAGTTTGGGGCCTTTGTGCCGGCCAGCGGGCCTGAGCGCGCCGAATGCCTGTCCTGGCTGTTCTGGCAGATGGGCAGCGCGCCCTTCCTCGGCGGCGGATTCGGCCACTTCTATGCCTACGCGCCGACCAAGATCGAATACGCAATCGATCGCTACGCGATGGAGGTCAAGCGCCAGCTCGATGTGCTGGACCGGCGCCTCGCCGACAGCCCGTTTCTGGCGGGCGACGACTACTCGATTGCCGACATGGCGGCCTGGCCCTGGTACGGCACGCTTGCACAGGGTCAGCTCTACGAGGCAGGGGAGTTCCTGCAGGTTCAGGACTACAAGAACGTCCTGCGCTGGACGGACCAGATCGCCCAGCGGACGGCGGTGCAGCGCGGACGCATGGTCAACCGCACCTGGGGTCCGCCGTCCAGCCAACTCCCCGAGCGCCATGATGCGGGCGACTTCGACACACAGATCCCCGTGCCACCCCGCCCATAGACCACGCCTGCCGCAGCGGGCGGCGCGCACGGCCTGGATGACAAGGATCGAAGAGGCCCCCACCGGCGGACTTGCGCAGCCGCACGACCATCGCCAACCCGCCCGCAAAGCGACTGTCACTTCGTGCGCCGCGTCCCAGTCGAAGAATACATGCGGCCCAGGAAATGGGCACGAGCGGGGCAGATATGGGCCACAACGCAAAACGCCGACCTATCGGTCGGCGTTAGCTTGAATCTACGTACTTTATCCTGCTGGTATTTCTTGGTTGCGGGGGCAAGATTTGAACTTGCGACCTTTGGGTTATGAGCCCAACGAGCTACCAGGCTGCTCCACCCCGCGACTGATTAATGAAGTATAGCACAAGCACCAGACAGTGCGGACAATTTTCCGAAGAAAGGCCAGATACCCGGCCCATGAACACCCCCATCGCGGCCAACCACCTCCCGCCAGGATCGACCGTCACCGGCTGCCGCGAACCCTCACAACCCGGCGTCAGCCAGCGTCTTTTCAAATTGCCGGGCATCCTGAAAGCCGACGACCCTCGAACGCGGAAGTTCCTGCCCGTGGGCGTCGAAGAACAGCGTGCCGGGCGGCCCGAACAGGTTGAAACGCCGCAGCAAGGCACGTTGCGAGTCTGTGTTGGCGGTCACGTCAGCCTTGAGCAGCACCGCCTGCACCAGACGACGGGCCACCTTCTCATCGCCGAATGTGGAACGCTCCATCTCCTTGCATGAGACGCACCAGTCGGCGTAGAAATCGAGCACCACCGGACGCCCCGCAGCAGCCCGCAAGGCCTCATCGAAGGCAGCCTCGCTCTTGATCACCTGGAAGGTCGGACCCGGCGCCGCGACGCTGCCAACCGACGTGAAATGCGCCAGCGGACGCAGCGGGTCGCTGCCCCCCGATGCCGCGCCCACGATCTGCACCACACCCAGCGTGAGGGCGACCACGCCCAGCGCCCGCTGCAGACCGGTCCGCAGGATATGGACATGATGCACGGGCGCCGTGAAGGGCCCCAGCAGGAATCCCGTCAGCAACAGCAGCAGTCCCCAGAGCCCGAGCACGAAGGCCGACGCCAGCACCGGTTGCGCCACCCACAGGGCCACGCCCAGCATCATCAAGCCGAACAGGCGCTTGACACCGTGCATCCAGGCCCCAGCCTTGGGCACCCAGCGGCCGGCTGACGCGCCCAGCAGCAGCAAGGGCACGCTCATGCCTGCCGCCATAGCGAACAAGGCCGCGCCGCCTTGCAGCACGTCGCCGCTCTGGCTGATGAACAACAGGGCCCCGGCCAGCGGCGCGGTCACGCAGGGGCTGACGATCAGTGCCGAAACACCGCCCATCACGAACACGCCGGCCAGGCGGCCCGCGGGCAAGCGGTTCGCATGGCTGGTCATGTGACCCGTGAAAGCTGAAGGCAGACGCAACTCGTAGACGTCGAACATCGACAGCGAGAACACAACCAGCAACAGGGAGAAACCACCTATCGCCCAGGGTGTCTGCAGCGCCGCTGCGAAACCTTCACCGGCCAGCCCGGCCGCCAAACCCAGCGCGGTGTAAACCAGCGCCATGCCGAGCGAATAGGCCCCAGCCAGCACCAAGCCTCGCCAACGTGTCGGCTTCTCCTCGACGCCGACGATCAGCGACGAAAGTATGGGCAGCATTGGCAGCACGCAAGGTGTCAGCGACAGCAGCAAGCCAAGACCGAAAAACACGCCCAGCACCTGCCAGAGACGCCCTGAGCGCAAGACCCTGTCGACCAGCGCACCCTCGGAACCACCCGCCGCCTCGCGTGCGCCGGCAGCCGGGTTGGGCGCAGCCAAGGCCGGGCCGGACACCGGACTGACCAGCGCGGGATCCAGGCGGAACTTGCTGGTCATCGGCGGGTAGCACAGCCCCGCGTCGGCGCAGCCCTGGGACACCACCGACAGGGTGAACAGCCCGTCTGCCTGGGCGATGGGCACGCCGATCCGCAGATCGCCGCGGTAGGTCTCGACGTTTTTCTGGAGGTTCTGATCGAACTTGACCTTGCCGGGCGGAATCTCGGTGGCCCCTAGCGTTGCGCCCGTGGCGCTGACGCGCAACGCATCGCGGTAGGCGTAGTAGCCCGTGACGATGTGCACCAACACCTCAGCGCGGTCGACGGACAACATCCGCGCGCTGACGACGAAAGCCTGTTCCGGCGGCAGAAAGTCCTCCGCCGACCAGGCCGGTGCGCAGGCCATCAGCCACAGCCCAGCAACGAGCCTGGCCAGGAGATCGGACCACCGGCGCAGCCGGACAATCCATTGGAAAAACAGCAGTGCAGACATGTTTGACAAGGCCGGGCGGCAAACAGTGATTCCGCTGCTATTTTCGAACAGGATCGTCAAGCAGTTCGAAGGACGAAAAAAAGCCAGCGCGAAGGCTGGCTCATTTCACTCGGATCGCGACGGGCGCGAAGCGCTTGGAACAACAGCTTACTCGCCAGCGACGTCGCCGCCGACAGCCACCGTGGTGTCGGGACGGTCGACCAGTTCGACGAAGGCCATCGGCGCGTTGTCACCGACGCGGAAGCCCATCTTCAGGATGCGGGTGTAACCGCCCGGACGGGTCAGGTAGCGCGGGCCCAGTTCCTTGAACAGCTTGAGCACCACTTCGCGGTCACGCAGACGCGCGAACGCGAGCCGGTGGTTGGCAACGGTCGGGTTCTTGGCCAGGGTGATCAGCGGCTCGACGACCCGGCGCAATTCCTTGGCCTTGGGCAGCGTGGTCTTGATGGCCTCGTGCTCGAGCAGCGAAACACACATGTTGCGCAGCATCGCGGCGCGGTGCTCGCTGGTACGGTTGAGTTTGCGAAGTCCGTTGCGGTGACGCATGGTGATGTCCTTTGATTATTGAACCCCGGCCGTGTCAGGTACCGGGATTTGGCACTCGGCCAGGATGTTCGGATCCCGGCCCGTGGTGTTTCGGATGGCAGCGCCGTATCAGCGCTTGTCCAGGCCCTGGGGCGGCCAGTTCTCCAGCCTTGCGCCGAGCGTGAGCCCACGCGAAGCCAGCACTTCCTTGATCTCATTGAGCGACTTGCGGCCCAGATTCGGCGTCTTGAGCAACTCGGTCTCGGTGCGCTGTATCAGGTCGCCGATGTAGTAGATGTTCTCGGCCTTCAGGCAGTTCGCCGAGCGCACGGTCAACTCGAGTTCGTCGACCGGACGCAGCAGGATGGGGTCGTGGATTGGCGGGGCGCGTTCTCCGGGCACATAGCCCCCACCTGCCGCCTCGTTCGGCTGCAGGCCGGTGAACACCACCAGTTGGTCGACAAGGATCTGAGCCGATGCGCGGATCGCTTCCTCGGGCGTCACGGCGCCGTTGGTCTCGATCTCCATCACCAGCTTGTCCAGATCCGTTCGCTGCTCGACCCGGGCGTTTTCGACCGCATAGCTGACGCGGCGAACCGGCGAGAAAGACGCGTCGAGCACGATGCGGCCGATGGACTTGGTCGGCTCATCACCGTAGCGGCGCATGTTGCCCGGCACATAGCCGCGGCCCTTCTCGACCTTGATCTGCATATCGAGCTTGCCGCCCTGTGCCAGATGGGCAATGACATGCTCGGGATTCATGATCTCCACGTCGTGCGGCACCTGGATATCGGAAGCCTTGACCGGACCTTCACCCTCCTTGCGCACCACAAGCGTCACTTCGTCGCGGTTGTGCAGGCGGAAGACGACCCCCTTCAGGTTCAGCATGATGTGGACGACGTCTTCAGCCACGCCGTCGATGGCCGAGTACTCGTGTAGCACGCCGGCGATCGTGACCTCGGTCGGCGCGTAACCCACCATCGACGACAGCAGGACGCGGCGCAAGGCATTGCCCAGCGTATGGCCATAGCCACGCTCGAATGGCTCCAGGGTGACCTTGGCGCGGTTGTTGCCAAGCGGCTCGACGTGAATGGCTTTGGGTTTCAGCAGATTGGTTTGCATCGAATACTGTTCCTCTCAATACCCTCGGCTCGTTACACCGATAAGGCTGACGGACCATGCCGGGCAGGGAACACCTCGCACCGTGCCCGGCAAGCCGGCGCGAGGGATGGGCACGGCAGCCGTCAGGCCGCGCACCAGTGGCGCATCAGCGTGAGTACAGTTCTACGATCAGCGACTCGTTGATCTCCGCACCAAACTCGTCACGGTCCGGCACCTTCTTGAAGATGCCTTCGAGCTTGGCGCCGTCGACCTGCACCCAACCCGGCATGCCGATCGAGTCTGCCAGTTTGACCGCGTCGGTCACGCGCAACTGCTTTTTGGCCTTTTCGCGCAGCGCAATCACATCACCGGCCTTGACCAGGTAAGACGGGATGTTCACGGTCTTACCGTTGACCAGGATCGCCTGGTGCGAGACCAATTGCCGGGCTTCGGCGCGGGTCGAGCCGAAGCCCATGCGGTAGACCACGTTGTCCAGGCGGCATTCCAGCAGGAACAGCAGGTTCGCACCGGTGTTGCCCTTGCGGCGCTCGGCCTCAGCGAAGTAGCGCCGGAACTGACGCTCCAGCACGCCGTACATGCGCTTGACCTTCTGCTTCTCGCGCAGTTGCAGTCCGAAATCGGAGGTGCGCTGGCCGGAAGTTCGGCCATGCTGCCCCGGCTTGGTCTCGAACTTCGACTTGTCGGCGATCGGGCGACGGGCGCTCTTGAGGTAGAGATCGGTGCCTTCACGGCGGGAAAGCTTGGCCTTGGGGCCGAGATAGCGTGCCACGGTATGTCCTCTTGAATAGCTGACGCGAGGCTAGGTCGCGCGAGTCTGGCGGGCGTTGTCTTGTCGCACAGACGGTGGGCTTGATCGTCGACCCGCGTCGCCCGCGTTAGAACTGCGAACGGGCAACGCGAAATCAACAAAATTGCCGGCTGACGCGAAGCGCCCGCCGGCTGACGGAAAACTGCTGATTGCAGGGGCTTGCGGCCCCTGCACGAAAGAGTTCAGATGCGGCGACGCTTCTGCGGCCGGCAGCCGTTGTGCGGCACCGGCGTGACGTCACTGATCGAATTGATCCGGATGCCCAGCGCAGCCAAGGCGCGCACCGACGATTCGCGGCCAGGGCCAGGGCCCTTGATCCGGACGTCCAGGTTCTTGATGCCTTGTTCTTGCGCAGCGCGACCGCAAACTTCGGCGGCAACCTGGGCGGCAAACGGCGTCGACTTGCGCGAGCCCTTGAAACCCTGGCCACCCGACGAAGCCCAGGCGAGCGAGCCGCCTTGGCGATCGGTGATCGTGATGATGGTGTTGTTGAACGACGCGTGGACGTGAGCGATACCGTCCGCAATGTTCTTGCGGATCTTCTTGCTCACGCGGCGCGCCGCGGTATTGGCAGGTGCTTTGGCCATAGGGTATCCCGGTCAGCGGTATTCGGAGCTTACTTCTTCAGCGCGGCAGCACCCTTGCGCGGACCCTTGCGGGTGCGGGCATTGGTACGCGTGCGCTGGCCGCGCATCGGCAAACCGCGCCGATGGCGCAGGCCGCGGTAGCAGCCCAAGTCCATCAAACGCTTGATGTTCATCGAGATCTCGCGGCGCAGGTCGCCCTCGATCGTCAACTTGTTGACTTCGTCGCGAATCTTCTCGAGATCGCCGTCCGTCAGGTCTTTGATCTTCTTGGAGTATTCAATGCCCACCGCGACGCAGATCTTCTGCGCCGTGGTGCGACCGATACCGAAAATCGACGTCAAGCCGATTTCAGCGTGTTTGTGCGGCGGAATGTTGATGCCAGCAATGCGTGCCATGGTGATCCTTTGTCTGCTTTAAGCTGCTGTTCGGGCGTTAACCCTGGCGCTGCTTGTGGCGCGGGTCGGTGCAAATAACACGCACTACACCCTTGCGGCGGATGACCTTGCAATTGCGGCACATCTTCTTGACCGATGCAGAGACTTTCATCGTCTTCTCCTTTAGCACTCCCGTCCCCTTGGACGTTCCGAGCGCGATTCAAATCACAGGGCGTCAGCCCGGCTTCGCAGCCGGTTCAACTTGCCTTGAAGTTGGCTTTCTTCAACAAGGACTCATACTGCTGACTCATCACATAACTCTGTACTTGCGCCCAGAAGTCCATCGTGACGACCACGATGATCAACAGCGACGTACCGCCGAAATAAAACGGTACGTTGTACTTCAAGACCAGAAACTCGGGTAACAGGCAGACCGCAGTAATGTAGACCGCGCCAGCCAGCGTCAACCTAGACAATATTTTGTCAATATGACGCGCCGTCTGCTCACCTGGTCGAATACCCGGTATGAACGCGCCGCTCTTCTTCAGGTTGTCCGCCGTCTCGCGGCTGTTGAATACCAGCGCGGTGTAGAAGAAGCAAAAGAAGATGATCATCGCGGCATACAGCAACACGTAGATCGGTTGGCCCGGCGACAGCGCCGAAGAGATGTCCTTCAGCCAGCGCATGCCTTCACCCGTCGCGAACCAGCCCACTACGGTGGCCGGCAACAGAATGATCGACGAGGCGAAGATAGGCGGGATCACACCCGACATATTCAGCTTCAGCGGCAGGTGCGATGACTGACCGCCGTACACCTTGTTGCCAACCTGGCGCTTGGCGTAATTGACCAGGATCTTGCGTTGACCGCGCTCGACGAACACCACCGCGAAAGTGACGAACACCATGACCGCGATGATAATGATCGCCGCAATGATGCTCATGGCGCCGGTCCGAATCAACTCGAACAAACCGCCAATGGCGCCCGGCAATCCGGCCGCAATGCCACCGAAAATCAGGATCGAAATGCCATTACCCAACCCGCGCTCGGTGATCTGCTCGCCCAGCCACATCAGGAACATCGTGCCCGCGGTCAAGCTGACGACCGTGGTCATGCGAAACCCGAAGCCCGGATGAATCACCAAGCCCGATGAGCCTTCGAGCGCCAACGCGATACCCAGGCTCTGGAACAGGGCCAGACCCAGCGTACCATAGCGGGTGTACTGCGTTATCTTGCGGCGGCCGGACTCGCCCTCTTTCTTCAGCGACTCCAGCGTCGGCACGACGTAGGTCATCAACTGCATGATGATCGACGCCGAGATATACGGCATGATCCCCAGCGCGAAGACCGTGAAGCGTTGCAGCGCGCCACCCGAGAACATGTTGAACAAGTTCAGGATCCCGCCCTGCTGACCCTTGAAGAGCTGCTGCAACTGGTTGGGATCGATGCCGGGCACGGGGATATGCGCCCCCAGCCGGTAGACCACCAGTGCCAGCAACAAGAACACCAGACGGCGACGCAGGTCGCCGAACTTTCCGCTCTTGGCCAGCTGGTTTGCTGAAGTTGCCAAAACTTGTCGCCTTAGAAGCCGAGAGAATCAGGCCAGCGCGCCGCCAGCGGCCTCGATGGCAACCTTGGCACCTGCCGTCGCCGCGATGCCCTTGAGCATCACCTTGCGCGTCAGTTCGCCGGTGTTGATCACCTTGACATGCTTGACCAGCTGACCCACCAGACGGGCTGCCTTGAGCATGACCAGATCGACTTCGTCCTGATCAAGCATCTGCAGGTCGGTCAGGCTGACCTGACCATTGAACTTCAGGTTGTGCGAGCGGAAACCGCGCTTGGGCAAGCGCCGCTGCAGCGGCATCTGACCGCCTTCGAAGCCAACCTTGTGGTAGCCGCCAGCGCGGGACTTCTGGCCCTTGTGGCCGCGGCCTGCCGTCTTGCCCAGGCCCGAGCCGATGCCGCGCCCGACGCGGCGCTTGGCATGCTTGGCGCCGGCCGCCGGCTTGATGGTGTTGAGTAGCATGATGAGAATCCTTGCGTGCGATCTGGTGGCTGGCGCTTGTGCCTTACAGCACGGCAACCAGGTACGCGATCTTGTTGATCATGCCGCGCACTGACGGGGTGTCTTCGAGCACACGCTCGCTATTGACACCACGCAGGCCCAAGCCCCGCACGGTAGCGCGGTGCGTGGCCTTGCAGCCGATCGGGCTCTTGACGAGCTTGACCTTGAGGGTCTTCTTTTCTTGAATCGTGTCCGACATGGGAGGTTCTCCGGGGCTCGACGTGACAGTGGGCGACAGATCAGTTGAAGATGTCTTCGACCGTCTTGCCGCGCTTGGCCGCCACTTCAGCAGCGGTGGTTGAGCGCCTGAGCGCGTCCAGCGTGGCACGCACCATGTTGTACGGGTTGCTCGAACCCAGGCTCTTGGCGACGATGTCGGTGACACCCATCACCTCGAACACCGCGCGCATCGGGCCGCCGGCAATGATGCCGGTTCCCGGGGGCGCCGGCGCCAGCAACACCTTGGCCGCGCCATGCTCACCACGCACATTGTGGTGCACGGTGCCATTGCGAAGCTGAACCTTGAACAGGCCGCGACGGGCGTCGTCCATGGCCTTCTGCACCGAAACCGGCACTTCCTTGGCCTTGCCCTTGCCCATGCCGATGCGGCCATCGCCGTCGCCGACGACGGTCAGCGCCGCGAAGCTCAGCGTGCGTCCGCCCTTGACGACCTTGGTGACGCGGTTGACCGCAATCATCTTTTCCTTCAGACCGTCCTCGTTGGCTTCGGTCTGGGCGCGGGGTTGAAACTTTGCCATGTTGCTTATTCCTGTACTTTAGTGAGCCCGGCGCTCAGAACTGCAAGCCGGCTTCACGTGCCGCCTCGGCCAGCGCCTTGACGCGGCCGTGGTACGCAAAACCGGAGCGGTCGAAAGCAACCTTCAACACGCCGGCGGCCAGGGCCTTCTCGGCCACCCGCTTGCCCACGGCAGCTGCGGCGGAGGTGTTGCCACCCTTGTCCTTGCCGAGCTGGTCGCGCACTTCCTTTTCGGCGGTCGACGCCGAAGCCAGGATGCGCTGGCCGTCGTCGGAAATGACGCTGGCATAGATGTGCAGGTTGGAGCGGAAGACCGACAAGCGCACCGCACCCTGATTGGCGATGCGGATGCGGGTCTGACGGGAGCGACGCAGGCGCTGTTCTTTCTTGGTCAGCATTTTTGGTGCTCCTTACTTCTTCTTCGTTTCCTTCAGCACCACGCGCTCATTGGCGTAGCGGATCCCCTTGCCCTTGTAGGGCTCGGGCGGGCGGATCGCGCGGACTTCCGCGGCGATCTGACCGACGACTTGGCGGTCGGCGCCCTTGATCAGGATCTCGGTCTGGGTGGCACAGGCCACCGTGATACCGACCGGCATGTCCTTGACCACCGGGTGCGAGAACCCAATCTGCAGGTTGAGCTTGGCACCCTGGGCCTGGGCGCGATAGCCCACACCAATCAGGCTGAGCTTCTTCTCGAAGCCCTTGCTCACGCCGTTGACCATGTTGTTGAGCAGCGCACGCATCGTGCCGCTCATGGCATTGGCTTCGGTACTGTCGTTGGCGGGGGCCAACGTGATCGTCGAGCCGTTCTTCTCGATCGTCACCAGGGCATTGGCCTTGCGCACCAGCGTGCCCATGACACCCTTGACGACGATCTGATCGGCCGCGATTTCAACGTCCACACCTTGCGGGACGGTAATCGGCATCTTTCCAACGCGGGACATTCTTGTCTCTCCTTCGCCGGTCAGGCCACGTAGCAAAGAACTTCGCCACCGAGACCGGTCTGGCGAGCCTTGCGGTCGGTCATCACGCCCTTGGGGGTGGTGATGATCGCCACGCCCAGACCGTTCATAACCTGCGGAATCGCCTCGCAGCCCTTGTAAACCCGAAGGCCTGGGCGGCTGACGCGCTCGATACGCTCGATCACCGGCTTGCCGGCGTAGTACTTCAGCGTCACTTCGAGTTCGCTCTTGGCGCCCTCGACCTTGACCCTGAAGCCATCGATGTAGCCTTCGTCCTTCAGGACTTGGGCGATTGCAACCTTGACTTTCGACGAAGGCATCAAGACAAGCGCCTTCTGTACCAACTGCGCATTGCGAATGCGAGTCAGCATGTCGGCGATGGGATCACTCATGCTCATTGTGAATTCTCCTGCTCGAGCCGCGCTTACCAGCTGGCCTTGGTCACACCGGGGATCTCGCCTTTGAAGGCGTGCTCACGGATCTTGCTGCGGCCGAGGCCGAAAGTGCGGAACGTGCCGCGCGGGCGGCCAGTCAGCGCACAGCGATTGCGCAAGCGGGTGGGGTTGGCATTGCGGGGCAGCTTTTGCAGCTCCAGCCTAGCCAGATAACGCTCTTCATCCGACTTCTTGGCGTCGTTGGACGTCGCCTTCAGTTCGGCATACTTCTTGGCGAATTTGGCGACGAGCTTCTCGCGCTTTTCTTCACGTTGAATGAGGGAAAGTTTTGCCACAGGTCACCTCAGTTCTTGAACGGAAAGCGGAAGGCAGACAACAAGGCCTTGCACTCGTCATCGGATTGCGCCGTGGTCGTGAAACTGATGTTCATGCCCCGGATCGCGTCGATCTTGTCGTACTCGATTTCCGGAAAGATGATCTGCTCTTTCACGCCGACGTTGTAATTGCCACGCCCGTCGAATGAACGGCCCGAGATACCGCGGAAGTCACGCACTCGCGGCAGCGCTATGGTGACGAAGCGGTCCAGGAACTCGTACATGTGCACGCCACGCAAGGTCACCATGCAGCCGATGGCCAGGTTCTCGCGGATCTTGAAGCCGGCGATCGGCTTGCGTGACTTGGTGACTACCGGCTTCTGGCCGGCAATCTTGGTCAGGTCATTGACCGCATGGTCCATGACCTTCTTGTCGGCGACTGCCTCGCTCACACCCATGTTGAGTGTGATCTTGGTCAGGCGCGGGACTTGCATTGCCGACTTGTAGCCGAACTTCGCCACCAGGTCGGGAACGACTTTTTCGCGGTAAAACTGTTGCAGACGAGCCATGTTGAATCCCGTTATGCCTTGATCTCGTCGCCCGAGGACTTGAAGACGCGAACCTTCTTGCCGTCGGCAAGAATCTTTGCGCCAACTCGGTCGGCTTTGCCGGTCGCGGCGTTGTAGATCGCGACATTGGATTGATTGATCGGCATCGTCTTGTCGACCACACCGCCCGTCGTGCCCTTCATCGGGTTGGGCTTCACATGCTTCTTGACCATGTTGATGCCCTCGACGATGACGTGATCATCGTCCACGCGCAGCGACACCGTGCCGCGCTTGCCCTTGTCGCGCCCGGTCAACACGATGACCTGGTCGCCTTTGCGAATCTTGTTCATGGCTTTTAGTCCTTTGCCGAAAGCTCTGGGAGTGCTTACAGCACCTCGGGGGCCAGCGACACGATCTTCATGAACTTTTCGGTGCGCAACTCGCGCGTCACCGGTCCGAAGATGCGCGTGCCGATGGGCTCGAGCTTGGCGTTGAGCAGCACGGCAGCGTTGTTGTCGAACTTGACGAGCGACCCGTCCTGGCGGCGAACGCCCTTGGCGGTACGCACGACGACGGCGCTGTAAACCTCGCCCTTTTTCACGCGGCCACGCGGCGCAGCTTCCTTGATCGACACCTTGATGATGTCGCCAATACCGGCATACCGACGCCTGGAGCCACCAAGCACCTTGATGCACATGACGGACTTGGCGCCCGTGTTGTCAGCGACTTCGAGTCGCGATTGCATTTGGATCATTTGTGTCCCCAACTTGTCCCGCCCCGAGCCGCACGCCTTTGAAGGGTGCGCAATGCCTGAGTCGGTCAGTCTTGGGCCCGTCAACCCAAAGCCGGACTGCTGTCCCGCGAAAGGCTGGTTGGGCGGATCCGGTAAAGAGGCTCTTGGCGAACGCCTGAGCTCTCCTTCCGGCGAAGCTGTGTATTATGGGCCAGAACCAGAGCGCGTGTCAAGCGTTCTGGTGCAAAGAGGCCAGCAGGCGATCAGGCAAGCAGCGTCTTGGCCTGGGCCAGCATCGTGTCGGCATCGCTGACCTCGAACTTGCCAGGGCCTTCGACATTGAGCGACTTGACCGCGCCGTCGACCACCAGCATCGAATAGCGGTTGCTGCGCAGGCCCATGCCGCGGCTCGTCAGGTCCAACGTCAGGCCGGTGGCCTGGGTGAAATCGGCACTACCGTCAGCCATCATGCGCACCTTGCCGCCGGCATGCTGTTCACGGCCCCAGGCGCCCATCACGAAGGCGTCGTTCACCGAGACACACCAGATCTCGTCGATGCCGGCCGCCTTCAGCTCGTCGGCCTTGGCCACATAGCCTGGCACATGCTTGGCCGAACAGGTGGGCGTGTAAGCGCCTGGCAGGGCGAACAGCGCGATCTTCTTGCCGGCAGTCGCCTTGGCGATGTCGAAGCTGTTGGGGCCGATCGAACAGCCGTCGCCTTCGACTTCGACGAATTCATTGAGGGTGCCCGAGGGCAACTTGTCGCCTACTTTGATCATGGTGGTTCCTGGTTGAATTGGCAGAAAGAGACGGCCAAAAAAGAGCGGCCGGGACGCGAGTATCTAGCGTTCCGGCCGTTTGAGGGCTGCTGCGGGGCATCGACCCCGCTTGTCCTGCGGTTTAGACCAAGCCTGCCTTTTGCAGCAAACGGGTCACCACCCAGGACTTGGTCTTGCTGATCGGCCGGCCTTCGGCGATCTCGACCGTGTCACCGGTGTGGTACTCACCCTTTTCGTCATGGGCCTGGTACTTGCGCGAACGGCCGATGATCTTGCCGTACAGCTCATGCGTGACCCGGCGCTCGACGAGCACGGTGACCGTCTTGGTGCGCTTGTCGCTGACCACCCGACCCACGAGGGTACGGGTGTTCTTGACAGGCGCGGCCACCGCGACAGCGGCTTGTTGGACTTGGGCTTCGCTCACTGGGCGGCTCCCTTCTTCTTTTCGGCCAGGATGGTCTTGGCGCGGGCGATGTCACGCTTGGTCTCGCCGAGCGTGTTGTGGTTGGCCAGTTGTTGCGTGGCCTTCTGCATGCGCAGGCCGAAATGGGCCTTCAGGAGATCCGTCACCTCTTTTTCGAGGCCCGGGATGTCCTTGGCGCGGAGGTCAGATGCTTTGGTCATGGTTTGCTCCGTGTTCAGGTGCCGAGCTGGCGCGTGACGAACGTGCAACGCAGCGGCAACTTCGCCGCTGCCAGCGTGAACGCCTCGCGGGCCAGCGCTTCCGGCACGCCGTTCAGTTCGTAGAGCACCTTGCCTGGCACGATCTCGGCCACGTAGTACTCCGGATTGCCCTTGCCGTTACCCATCCGCACTTCGGCCGGCTTTTGCGAGATCGGCTTGTCCGGAAAGATGCGGATGAAGATGCGGCCACCGCGCTTGATGTGGCGCGAGATCGCCCGACGAGCGGCTTCGATCTGTCGCGCCGTGATGCGGCCGCGCTCGGTGGCCTTGAGGCCGAATTCGCCAAACGACACATTGGCGCCACGCGTGGCGACGCCGGTGTTGCGGCCCTTTTGTTCCTTGCGGAATTTGCGACGTGCTGGTTGCAGCATGTTGTTAACTCCTTAGGCGGCGCCGGTGCCGGGCGCGGGCACCTTGCGCACGCGCTTGGCGGCCGGACGGCCGTCGGCACCGAGAGCGCCATCGGCGGGCCGGTTGTCGGACGGGGCAGCATCGCTGCGGGGACCCCGGTCCGAACCGGGACGCGGACCACGGCGGTCGGGACCACCCGGTGCACCGCCAGGGCCGCCAGGACGCGGACCCCGACGCGGACGCCGGTCTTCCTCCTGGCCTTCCGGACGGGCGCCCGGCGCGTCACCGCGGCCGAGGTGGTCACCCTTGTAGACCCAGACCTTGCAGCCGATGACACCGTAAGTGGTCTTGGCTTCGGAGAAGCCGTAGTCGATGTCGGCACGCAGGGTGTGAAGCGGCACGCGGCCTTCGCGGTACCACTCGCAGCGCGCGATCTCGATGCCGTTCAGGCGGCCCGACGACATGATCTTGATGCCCAGGGCGCCCAGACGCATCGCGTTCTGCATCGCACGCTTCATCGCACGGCGGAACATGATGCGCTTTTCGAGCTGCTGGGTGATCGAGTCGGCGATCAACTGCGCATCGATTTCGGGCTTGCGCACTTCTTCGATGTTGACAGCCACCGGCACGCCCAGACGGCGCGTCAGTTCAGCCTTGAGGTTCTCGATGTCCTCGCCCTTCTTGCCGATCACCACCCCCGGCCGTGCCGAGAAGATGGTGATGCGAGCGTTCTTGGCGGGGCGCTCGATCAGGACACGCGAGACGGCGGCGTTCTTGAGCTTCTTCTTGAGGTACTCGCGAACATCGAGGTCTTCAGCCAGCATGCCGGCGAAGTTGCGCCGTGAGGCGTACCAACGCGAGGCCCAGGCACGGGTAACCGACAGGCGAAAGCCGGTCGGATGGATCTTTTGTCCCATAGTGTTCCCCCTGCCTTTCAGTTGCCAACCGTCACATAAATGTGACAGGTAGGCTTGCTGATGCGGTTGCCACGGCCCTTGGCGCGAGCCGAGAAGCGCTTGAGCGTGGCGCCCTGCTCAATGTAGATCGAGGTGATCTTGAGCTCGTCGATGTCGGCGCCGTCATTGTGCTCGGCGTTCGCGATTGCGGACTCCAGGGCCTTCTTGACGATGCCGGCGGCCTTTTTCTGGGTGAAAGCCAGGATGTTGAGCGCCTGGTCCACCTTCTTGCCGCGCACGAGGTCGGCCACCAACCGGCCCTTGTCGGCCGACAGGCGTACGCCACGCACGATTGCTTTGGTTTCCATCGTCTGCCCCTTACCTCTTGGCCTTCTTGTCCGCGGGGTGGCCCTTGAAATTCCGGGTCATCGCGAACTCGCCGAGTTTGTGGCCGACCATCTGGTCGCTCACATACACGGGGATATGTTGTTTGCCGTTGTGAACGGCGATCGTGAGGCCGATGAAGTCAGGCAGGATCGTCGAACGACGGGACCAGGTCTTGATCGGCTTCTTGTCCTTGTTGGCCACGGCTTTTTCAGCCTTGGCCTGAAGGTGGTGGTCCACGAAGGGACCCTTCTTGAGTGAGCGTGCCATGGTGGACCCTTACTTCTTGCGCCGCGACACGATCATGCTCTGTGTGCGCTTGTTGCTGCGAGTGCGGTAGCCCTTGGTCAGCGTGTTCCACGGAGAGACCTGAGCCTGGCCCTCGCCGGTCCGGCCTTCGCCGCCGCCGTGAGGGTGGTCAACCGGGTTCATCGCCACACCGCGGACGGTCGGGCGAATGCCCTTCCAGCGGATGGCACCGGCCTTGCCGTACTGGCGCAGGTTGTGCTCTTCGTTCGACACTTCGCCGATCGTGGCCCGGCAGTCGATGTGGATCTTGCGGACTTCACCCGAGCGCAGGCGGACCTGGGCGTAGGTGCTTTCGCGCGCCATCAACGTGACCGAGGTGCCCGCCGAGCGCGCAATCTGCGCGCCCTTGCCCGGCAACATCTCGACGCAGTGGATCGTCGACCCCACCGGGATGTTGCGTATGGGCAGCGTGTTGCCGGCCTTGATCGGCGCTTCGGCGCCGCTCAACAGCTTGGCACCGACTTCAAGACCGCGCGGGGCGATGATGTAGCGGCGCTCGCCATCGGCGTAGCAGACCAGCGCGATGTGGGCAGTACGGTTCGGGTCGTACTCGATGCGCTCGACCTTGGCCGGAATACCGTCCTTGTTGCGCACGAAGTCGACCACGCGGTAGTGGTGCTTGTGACCACCGCCCTTGTGGCGAACCGTGATGTGACCGTTATTGTTGCGGCCGGAATTCTGCTTTTGCGGCTCGAGCAGCGAAGCCTCGGGTGCGCCCTTGTGCAGGTGCTTGTGCACCACCTTGACCACGGCACGACGGCCAGGTGAGGTGGGTTTGACTTTGACGACGGCCATGGTTTACGCAGCCTCCCCAGAGAAGTTGAGCTCCTGGCCCGGCTTCAACGACACATACGCCTTGCGGGCATGGTCGCGACGGCCGATACGGCCACCGAAGCGCTTGGTCTTGCCCTTCTGGTTGACGACGTTGACGTCCAGCACTTCGACCTTGAACAGCAGTTCGACTGCCGCCTTGATCTCGGGCTTGGTGGCGTCACGCAACACCTTGAAGAGCACCTGGTTGTGTTTCTCGACCACGCTGGTGGCCTTTTCAGACACGATGGGCGCGACCAGCACCTTGGCCAGCCTGGCCTCGGTGAACTTGAGATTCATTGCACCGTGGCTCATGCGAACATCTCCTTGAGCTGCTCGATCGCGGCCTTGGTCACCAGCACCTTCTTGTAGAAGACGAGTGACAGCGGATCGGCGTAACGCGGCTCGATCACCAACACGTTGGGCAGGTTGCGCGAGGCCAGCGCGAGGTTGTCGTCGACCACGTCGGCGATCACCAGCACCGAGCTCACGCCCATGGCCTTGAACTTCGCTGCCAGCAGCTTGGTCTTGGGGGCCTCGAGCGAGATCGAGTCGATCACCGACAGGCGGCCGTCACGGGCCAGCTGCGAGAGGATGGCCGCCATGCCGGCGCGGTACATCTTCTTGTTGACCTTGTGCGAGAAGTTCTCGTCCGGGCTGTTCGGGAAGGTGCGACCGCCCCCACGCCACAGCGGCGACGAGGTGGAACCGGCGCGTGCGCGGCCGGTGCCCTTCTGGCGCCAAGGCTTCTTGGTGCTGTGATGAACTGCTTCGCGGTTCTTCTGGGCGCGGGTACCTTGGCGGGCGTTGGCCTGGTAGGCCACGACCACCTGGTGCACCAGGGCTTCGTTGTAGTCACGCGCGAACACGGTGTCGGGCGCGTCAAATTTGGCGGTCGCCTGGCCTTGTTCGTTCAGGAGCTCGAGCTGCATCACTGGGCTCCTTTCTTGGCCTTGACCTTGATGGCGGGTCGCACGGTCACGAAACCGCTGTTGCAACCCGGCACCGCGCCACGCACCAGCAGCAGCTGGCGGGCTTCGTCGATGCGGATGATGTCGAGGTTTTGCACCGTGACAGTGTCGTCACCGAGGTGGCCCGACATCTTCTTGCCCGGAAACACGCGGCCCGGATCCTGCGCCATCGAGATCGAGCCCGGCACGTTGTGCGAACGGCTGTTGCCGTGCGACGCGCGCTGCGACTTGAAATGGTGACGCTTGATCGTGCCGGTGAAGCCCTTGCCTATCGAGGTGCCTTGCACGTCGACGGCCTGGCCCACGGCAAACAGCGAGGCGGGCACAACCGTGCCCGGCGCGTACTGACCGACGATGTCGGCAGGCACGCGGAACTCGCGCAGGATTTCACCGGATTCCACGCCCGCTTTGGCGAGGTGGCCGGCTTCCGGCTTGGTCACACGCGATGCCTTGCGTGAACCGAACGCCACTTGCAGGGCGTTGTAACCGTCGGTCTTCTCGGTCTTGACCTGGGTGATCCGGTTGTTCGACACGTCGAGCACCGTGACGGGGATGGCGTCGCCATCGTCCGTGAAGATGCGCATCATGCCGACCTTGCGGCCCAGCAAACCGAGGCGATAGCTGGCTGCAGCTGTCGTCATGGCTTTTCTCCAGCCCCTAATCCGTTTGACCGGAGGGGCCTTTGTTTCAAACACCCGACATCGATTGGCCGGGGATGGTTTTGGTTCTTCGGCGCTGACTTTGCGGTGGCCCACCAAGACAGCGCTTTGAACGTTTTTCAAACTTTTTGGTCAGCTCTCCAGCGTCATTCGATCACTCGAGCGCGGAAAAGCCGATCAGTATAGCGCGCCTGCGGGTTGCCCCGCAAGATGGCCTACTTATTGCAGCTTGATCTCGACGTCGACGCCGGCCGGCAGGTCGAGCTTCATCAGCGCGTCCACGGTCTTGTCGGTGGGGTCGACGATGTCCATCAAGCGCAGATGGGTACGGATCTCGAGCTGGTCGCGGGAAGTCTTGTTGACGTGCGGCGAGCGCAGGATGTCGAAACGCTGCATGCGCGTGGGCAGTGGCACCGGGCCCTTGACGATGGCGCCGGTGCGCTTGGCTGTCTCCACGATCTCGAGTGCCGACTGGTCGATCAGCTTGTAGTCAAACGCCTTCAGGCGGATGCGGATCTTTTGCTTTTGCATGACTTGTCCTTGAAAAAGAGCGGTGAAACCGGCCCGCGGCGCGCAGCCTCGGGCCGGCCGATCATGCAAAGCTTATGCAATGATCTTGGCCACGACGCCAGCGCCGACGGTGCGGCCGCCTTCACGGATGGCGAAGCGCAGGCCTTCTTCCATCGCGATCGGCGCGATCAGCTTGACCGTGATGCTGACGTTGTCGCCAGGCATGACCATTTCCTTGTCCGTCGGCAACTCCACCGCGCCAGTCACGTCCGTCGTGCGGAAGTAGAACTGGGGACGGTAGTTGTTGAAGAACGGCGTGTGGCGGCCGCCCTCTTCCTTCGACAGTACGTAGATCTCGGCCGTGAAGTGGGTGTGCGGCTTGACGCTGCCCGGCTTGCACAGCACTTGGCCGCGCTGCACGTCTTCACGCTTGGTGCCGCGCAACAGGATGCCGACGTTGTCGCCAGCCATGCCTTGGTCGAGCAGCTTGCGGAACATCTCGACGCCGGTGCAGGTGGTCTTCTGCGTGTTGGCAATACCGACGATCTCGATTTCCTCGCCGACCTTGATGATGCCGCGCTCGATACGGCCCGTCACCACGGTGCCCCGACCCGAGATCGAGAACACGTCCTCGACCGGCATCAGGAAGGCGCCGTCAACGGCACGCTCAGGCGTCGGGATGTAGCTGTCGAGCGCGTCGGCCAACTTCATGATGGCTTGCTCACCCAGCACGCCGGTGTCGCCTTCGAGCGCCAGCTTGGCGCTGCCGTGCACGATCGGGGTGTCGTCACCCGGGAAATCGTACTTGTCGAGCAGCTCGCGCACTTCCATCTCGACCAACTCGAGCAACTCGGCGTCGTCGACCATGTCGCACTTGTTCAGGAACACGATGATGTAAGGCACGCCCACTTGGCGCGCCAGCAGGATGTGCTCGCGGGTCTGGGGCATCGGGCCGTCAGCGGCCGAGCACACCAGGATCGCGCCGTCCATCTGCGCCGCACCCGTGATCATGTTCTTCACATAGTCGGCGTGCCCGGGGCAGTCGACGTGGGCGTAGTGGCGGTTCGCGGTCTCGTATTCGACGTGCGCCGTGTTGATCGTGATGCCGCGGGCTTTTTC
>CANGHK010000026.1 GCA_947453625.1 Burkholderiales bacterium
TGCGCTGCATCGGTTCCCCAGTTTCGCGCCGCAGGCTGAAATGAATGCCCATCCGAACGGGGATGCACTCGGCCGCTGTCTAGCCTTGGGCTTGGCGAAAATGATGGATGTGGAACTCGCCTGCGGGGCCTGGCGCCGCTCCACTTCGCCCCACCACCGGGCTGGTTTGATATTTAATGGGGTAAAGTTATGAATATCAAGAGCATTGTGGCGGTGGCATGGGCTGAGTTGCAGGCGGGCGGGCTGCGAGCGCTCGCCAAGAGGTCACTCAGGACGATCCGATATATTGCTTGGAAACGGCGTGATAATTTCCGATACGTATTGATCTCGCTTTGGCCCTGGCTGTTTCGCTTCTTTCCAGCCAAGAATAGCCTTGCGCGACTTCTCGCCGATGCCGATCGGGCCGAGTCGCTCGCGCTGCCGAACCGGCGCTTCAGTGCCGGACAACGCCCGGTGATTCGCTGGTGCAAAGGCGACGGGCTGGACGACGACGTGACCAGAAGTGCCATCGCGCAGGCGACGAGAATCTTCGGCAAGGAAGTCGACTATTGTCTGTGCACCAACAACATCGACCCCGCGCGGGCCCGCTCGCTGCTGGCTTGGGCTTGCGAGCCGGTCGAGTGGTGGCCGGCTCTTCCTGAGGACAACCCAGGATTGGCGCGCCTGCTGGCTGACGTCGGTTGTGTTCCCGAGCACTATGGCTACTGGTGGAAGTGGTTTCCGTTCAGGACTCGGCCGGAGGCGCCGGAGTGGATCCTGGACGGCGACATGGTCATCACAGCGCGGCCGCCATGGTTCGACGCATGGAAACAAGGCACGGACGTCGTGCGACTGACCCAGGAAAACTGGAATCCAAACGCGTATGGCAATTACAGCGATTTGGTCGACAGCAAGCTCGCTCTGAATTCCGGTCTGGCGTCACTGCCGCCAAACGATCGCTTGGGCGAAAAAGTGCTAGCGATTCTCGCCTGGCGGCCGCTGCAGTCAGGTCACGATGGTAGATACCATATGTGCGAGCAGGGCGTGATCGCTGCCGCCTTCCAACGGATGCAGGTCGAGCCGATCCCGCTTCGGGATTTCCCCTTCGCGGCCGCGTACGCGACATCGGTGGACCGGGGGCCCGGTGGGCTGCCCGGAGAGGAATGGGGCTTTCACTTCATCCGTTCCTTTGTTCGGCCCAATGCGTTGTTCGACCAACTCGTGGCCGACGGCACGGTCATCCGGACGAAGGGCAGTCCGCCGGCGAGCGAATTTGTATGGCTCGGCGGCCAAGGGCAATGGGGAGTTCCTGGCTGGTCAATGCCGGACTCCGTTGCAGACATTGTCACCTCGGCTGCGCGGGAGTTTGCCGGGCGACCGGTTCTCGAGATCGGGACTTCTCGTGGCCGGCTGTCGGCGATGTTGGCCTCGGTCGGATGTCATGTCACCACCGTGGATCATCAGGATCGCGGGGCTGCCCAGAACCTCGCAGGGCTTTCGGTCGACGTGGTCGTTGCGGACGCGTTGGCGTATCTGCGTACCACGGAGAAGGTCTTCGACCTGATAGTGGTGGATCTGCACGGGAACTCGGTTTCAGCGTGGATGGAACTCTCTGGCGCTTTGCTCCGCCCCTTGGCTCAGGACGGTACGATCGTGGTTAGCAACACGCAGTTGTACAAACAGTGGGTGTGGCGTGAAGAGCGCGGTGTCCGGTGGTTTGTCGACCAGTTGGCACCGACCTGGGATGTGACCGAGTTCGACGTTCATCCTGGTGTTGCTGTGCTCAGCAGAATTTGATTGCGAAAATACCGCAAGTGCTGCTTCAGGCAGTTGACCTGACGAATCCTTTCGAGTTCAGCCCGTAACGGGCCACATTGACGACGAGACATCAGACCGGTGTGCGGAGATTTATTAGGCGCCGGCTGAACCAGACAGCCCGGTCCCGAAGGGCGCTTGAACTCGGGCGCGGACAAGCACGTTTTGGCTTGACCGTTTCCGCGCACCTTGCCTCGGCGCTGACGCAGGGTCGAAAATCATGAGCAGTCATGCATTATGAGAAATGAATTGCAGTTGAATGCGCTGAATTGCGCAGCGCTGTGAGAAAGCAACAGGTCACCGGCATAAAAAGTCATGTGATGAGCGCGGTTGCGTTAGATTATTAAATTTAAAATTAGAAATCATGAAAATTCCATTTTGCGATCTACGCCGCGGCAATGAGCCACTGCGCCAAGATATTCAGCGCGCTATAGAGGCATGCCTAGACCGCTCCAGCTATCTTCGGGGGCCGGAGACAGCAGCTTTTGAAGAGGAGTGGGCGGACTACTGTGGTCAACGGTATGCGGTTTGCTGCAACAGCGGAACCGATGCGCTCACGCTTGCGGTCTCGGCGCTCGGCATGACCACGGCGACAGTGCAGGCAAACACGCTCGCGTTGACGGGAATAGGTCTGAGTCGGGGCGGTGCCAGCGTCACGATCGCTGATGTCAACGCAGACGGTGCCCTCGTCGAAGTCACTGACGACGCCGTTCCGGTCCTCATATTTGGTCATCTCCCCTCACCCGAACAGTTGCGGGCTCCGCTGTTCGACGCCGCTCACGCCCATGGCTGGAAACCGCCGATGCAGGCTGCTGCGGCGTGGAGCTTTTATCCGACGAAGTCGCTTGGCGCCCTGGGCGACGCAGGGGCCATCACCACGAACGACCTCGCGCTCGCCGAGGAGATGCGTCACTTGGCGGGGCGAGATGACCAACTGCGCAGCCGTCGCCAGATCACTTCGCGCACCGACGAAATCCAGGCGGCCGTGCTGAGGGTGAAGCTTAGGCACCTCGATGCCTGGCTCGCTGAGCGGGCCGCCATCGCCGCCGCCTATCACGAGCGTCTCAAACCGCTGGGAGTCACCCTCGATTCGCCTTCGCTGCACCATCTCTACGTCATCCGTGTCGAGCGCCGCGACGGTATGCACAGGTATCTCCAGGACAACGGTATCGACTCCAAGATTCATTGGAAGGATCCGTTGCACCGTCTCGACGGCCCGTGGACGGCTGTCGGCGGCTTCCCTGGCGCTGAAGCCTGGTGCCGTTCGGTTCTCAGCCTGCCTTGCTTCCCTGGCCTTCAAGCCTATGAGATCGAGCGCATCTGCGACCTGGTCGAGACATTCATCGACGCCAATCCGGAGTGACAGCCTGTGGCTAGGGCCTGATGACCGATGGTCGGCGACGGCGTGACACCATGGCCGGAATCGCCTGCAGGTTCAACCGGCGCTTCGATCTCCACGCGCTCGTCGCCCGTCTCATGATCGACCTCGCGCGTTGTGGACCGATCCCGAATAGGGTCGTCAGGGCACAGGCTGAGGCATGTTTCTGATCAGGTTCTGAGTTTTTGTGATTTTTTCAATGCCGTCGTGGGTATTGACGGACGCGGTCGCGCGCTGCGGCGTGAAGGCCGGATCAGCCTGCCGTCGCGCCGGCGACCTGGGCCGAGTCATCGGCCGCCAGCAAGGTCTCCAGATGCTGCTCGGTCACGCCGTAGTGGGCTTTGAGCGCGGCCACCTGGGCCAGCAGGGCTGCGCGCTGGGCGGGGCTGGGCGGGCTGGCGCGCTTGACCGCCAGCACCATCTTGTTCTTGCCGGTGTGCTCGGGCGAGATGAACTCGAAGACCTGGGCCTCGTAGCCGCTGGCCTGCAGCAGCAGCGCGCGCAGGCTGTCGGTCAGCATCTCGGCCTGCTCGGTCATGTGGATGCCGTGGCGCAGCATCGGCGCCAGCAGCGCCGGCGCGCTCATCTGCGGCCGCAACTGCTTGTGGCAGCAGGGTGAGCACAGGATGATGGCGGCGTTGGCCCGGATGCCGTGGTGCATTGCCACGTCGGTGGCGGTGTCGCAGGCGTGCAGCGCGATCATGATGTCCAGCGCCGCGCCTGGGCCGTTCTGCCCGCCAGCGGCTGCGAACTGGCCGATGTCACCGGTCTCGAAGCGCAGCCCCTGCAAGCCCAGCCTGGCCACCGCGCTGTTGCACAGCGTCGTCAGGTCGTCGCGCAACTCGACCCCGGTGACCTCGGGCACACGCCCGCTGGCCAGCAGCTGGTGCTGCACCGCGAAGGTCAGGTAGCCCTTGCCGGCGCCGAAGTCCAGCACCCGCACCGGCAGCGCCGCATCGCGCGCGGCCAGCGGCGACTGCGCGATGGCATGCGTCAGCACTTCGAGGAACTTGTTGATCTGGCGCCATTTGCGCGCCATCGCCGGCACCAGCCGCTGCTGGGCGTCGGTGATGCCGAGCTCGGCCAGGAATGGAGTGTCGAGCGACAGCGCGCGCTGCCGGGCGCGGTCGTGCTCACCCGCCGGCTCGGGCAATGCCACCGCCCCGGCGGGAGCGGCGAGTTTGCCTATGCGCAGCCCCCAGCTGCCCCGCTTGCCCAGCGCCAGCTGGATGTCGTGGCCGCGAGTCACCAGGTGGGCATGCTGGAACGGCCCCGCCAGCTGGCTGGCGATCAGCGCCACCGCCTCGTCTTGCGGCAGGTTCTTCGTGATGTCCTTGGTGCGGTGGCGCCAGACCAGCGACAGGTGCTCGGCGCCGCGCAACACCACCCGGCGCGCCAGCAGCTTGTCCAGCGAGGGCTCGCCACCGCTCGGCCGGCCCAGCGCCAGGCTGACGAAACTGCCGTCGGCCAGGCTCTGGCGCAGGCGGGCGATGAATTTCTCGGGTTCGGTGGGCAGCGGTGTCGGCAGGGAGGTCATGGCCGCATTGTCGGCCGGCTCAGGTCAATACAAGCTGTCCTTCTGGCGCAGCGGCAACGCGCGGTCGTAGGCTGCGCCGTCGAAGCTGCCGCCGCTGGCCGCGCTCAGCATCGCGCCAGCGCTGGGCAGGCTGTCCGCCGCGGGCCAGGTCTCGGCCTGCCACAAGCGTGAGCGCAGCAGCGCCCGCGCGCATTGGAAATACACCGTCTCGATGTGGATCACCACAACGCAGGCCGGCTGTTTGCCGTCCACCGCCAGGCTTGCGCACAGCGCCGGGTCGGTGCTGACGGCGGCCCGGCCGTTGATGCGCAGGGTCTCGCTGCGGCCCGGGATCAGGCACAGCAAGGCCACCCGTGGGTCGGACAGGATGTTGCGCAGGCTGTCGAGCCGGTGGTTGCCGCGCCGGTCGGGCAGCAGCAGGGTCTGCGCGTCCTGCACCACCAGCGCGGTCGGCCAATCGCCACGCGGCGAGGCGTCCAGCCCGCCCGGTCCGCTGGTGGCCAGCACGACGCAGGGCGAGGCGGCCAGCAGCGCGGCGTAGGGCGCCGTCAGCGTGTCCGACTCCTTGCGCAGCGCGGCCTCGCTGGGCTGGCCGTAGAGCGCGGCCAACTGGGCCGGGTCGGTGACCTGGTGCGCATCGGCGTCGACCTTGGCGGGGGGCGTGGCCTCGAAGGCGATCGCCTCGGTGGCCAGCACCTTGATCACCGGTCCGAAGGCCAGCCCGGGCAGCGTGGCGTTGTGGTGGGCACGGATCAGCGCGGCGCTGGCATGCGGCTTGTCGTGGGTGGTGTGGGCGTCGGCGGCCAGCGTGACGGCAAAGCCCAGCGCCGCGGCGCGCCGGGTGCTGGTGTCTATGCAGTACTCGCTGGCATAGCCGCAGACCACCAACTGGCGCACGCCGCGCGCCCTCAGCCAGTCGTCCAGCCCGGTGCCCAGGAAGGCGTCGGGCGTGGTCTTGCGCAACCGCGCATCGCTGTCGCGGGCCTGCAGCGCGTCGGGCAGGGCCCAGCCCGGGCTGTCCCAGGCCAGCGCGCTGCCTGCGCGCTCATGCTGTACCCAGACCACCGGCACGCCGGCGCTGCGGGCGGCCACCGTCAACAGCCTGATGCGGGCGATCACCGCGTCGGCTTCGAACGGCCGCGGTTCGGGCTGGAACAGCGCGTTCTGCACGTCGATCACGATCAGCGCGGTGGGGGTCATCGTCAGAGTCCTCGGCGGTTGGGGGGGGCGGCGTCCGGCGCGTCTTGCGGCGCACTGTCCGGCGCAAAGTCCGGCGGCGCCGTCCATCGCCAGACCGGGCCGGCCTCGGCGTCCTGCATCGGCAGCGCTGCGCCGAAGCCCAGCGATCGCAGGATGCGTGCCGAGGCGCTGCCGTCGGCCTCGGTCGGCGCGCTGCGCGCGGTGTGGGCGACGACGGTCAGGCGGGGGTCGGCGCTGCGCGCGATGTCCATCAAGGCCGCGGCCGTGCGCCGGCCATGCCCTTGCCGCTGCCAGCCAGGCAGCGTGAAATAGCCTATCTCCACCTCGCCGCCTCTGGGCGGTGCCGCGAAGCCGCCGCCGCCGACCAGCCGGCCGTCGGCCAGGCTGAGGTAGCCGGTCCAGGGCGTGCCGGGGGCTTGGGCCAGTGGGCGGGCCCGGGCATCGCAGGGCAGCAGCAGCCAGCTCATCGCGGCCTGGATTTGGCTTTGGCGCCATGCGCGGGCTTGGCGCCCGGTCTTGATTTCGCCTTGCCGCCCTTGGCGCTGTGCTTGCTGCCGCTCTTGGCGCCGGACCGGGCGCCCTGCTTGCCCGTCGCCGCCGCAGCGTGGTGGCCGCGCTGGGTCAGGCCCGCCTCGGGCCCCAGGCCCAGCCAGCCCTGGCAGGCCGGCTGCTGCAGCGCCTGGGCCACCGGCTGGTAACGCGGCAAGTCGCGCAGCGGCTCGCCAGCCGGCAGGTAGCGGATCTCGGTCAGGCTGCCGTCGGCCGCCTGCACCTGCAACCGCACGGCCTGCGTGGCATCGCCGGGCGTCAGCTGCTGGCTGACCAGCACCATGCCGTCGCGCAGCCCGGCGGCCTCGGCCGGGCCGCCCGCCTCGACACCGCGCAACACCCGGCGCGCCAGCGAATCGGGGTCGAAACCCAGGCGCCAGCTCGGCAGCCGCAGCCGCTGGCCGACGAAGCAAGGCCCCAGCGCGTCCGGGCCGAACACATAGGGTTCGCCCCGATCGATGTGGCGGGTGATGTCGCGCAGCGGGGCATCGTCGAGCACCTGCCTCAGCCCGGCCACCAGCCGGTGGGTGGCCAGAGGCGCGCTGATCGCGCCCTCTCGGCGGGCCTGCGCTGCCGGCACCACCAGCCCGCGCATCACCGCGTCCAGCCCGGGCTCGCCCTTGGCGCGCAGCGCGGCATGCCATTGCAGCGCCAGCCACTCGCCACCGGCCCCGGGTGGGGCCGCGGTCGGCGCCTTGCGCGTCGCGGTGGCCAGATCGCGCGGCAGCGCCGCGCCGCGGTCGGTCGCTTCCAGCCAGCGCGCTATCTTGCGGTTGAGGGCGCTGGCGTAGTCCTCCGGTGTCCAGCGGCCCTCGCGCAGCAGCAGGCGGTGGGTGTAGAAATCGGCGAAGCCTTCGCTGAACCAGGCTCGCAAGCCCTCGTCGCCGCGGCCGCTGTAGACCAGCGGGCCGAAGCGTTCGGGCATCCAGCTGCGCACCAGCGCCTGGGTGATCAAGGCATCGAAGCCTGGCCCCGGCAGCGCCAGCTCGACCGGGGCCTGCAGGGCCAGCGTCTGCTGCCAGGCCGTGCCCTGCGCGCTGCCCGGCACCGGCAGCAGCAGCACCAGCAGCGGACCGGCTGGCGCGGTGTCGCCCCAGAAGCGACGCTGCGCGGCCGCCGCCAGCGCGCTGGCCTGGGCCAGGGCCTCGACGGGGAAGCGCCAGGCCGCCGCGGCGGGCCGCGCGACGGTCAGGGCCTGGCCGTCGGCGGTCTGCGAGGCGACCTGCAGCGCGCCGCCGGCGTAGAGCGCCTGCTGCACACGCAAGCGCAGCGGCGCCGCGCCGGCCGCGATCCGGAACCACGCCGATGGCCCTTCGGCGCTGCCCTGGCTGGTGGCCCAGCGCGGCACGCTGGCGGCGTCGGACGCATCAAGCCGGGTGGGCGCCACCATGCCTGTCAGCCCGATGCAGGCGCTTGGCGGATTGCGCGCGTCGAGTTCGTCAGGCACCGGCAGCAGACCCTGGCCGGCGACGGCGAACCAGTCGGCCGCCAACTGGGCGCTGCTGCTTTGAGCCGGATCGAGCGATGGGGTGAAAGCCCAGCGCAGGTGGACCCGCTCGCCGCTCGCATGCTCGACCAGGCGCAGTGTCGGATCGTCGGCAAGGGCTTGCAGTTTGGGTGCCTTGGCCGACGGGTCGGCCTCGACTCTTGCCTCGACCATGGCCGCCCAGCCGCTGGGCAAGCGCAAGGTGGTGCGGCTGCGCGGGCCGGCGTCGAACGCCATGTCGATCTGCAACTGGCGCGGCGTGGCGTCCAGCCTGGCCGTCACCTGCCAGAGCAGGGCGCAACCCGGTGGCGGCGCGGCGTCGCCGTCAGCGGCTGTGGCCGCCTGGCCTATGGCAAGCAGCGCCAGCAGCGCGATCACGCGCCGCCAGCGTGCCGGGGCGAAGTGCAGCGGAGGCGGGCGGGTCGTACGGGATCGGCGGTCGATCATGCTGCAGGGGGCGGCGGGTTGGCGCCAAGTTGTGGCGGGCCCACGTCGCGAGGTCAGGGTCGGCCTTCGAGCTTAGCCCATGCCCGTTGCCGGACTGTTGCCTGGCGTTGGCGGCGCGCTTGCCGAGCTAGGGTTGGCCTGGCTTGAGTTGCTCGAGCATCTGGCCCATGCGCTGGTGCAGCATGTTGACGGCCTTGAGTGGGCGCACCATGACCTTGAAGTCGACGATCTGGCCGGCCTCGTTCCAGCGGATCAGGTCGACACCGTTGATCTGTATGCCATCGATCTCGGTGCTGAACTCGAGCAGCGCGTCGCTGGCGCCGACGATCTCGCGCTCGTAGCGGAACTGCGCTGTGTTGAGCACCTGCATCGCGCCGACCAGGTACTGGAAGGTGATGGCCTTGCCGCGTTGCGGCGAATGCACCACCGGCGAGTGGAACACCACATCGTCGGCCAGCAGGCGGCCGAGCGCGGCCATGTCGCGCGACTGCACCACGGCATGCCAGGCGGCCAACGGGGCGGGTATCGTCATCGCAGTCTCCTTCAGGGCGGGGCGCGGTAGGGCATTGAGTCCGGCCGCCGGGGCGGCCGGGTGGCCTCGGCGCTTATTCGCCGACCGGCTTGCCCTGCGGTACCCAGCGCTTGCCGTCAAAACGCATGATCTGGATCTTGCGGAACAGGTTGTAGTTGTCGGCCGACATGCTCATCGTGATGCCCGGCAGCAGCATGGGCGCGGCAAAGTCCTTCAACTGCGTCATTTGCTTGAGGATGTTCTCGCGGCTCAGGTCGTCGCCGGCCGACTTCAGCACCTGCGTGATGGCTGCAGAGGTGGAGTAGACCGAGGCGAAGCTGCCGTTGTTGATGTCGGCCTTGGGCAAATACTTGCCCATCCACACCAGCCAGGCCTTGTAGTCGGCATCGTTGTGCCAACTGGGATCGGACGGGTCCTTGATCACGCTGGCAGTCATCACGCCGACGGTGTTCTCCAGTCCCACCAGCGCCAGCGTGGGCTGCACCTGGGCCGAGACATGGCTGATGTAGACCAGCGGCTTCCAGTTCAGGTCGACCATCTTCTTCAAGGACTGGCTCACCTGCTTGGAATAGGCCGCCAGGACCACCACGTCGGCGCCGCTGCCCTTGATGGTGAGCAGTTGCGAGTCGAGTGTCGGGTCGGTCTGCTCGTAGGTGATCTCGGACACCAGCATCTTGGCCGAAGCCGCGCCCAGGCCTGACTTCAGGCCCTTCAAATAGTCTTTGCCGTAGTCGTCGTTCTGGTAAAGGATCGCGACCTTGGCGTTGGGCTTCTCGCGCAGGATCAACTGGCCGTACATCCGGGCCTCGAACTCGTAGTTCATCAGGGCCGAGGTGCTGTAGCGAAAGTCCTTGGGCTGCTGGAAGTTGTTGGAGCCAGACTGCACGAACAGTTGCGGCACCTTGTGCTCGTTGAGGTACTTGCGCACCGACGACGCGGTGGCCGTACCCACCTGGTTGACGACGGCGTCCACCTCCTCCTGTTCTACCATCTTGCGCACCTGCTCGACCGTCTTGGGTGGCTGCAGCGCGTCGTCCAGGCTGATCACCGTGATCTTGCGGCCGTTGATGCCGCCCTCGTCATTGACCTTGGCGAAGTAGGCGACGGTGGCCTGGCCGACCAGGCCGTAGAACGAGGCCGGACCGCTGTAGGGAACGGTGTTGCCCAGCTTGATCTCGGTCTTGGAAGCGGCGAGGCTTGTTGCAGCCGTGGCGGCGAGCGCCAGGGCGAGCACCAGGCGGGTTGCTTTGGCGAGGGGGGCGAGCATCATGGGGGCGGGTCTCCTGCGGGTTGGCCTGTCTTGGACCGGAGCCAAACCCCGGTCGAATCCAGTCTATCGGGCGGCTTGGTCGCGCCGGAGTCGCCTTCGCTACACCGGGCGACGGCGGTGCCGGAAGCGCGCCCCCCAAGAGTCGATATTGCCAATGCCGGGCCAAGGCGACTAGGGTGTTGTCCGCCGCTGGAGCGGTTCGGGCGATGGCGCGCTCGCCACAGCCCCTTCCACTCCACCCCAACGCGCCGGAGAATCGCCATGCCCCAGCCCGCCAGCCGCTTCGTCTGGTACGAACTGATGACCTCGGATGCCCCGGCCGCCGAGGCTTTCTACCGCAGCGTGATCGGCTGGCACACTGCCGATGCCGGCATGGCCGCCGGGCCCTACACCCTGCTGTCGGCGGGTGCCACCGTGGTCGCCGGTTTGATGGCCTTGCCGCCTGAAGCCTGCGCCGCCGGCGCCCGCCCGGGCTGGATAGGCTATGTCGCAGTCGACGATGTCGATGGCCAGGTCGGGGCGCTGGTCCAGGCCGGTGGCAAGGTCGAGCGGCCGGCCGAGGACATACCGGGTGTCGGCCGCTTCGCCGTCGTTGCCGACCCGGACGGCGCGTCGTTCTGTCTGTTCAAGGGCTTTTCCGCCGAACAGCCGCAGCAGCCGCCCGCCGGCACGCCCGGCACCATCGGCTGGCACGAGTTGTACGCCGGTGACCTGGGCCGCGCCTGGGCCTTCTACAGCGGCCTGTTCGGCTGGACCCGGGGCGACGCCATCGACATGGGCGCGATGGGCGTCTACCAGCTCTTCGCCGCCGGCGGGCCGGCGATCGGCGGCATGATGGTGCGCCCGCCCCAGGTGCCGCAGGCCTGCTGGCTGGTCTACGTCAATGTCGAGGCGATAGACGCGGCGGTCGGGCGGGTGAAGTCTGCCGCGGGCCAGATTGTCAGCGGCCCGATGCAGGTGCCCGGTGGCAACTGGATCGTGCAATGCCTGGACCCGCAGGGGGCGATGTTCGCGCTGGTGGCGCCCAAGCGCTGAAGCCGGCGCGGCGCGCAACGCTTGCGGGCCGGCAACTGACACGGCAGACCCTGGCGCGGCTTACATGCTGCGCCGGTACTGCCCGCCCACCTCGAACAGCGCGTTGGTGATCTGGCCCAGGCTGCAGCAGCGCACCGCGTCCATCAGCACGTCGAACACGTTGTCGTTGGCGATCACCGCCTGCTGCAGCCTGGCCAGCATCGCCGGTGACTCCGCGGCGTGGCGGGCCTGGAAATCGGCCAGCCGCGCCAGTTGCGATTCCTTCTCGTCCTCGGTCGACCGCGCCAGCTCGATCTGCTTGGGGTTCGGGTCTTCGTGCGGGTTCAGGAAGGTGTTGACGCCGATGATCGGGTATTCGCCAGTGTGCTTCTGCATCTCGTAGTGCATCGACTCTTCCTGGATCTTGCTGCGCTGGTAGCCGGTCTCCATCGCGCCCAGCACGCCGCCGCGCTCGGTGATCTTCTCGAACTCGGCCAGCACGGCTTCCTCGACCAGTTCGGTCAGGTCGTCGATGATGAAGGCGCCCTGGTTCGGGTTCTCGTTCTTGGCCAGGCCCCACTCGCGGTTGATGATCAGCTGTATCGCCATCGCCCGACGCACGCTGTCCTCGGTCGGCGTGGTGATCGCCTCGTCGAAGGCATTCGTGTGCAGACTGTTGCAGTTGTCGTAGATCGCGATCAGCGCCTGCAGCGTCGTGCGGATGTCGTTGAACTGGATTTCCTGGGCATGCAGGCTGCGCCCCGAGGTCTGGATGTGGTATTTCAACTTCTGCGACCGTTCGTTGGCGCCGTACTTGTCGCGCATCGCCACCGCCCAGATGCGGCGCGCCACCCGGCCCAGCACGGTGTACTCCGGGTCCATGCCGTTGGAAAAGAAGAAGCTCAGGTTCGGCGCGAAGTCGTCGATGTGCATGCCGCGGGCCAGGTATGCCTCGACGAAGGTGAAGCCGTTGGACAGCGTGAACGCGAGCTGGCTGATCGGGTTCGCGCCGGCCTCGGCGATGTGGTAGCCACTGATGCTCACCGAGTAGAAGTTGCGCACGTTGTGGTGCACGAAGTACTGCGCGATGTCACCCATCACCTTGAGGCTGAACTCGGTCGAGAAGATGCAGGTGTTCTGGCCCTGGTCCTCCTTCAGGATGTCCGCCTGCACCGTGCCGCGCACGTTGGCCTGGGCCCAGTCGCGGATCTTGGCCAGTTCGGTGTCGGTGGGCGCCCGGCCGTTCTCGGCCTCGAATTTCTCGATCTGCTGGTCGATCGCGGTGTTCATGAACATCGCCAGGATCGTCGGCGCCGGGCCGTTGATCGTCATGCTCACGCTGGTGGCCGGGTGGCACAGATCGAAACCGCCGTACAACACTTTGAGGTCGTCCAGCGTGGCGATCGACACGCCCGAGTTGCCCACCTTGCCGTAGATGTCGGGCCGGCGGTCGGGGTCGTTGCCATACAGCGTGACCGAGTCGAAGGCGGTCGACAGGCGCTTGGCCGGCATGCCCTCGCTGACCAGCTTGAAGCGCCGATTCGTGCGGAAGGCGTCGCCCTCGCCGGCGAACATCCGGGTCGGGTCCTCGCCCTCGCGCTTGAAGGCGAAGGTGCCGGCGGTGTAGGGGAAGCTGCCCGGCACGTTGTCCAGCATCAGCCACTTCAGCAACTCGCCATGGCAGTCATAGCCGGGCAGGGCGACCTTGCGGATCTTGTTGCCGCTCAAGGTGGTGTGGACCAGGCTGGTGCGGATCTCCTTGTCGCGGATCTTGACCACATACTCGTCGCCGGCGTAGGCCTTCTGCATCTCGGGCCATTGGGCCAGCAGCTTGGCCGCGGCGGGGTCGAACTTCGTCGCGCGCTCGTCGGCCAGGCGCAGCACGGTGTTTCGGGCGCCGTCTCGCGCGCTGTCGTCGTCGTGCAGCATCTTGGCGGTGGCACGCAGTTGCTGCAGTTCGCGCGCCAGCCTGGACTGGGTCCGGGCGCGGGTCTTGTAGGCCCGCACCGTGTCGGTGATCTCGGCCAGGTAGCGGGTGCGCGACGCCGGCACCACCGGGGTCTGGTGCGTGCTGTGCTTGGTGGCCACGATCGGCAACCGGCCCTCGCTCAGCCGCAGACCTAGCGCACCCAACCGGGTTTTCAGCGCCTGGTATAACGCCGTGACGCCGTCGTCGTTGAAGCGGCTGGCCATGGTGCCGAAGACCGGCATCTGGTCGGGCATCACGGTGAACGCTTCGCGGTTGCGCTGCACCTGCTTGGCCACGTCGCGCAGCGCGTCGGGTGCGCCCTTGCGGTCGAACTTGTTGATCGCCACGAACTCGGCGAAGTCGAGCATGTCGATCTTCTCCAACTGGCTGGCGGCGCCGAACTCGGGCGTCATCACGTACATCGGCACGTCGACCAGCGGCACGATCGCCGCATCACCCTGGCCTATGCCCGAGGTCTCGACGATGATCAGGTCGAAGCCCGCCACTTTCACCGCGGCCAGCACGTCGGGCAGCGCGGCGCTGACCTCGCTGCCGGTGTCGCGCGTGGCCAGGCTGCGCACATAGACTTTTTGCCCGTCGCCCCAGGGCGCGATCGCGTTCATCCGTATCCGGTCGCCCAGCAGCGCGCCGCCGCTCTTGCGGCGCGACGGGTCGATGGAGATCACCGCGATGCGGAGCTGATCGCCCTGGTCGAGCCGGATGCGGCGGATCAACTCGTCGGTCAGGCTGGACTTGCCGGCGCCGCCGGTGCCGGTGATGCCCAGTACCGGCGTCTTGGCAACCGCGGCGCTGGCCTTCAACTCGGCCAGCAGTGCGGGGGCGACCTGCTTGTTCTCGAGCGCGGTGATCAGCTGGGCCAGCGCGCGCCAGGCGGCTTCGCCATGGCCTTGAACCGCCGCCAGCGCGGTCGGCGCGTAGGCCGACAGGTCGCGGTCGGCACGCATCACCATCTCGCCGATCATGCCGGCCAGGCCCATGCGCTGGCCGTCCTCGGGGCTGAAGATGCGCACGCCCAGATCGGCCAGCGCGCGGATCTCGGCCGGCACGATCACGCCGCCGCCGCCGCCGAAGACCTGGATATGCGCGCCGCCGCGCGCCTTGAGCAAGTCCACCATGTAGCTGAAGTACTCGTTGTGGCCGCCCTGGTAGCTCGACACCGCGATGCCCTGCACGTCTTCTTGCAGCGCGGCGGTGACGACCTCGTCGACCGAGCGGTTGTGGCCCAGGTGGATCACCTCGGCGCCCATGCCCTGCAGGATGCGGCGCATGATGTTGATCGCGGCGTCGTGGCCGTCGAACAGGCTGGCTGCGGTGACGAACCTCACCTTGTGGGTCGGGCGGTATTGGGCCAAGGCCTGGTATTCGGCGGAAAGGTCGGTCATGTTGGCTTGTCTCCAGGGCGGCCGGGGCAAAACGCTGGCCATGGCGAAGTCTAGGCCCGGCGGCGTTGCCGCGCGATGGCGCGAACGCGCAGGTCGCTGACGCAATTTGCCAGAATCGGGCATGTCCAGCCCCCCGCCGACCGCCGACCGCAGCGTGGCCATCGCTTTCGTTCGCAGCGCCGTGCGGGCACTCGACGCGCCCCAGCGCGCCCAGGTGCTGGCTGAGGCCGGTATTGTCCCTGGCTTGCTGGCCGAGCCCTCGGCCCGGGTGCCTGCGGCAGCCTTCTCCAGGCTCTGGATCGCGGTGGCGCGACTGCTCGACGACGAGTTCTTCGGCCTAGACGCCCGCCGCATGAAGGTAGGCACATTTGCCATGCTCTGCCACGCCCTGGCTGGCCAAGCCACGGTGGGCGCCGCGCTGCGGATGGCCTTGCGCGGTTTCGGTCTGTGCTTCGACGACATCGGCGCCAGCTTGCGAATCGGCGGCGGGGCGGCCAGCCTGGTGATCGACAACCGCATCGCCGGCGGCCGGCAGGACGACGCTGCCCAGGATGCGCGCCGCTTTGCCGACGAGACCTTGCTGGTGATGCTGCAGGGCCTGCTGTGCTGGCTGGCCGGGCGACGGGTGGCGATCAGCCGGCTCGACTGGGCCCACCCGCGGCCGGCGCATGGTGATGAATACCGGCGCATGTTCAGCCCGCTGCTGCGTTTCGACGCCAGCGCCACCGCGATCAGCTTCGACGCAAGGGTGCTGCAGTCGGCTCTGGCGGTCAGTGCGGTCGGGCTCAAGGCGTTTCTGCGCGATGCGCCGCAGTCGGTCTTCCTCAAGCAGGTGGCCGCCACCGCCCTGAGCGACCGAGCGCGCCGGCTGTGCCGCGAGGCGCTCGACCAGGGTGATCCCGCGCCCACGCTGGCGCGGGTGGCCGGCCTGTTGGGCCTGTCTGCCGCGACGCTGCGGCGCCGTCTGGAGGACGAGGGCGCGAGCTGGGGCCACCTGAAGGACGAGGTGCGGCGCGGCCTGGCGCTGCAGTTGCTGGCCGAGGGCCGCGCCGATGCCGTGCTCAGCGTGGGCGAGATCGCCGCTCGCCTGGGCTTCAATGACGCCAGCACCTTTTACCGCGCCTTTCGCAAGTGGACCGGCAGCGCGCCCGGCGCTTGGCGGGTGTCGTCACTGGCCGCCCAGACTTTGCCCATACCGGGCGGTGTGCCATGAACAAAGCCTTCACCCGCGAAACCGATGCCCAAGACGATGAGGACGGCACGCCCGGCCTGCCGCCGCTGCCCGCCGGCACCAAGAACTACATCACGCCCGCCGGTTACCAGCGCCTGCGCGCCGAGTTGCTGGCGCTGATCGACGACGAGCGCCCGCGCCTCGTCGAGATCGTGTCCTGGGCCGCCAAGAACGGCGACCGCTCGGAGAACGGCGACTACCTCTATGGCAAGAAGCGGCTGCGCGAGATCGACCGGCGCATCCGCTTCCTGACGCGCCGGCTCGAGATCGCCGAGGTCGTCGACCCGGCGCTGCACTTTGGCGGTGACCAGGTCTTCTTCGGCGCCAGCGTGACCTATGCCAACCGCCAGGGCGATGAGCGCACGATCAGGATCCTGGGCATAGACGAGGCCGACAATCTGGCCGGCGAGGTGAGCTGGATCGCGCCCATCGCCCGCGCGCTGCTCAAGTCCCGGGTCGGCGACGAGGTCAAGCTGCAGACCCCGGGCGGCGCCGAGACGCTGGATGTGCTGGCGGTGCATTACCCCAAGCCCTGAAGAAGCGGGGGCGTCGCTGCCCGGTGGCAGCTGCGCGCCCAGGGCTATTTCCTGAGCCGTTGCCGCCGTCGTTCAGGGTTTCTGGCGGTTTGCGCGCAGCACCGGCGGCGACCGCTTCAGCGCCCGCAGCACGTCGGCCAGGTGCTGGCGGTCGCGCACCGCCAGCAGCAGGCGCAGCTCGGTGGCGTCGTCCTGGGGCTCGTTGTCCATCTCGATGTGGCTGATGTCGGCCTCGGCCCGGCTGACGGCCGCTGCCAGTTGGGCCAACGCGCCCTTGCCGCTCTTGACCAGCAGCTTGACGCTGGTCTCGAAATTGCGCGTCGGCTGCTCGGCCCATTCCACCGCGATCCAGCGCTCGGGATCGCGATCCGCCAGGCGACGCCCGACGCTGCATTCGGCAGTGTGCACCAGCAGTCCTTCGCCGCGACCCAGGTAGCCGCGGATCTCGTCGCCGGGGATGGGCCGGCAACAGGTCGCCAGCTGCACCGACGCGCCCTCGGTGCCGTCGATCACGATGCCGGGCATGGGCATGGCCACGTCGTCGGCGCCGCCGAAGCGGTTCAGCGTCAGCGTCACCGCGTCGGGCCGGCTGCCGCGCTCGGCCATCATCAAGGCCAAGCGCTTGGCCACGATGGTGGCGATCTTGCGGCCCAGTCCGATGTCGACCAGCAGGTCGGTCCGGCTGCGGCTGCCGCTCCAGCGCGTGAGCTGCTGCCACAGCGCCTGCGCCTGCGCGTCGTCGAGTTCGGCCGACGGCAGCAGCAAGCCCTCGGCGCGCAGCGCCTGGGCCAGCAGCTTCTCGCCCAGGCCGCGCGACTCCTCATGCTCCATGGTCTTCAGGAAGTGCCGGATCTTGGACCTTGCCCGGCCGGTGCGGACGAAGTTCAGCCAGCCCGGGTTGGGCCGCGCGCCTGGCGCGGTGACGATCTCGACCACGTCGCCGCTCTTCAACTCGGTGCGCAGCGCCACCGATTCGCCGTTCAGCCTGGCCGCCACGCAGTGGTCGCCGACGTCGGAGTGGATGGCGTAGGCGAAGTCGACTGCGGTTGCACCGCGCGGCAGCGCCAGGATCTTGCTCATCGGCGTGAACACATACACCGCCTCGGGCACCAGGTCGATCTTGACATGCTCGAGAAACTCGGCCGCGTCGCGGGTCTCGTCCTGGATCTCGAGCAGCGACTTCAGCCACATCGAGCCCAGGCGTTGCGCCTCGCTGGCCGCGCTGCCTCCGCTCTTGGTCTCGTTCTTGTACAGCCAGTGCGCGGCGATGCCCGACTCGGCCACCGCATGCATGGGCTCGGTTCTGATCTGGAACTCGACCGCCGTGCCCAGCGGGCTGACCAGCGTGGTGTGCAGGCTCTGGTAGCCGTTGGCCTTGGGGATCGCGATGTAGTCCTTGAAGCGCCCGGGCACCGGTTTGTAGAGCTGGTGCAACGTGCCCAGCGCCAGGTAGCAGTCCATCAGCTGCGGCACGACGACGCGGAAGCCGAAGATGTCGGTGACCTGGGCGAAGCCGGCGTGCTTCTGGCGCATCTTGCGGTAGACGCTGTAGACGGTCTTCTCACGCCCCGAGACCGCCACCTTGATCTTGTGGCTGGCGAAAGCCTTGTTCACGTCCTCGCGCACCCGCTCGACGATGTCACGCCGGTAGCCTCGCGCGCGCTGCACCGCCTTGGCCAGCGCGGCATGGCGCCAGGGGTAGAGGTGCTGGAACGACAACTCCTGCAGTTCGCGGTAGATCATGTTCAGACCCAGCCGGTGGGCGATGGGCGCGTAGATGTCCAGCGTCTCGCGGGCGATGCGGCTGCGCTTGTTGGCCGCCATCGCCGTCATCGTGCGCATGTTGTGCAGCCGGTCAGCCAGCTTGATCAGGATGATGCGCACGTCGCGCGCCATCGCCAGCAGCATCTTGCGGAAGCTCTCGGCCTGGCCTTCCTCGCGGGTCGAGAACTGCAGCTTGTCGAGCTTGGTCAGGCCGTCCACCATCTCGGCGGTGGGCGCGCCGAAGCGCTGGATCAGCTCGACCTTGGTGACGCCACAGTCCTCCATCGCGTCGTGCATCAGCGCGGCCATCACCGCCTGGGCGTCCAGATGCCAGTCGGCCACCAGGCCGGCCACCGCCAGCGGGTGCGTGATGTAGGGCTCGCCGCTGGCGCGGAACTGGCCCAGATGCGCCTCATCGGCGAACTTGAAGGCCTCTCGCACCAGCTTGACGTCGGCCTTGCCGAGGTAGTCCAGTTTGTCGGCTAGCGCGGCGAAGGACACTGCAGCGCTGGCCTGCTCGGACGGCGTGGGCGTGGGGTTGCGCGATTTGGCCTGCAGCACGGACGGCAGCAGCAGTTCAGCGGCGAAGGATCGGATGCCCATGCCCGAATTTAGCCTGTATTGCCGCGCCTGGCGGCCGGCGCCGGGTGATGGGCTGAAATTCAGGCGCCGCGCCGGCCTGCAGCGGCGTTCAAAAGAAAGGCGCCCGAGGGCATTCGGGTCGAAAAAAAAGGCGCCTTCACGGGCGCCTCTTGGCAGGTCGGCAGGTCGGCAGGTCGGCGCGCTGGCGCCGCCTCCGGGTCAGAGCGGCACGCGGCGCAGCATTTCCACGCCGACGACGCCGGCGGCGATCTCACGCAAGGCCGTCACGCCCGGCTTGTTCTTGCTCTCGATCTTGGGCGCATGGCCCTGGCTGAGCATGCGCGCGCGGTAGGTGGCGGCCAGCACCAGCTGGAAGCGGTTGGGGATTTTCTCGAGGCAGTCTTCGACGGTGATGCGGGCCATGGGCTTGCCTTCGGTAGGGTCAAACGGGTGAAGAGATGCGGGTCGGCACTGGCGGGGCTGGGGATCAGGTCGGGTTCAGCAAACCCAGCTCGGCGAAAACCTGTGACTTGCTGCGGGCCTGCGCCGCGAAGCGCAGCCGCTGCGAGTGCACTATCGTTTTCAGGTCGAACAGCGCCGTCTCGAACAAACCGTTGATTATAACGAAGTCGAAGTGGCGTGCCTGCGCCACCTCGACCCGGGCGTTGACCATGCGTTGCGCGATCACCTCGGGCCGGTCCTCGCCGCGGCGCGTCAGGCGCTGGCGCAACTCGTCCCAGCCTGGCGGCAGGATGAAGATCAGCACCGCGTGGCTGAAGAGCTGCTTGATCTGCAGCGCACCCTGGTAGTCGATCTCCAGGATCACGTCGGCGCCGGCGGCCAGGCGCTGCTCGACTGCAGGCCGCGAGGTGCCGTACAGGTTGCCATGCACCTCGGCCCATTCGAAGAAATCGCCTTGCGCCGTCATCTGGCGGAACTCGGGTCCGCTGATGAACCAGTATTCGCGGCCATGGCGCTCCTGGCCGCGCGGCGCGCGCGTGGTGTGCGAGACCGACACCGTGAGGTGCGAATCGAGTTCCAGCAAGGCCTTGACCAGGCTGGACTTGCCGGCGCCGCTGGGCGCGGCGACGACGAACAGGTTGCCAGGGGTTTCCATCGGTCCGGATTCTCGCCGAGTCTTCACAGGGCGCTGCGTCAAGCGGTGCCGCTGCCGATCTTTCGCAGGGCGTTAGCCCGAGCTCGATGCCGGGCATGGCAGACCTGCACTCTGGCCCACCGCGGTCTGTCGGCGGTGCGGGCCCAGTATGTCAACGACCCGGCCCGCGTTCCAGGCCATGCGGTCTACCGGGCGGTGGTCGATCGGGCGGACTTTCCGGCTGACCTGCGCTGGAACGTATCCAGCATCTGGGTCGGCCCCGATTGCCATCTGGTGCATTACTCGCTGCTCGGCGGCGAGCAGTACAACGTGGCCGTCAGCTTCCCGCCGCCTCACGTTCTTCCCGTCGATCGCGCTGCTGTGGCGCAGCGTCCACCCCGGACGGCGTGACGCCGGGCCGCGGGTGGAACTGTCCGGACGCTCAGGGCTCGAGCTTGAGCGCAACCAGGATGCGCGCCACCATGTTGTAGGACGCGATCACGGCGATCAGTTCGAACAGGGACTGGTCGCTGCCCATCACCGCGCGGGCGCGGGCGAAGGTGGCGTCGTCGACCTGCACGTCTCGGGTCATCTGCAGCACCAGCGTCAGCACGGCCTGCTGCTCGGCGTCGAACACCGGGTCGTCGACGAGTTGCCCGGCGATGCCCTGGCCCAGGCGGCGCAGCGACGCCAGCTGGGCGTCGCTGCCACCCGCGGCCAGGTAGAGCGGCGCATGGTGGAACATCTCGAATTCGGCGCCGGTGAGCGCAGCCACGCCGCACATCGCCAGTTCACGCAGCAGCGGTGGCACGCCCAGGGCGGTGCGCACGCGGCCCATCAGTTCGCCCCAGCCGGTGGCGAACGCCGGGCTGTGCAGCAGCAGGCGGTCCAGATCCAGCAAGCCGCCGCCGCGCCGGGCGCGGATGGCGGCCACCAGATCGGGCGGGCCGACCTGGTCGTCGGTGAGCAAGGGCAGTCGGGTCATGCGGTGTCTCCGGGTTTGGCGGCGGCGCTGGTCTGCGGTCCGGCAGGACGTCAGCGGCTCGATCATGACCATTGAGCGGCTGGAAAGGTGTCGCGCAGCGGACCGCCGGGCATAGCCATGGGCTGCCGTGATGTTGACGATAGGCGGTTCAGGGCGATTGCCTAGCCCGAAATCAGGGTTGATTAAACGCGCAAAAGGTCGACAATGATGCTAATTACGATATTTTTGCGCAGTGAGGTTGGCGAAATGCCACGCTGGGCGCGACCTGAAAGCCTGGCGCTTTTCGCGTTCGAGGCGTGTCGCAGCCGGGCAGTGCGCTGTCGACGGGCATGGGCGTCCACCTCGCCCGACCGACTGACCCCGAAGGCGGTCGATTCTGCTGCGCTGTAAGTGAAATTGCGATTGCGCGTTGCGGCGGATGAGACTGTCGGAGCGTGTCTGGGAGAGGCTGGAAATGTGCGGTAACAATGCAGAAAAAGTTGCATTTAAAGTGTGTTTAATGTGTGAGAAAAGCATATTGCCTATGTCGTCAGGCCCCGTCGTACCGGCTTTCGACCTGGCGCTTGGCGCAGCCACTGGCGTAGGCCGCCAACGGCGATTGCCAGTCTCGCGAATGGCGGATCGCGGCATCAAGGACGCCGTGCCTGTTCCCCAACCGCGGCGAGCAGGGCTTGACAGATCGAATTTCGGCACGACATCGCCGGCGCTCGGATCCGGCCAGGCGTTTCGCGCGGGCTTGTCGACATTGAATCAAGATTGATCGCGAGGACAAGTCATGCACCCTCCAAGATTTGGTAGCGTTTTGCGGGCGCTCGAGCACCGGTATTTGTTCGATGGCGCGGTCCTGGTGGATGCCGGTTCGCTGGTCTTGGGTCACGACGGTATGACCGACGGCAAGACGGCCTTGTCCGACCCCGGCGTCGCGGGCAGCCCTGCCACGAAGTCCGAGTCATCGGTCGGGCGTGGGGCGGCCGGATCGCTCCAGGGGCGTTTGACCGATGCACCGTATGCCGAACCCGCGGCCGCGCTGCGAATTGACGGCCCGGTGCCAGGAGGCCTGCTGAGGGCGGCGCCGTCGGCGACCGAGATCCTGTTCATCGACGCTGCCGTTCCGGACATCGCGTCACTGGTCGCCGCGGTGCCACCCGCGGTCGAGATCGTTGTGATCGACAGCACCGATGACCCCTGGCGCCAGATGACCGATGCTTTGGCAAGCCATCAAGACCTAGAGGCGGTGCACATCGTCTCGCATGGCAGTGCGGGCGAGATCCAGTTGGGTGGCAAGGCTTATGGCGTCGATGCGCTGGCGGCTGAGGGTTCTCAATTGGCCGACTGGGCGCCGCATCTGGCGCAAGGCGCGGACATTCTGCTGTACGGCTGCAGCATAGGCGCGGGGGAATCGGGCCGCTTGCTGGTGGACGCGCTGGCGCGCTTGTCGCACGCGGACGTGGCGGCCTCGACCAATCAGACCGCACCGGCGTCGCAAGGCGGTGATTGGGTGCTCGAGCGGCAATCGGGCGATGTAGGCGCTGGCGTGCTTGATTTCGCGGCCAGCACCTGGCAAGGGTCGCTGGCGTCGGTCAGCCTGTCGCTGGCGATTCGGCCGGGCGCCACTGCGGCCGTCAGCGCCGGAGAGGCGGTTCCCTTCCTGTTCGAGGCCGCCAACTCGGGCACGTCGACGCTGACGTCGGTGTCCTTGTCCGCCCCGCAACTGGACGCCGGGCTGGCACCGCGGACCGTCACCGTTGCCGGAGCCAGTTTCAACATCGGTGACAAGAACCTCGACAACAGCCTCAACCCGGGTGAAACCTGGCAGTGGTCAGGCAGCTACACGGCGACCCAGGCCGACATCGCCACCGGTGGCGCGCTGGCCGGCGCATTGGCCGGCGATGGCTACCTTCATCTGACGGCGGAAGTGCGTGCCAAGGCGGGTGCGCTGTCCACGTCCAGTGCCGGAAGCGTTTTGGTCGAACTCAATGCCGCGCCGGTCAACCAGCGCCCCGACACATCGGTGGTGCCACTGCAGGTCAACGAGGACGGGGTGCTGGCCTTCACGGGCGTCCACCAGCTCGCGGTGTCCGACGTCAACCAGAACCTGGTGTCGACGCGTCTGGCGGTAGAGCAGGGTGTCCTGTCGCTGGTGCCTGCGGGTGCCGCGACGGTGACCGCGGGGGGCAACGGCACTGCGTCGCTGACGCTGTCTGGCAACGAGGTCGACATCAGTGCCACCTTGGCGTCGCTGACCTACCAGGGGCACCCCAACTTCAACGGCAGCGATAGCTTGACGATGGTGTCGACCGATGGCGCCAGCAAGCCGCTCAGCGATGTCGACACGGTGACGATCCGCGTCATCTCGGTCAATGACGCCCCGACGGGCGCGGACACCAAGCTGACGATGCTGGAGGACGGGCGGCGGGCCCTGACCCTGGCTGACTTCGGTTTCAGCGATGCCAGCGACTCCCCGGCCAACCACTTGCTGGCGGTCGAGATCAGCACGCTGCCCGAATCGGGTGTGCTGAGCCTGAACGGTGTGGCGCTGGTGGCCGGGCAGTTCGTCCCGGCGGCCGACATCGGCGCCGGCCTGCTGGTGTATGCGGCGGCGGCCAACGCCAACGGCGCCGGTCTGGCGCATTTCGGCTTCCAGGTGCAGGACGACGGCGGCACGGCCAACGGCGGGGTGGCGCTGGCGGCGCGGGCCAATGTGGTCACGCTCGACGTGACGCCGGTCAACGACGCCCCATCGGGCGCGGACAAGACGCTGACGCTGCTGGAGGACGGTTCCATCGTCCTCGCACTGTCGGACTTCGGCTTCAGCGATTCCAGCGACGCGCCGGCCAACCAGTTTCTGGCGGTCAAGATCGATACGCTGCCCGAATCGGGCCGGCTGAGCCTGAACGGCGTGGCGCTGTTGGCCGGGCAGTTCGTCCCGGCCGCCGACATCGGTGCGGGGCGGCTGGTGTATGCGCCGGCGGCCAATGTCAACGGTGTCGGCCTGGCGCATGTCGGCTTCAAGGTGCAGGACGACGGCGGCACGGCCAACGGCGGCGTTGCGCTGGCGACGCGGGCCAACGTGATCACGCTGGACGTCACCCCGGTCAACGACGCGCCGGTCATCACCACCGCCAGCGGCGCAGACCGCGGTGCCGTCACCGAGAACCTGCTGCCGACCACCGGCGGCACGCTGAGTTCGTCCGACGTCGACGCGTTCCACACCGCCACCTGGAGCGGCGACAAGACCAGCGGCTACGGCAGCTTCGCGATCGACCCCGCCAACGGCGTCTGGGGCTACACCCTGGCCGACAACGCCGCCGTCAACGCGCTCAGCGCCGGCCAGCAGGTCATCGAAACCTTCACCGCCACCGTCACCGACGACCAGGGCGCGACCGCGACCCAGACCGTCACGGTGACGATCACCGGCATCAACGACGCGGCGCTGCTGAGCTCGGCCACCCGTTCGTTGACCGAGACCAACGCCGTGCTGACCGACAGCGGCACACTGACCATCACCGACGTCGACAGCCCCTCGGCCTTCAGGGCAGGCATGGTCAAGGGCAGCTACGGCAGCCTGGTCATCGCCAGCAACGGGGTCTGGTCTTACACCGCCAGCTCGGTGCACGACGAGTTCGCCCAGGGCCAGGTCTACAGCGACACCTTCACTGTCGCCGCGGTCGACGGCACCACCACGTCCGTCAAGATCGACATCACCGGCACCAACGACGCTGCCTTGCTGTCCTCGGCCACCCAGGCGCTGACCGAGACCAACGCCGTGCTGACGACCAGCGGCACGCTGACCGTCACCGACGTCGACAGCCCCGCGGCCTTCACTGCCAGCGCCGTTTCGGGCCGCTACGGCAGCCTGTCTGTCAACAGCGCCGGTGCCTGGACCTACACCGCCAGTTCGGCCCACGACGAGTTTGCCCAGGGCCAGGTCTACAGCGACACCTTCAACGTCGCCGCAGTCGACGGCACCACCACGTCCGTCAAGATCGACATCACTGGCACCAACGACGCGGCCGTGCTGTCGTCGGCCACCCGTACGCTGACCGAGACCAACGCGGTGCTGACCGACAGCGGCACGCTGAGCATCACCGACGTCGACAGCTCCGAGACCTTCAAGGCGACAACCGTCAGCGGCAGCTACGGCAGCCTGACCATCGCCAGCAGCGGCGCCTGGACTTACACCGCCAGTTCGGCACACGACGAACTCATCAGGGACCAGGTCTACAGCGACAGCTTCACGGTGGCCGCCTTCGATGGCACCACCACGACCGTCAAGATCGACATCACCGGGACCAATGACCCCGCCTCGATCGGCCCCGGCACCCAGACCGACGCCCAGGGCCGCTTGATCGGCCAGCGCGCCACGGTGCAGGAAGACACGACGCTGACCGCCGCCGGCAAGCTCAGCGTGGCTGACCCGGAGGCGGGCCAGTCGCTGTTCGCGGCCCAGGCCGCCACCGCGGGTGTTTACGGCAGCTTCGCGCTGGCCCCGGACGGCAGCTGGCGTTACCGCCTCGACAACAACGCGGCAATCGTCCAGGCGCTCAAGACCGGCCAGACCGTCACCGACAGCTTCGCCGTGGCCAGCGCCGACGGCACGCCCGCCAGCGTGGTGGTCGACGTCCAGGGGCTCGATGGGCTGATCAGCCCGAACCCGGCCATCTACATCGAGGGCCTGGGGCCGGTCTCGGCGCTGACCTCGACCTTCAGCGTGCCCAACCCGGCCGCGGCCCAGGTGCTGGAAGCCACCGTGACGCTGACCGACGCGAAGGCCGGTGAGTCGCTGTCGCTGAGCGCGGCGGCCTCGGGCCTGGTCATAGCCCAGACCACGCCGGGCACCCTGGTGATACGCGGCCAGGCCAGCAGCAGCGTCTACGAGGGCCTGCTGCGCCAGATCAGCTTCGACACCGCATCGGGCGGCAGCCTGACGCCGGCAGCAGCGGCCAGCGGCCAGCGCGCACTCAGCACCGAGTTGCGCTTCGCCAACGACACCCAGGTCCACATCGCCAGCAGCCTGGCGATGCGCGAGTTGCTGGTGGTGCCCAACCCGGCCAACGTCACCATCCTGTCCGAGGACAGCACCGGCAGCATCAAGCCCAAGTCGGACGACGGCCTGAGCGACATCCGCTTCACGGTGATGGCCGGCCAGCGCCTGGCCGATGGCTCCATAGACACCGCCTCGCTGCAGGACGTCTCGTCCATCCTGCTGGCACGCAGCGACATCGCGATGCGCTTCGAGTTCAGCGGCGCACCGGTCAGCAACGGCGTCGAACGCGGCACCCTGCTCTACCAGGGCGTGGCCTACAAGCTGGGCACCCAGCCCATGCTTGACCTCAGCGCGGCCGAACTGCAGTCCAACGTGCTGCAGTTCCAGGGCGCAGCGAACGACTTCGACGTCCGCTATGCGGGCATGAACTACCGCATCGACGTGGTGCGCACGGTGGGCAGCCAGGCCGTTTTGCTCGCGGCCAGCGATGTCTCGCCGCTGTGGCTGTCGGTGCGCAACGTCAACGATGCGCCCACCGCCGTCGCGCCCGAGGCGCGGGTCAGCCTGTACGCACAGCAGACCGCGCAGATCAACCTGAGCAACCTGTTTGCCGACATCGACCCGGGCGACATGCTCAGGATGCGCTACGCGGTCAGCTCGGCCGATGCGTCGGTCAGGACCAGCCTGTCGGGCAGCCAGTTGACGCTGCAAAACCTCTCGGCCAGCAACCAATCGTCGGGCCCGCTGACGATCATCGCCACCGATGGCGGCGGCCTGAGCGCGACCACCACGCTCTACATCGACCAGTTGGGCCAGCCCACGACCGCCAACGTGGCGCCGACGCTGAGTCTGTCGGCCGCGGCCGGCCTGGCGCAGAGCGTCACGCTGGTCGACAGCACCGCGCTGGGCGCGGCGCCGCAGTACCAGATCGCCGACCTGGCCGGCGAGCCGCTGCGGGTCTCGATCTCCGAGATGCAGTCTCCCCTGCTGAGCGTGGCCGGGGTCGATGCCAATGGCGACACGCTGAGCTACACCATCAGCGGTGTCGACGCCAAGCGCTTCAACGTCTCCGCCGACGGCGTGCTGCAACCGCTGCAGACCCTCAGCTTCGAGAGCCAGAACCTGTTCACCTTCACGCTCAGCGTCAGCGACGGCCGCGGCGGCGTGGACAGCCGCAACGTCACGCTGACGCTGCTCAACGTGGTCGAGCCCGGCGTGGCCAACGACGGCACCCCGGGCGGCGCGGCCAAGGCCCAGATCACCGGCTACACGCCGAGCAACGGCAGCGGCCTGGGCAGCATCCTGACCCAGGACGGCAGCAGCACGGTGGCCGCCAGCGCGACCGACCTCGACAACGTCGACAACTTCACCGAAACCTTTGCCGCCGACCGCAACGGTGACGGCATCCCCGACAGCCTGCAGAGCGATGTGGCCTCGTTCCCGGGGGTGCAATCCGACCTGGGCGACCCGGGCGCCTACTTCTCGCTCGACACCACCGCCAGCGCCAACAGCTACTTCAACCCGACCTTGATGCTGGCCCAGCTCAGCCAGGGCGGGGCGTCGATCGGGCTGCTCTCGGCGGTGCAGAGCGGAGCGATGCAGGCCAGCGTCGACATCCAGCAGGTGCAGGTCGCGCCGCTCGAACCCATACTCGAGCCGACGCTGCAGCAGTCGATGGCGGCCTTCGCGGCCAGCCAGGGCCAGGGGCTGGCGGCGGTCAGCACGCCGCTCGGCTTCATCGGCTTCGAGCTCGTGCCGGCAGTCACCGCCAGCGCCAGCGTCCCGGCCGACGCCCAGGCCGCCTTCACGAGCGTTCTGGAGGCCGATTTCAGCGCGCACCAGAACGTGGTGCGGGTGGCGCTGCCCAGCGGCAGCGATGTCAACGCCTACCTCAAGCCGACTTACGCGGCCGACGGCGTGACCGTCACCGGTTTCTACAACTTCACGCTGCAAGACCTGGCCGGCAACGCGCTGGCGGCCCCGGACGCCAACCGGCTGATGACCGGCGTCTACTTCGTCGACAAGACCGGCGCGGCCGGCCAACCCGACGGCATCCCTGAAGAGGCGCTGATCTACCTCGTCGACAACGCGCGCGGCGACGACAACCCGGCCACCGGCGTGATCCGCGACCCGGGCGCGTTTGCCCGCATCGACACCTACACCCTGGGCTCGGCGACGCGCCAACTCACCGAGACCAACGCCGCGCTGACCGACAGCGGCACGCTGACCGTCACCAGCAATGTCGCCGGCTTCGACAGCAGCAGCGCCTTCACCGCCGCCACCGTCAGCGGCCGTTATGGCACGCTGGTCATCGGCAGCGACGGCGCCTGGACCTACAGCGCCACCTCAGCCCACGACGAATTCGCCCGCGACCAGGTCTACACCGACGTCTTCAAGGTAGCCGCGGCCAATGGCGTCAGCACCACGGTGACGATCGCGATCACCGGCACCAACGACGCGCCGGTGGGTGCGGACACCACGCTGGCGCTGCTGGAGGACCACTCCATCACCCTCGCGCTGTCGGACTTCGGTTTCCGCGACGCCAGTGACGTGCCGGCCAGCCAGTTGCTGGCGGTCAAGATCAGCACGCTGCCCGAATCGGGTTTGCTGAGCCTGGACGGCGTCGCGCTGGTGGCCGGGCAGTTCGTTTCGGCGGCCGACATAGCCGCGGGCCGGCTGTCGTATGCGGCGGCGGCCAATGCCAACGGCGCCGGCCTGGCACATTTCGACTTCCAGGTGCAGGACGACGGCGGCACGGCCAACGGCGGCGTCGACCTGGCGATCCGGGCCAACCGGCTCACGATGGACGTCACCCCGGTCAACGACGCCCCTGCGGGTGCGGACAAGACGCTGACGCTGCTGGAGGACGGTTCCGTCGTCCTCGCACTGTCAGACTTCGGTTTCCGCGACGCCAGCGACACGCCGGCCAACCACCTGCTGGCGGTCGAGATCACCACGCTGCCCGAATCGGGCCTGCTGAGCCTGGACGGTGTGGCGCTGGTGGCCGGCCAGTTCGTTTCGGCCGCCGACATCGACCTGGGCCGACTGTCGTATGCGGCGGCGGCCAACGCGAACGGCGCCGGCCTGGCGCATGTCGGCTTCCAGCTGCAGGACGACGGCGGCACGGCCGGCGGCGGGGTGGCGCTGGCGACGCGGGCCAACACGATCACGCTGGACGTGACGCCGGTGAACCACCCGCCGCAGGTGGGTCGACTGCCCGATGGATCGCCAGACCCGGATTACAGTCTGGCCGCTGGCGACTACGAGATCTCCACCTGGGCCAACACCGCCCAAGGCGGCCGCGTCCAGGTCTATGACCGGGACGGCGACGCGCCCATCTTCAGTCTGGACAATTCCGACCGTCCATCGCATGGCACGGTGACCGTCGACCGCGCCACCGGCAGCTACCGCTACGCCCCCGATGCGGGCTATGTCGGTGCCGACCGCTTCAGTGTGATCGTCGAGGACGGCCGGGGTGGCAGCGCCAAGGCGGAGGTGGCCGTGACGATCAAGGCCGCACTGCAGATGCAGGACACCGCGCGGCCGGTGAATGCGGAAGCGGCAGTGGCCGCGCCGCTGGTCGCGCTAGACGCGTTGTCGATCCCTATCGACATGGCGGCGGACCCCCAGACCCCTAAGCTGCAGTCCACCCAGACCGGCGCACTGCAGGCGCCGCGCAGCAACGCGGGAGAGCAGGACCCGGCCAGCGCCGGTCCACCGTCGCCAGGCCCGGTGCAGACCCTGGTCGTCCAGATCCCGTCACCGCAGGTCGATCTGTCGGATACCGAAGCGCTTGAGTACCGGCTGCCTGGCGACACCTTTGCCAGTAGCGACCCGAAGGCCGAGGTCTATTTCGGCGCCACCCTGGTGGGCGGTGAACTCTGGCCGGACTGGTTGGTCTTCAACCCGGCTGACGCCGGCTTCTCGGGTGTGGTTCCGGCCGACGCGCCCGACCTGCTGCAGGTCAGGATCCAGGCCAAGGACTCGAACTGGCAGAGTGCCGAGACGGTGCTGACGCTGCGCCTGCGTCCGGTGGATTCGACGCCGATGTCCCGGGCCCCGGTCGTGCGCGATCCCTTGGGCGAGGCGCCCACCGGTGCGCGGACCCCGCTGTCGGACGCGCGCCCGCCCGATACCAAGATGATCCGGGACGGGGGCAGCGACAAGCCGCTGAAGGCGGTTCGCCCCTCCAGATTTTCCTTCGCCGAACAACTGCAGCGGGCCCGGTTGGCCCGCGACGACGACGCATCCCCCGCCCAAGGTCCGGTGCTTGTCACCGCCAAGACGCGCTGAATCCAGAAACCATGAACCCTTACAAGAACTCCGCGTCTGCAGGCCCATCCGTCGTGCACCGGTCGAGCACGCGCCCGAATCCGCTTCGCGCCTGGCCAGTCCGACACCTGCCGCTGGCCGCGCGCTGGACGGTCGTGACCCTGGCCTTGCTGGCCTTGAACGGCTGTGCGGTCAGCCCGGTGCCCATCCCCGACGCCGATCACAAGGACCGCGCGCAGGCCGATGTCGCGCAGTTGGTGGCTGCGCGCGTGCCGGTGGACGGCCCGTTGACGCTGGCACAGGCGATGGCGCGCGCGATCAGGTTCAACCTCGATTACCGGGTGCGCCAGATGGAACAGGCCGCGGCGACGGGCCAGTTCGAGTTGTCCAAGTTCGACATGCTGCCCAAGCTGACGGCCTCGGCCGGTTATTCGAACCGCAGCAACGACTCGTTCGGCAATGGCTTCGACCGCAACGGCAATGTGAGCGACAACTACACCGCTTCGGTGCCGCGCGAACACAGCAACTCGTCGGCCACCTTCTCCTGGAACCTGCTCGATTTCGGTCTGTCCTACTTCCGCGCCAAGCAACTTGCCGACCAGTCGCTGATCGCCGAGGAGCGTCGCCGCAAAGCCGAGCAGAACCTGCTGCAGGACGTGCGCCTGGCCTATTGGCGCGCCTATGCCGCTCAGCAGCTGTTGCCGGAGATCCGCCAGTTGCTGATCGAGGTGGACGGGGTCGCGGCCAAGGCCAAGATGGTGTCGGCCCAGCGGCTGATGCCGCCGCTTCAGATCGTGACCTTCAGGCGCTCGCTGCTGGACCTGCAGCAACAGGTCATCGCGCGCGCCAGTGACCTGATGCAGTGGCGCCAGGAACTGGAGAGCCTGCTGAATCTGCCGGCCGGTGCGCGTTACTCGCTGACCGGTTTGGACGGCGTCGCGGGGGTGCAACTCAAGCAGTTTTCGGACAAGGTCGAGGCGTTGGATGCGGTAGCGCTCGAATTCCGCCCCGAACTGCGCGAGGAAGGCTACCGGATCCGCATCTCTGACCTGGAGAAGACCCGGGCCCAGTTGTCGGCCTTCGTGCCCGGCATCGGGCTGGATCTCGCCGCCAACCATGAGAGCAACAAGTACCTGTTGAACAGCGCCTGGACGCAGGTCGGCCTGAACGCATCGGCGAATCTGGTCAAGCTGTTCTCGCTGCCCAGCATCAACCGGTCGGCAGACCAGCAGCAGCAGATCGATTCAGCACGCCGGATCGCCCAGACCGCTGCCGTGCTGGCCCAGATCCGCATCGCGGTGAGCCGCCATGAAATGCTCAACCAGGAGTACAGCTTCTGGGCCGAGGCGGTCAACGATGACAGCCAGATCGTCGACACCGTGCAGGCGTCGGCCAAGGTGGGTGCCATGGAAACCCAGTTCGAACTGGTGCGGGCCAAGGCCCGCCTGCTGGTCACCAAGGTCAATGCGGCGCTGGCTTATGCCAACACCGAGGCGGCTGTGGGCCGCATCTTCAATTCGGTAGGTCTCGACCTGGCAGACAACGGCGCCCTGGGCGCTGACCTGCCGGCCTTGAGCGCAGCGCTGGACGACCGCCTGCGGCGCTGGGAGAAGGAACACTTCAAGGTCCGGCCGGCCCTGGTCTCGCCCTCGGTGGTCTTCGACCTGGCCTCGAAGCTGCCGGTCGATGGACGGTCGGCGATCAGCAAGGCGATGACGTCTACCCTGGCCGCTGCCGACATCAAGCTGGTCGACGAGGCCGATCTGCGCTTCCGGACCGACGTCTCGGTCGTCCGCTTGCTGGACAAGAGCGTTGCCGCGGTCATCAAGGGGCAGTTGATGGATCGCTCCAACAACGTGCTGGCGGTGTTCGAGCAACACAGCACGCTGACCGATCCGGTGACGACGCCGCAATGGGCCGCCCTGGGGGACGCCATTGCCGTGCGCGTGTCAGAGGCCGTCAGGGCCAGAGCTGAACGGCCGCTGCTGCCGTTGAATCAACCATGATGCATAGCCGGTTGGCCCCTTCGGGTTTGCTGTGGCTTGGGCATTCCGGGAAAGATGAGGACTGTATGACGCTGCTGCACGCTTCCCCAACGACCTTGCTGGCCCTGGCTTCGGCCTGGATTGCCGTGTCCGCCTTGGCCGAGACGCCAGCGCCTCCGCCACAGGACGGCGCGATCGACACCGCTGCCTCGACGCAACCGGCTGTCACGCCCAAGGCAGCACCTCACACCCCCAGCGCTGCGCCCAGGCGGGTGATGCGCAAAGCCACGCTGTTCAGCGAGGTCGATGGGCGTGTCAGCCAACTGCCCCACAAGAGGGGCGATGTGGTGGAGGCCGGCGAGGTGCTGGTGGCCTTCGACTGTGACGCCTTGCAACTCCGTCGCGACAGGCTGCTGGCCGTGCAGGTCTCGGCCAAGGACCGCCACCTGACCCAGTTGCGGCTGCAGTCGCTCGACGCTGCCGACCAGGTGGCGGTGAGCCTGGCAGCGGCAGCGGTGGACAAGGCCATTGCGAACACGCGCCAGCTAGACCAGCAGGTGCAGGGCTGCCGGATCACCGCGCCGTTTGCGAGCACGGTCACCCGTATCCACATCCGGGATCAGGACCAGGTCGCTGCCTACCGGGCCTTGGTCGATCTCGTCGCGGTCAGCAGCACCAATGCCCAAGCCGCCAGGCCCGCAGCGCTGCCCTTGCGCCTCGAGCCGGACGTCGTGATGGTGACCCATGCGCACAATGCCCAGGACGGCATCCGCGTGAGCCCGCGCCGCGCCAATCTGCCGGCAGACGCCTCGCGTCCGGCGCTGGAAGTGGAGTTGGCAAAGTGAAAAGCGAATGACGATGCGACGGTATTCCCCAATTGCCTGGCCGCTGGCCTGGGCGGCGATCTGCGCCGCCGGGTCGGCCCTGGCGCAGTTGCCGCCAGCCAAGTCCGATCCATCAGCCCAGGCCCGCCAGTCGGTGTCCCGGGCGGCCTCCGGTACGGTGTCCAATCCCGCCCCGACCGCCAATCCCGGCGCGGCCTCTAGCCCGGCCCCGGCCGTCGAGGGCCTGCCTATCCAGGTGATGCCCGAACGCGAGACGACCTTGTCCAGCCAGGCCAACGCACGCGTCAGCAGGCTGCCGTTCAGGGTGGGGGACGATGTACCGGCCGGCGCGGTGGTGGTCGCCTTCGACTGTGCCGAGTTGCAGGCCAAACGCGACAGCCTGCTGGCCGAGCAGGCAGCTGCCAATGACACCCACCTGACCAAGCTGCGACTCCAGGCGCTCAACGCCGCCGGCCAACTCGAGGTGAGCCTGGCCGCGGCGGCGGTCAACAAGGCCGTGGCGAACGTCCGTCAAATAGACGTTCAGGTGCTGGGCTGCCGGATCACCGCGCCGTTTGCGGGCAAGGTGTCGCGCTTGCGCATCAAGGAGCAGGAAAACGTCGCGGCCAACCAGGCCCTGATCGATATCGTCGACGTCAGCCGCCTGAAGGCCCAGCTCTTCGTGCCCACCTCGGCGGCGGCCCAGTTCCGACAGGGCGCCACGATCATGGCCCGCTTCCCCGATGTCAAGGGTGAGCGGCGCGCGAAGATTTTCCGCGTCAATCCGCGCATCGATGGCGCGAGCCAGTTGCTGGAACTGGAGGCCAGCTTTGTCGGTGGAACCAGCGGATTGACTGCCGGACTGGTGGGGTCGGCCAGGCCGCTGGCGGCCGAAACGGTGACCGCCGATCCGGCTTTGGTGCCGGTGGCCGCGGCGCCAATTCAGGCGCTTTCATCCAAGGTCAAAGCCAGGCACAAGACCAAGTCCAAGACCAAGCCAAAATCCAGGACGCCGCACGCCAAGCCCGCGTCCAAGCCTGCAACGGTGGCGGCAGAATGAGCTGCCGCCGGTACGCGTCCTACCGTATGCCGACAGCGTCGGCCCCGCTGCTGCGTGCCGTGGGCCGGCCCCTGCTGACTGGTGCCCATGTCCAGCCTGTTCGGCCTGTTTGACCCGCTGGCGGCCTGCCGCTCGGAGCGTGAAGTCTTTCTGGTGATCGCCAATGAGTTGAGCCAGCAACTGGCGGCCGACCAGGTGTTGGCCTGGCGGCGCAACGCATGGGGTCGGCCCCAGCTCTGGGCGGTGGCGGGCGTGTCTCGGGTCGAGCGCCACACCGATTTTTCCAGCTGGGTCGAAAAGCTGGCGTGCCGCCTGATGCCCGGTGGTGAAGCGGCAGTGGCTGCCGTTCCCCTCGTCCTGGACCCGCCGGCGCTGCAGGCCGAGCGCCACCTGCACCTGCTGGACAACGCGGTCCATGTGCGCTTGTTCGGCCCCGACGGCAGCCTGGTCGGCGGCATTTTTGCCGGCCGGTCGCGGGCCTTCGACGCGGCAGAGATCGACCTGCTCACCGGTTATGCGGTGCTGGCGGGACGCAGCGCCTGGGGCTGGCGCCGCAAGGCCTGGCTGCCCGTCGATGGCTGGGCGCCCCTGTTGGCGCGCCAACGCACGCGCTGGGTGGTCGGGCTGGCGGTGCTGGCCGCGATGTTCATGCCGGTTCGCCTGTCCGCGCTGGCGTCGGCCGAGGTGACGGCCCGCGAGCCTGTGACCATCACGGCCACCCAGGATGGCGTGGTCGAGAAGATCCTGGTGCGGCCCAACCAGCGCGTCGCCGCGGGCGATGTGCTGTTGCGCTTCGACGCGGCGGTGGTCCGCAACCGCTTGGATGTGGCCCGCAGGGCGGTGGCGGTGGCTGAAGCGGAGTTGCGCCGCGCCTCGGGCAAGGCCTTTCTCGACGAGTCTTCACGCGCCGAACTGCAGACCTTGCGCGCCAGGGTGCAGGAAAAGGCGGCCGAGACCCAGTATCTGGACGAACTGAGCGCCAGGCTGCAGATCAAGGCGCCGGTGGCGGGTCTGGCGGTCTTCGCCGAGCCCGAGGCCTGGTCCGGCCGGCCGGTGCAGACCGGCGAGCGAGTGATGTCCATCGCCGATCCGGCCAAGGTCTGGTTGACGCTCTACCTGCCGCCCGAGGAGGACATTCCGTCACGCGAGCGGGCCCCGGTGACCTTGAACCTCGACATCTCGCCGCTGGCATCCATCCAAGCCACGGTGGTCGAGAGCGGCTACGAGGCGGGCATGACCCCCGAGGGGCGACCCGCCTACATCCTGCGCGCGGTGCTGAGCGATACGCAGGCCTTGCCGCGCATAGGCCTGCGCGGCAGCGCCACGGTCTACGGCGACACGACTTGGCTGGGCTATTACCTGCTGCGCAAGCCGATGCGGGCGGCCAGGCGGCTGCTGGGCTGGTAGCGACGCCCGAGGCCGCCAGCGGCCTCGGGAGCGCTCAGAAGCCGCTTTCGCGCAGTACCCTGCTCAGCACCTGGCTGGGCATAGCCGCCAGCGAGCGCCAGCCGTCGCCGTCTATGCGCACCGTCCCGCGCAGCGCGCGGGGCGCATCGGTGGCCGAGGTCGGTGTGATCCGCACCCGAAAGCGGGACTCGTGCACGACGAGTTCGCCGGTGGGCAAGCGCACCGCCGCGATAGGCCCGCCAAAGACCGATGCCAGCAGGGGCGACGCCAGTTGCTTGGTGGGGGTGGCGTCGATCTCGGTGACGGTGCAGGCCAGCACCGGCAGTTGGGGATCATCCGGAAAGAAGCGCGCCGCGGCGCCGACCGCGATCGCCTGCACCTGGGATTCGGCCACATAGGCCTCGATCACGCTGTCCTGCGGCGAGACCACCCGCATCAGGATCTCCCGGTTGCGCAGCCAGCGCCCCGGCGCGAGTTCGGGCAGCAGGTCGCGCACCGTCCCGGCCGCGGCGCTGCGCAGCCGAAGCAGGTCGGATTCGCTGTCGGCGAGCCGTTCCAGGGCCTGGGCACTGGCCATCTCCTGCTGCAAGGTGTCGCTGCGTTCGCGCAGCTGGACACTGGCCGCCGTTCTCTCCAGTTCGGACGCAAGCGCGCCCTGGCGTATGCCTGCGGTCATCGCGCGCAGTGCCGCCTCGGGTGAGGCCAGCAAGGCCAAGGTCTGGCCGGCGGCCACGGTCTGGCCCTGGTGTACCGGCACGCTGATCAGCAAGCCCGCCACCGGAACCCGAATCTCGTTCTCTGTGCGGGCGTGGAGCAAGGCGGGCGCGCTGACGGCGGTGGCGGCGAGCCACAGCCAGCCCAGCAGCGCCGCCCCGGCCGCCAAGCCCAGCAGCGCGGTCCACCGCGGCCGGCCCTCGCGCCGCCGCCGCCAGATCGCCGAGCTCTCCAGCCACACCGGACGCACGATGAACCAGCCTATCTCGACGGCCATCAGGAACAGCCCCAGCAGCTTGAAGAAGGCGTGGTAGACGAGCAGGGTGATGGACAGGTAGACCACCAGCCGGTAGAGCGTGGTCATCACGGCAAACAGCACCAGTCCCTTTTTCAGGCGCCGCGACAGCGCGGGTTCCGGGTCGGGATCCTGTATGCCGAAGAATACCCGGCGCAGCGCGGTGCGCGCCAGCGCGGCGCTGCGTTCGTGCAGGTTGGGCAGGTCAAGCGCATCCGAGAGCAGGAAATAGCCGTCGAATCGCATGAACGGGCTGGCGTTCAGGCTCAGCGCCAGCAGCCAGCTGACGAAGCCCAGGTTGAACAGCGCGGTCTTCAGCCCGCCTTCGGGGCAGACCGCCCAGGCCAAGGTGGCCAGCAGCGCGAGCAGTAACTCGCTGGCCACCCCGGCGGCGGTGATGGCCAGGCGCTTGCGCTTGTCGGTGACCCGCCAACTGTCGCTGGTGTCGGTGTAGAGCATGGGAAACATCACCAGGAAGGCGACGCCTATCGTCGGCACCCTGACGCCATGGCGGCGCGCGGTCAGCGCATGTCCGAGTTCATGGAACATCTTGCCGACCACGCCGGCCAGCGCCATCAGCATCAGGCCTTCGGCGCTGAAGGCGTAGTCGAAGGGGTTGCCCACCTCATGCCAGTGGCGCGTCAGCATATGCAGGTCGACCAGCCCCAGCAGCACCAGCAGCCAGGCCATGCGCCGCGAGTACAGCCACTGGGTCCGGCGCGCCAAGGCGTCCAGCACCGGTTCGGGACGCCACAGCGCCACCCTGAAGAACAGGTAGTTGTGCAGCAGCCAGCGCGCGGTGCTGGTTCTGCTCTGCGCAAACTGCGCGTAGAGCTGGCGTCTGACCTGGGGCGATCCGGCGTGAAGCAGTTGGTTGTGGCGCAGGAAGTCCAGCACGCGCAGCACGTCGTCCGCGTCCACCGCCTGCCCGGTGCCTTGACTCACCTGCAGCGCCAGCTCGTCGGCCGTGATGCCGGCCGACCAGTCGGCCAGGATCGCGAACTCCAGCGCCCCGATCTCGAAATAGCGCGCCCGCGCCGGATCCCGGATGCGCCAGGTCGGCCCTATGCCCGTGACCTCCGGCCCCTGCAGCAGTTCCAGGTCCTGGCGCAGCGCGGCAAGCCCGCGCTGGGTAGCCGATGCCGCCGGCAGGTCCGCCGAGAGCGCATGGCGCAGCACCGGGATGCGGCCCAGTGTCACGCAAGCACCCCGTGCCAGCCCGGGCGTCCGTCGGCCGGCAGGCGTCGCGAGACCGCCTGTTCCGGGTCGAGCGACACCGATTCGCGGAACGAGACGTCTTGTAGTTTTGATCGCAGAAAAACCATTGCCAGCAGTGTATTGGCTGTCAACAGAAAACCAGCTAGTCGGCCTCGCCCTGGCGCGGCTCGATGTGCCGCTCGCCCCCGGGTTCGGCCGCCCGCCAGACCGCTTGCCATCCCGGCCTTCAGGCTTTGCACCCGGCCCGGCCGCGGCGTTCAGCGGCTGACGATGGGGAAATTGCCGGGCGCGGGGTCGAGCAGCGAAAAGAAGCGGCCCAGGGCTATCGGGCTGCCGCTGATCCGGGTCTGGTCCGACGCCAGCAGCGCTGCCGCGCCGGCGCTGCCGGTCATCATCTTCAGGAAGAAGGGCTGGGTCAGCGTCAGCGTGGCGTCGGCGTCGGCCGCCGGGGGCGAGCGCTGCACATGCAGCACGGCGTTCTCCAGCCGCAGCACATGGCTTTGCTTCAGGTCCGAGAACACCAGGTTGATCGTCAGCCGGGTGTCGGCGGCCCGGGTGGCGTTCAAGGACGCGGCCATCGCTTCCAGAAAGCGCTCTATCGGCACCTGCTGCAGCATGTCGAGCACCGCGGCGCGGTCCATGGCTTGCGGCGGCGGGCCCTGGCGCAGCTCCAGCGCGCCGCTGAGGTAGACATTTCGCCAGCTGGCCGACTCGGCGGCGTAGCCCAGCTGCTCGAAGCTGCGCGCCAGCAGCTCGCGCGCGGCACGGTTCCTGGCGTCGGCATGGACCGCATGCTTGAGCAGTTCGGCCGACCAGCGGAAGTCGCCGGCGTCGAAGGCGGTCTGCGCCGCGGCCTGCAGCTTGGCGGCGCCGCCGGCCAGGGCCACATAGCGCTGGCCCGCGTCCACCGGTGGCAGCGCGTCCAGGTTGGCCGGGTGGGCGTCGAACCAGCCGAGGTAGAACTGGTAGACCGCCCGCACGTTGTGGCGCACCGTGCCGTAGTAGCCGCGCAAGTCCAGATGGTCTTGCAGCGCCTTGGGCAACTGCAGCGTCTCTGCGATCTCGGGGCCGGTCAGGCCGGCGTTCATCTGGCGCACGGTCTGGTCGTGGATGAACTGGTAGATGTCGCGCTGCTTGGCGATGAAGTCGCGGATCTGGGCCTGGCCCCAGACCGGCCAATGGTGCTGGTTGAACACCACCTCGGCCTCGGCCGTGTGCGCCAGCGATTGGTCGAGGTAGGCAGCCCATTGGCGGGCGTCGCGCACCTTGGCGCCGCGCAGCGTGTACAGGTTGTGCAGCGTGTGGCTCATCAGCTCCGCGCCGCAGTAGGCGCGCTGGTCGGGCAGCGAGAAGGTGAACTCCGCCGGCGCCTCGCTGCCGGGCACGTTGTGGAAGACGAAGCGCAGCCCGTCGAGCAGCAGTTCCTGATCCGGCTGGTCGATCACGACGGTGGGCGGCAGCAGGCCGATCTGGCCCTGGGACACCGCCTGGCCCAGGCCGTTGTCGACCAGGCCGGTCGGCGACTTGGACAGCAGGCTGCCGTACATCGGGCCGGCGCGCCGCCCCATCGCCGGGCCCAGCAGCAGGTTCTCGCTGGTGGCTTCGGCCATGAAGCCCACCGGTGCGACCACCGGCACTCGGCGCGCCCGCGCCTCTTCGGCGCTCAGCACGCCCAGCGCACCGCCGAAGTGGTCGATGTGGCTGTGGGTGAAGATCAGCGCCGTCACCGGCCGCGCGCCGAGTTCGGGCCCCAGGTGCTGGCGGGCAAAGGCCATCGCCGCGGCGGCGGTCTCGCGCGAGGTCAGCGCGTCCACCACGATCCAGCCGGTCCGGCCCTGGATCAAGGTCAGGTTGGCCAGGTCGAAGCCGCGCAGCTGCCAGATGCCCTCGGCCACCTTGAACAGGCCGGTCTGGTGGTTCAACTTGGCCTGGCGCCACAGGCTGGGGTTGACGGTGGCCGGCGCCGCGCCCTGGACGAAGTCGAAGGCCTGGTGGTCCCAGACCAGCTTGCCTGCGGCGTCCCTGACCTGGCCGGTGGGGGCGGCGATGAAGCCGCGGCGGGCGTCGGCCAACGACGCCGGATCGGCCAGGTCGGCCGCCGCGGCCACCGCGGCATGCTGGCGTTGCACGCTGGCCGACACGGCGCCCGGTCCGGCGGGCAGGTCGCTCGCCTGGCGGCTGCAAGCCGTGGCCAGCGCGCACAGCAGCCAGGCCAGCAGGCTGCGGCCGGATGCGGTCTGCGGGTCAGGGGTGCGCTGCATCGCCGGCATTGTCGAGCGCCGGCGAAGGCCCGCGGGTCGGGTTTGTTCGGACGTCTGCCGTCCGACGGCAATAATCCGGCCGGTGCAGACGAATCCTTCGCTTTCCCCCCCGGCGGCCCGGCGCGTCTGCAGAACGGGCCCGGGATGACCGGTGCCGCTGCCACTTCAGCGACCTCAGCCAGCGCCGCCGACGAGCACGGCATGCGCCTGGCGCTAGACCAGGCGCTGAACGCCCAGCTCTCGGGCGAGGTGCCGGTGGGCGCGGTGATCCTGCGCCAGGGCCAGTTGATCGCCACCGGCTACAACCGGCCCATCACCACGCACGACCCGACCGCGCATGCCGAGATCGTCGCGCTGCGCCATGCGGCCCAATTGCTGCAGAACTACCGCCTGCCCGAGTGCGAGCTCTACGTCACGCTCGAGCCCTGTGCGATGTGCGCGATGGCCTTGATGCACGCCCGCTTCAAGCGGGTGGTGTTTGCCGCCACCGATCCCAAGACCGGTGCCGCCGGGTCGGTGCTCAACCTGTTTGCCGATGGCCGGCTCAACCACCAGACCGGCCTGTTGGGCGGTGTGCTGGCCGAGCCGGCGTCGGCGCTGCTGCGCCAGTTCTTCGTCGACCGCCGGGCCCAGCAGCGCGCCGAACGCCAGGCGCTGCGCGACCTGGCCAGTCCCGCCGCTGTGCAGGCCTTGCCCGGCATCCCGACTGGGGATGCCACTGAAATCACCGGCCCCGAGGAGGCCTGACGCCGATGTCCCGACTGATCATTTTCGCCCCTTCGGGCGTGGAGTTGCGCAGTGCCGCGCTCAAGCTGGCGCGCCAGCGCCTGACCGCGATGGGCTTCGAGGTCACCCTCGACCCCAGCGTGCGGGCCCGCCAGCAGCGCTTTGCCGGCAGCGACGAGCAGCGACTGGAGGCGCTGTACCGCGTGGCCGACGCCGCGCCCGACGTGGCGCTGGCCTGCCGCGGCGGCTACGGCCTGACCCGGCTGCTCGACCGCGTCGACTGGCCGCGGCTGGCGCGCAGCGTCGAGGCCGGCACGCGCTGGGTCGGCTACAGCGACCTGACCGCCCTGCAACTCGGCCTGCTGGCCCACACCGGCGCCACCAGTTGGCATGGGCCTATGGCCTGCGACGATTTCGGCCGGCCCGACGACGCGGGTGGCATCGACGAGGTGACGCGGGACTGTTTTGCCGAGGCGATGTCGGGTGAGTTGGAGGCGGTGGGCTTCCGCACCGAGGCCGGTTTCGACGGCCTGGAGGCCAGCGGCCGGCTCTGGGGCGGCAACCTTACCCTGGTGCAGTCGCTGCTGGGCACGCCGCATTGGCCCAGGATCCGCGGCGGCATCCTGTTCCTGGAAGATGTCAGCGAGCACCCCTACCGGGTCGAGCGCATGCTGCTGCAACTGCACCAGGCGGGGGTGTTGGCGCGCCAGAAGGCGGTGCTGCTGGGCGCTTTCAGCGACTGGCGCGCCAGCCCCATGGACCGTGGCTACACCCTCAAGAGCGCCATCGCCCACCTGCGCAGCGTCTGCGCCACGCCCATCCTCAGCGGCCTGCCCTTCGGCCATGTGCCCACCAAGGTGATGCTGCCGGTGGGCGTCCGCGTGCAACTGGTGGTGCAGGGGCGTGATGTGTTGCTGGGTTGGTAGGCCGTGCCCGGTCATGGGTTGAAACCCGCAACAGCCTGGCAGGTGCAGCCCCCTAGAATATCGGCATCGCCTCGACAAGGGTCGGCCACAAGCGGGCCCTGCCGGGGCGCTGTCGTTCATGGCCGGCTGCCATGGGTCCATCCCGCCCGTGCAGTCGCGCCGCACCAGGAGTGTCCGCATGCGCGATGTCAAGATGTTTCCTCCGCTGTTTGCGCGCTGGCAAGCCCTGCTGCTCGCGGCTGCCTGCATGCTGGTGCTGGCAGGCTGCAACAACAGCCCCTATCCGGCCGGCGCCGAGCGCGAGAACACGCTGTTCTATTCGTTCGACGAGCGCTCGCCGCGTTACCTGGACCCGACGGCGTCCTACTCCAACCCCGAGTCGGCCTACACCTTCCAGATCTACGAGCCACCCTACGGCTACCACTACCTCAAGCGGCCGTACACGCTGATCCCGAAGGCTGCCGCGGCGGTGGTCAAGCCGCGCTACCTGGACAAGGCCGGCCAGCCGCTGCCCGACGATGCGCCCGCCGACCAGATCGCCGAGAGCGTCTACGACATCGCGATCAAGCCCGGCGTCCGCTACCAGCCGCATCCGGCATTCGCGGTCGATGAGCAGGGCAAGCACCGCTACCTGAACCTGGGCGCGACGCAGCTCGGCGACAAGCGCTCGCCGCTGGCTTTCGAGCACCAGGGCACGCGCGAGCTGGTGGCCGACGACTTCGTCTACGCGCTCAAGCGCCATGCCACCACCCGCATCGAGGCGCCGGTGTTCGCGGTCTTTGCCGATTACCTGATCGGCCTGAAGGACTACGCCGAGACCATCAAGCGGGAAGACGCCAAGCTGCTGGCCGGCCTGCCGCAGGATGTGCGCGACAAACCGTTTCTGGATTTCCGGCGCTGGCCGCTGGCCGGGGCCGTCGCGCTGGGTAAATACACCTACCGCGTGCGCCTGAAGGGCAAGTACCCGCAGTGGAGCTACTGGATGGCGATGCCCTTCATGGCGCCGGTGCCCTGGGAGGCCGACGCCTTCTACGCCCAGCCTGGCATGAACGAGAACGGCTTGTCGCTCAACCAATGGCCAGTGGGCACCGGGCCCTACATGATGGTGGACTTCGTGCGCGACCGACGCCACGTGATGCAGCGCAACCCCAACTTCCGCGGCGAGCCCTATCCCTGCGAGGGCATGCCAGGCGACAAGGAGGAGGGCTTGCTGGCCGACTGCGGCAAGACCATGCCTTTCATCGACACGCTCTACGTCACGATCGAGAAGGAGAAGGTGTCGCGCAAGGAAAAGTTCCGCCAGGGCTACCTCGACGTGCCCGAGATCGAGCGCCCGGAGTGGGGGGTGGACTTTCGCAACGACGCCGATGACTCCGATGCGGTGAAGAAGCTCTTCGACGAGCGCGGCTTCAAGTTCCCGCTGATGACCGACATCAGCGACTGGTACATGGGCTTCAACATGCTCGATCCGGTGGTGGGCCGCGGCGACACGCCCGCGCAGCAGGCGCGCAACCGCAAGCTGCGCCAGGCCATCGCGATCGCGATCGATTGGGAAGAAGGCTACGGCCGGATCTTCAAGCACAAGGGCGGCGTGGCCGCGCATGGGCCGGTGCCGCCCGGCCTGTTCGGCTCGCGCGAGGGCCAGCCCGGCTACTTCAACCCGGTGACGCACAGGCTGGTCGACGGCAAGCCGGTGCGCCGGCCGATCGAGGACGCGCGCCAGTTGCTGGTCGAGGCCGGATATCCCGGCGGCCGGGACGCCACCAGCGGCAAGCCGCTGGTGCTGAACTACGACTTCCAGCGCGCGCTGACGCCCGACTTCAAGAGCGAGAACGACTGGATGGTCAAGCAGTTCGCCAAGCTGGGTGTGCAACTCGAAATCCGCGCCACCGATTTCAACCAGTACCAGGACAAGACGCTGCGCGGCAAGCACCAGATCTTCTGGGGCGGCTGGCTGGCCGACTATCCCGACGCCGAGAACTTCCTGTTCCTGATGTACGGCCCGATCGGCCGCAGCAAACACCAGGGCGACAACTACGCCAACTACGACAACCCCGACTACGACGCGCTCTACCGGCAGTTGCAGGCGCTGGACGACGGCCCGGCCAAGCAAGCGGTGATCGACAAGATGGTGGCGATCGTGCAGCAGGATTCGCCCTGGTGCTTCGGCTATTTTCCCTATGGCGGGCTGGCCTTCCAGCAATGGGTCACCAACGGCAAGCCCAGCATCCTGATCCGCGACATGGCCAAGTACTACCGGATCGACCCCAAGTTGCGCGCCGCCAAACAGGCGGAGTGGAATTCTCCGGTGTTGTGGCCGATGGCGCTGCTGGCGCTGGCGCTGGCCGCGCTGGTCTGGGTGGGGCGGCGCAGCTTCCGCGCCCGCGAGACCGCCACCGCCCGGGCGGTCAAGCCCGCGCCACCGGCCAGCGTGGCCTGAGCCGGAAGTCCTCACGATGTTCAGCTACATCCTGCGCCGCCTGGGCTACGGCCTGTTGATCCTGGTCGGGGTCAACCTGCTCACTTTCTTCCTGTTCTTCACCGTCAACACGCCCGACGACATGGCGCGCCTGAACATCGGCGGCAAGCGCGTGACCCAGGACCAGATCGAGAAATGGAAGTCCGAGCGGGGTTACGACCGGCCGCTGTACTGGAACGACGCGGCCCAGGGCGCCGACAAGCTCAAGCGCACGGTGTTGTGGGAGCGCTCGGTGTCGCTGCTGGTGCTGGACTTCGGCCGCAGCGATTCGGCCCGTTCCACCGACATCGGCCACGAGGTGTCCACCCGCATGGGCGTGAGCCTGCAACTCGCGCTGCCGCTGTTCCTGCTGCAACTGGTGGTGAGCATCAGCTTCTCGCTGCTGCTGGTGTTCTTCCGCAACTCGGCGATCGACTTCTGGGGCGTGGTGCTGTGCGTGCTGATGTTGTCGATCTCGAGCCTGTTCTACATCATCGTCGGCCAGTACATGTTCTCCCGCGTGCTGCGGCTGGTGCCGATCTCGGGCTTTGCGCCCGGGCTGGACGCGATCCGCTTCCTGGCGCTGCCGGTGTTCTTGTCGTTGCTGGCACGGCTGGGCGGCGAGGCGCGGCTGTACCGGGCGATGTTCCTGGAGGAGGTCGGTCGCGACTATGTGCGCACTGCGCGCGCCAAGGGCTTGAGCGAGACCATCGTGCTGTTCCGCCATGTGCTGCGCAACGCGCTGATCCCGATCATCACCAGCGCCGGCGCCTACCTGCCTTACGTCTTCATGGGCAGCCTGGTGTTCGAGAGCTTCTTCGGCATCCCGGGGCTGGGCGCCTTCGTGATCGAGGCCATCTCGGGCCAGGATTTCGCGATCGTGCGGAGCATGGTGTTTCTGGGCGCCGCGCTCTACATCGCCAGCAACGTGTTGATCGACATCGCTTACACCTGGGTCGATCCGCGTGTGCGCTTGTCGTGACCGCGCTTGTCGTGACCGATCCCTCCTGACGCCTGGAACAGAACAACACCATGGGTTTCAAGTTCGTCATCCTCTGGACCGACGTCGCGCTGTGGGCGCTGTTCGCCGCCATCGTCGGCTACGGCTGGCGCGCCGCGCACCACGCCACCTTGCGCGCCACCTGGCGCCGGGTCTTGCGTGATGCACCGGCGCTGTGCTCGTCGCTGGTGCTGCTGCTGTTCGTCGGCATCACGGTGCTCGACAGCGTGCATTTCCGGCGCGGCCTGCCGGCTGCCGCTGGCCAGGCCGCCGGCACCACCTTCTTCGATACCCGCACCGAGTCTGTGCTCGACCTGGTGCTGGCGCGCCAGATCGGCATGCGCGAGACCACCTATTCCGCACCGCTGGGCTACCAGGCGATCACCAAGCAGGCCGTCACCCGGGACGGCGTGGCCTTGCGCGAGCTGCCGCGCTTGCTGCACGGCGGCGTGCACCTGGCCAACCCGGAATCCGATTGGGCCGCCGACCTCTGGCAGCGCGCGCTGCTGGGCGCGGCCGGCGGGCTGGCCGCGGCGCTGCTGGCCGCCCTGGGCACGGCCGCGCTGCTGGCGCGGTCGCATGGCGGGCTGGGCCAGGCCTGGCGCGATCTGTGGGCCGACCGCACCCACTACCCGCTGCGCGCGCTGCTGCTCACACTCACCGCGGTCTGCTTGGCTGCTGGCCCGGTGATCGCGCTGTTGGGCCACTACCATGTCTTCGGCACCGACCGCACCGGCAACGACGTGCTGGTGCAGACCCTCAAGAGCATCCGCACCGCATTCGTGATCGGCATGCTCAGCACCCTGGCCACGCTGCCGATCGCCGTCGTGCTGGGCATCCTGGCCGGCTGGTTCCGCGGCTGGGTCGACGAGGTGGTGCAATACCTCTACACCACGCTGACCTCGGTGCCCAACGTGCTGCTGATCGCGGCCTGCGTGCTGATGGTGCAGGTGGCACTCGACAAGCACCCGGAGTGGTTCGAGACCGGCGCCGAGCGCTCGGACGTCAAGGTCTTCCTGCTGTGTTTCATTTTGGGCGTCACCGGCTGGGCTACGCTGTGCCGGCTGGTGCGGGCCGAGACCCTCAAGCTGCGCGAGCTTGAATTTGTCCAGGCCGCCACCGCCTTCGGCGTCGCGCCGGCGCGCATCATGGCGCGCCACATCCTGCCCAACGTGATGCACCTGGTGCTGATCACCACCGTGCTGAGTTTTTCCGACCTGATCCTGTACGAGGCGGTGCTGACTTACGTCGGCGTCGGCGTCGACCCCAGCACCAGCAGCTTTGGCGGCATGATCAACCTGGCGCGCAGCGAGATGAGCCGTGACCCGGTGGTGTGGTGGAGTTTTGCCTCGGCCTTCGGCTTCATGGTCACGCTGGTGCTGGCGGCCAACCTGTTTGCCGACGGCGTGCGCGATGCCTTCGACCCGCGCTCGCGCGCCCAGCGGCCCCGCCTGGCGCGGCGCGCCGCGGCCTGAAGGAGCGACCGCCCATGCTGACCACCGACCAACTCGCGGTTGAACTCGATTCCGACGCCGGCGTCGTCAAGGCCATCGCCGGCCTCGGCCTGACCATCCGCCAGGGCGAGACCTTCGCGCTGGTGGGCGAGTCGGGCTGCGGCAAGAGCATGACCGCGCTGGCGCTGATGCGCTTGCTGCCCGAGAACGGCGCGGTGACCGGCGGCGACATCACGCTCGACGACACCGACTTGCTGGCCCTGCCCGAATCCCGGATGCGATCGGTGCGCGGCGGGCGCATAGGCATGATCTTCCAGGAGCCCGGCACCAGCCTGAACCCGGTGCTGACCGTGGGCCGGCAGATGGTCGAGGCGATCGAGGCCCACACCGCGCTGCGCGGTGAGGCGGCGCGCGCCAAGGCCATCGACTGGCTGCAGCGCGTGGGCATCCCCGAGCCCGAGCGGCGGATAGACGACTACCCGTTCCGGATGAGCGGCGGCCAGAAGCAGCGCGTGATGATCGCGATGACGCTGGCCGGCGAGCCCGATTACCTGGTGGCCGACGAGCCCACCACCGCGCTGGACGTGACGATCCAGGCCCAGATCCTCGACCTGCTGGCCGACCTGCAGCGCGAGCATGGCATGGGCCTGCTGCTGATCACCCATGACCTGGCGGTGGTGTCGGGCATCGCCGACCAGGTGGCGCTGATGTACGCCGGCCAGATCATCGAGATCGCGCCAGCCGATGAATTCTTCGCCAACCCGCAGCACCCTTACGCCCGCGCGCTGATGCAGGCGCTGCCCGACGCGGCCCGGCGTGGCCAGGCGCTGGCCGCGATCCCCGGCACGGTGCCGGCGCTGACGCAGGATTTCGTCGGCTGCCGCTTCGCGCCGCGCTGCGTCCATGCCCAGTCGGCCTGCCACACCACACTGCCCGAACTGACCGGCCCGGCTGGCCAGCAGGTGCGTTGCCTGCTGCTGGCGCCGGGCGGGCCCGGCTTGGGCGCGCCGGCGCGTGCCGACGCGGCTGCCGTAGTGGCTGTCTCGTCGAGCCAAGCCGCAGCCAGCGCCGCCGTCCCGGCCCGCCCGCTGCTGCAGGTCAAGGACCTGAGCGTCAGCTTCGTGCTCGGCAAAGGCCTGCTGCAGCGCAAGCCGCAGCGCTTCGACGCGGTCAAGCAGGTGTCGTTCAGCGTGGCGGCCGGCCAGACGCTGGCGCTGGTGGGCGAGTCGGGCTGTGGCAAGACGACCACCGGCAAGGCCATCGTGCAACTGCTGCGCGGCCAGGCCGAGATCAGCGGATCGGCCTTGCTGGACGGCCAGAACCTGTTCGACCTGCAGGGCCCCGCGCTGCGCGAAGCCCGGCGCTCGGTGCAGATCATCTTCCAGGACCCGTTCGCGTCGCTGAATCCGCGCATGCGGGTGGCCGAGATCCTCGACGAGGGCCTGGCCGCGCTGCAACCGCAGACCTCGGTCGACGAGCGCCGCAGCCGCATCCTGCGCATCGCCGAGCAGGTGGGCCTGCGCGCCGATGCGCTGCAGCGCTACCCGCATGAATTTTCCGGTGGCCAGCGCCAGCGCATCGCGATCGCCCGCGCGCTGGCGGTGCAGCCGCGACTGATCGTCTGCGACGAGCCGACCTCGGCGCTGGACGTGTCGGTGCAGGCCCAGATCCTGAACCTGCTGCGCGAGTTGCAACGCGAACTCGGCGTCAGCTACCTCTTCATCACCCACAACATCGCGGTGGTCGAGTACATAGCCGACCGGGTGGCGGTGATGCGCGCCGGCCGCGTCGTCGAGCAGGGCGATTGCGCCGACATCCTGATGCGGCCGACGGACGACTACACCCGCACCCTGCTGGCGGCGGTGCCGCGGATGTGAGGGGTATATGCGGCTTATCTCGGGCGCAGGCGCGTCAGAGCGGCGCAGCTGCAGGCGGGGCGGCCGGGGCCGCCGCCAGCAAGGTGTTCACCCGGCCTGCCATCGCCTGGGCCGCGGCCACCAGGTCGGGTACGCCGCCATGGGCTGCGTTGAGCGCATCGGCCAGGGCTGCGGCGTCGCTGACATAGTCATGCACCATTCGATTGCGCAGTTGGCGCAGACTGGCCCAGTCGGCTGCGGACCTCACCCATCCCAGCTTCTCGGCCCGGTTCAGGTTGTCGAGAACCGTGCCGGTCGGCTCCAACAAGGCGTTTAGCAGCCGCGGCAACAAGGCCGCACCCAGCGTGTCCTGCAAGCGACCGAAGCGGGCCACAAAGGCATCGACCCGTTCGGCCAGATCTTCGTCCGCCGCGAGGCCAATCACTTCGGCCGTTCCAAGACCCCGGCTGAAGAGCCGGCTATCGGTCGCCAGCAGGTGGGTGGCTTCGCGCAGCACGACCTCAGCCAGGTGTTGCAGTCGCGGTGCCAAGCCCGGCGATCCGGTCACAGCATGATCCCGGTAGCGCGCGCGATGCTGTGGATGGATTGTTCTGGCAGGTTGGGTGCGGCGATCACCACGTCGATTCTCTGGTCGCCCAACGCCAGTTGCAGGCGAGCGCCGAGGCGGGCGCTCACCAGCGCCGGCTGGGCTATGACCTGGTTCGACTCCACCAGCAGATCGATGTCGCCGCCACGGGCCTCGTCATCCGTGCGCGAGCCAAACAGGCGCACGGTGGCATCGGGTCCGATCACCGACCGAACCGTGTCTCGAATGGTGCTGCGTGCAGAGGGACTCAAGCGCATGGCATGAGTATAGGCAGGAGGCATTTTGTCGCCGACCGCCGACCGCCTTGGTCACTCATCGCTCATGTCCGCACCAGCTCCACCGCCTGGCGGCGGGCTTCGGCAACGATCAGGCGGTCGTCGGCACCCGGTCCCGTCATCACGATGTCTATCCGCCGCTCGCCCATGCTGCGGTAGAGCTGGGCGGTGAACAGGCTGCGCAGGCGGACGATGTCGTCAGCGGACCGCAGCTCTGGTATTTCCACCAGCAGGTCCAAGTCACCGCCGCGCCTGGCATCGTCGACGCGCGAGCCGAACAGGCAGACCCGCTACCCGGGTGGCAAAACGGCTGCCGCAGCCCGCGCGATGTCATGCTTTTCGTCGTCGGTCAGCCGCATCGGTCCAGTGTAGCCAGCCCGCCGGGACCGCCCCTTCACGACTGTGCCGTGCCGGGCATCCGGGCCTCGTGACCTCAGGCTGGCGCGAGGCTACGGGCAAAATCGCTGATCGCGTCGCTCGTCCAGGCGATGGCCACTCTCCCCAACACGCCGCCCAACCATGCGCAAACCTGCTTCTGCCCGACCGGGCGCTACCGATCCCACCCAGCGCGCGCTGTTCGACGGGCCCCAGCCCACCGTGCAGGCGGGCCAGGCCGTCCTGGCCATCCCGACCCCGGCGGCGGCGCAAAGCAAGGCCCAGCGCGCCTTCAACCGCCTGATTGGTCAGATCGGGCAGCAGCGCGTGCTGTTGGCCCAATGGCAGGACTTCGAGCCGCGCTACCGCCAGCGCCTGGCCACCGAGATGGCGCCCTTGGAGGCGCAGTTGCGCGCCGCCCGGCGCGCGCTGGTGCTGCTGCTCGATGAGTTGCTGCTGGCCCCGCCAGCCACGCCGCGCTTGGCCAAGACCCAGCGCCGCAAACTGGCCGCCTGGATCCCGCATCTGGCCAGTCTGCTGCTGGAGGAGGGCCCCGATGCCGAGGTCGAGGCCTTGTTCGACCGCTACAGCGATGTCGCGCATGCCGACCTGCTGCAGGCCGACCTGGCCGGCGCCGAGGCAATGTTCAGCCAGGTGCTGGGTGAGGACGCGTTCAAGGGCCACCAGGCCGAAACGATGGACGAACTGTTGCGGCACGCCGCGCAACACCTGGCCGGCCAGGCCGAGGCCGGGCAACAGGCCGGTGCTGCCCCGGGCCGCCGGGCCGAGGCGGCGCGCCAGCGCCAGCAAGCCGCAGCCCATCAGGCCGGCCAGTCGGTTCGCGAGGTTTTCCGCAAGCTGGCCAGCGCGCTGCACCCGGACCGCGAGACCGACGCCACCGAGCGCGAGCGCAAGACCCGGCTGATGCAGCAGGCCAACCAGGCCTACCAGCACAACGATCTGCTGGGTTTGCTGACCATGCAGCTCGATCTGGAGCAGATCGACGGCCAGCACCTTGCCAACCTGCCCGAGGCCAGGCTGGCGCACTACAACCAGGTGCTGCGCGAGCAACTCGATCTGCTGCTGCAGGAAGTGGGGGCCCTGGTCGAGCCCTACCGCATGGCTCTGGGTCCGGGTAGCCGCCTGCCGACGCCGGCCGCCGTCGACGCCAGCTTGACGCAGCAGCTTGCCGATCTGCGGCAATGCGCCCAGGCCATCGAGCAGGACACCGTGCTGCTGCGCGACCCGGCCCTGCGCCGCACGGTCATCAACGCGCTGGCGCTGCCCGAAGCGGATGACGACGAGCCCGATGCCTTCGAGATGATGTTGATGATGGAGGCGCTGGCCGATGTGCCGGTCGCGCCGGGGCGGCGCAACAAGCGGCGTTGAATCGGCGTTGAAGCGGCGCGCATGCGGCATTGACGCTGCGCGGGCTTCGCCAAGTCTGCGGGGCGCTTGCGGTGGCAGGGGTGACGCGGGTTCATGCCAAGCAGGATCACTGCGCGCTGTCCGCGACGCCGCGTCCTCCGGCTCGCCATGTTTCGCACTTGATGATCCTCGGTAGCGCAACGGGTCGGCGGACCGACAGGTGTTGCCGGCAACCAACGCTAGTCCATCGGCCGATTAGTCGGCGCTGACTAGATGGCGTCGTGGCCGATGCACTGCGAGCGTGCAGATTACGGTCTAAGGCCCTGTCGGCAATGGGTTTTCCGACCGAACTCGGTGCGGTTGCGCCCCAAAGTGTGGCAAGCGACCTGTGCCGCGCGCACCGGCAAGGGTTTCCCTAGCAGGGTCGATCGTGGGCTTGATATGACAATGAAATGACATGCGGCGCTCTGCCTGTCATGCCGGGTTCAAGAATCCGGGTGGCGGGCCCAGGCGTCTGATGATTTTCAAAGATCAACCTTTCTTTGCCAGAGGAATTTCCATGTTCAAGAGATCCAAAATCAGCATGGCGGTCGCGCTGACCGTCGGCAGCTTGGTGTCTGCCGGGGTGCTGGCGCAAGCCACGCAGCGGGTCGAGATCACCGGCTCGTCGATCAAACGCGCCGATTCCGAGACCGCGCTCCCCGTCACCGTCATCACCCGCGCCGACATCGATCGCAGTGGCGCCACCACGGCGCAGGATCTGGTCGCGCAGATCCCGTCGGTGTTCGGCGGTCTGGTGGTCGCCAGCAACATTGGCTCGACCGGCAATGCCTCGTCGGCCGCGCTGCGGGGTCTGAGTGCCAAGTACACGCTGGTGCTGCTGAACGGCCGCCGTGTCGCGAACTACGCCTTCGGCAATTCGCCGGTCGACCTGAATTCGATCCCGTTGTCGGCGGTCGAACGGGTGGAAGTGCTGCGCGACGGCGCCTCGGCCATCTACGGTGCCGATGCAGTGGCCGGGGTGATCAACTTCATCCTGCGCAAGGACTACACCGGGCTGGAAGTCTCGGGCTACGCGACCAAGGTGGCCCAAGGCGGTGGTGAAACCCGTTCGGCCAACATCACTGGCGGCATCGGCGACCTGGCCACCCAGGGCTTCAATATCCTGATCAGTGGCAGCACCGAGACGACCGATGCGCTCAAGGCCAAGGAGCGCAGCTTTGCCAGCACGGCCGTCCGGCCTGACCTGGGCATCAACAAGGCCTCGACCCGCAACGGTGTGCCCAACCTGAATTTCGTCGACACGCTGGGCAATGGCTACGGCGGCAAGGGCAACAGCGTCGGCCCGACGGTCAACCCCTTCCGTTTCAACGGCTGCAACAACCCGGAATTCGCGCTGGTGGTGGTCAATGCCAACAACTGCGGTACCGATTACGTCAAGTACATCGACCTGATTCCGGAGCAGAAGCACGACAACCTGATCGCGCGTGGAGTGCTTCAACTCGATGCCGACAACCAGTTGTTTGCCGAGGCAGTTCACACCAAGAACCATCTGGTCTCGACCTACTCGCCGGCACCGTATACCAAGACGATGACCTACCCGCTGGCGGGCCGTTTCTACCCGAAGTCGATCACGCTGCCCAAGGGCATGACGGTGCAGGCCGGGTTCAAGTACCCTGATGGTCATGTTGCCGCGGCCAAGGAGGTGTTGGCCGCCGATCTCGTTGTGACTCCGACCGGTGATATTTCGGGCACCTGGCGCACCAACGCCGGCGGCGGCCGCACCGACCTGACCGACGACACGATGGACCGCTTCCTGGTCGGTGCCAAGGGCACGCTGTTCGGCTGGGATTACGAGACCGCGCTGACCGCCTCCAAGAGCAACGGCACGATCTCCTTCGGCCCCGGCAAGTTCAGCTACGCCGCGTTGACGCCGCTGGTGGCTTCCGGCGAGATCAACGTCTTCGGCTCGCAGGATGCGACCAGCCTGGCCAAACTCAACAGCGCGCTGCTGACCGGCCCCGAGCAGAGCGCCACCGGCAAGTCGGTGGAGTTCGACGTCCGCGTCAGCCGGGACATCTTCACGCTGCCGGCCGGCCCGGTGGGTTTTGCCGCGGGCTTCTCCTACCGCAAGGAAACACTGGCACAGACCTCGTACCCGGTGCTGGAATCGGGTGACGAAGTCGGCGGGTCCGGCCCCATCCCCAGCGTCACTGGCGACCGCAAGGTGATGGGCCTGTTCACCGAGTTCAACATCCCTATCGTCAAGAGCCTGGACCTGACGCTGGCGGCGCGCTACGACGATTACAAGAACGGCTTCGGCACCTCGTTCAACAACATCAGCCCCAAGGCCAGCCTGCGATTCCAGCCGATGAAGGAACTGCTGGTGCGTGGTTCGTACGGCCAAGGCTACCGCGCCCCGACGCTGTACGAGAACCTTCGTCCGCTGACCATAGGCAACAACACCAGCGCCAACTGGAGCGACCCGATCCGCTGCCCGAACGGTGTGCCTATCAACAACAAGGTCGGTTCGCTGCAAGACGAGTGCGACATCCAGCAAGTCACGGCGCTGGAGGGCAGCAAGAACCTCAAGCCCGAAAAGTCCACCCAGTACTCGCTGGGCCTGGTGTTCTCGCCGATGGCCAACTTGAGCGGATCGGTCGACTACTGGGACTTGTCCATAACCGACTCGATCTTGCAGAAGTCCGAGATCCAGGTCATGAGCAGCCCGGCTCAGTTCAAGGACAACATCTACCGCTACGATCCGGCGGCCTTCCCAGGTGGTTATGACAACACCAACGGCGCTGGCGTCTACAAGGGGAGCCAGAACCCGGCCTTCCCGATCGCCTATATCTACCTGCCCTACGACAACACCGGCAAGTTCTTCGCCGCCGGACTGGACTTCAACCTCCAGTACAAGCTGAAGTTGGATTCGTCGGGTACGGCCGGTGTCAACTTCGACGGCACGCTCTACACCAAGCACGGCTACCAGTACAAGGGTGCGGCGGAAGTCAGCGACATCGGCAATTACAAGGACTTCGGACCGACGCCGAAGTGGCGCCATGCCTTGACCTTCGCCTACAGCACGGGCCCCTGGAATGCCTCGTTGACCAACAACTTCACGTCGGGCTACAAGGACTACACCGATCCCTTGGCGGTGGGCGCGAACTACCCGGCCGAACGTGATGTCGGCTCCTACTCGCTGTGGGACGGACAACTGGGCTGGAAGGGCATCAAGAACCTGGACGTGGTGCTGGGCGTGAAGAACATCCTGAACACCGATCCGCCGTCATCGCGGACCAGTGTCAACTTCCAGGTCGGTTACGACGCGCAGTGGACCAACCCGTTGGGCCGCGCCTACTACCTGCGCCTGAAGTACAAGTTCTTCTGATTGACCTGAAGGCTTGACGATCTGTGCCGGGCCGCCTTCGGGGCGGCCCGGCTTTTTTTCGGCATCGCGATGCCGGATGTCTGACGATTCGGAGAATGGCATGAACCAGGTTTGCACGCAGGCACTGCAGTCGATCACGCTGCGGGTTCTGTTGACGTCGTTGACGGCGCTGTCGGCTTGCGCCAATGTCCCCTACATCGCTGGCGAGGTCCAGGGTGTCAAGCAGCAAGCCGATCTGCAGACCGGCAGCAACTTGGCGCGCCGTGGTCAGGGCGGCACCGGAGCCCGCGATGTGGACAAGGACGCGCTCGAATCCAGCCTGCGCGGCACCAACGCCAACCGCGACAACGGCAAGTGATCACACAGCGGCAGGCCCACCCGCCCGCCGCGCCGCGCCTCACTTCGGCGCCAGCCTGATCGCCCCGTCCAGCCGTATCACCTCGCCGTTGAGCCTGTCGTTCTCGACCATGTGCTCGACCCGTTTGGCGCTGTTGGCTGGCGCGTCCGGTCGGCTGCAGCAGCGCGCCCTGGCAACCGGTCGGGTGGCCAATGCTGCGCTCGAATGCAAACAGCGCTTCGCTGAGCGGGTTTCGCGGCAGCGCTGCGCGTAGCGCGAACAAGCCGTTGGCGTCCTCGGCGCGCCAAAGCGTCCACCGACGGATGTGCCATGTGTCCGGCTGGCGCCTATTCCACCCCTATACTGGACTTAGTCCATTCGACTTGACCCACCGGAGCCGTCATGACTGTCACCGTCAATATCCACGAAGCCAAGACCCATCTGTCGCGCTTGGTCGAGCAGGCATCCAAGGGCCGGGAGTTCGTCATCGCCAAGGCGGGCAAGCCCATGGTGAGGGTCGTGCCTATCGAGGCGCTGCCTGCCGAGCGCGAACTCGGTTTCCTCGCCGGGCAGGGCGTCATACAGGCCGATGTGAAGACGGCGTTTGCCAGCGACATCGACGCCATGTTCAGTCCCGACCGCTGAGCCCTGCGATGCTGCTGGTTGACACCCACTTGCTTCTTTGGGCCGCTTTCGAGCCGGCTCGTCTGTCGGCCAAGGCCGCCAAGACGCTGCAGTCGCGCGAAACGCCGCTGCTGTTCAGTCTGGCCACGGTGTGGGAGGTCGCCATCAAGACATCGCTGGGCCGGACCGACTTCTCGGTCGACCCGGGTCTTTTTCACCGGGCGCTGCTGGCCGAGGGTTTTGTCGAACTGCCGATCAACGCGTCTCACCTGATTCGCGTCGCGACCTTGCCTTGGGTGCACCGCGATCCGTTCGATCGCTTGCTGGTGGCGCAGGCGATGGAAGACAAGTTGACGCTGCTGACGGCCGACGCAACGCTCAAGCGCTACGGACGCTTCGTCAGGCTGGTTTGACGCTGGCGTCCAGCCGGGTGAGCCGCCAGCAGCACCGCCTCGGCCACCACGGTTTCAGCCAGGAAGCGCAGCTTCTCGCTGGGTGGCTGGCGCAGCGGGGCAAGACGCGTCACAGGGGGATGCCTTCCCGGCGCGCGGCACGGATCAGCGGCGTTTCCTGAGTCTGCGGATCAGTGACCAGCACATCGATCTTTCGTTCGCCGATCTCGAACTGGAGCCTGGCACCGGTGCGCAGCGAAACCGACAACTTGTCGGCCGTGGGTTCGGACATTTCGATCAACAGGTCGATGTCACCCCCGCGCAAGTCCTCGCGCGTGCGCCACCCGAACAGCAGCACCCGTGCAGCGGGCCCCGCCACCTCGGCGGCAACACGGCGTATGGCGGCGGCTTCCTGAGGGGTGATGCGCATGGCTCGGAATTATGAGGGCGCAACCGGGCGGGGCCGACTATGCGTTTCACGGCTCACTTCGGCAGTGGGTCGAACCTGGCGCGTAGCCCTCACTTCGGCGCCAGCCTGATCGCCCCGTCCAGCCGTATCACCTCACCGTTGAGCATGTCGTTCTCGATGATGTGCTTGACCAGTTTGGCGTAGTCGCCCGGCGTGCCGAGCCGGCTGGGGAAGGGCACGCCGGCGGCCAGCGCGTCCTGCACGGCCTGCGGCATGGTGAACAACATCGGCGTGCCGAAGATGCCCGGCGCGATGGTCATGTTGCGGATGCCGTTGCGTGCCAGGTCGCGCGCGATCGGCAGCGTCATGCCGACCACGCCACCCTTGCTGGCGGCATAGGCCGCCTGGCCGATCTGGCCGTCGTAGGCGGCCACGCTGGCGGTGCTGATCAGCACCCCGCGCTCGCCGGTGGGCTCGGCCGTGTTGGCGCCCATCGCCTCAGCCGCCAGGCGGATCATGTTGAAGCTGCCGATCAGGTTGACGGTGATGGTCTTGGCAAACACGTCCAGCGCATGCGCGCCGTCCTTGCCCAAGGTCTTGACGGCCGGCGCGATGCCGGCGCAGTTGACCAGGCCGAACAGCGGCCCCATCGCCTGCGCCTGGGCCACCGCGGCGCGGCCGTCGGCCTCCTGGCTGACGTCGCAGCGAACAAAGGCCGCGTGCTCGGGGCCGCCGAGCTCAGTCGCCAGCGCCTGGCCGCGTTCGGCCTGCAGGTCGGCGATGACGACCTTGGCGCCTTCGCGCACCAGCATCCTGGCCGTGCCTTCGCCCAGGCCCGATGCGCCGCCGGTGACGATGAAAACCTTGCCTGCGATGTCCATTTGTTTCTCCTTGAAGGGGTGGTGCCGGCCGCTGCGGCCGACCTCAAAAAAAACGGCCACTTGCGGTGGCCGTTGGTGTCCGTGGGCGGGACAGTCCCCGAGCCGGGGCCTGCCGTGCTCAGCCCTGCAGCGCGGCCATTGCGCGTGCGGTGATCTCGTCGACGCTGCCCAGGCCGAGGATGCGGGCGTAGCGCGGGGCCTGGCCATCGCCGGAAGCGGCCCAGGACGCGTAGTAGTCGACCAGCGGCCGGGTCTGGCTCTGGTAGACGTCCAGGCGCTTGCGCACCGTGGTCTCGGCGTCGTCGTCGCGCTGTACCAGGTCTTCGCCGCTGATGTCGTCCTTGCCGGCCACCTTGGGCGGGTTGAACTTGACATGGTAGGTGCGGCCCGAGGGCGGGTGCACCCGGCGCCCGCTCATGCGCTCGATGATGGCTTCATCGGGCACGTCGATCTCCAGCACCAGGTCGAGCTTGACGCCGGCCGCCTTCATCGCGTCGGCTTGCGGCAGGGTGCGCGGGAAGCCGTCGAACAGGAAACCGTTGGCGCAATCGGCTTGCGCGATGCGCTCCTTGACCAGGCCGATGATGATCTCGTCGCTGACCAGGCCGCCGGCGTCCATCACTTGCTTGGCCGCCAGGCCCATCGCGGTGCCGGCCTTGACGGCGGCACGCAGCATGTCGCCGGTGGAGATTTGCGGGATGCCGAACTTCTGGCAGATATAGGCTGCCTGCGTGCCTTTGCCGGCGCCGGGCGCCCCCAACAGAATCAGTCTCATCCGTGCCTCGTCATTTTGTGTGGATCATGGCTGCTGCCCGCCGCCGCGCCAGCCCTGGGCGACGGAACGAATCTGTTTTCGAGAATAGCACGCGAGGGCCTGCGCCAAGCTGACGCCGGGATGGGGGCAGACCCGCAGCCCGGGCGCGGCCGCCGGCCTCAAGGCGCGGCGAAGATCGCCCGCACCCGCGCCAGATCCTCTGGCGTGTCCACCCCAGGACCGGGCCGCTCGTCGCTGACATGCACGGCGATACGCTCGCCATGCCACAGCACCCGCAATTGCTCCAGCGATTCCACGGTCTCCAGCGGCGCCACGCCGAGGCTGGGAAAGCGCCGCAGAAACCCGGCACGGTAGGCATACAGCCCGACATGGCGCAGTGGCGCTGGTGTGCTGGGCAGCGCATGCATGCCGTCGGCAAAGCCGTCGCGCCACCAGGGGATGGGCGCGCGCGAGAAGTAGAGCGCCCGGCCGGCCGCGTCGAGCACCACCTTGACGACGTTCGGGTTGCTGAACTCGGCCAGGTCGGCTATCGCATGCGCCACGGTGGCCATCACGCAGTCGGGGCGCTGGCGCAGCAGTCCGGCGCAGGCGTCGATCATCCCGGGGGCGATCAGCGGCTCGTCGCCCTGCACGTTGACGACCAGGTCGTCGCCGTCCAGCCCGAGCAGCGCGCAGGCCTCGGCCAGCCGGTCGCTGCCGCTGGGGTGGTCTGCGCGGGTCAGCAAGGCGGCGCAGCCATGCGCCAGGCAGGCGTCGACAATGGATTGCGAGTCGGCCGCCACCACCACCTTGAGCGCGCCGCTGCGGCCGGCGGCCTGCGCCACCCGCACCACCATCGGCAGGCCGGCGATGTCGGCCAGCGGCTTGTCGGGCAGGCGGCTGCTGGCCAGGCGTGCCGGGATCAGGACCGTGAAACCCATGGGCGGTTCAGAGTGGGCTGGGTGGCGGGGCGGGGTAGGCTTCCATCACCCGGGCCTCGGATTCGAGCATCACCGGGATGCCGTCCCGGATCGGGAAGGCCAGCCGGTCGGCCGGGCACTGCAGCTCGGAGGGCAGTGATTGCGCGTCGCGGGCCAGTTGAAGCGGGCCCTTGCACAAGGGACACACCAGCAGGGAGATCAGTCTATGGTCAAGGCTCATGGTGGGGTCTGAAGGGCGCGCACAGGGCACGCAAGGCCTTGTCGAAGGCGGGCTCGGGCTGGAAGTCTAGCGTCGCCACCCAGACCCGGACGCCGCCTACGCTGGCCGGCGGCAGTTTGACGGCGTCTTTTTCGGTGACGATGACGTCGGCCGTGCCGTCCGGCCAGGGCAGGGGGGCGAAGCGATGGTGGTCGGCCAGCGGCAGGCGGTCGATCTGCAGGCCGTGGGCTTCGAGCATCGCGAAGAAGGGCTCGGGTCGCGCCAGGCCGGCCGCGGCCAGCAGGCGACGGCCACGCAGCGCGGCCCAGCCACCGTCGGCGCATTGCGCGTTCTCAGTGGTCTGGCCTTGCCACCAGGCGGCCAGCGGCAGCACCCCGGCCAGCCGGCGCCGGCCGGTCAGCCCGGGCAGCGCGGTGCTGGGCCGCGGCGCGTTGTACAGCACCAGGCTGTGCGCCGGCACGGCCGACGGCAGGGCCTGGCGCAGGGGGCCGGCCGGCAGGCGCAGGCCGTTGCCCGCGCCGCGCTCGTCGAAGACCAGCAGCGCCATGTCGCGCTTCAGGCGGTGGTGCTGCAGGCCGTCGTCGGCCACCAGGATGTCGACCGCGGGGTGGGCCGCGCACAGCGCCCGGGCCGCGGCCACCCGGTCCGCGCCCACGGCCACCGGCGCGCCAGTGCGCAGGTGGATCAGCAGCGGCTCATCGCCACAATCGGCCGCGCTGCTGGCGCGGGTCACGTCAACCAGGTCGCCGCTTTGTCGGCCGTGGCCGCGCGAGATCACGCCCGGAGTCCAGCCCTGGCGCCGCAGCAGGCCGACCAGCGCGATCACGGTGGGCGTCTTGCCGGCGCCGCCAGCCACCAGGTTGCCCACCACCAGTACCGGCACCGGGGCCGACTGGGCACGGCGCAGGCCGAGCCTGTACAGCGCAGCATGCCCGTCGGCCAGCGCGGCGTACAGCCAGGACAGCGGCTGCAGCAGGCGCGCGGCCAGACTGCGCGTTCGGTCTTGCCACTGCGCCGTGACCCATGCTCTCAGCGCCGTCATCATGCGGGAGATCTGGCGGGCAACCCGGCCGCCGGTCGCGCCGGCCATGCCGTCGTCAGCGCGACGACCCGTCACCAGGCAGCTGGGTGGCGAAGGTCAGCCGGGGCAGGCCGGCGCGCCGTGCCGCGTCCAGCACGTTGATCACCGACTGGTGCGGCGTCAGCGCATCGGCCGAGACGATCACCACCGCGGTGTTGCCAGCCGTGCCTGCGGCGCTCTGCAGCGCCGCGGTCAGCAGTTCGAGGCTGCGGCCGTCCAGCGGGCTGCGGTTGACGGCGTAGCGGCCGTCGGCCGACACCGTGACCAGGATCTCGCCCGGCCGCTCCTTGAGCCGTTCGGCGTCGGCCGTCGGCAGGTTGATCTGCAGCTCGGAGTAGCGGCTGTAGGTGGTCGACAGCATCAGGAAGATCAGCACCACCAGCAGCACGTCGATGAACGGGATCAGGTTGATCTCGGGCTCTTCGACGCGGCGGCGGCGGAATTTCATGGCGGGGGCGGCGACTCAAGGCGCCGGCGGGGTGCTGCGCACGGCGAAGCGCATCAGGTGCGGCACCAGGCGTTCGGCGGCTTGCTCCAGCGCCAGCAGGTGCTGCTCGACCAGGCCGCGGAAGTAGCGGTAGAACATCAGCGACGGGATCGCGATGATCAGGCCGAAGGCGGTGTTGTACAGCGCCACCGAGATGCCATGCGCCAGCGCCGCCGGGTTGGCCGCGCCGGTCGGGGCCTGCGAGCCGAAGATCTCGATCATGCCCACCACCGTGCCCAGCAGGCCGAGCAGCGGCGCCGCGGCAGCGATCGTGCCCAGCGCGTTGAGGTAGCGCTCGAGTTGCTGTGCGGCGGCACGCCCTGCGCTCTCGAAGGTCTGTCGCAGCGTGCGCTCGGTGATGCGCGGCTCGACGATCACCGCCCGCAGGCCAGCGGCCAGCACTTGGCCCAGCACCGAGTTATCGGCCAGCTTGGTGACCACGTCCATCGCCGGCAGGCTGGTGCGGCTGACTGCCAGCACCTCGTCGAGCAAGGTGGGCGGCACGATGCGCCGTGAACGCAGGCTCGCCAGCCGCTCGATGACCAGCGCCAGCCCCACGACGGAGCACAGCATCAGGGGCCAGATCGGCCAACCAGCGGCTTGTATGATCGACAGCAACGAGGGCCTCTGGGGGTGTTCGGGTGAGGCTGCCGCGGCGCGGCAGGCGGGAAACGACGCGTACGGCTGGCCGCGTCATGGTTGCGGATTATGGCCCCGGCATGGGCTTCCGGCGGCGTCAGGCCCACCCGCCGAGACGGTGTCCTTTGGCCGGTTCGGACAATCCACCGGAACTGTGGATAAGTTTGTGGGTAAGCGCTTGCCAGAATCGGCAAGCCCACGGTTTCCGGTGTGTTTCCTTGGATTGCCCGTTTTTTGGGCAGCTGAATTCCTTAAGAAATCAATCACTTGCACGAATGAGACAGATCGGTTACGGATCGTTGACAGGGCCGGCGACAGGTCGGGCGTGCGGTGGAAATCCCTCGGCCAGGGGCTTGTCGCAGCCTGTTGCAGCCGGTCCGGGGCGAGCTGATGGCGATCGTTGACACCCCGGGCATGGTGCCTGCGTCGCGCGCCTGGAGCGTGGCCGGGCTGCTGCTGGCGGTGTCCGATGCTCTGGCGGCGCGGCTCGGCGCGGTGACGGTGCGGGGTGAGTTGTCGGGTTTCACCCGCGCGGCCAGCGGCCACTGCTACTTCACGCTCAAGGACAGCGACGGCCAGGCCGCGCTGCTGCGCTGCGCGATGTTCCGGCGCTCTGCCGGCCTGCTCGACTTCCTGCCGGCCGATGGTCACCAGGTGGAGTTGCGCGGCCGCATCACGGTCTACGAGTCGCGCGGTGAGCTGCAGTGCGTGGTCGAGGCGATGCAGCGGCTGGGTGCGGGCTCACTCTACGAGTTGTTCCTGCGCCTTAAGGCCAGGCTGGCGGTGGCTGGGCTGTTCGACGCCTCGCGCAAGCGGCCGCTGCCGGCCTACCCGCGGGCGGTGGGGGTGGTCACCTCGCTGGGCGCGGCGGCGCTGCACGACGTGCTGAGCGCCATCGCCCGGCGCGCGCCGCAGGTCGGCGTCGTGGTCTACCCCAGCCTGGTGCAGGGCCCGGAAGCGCCGGCGCAGCTGGTTGCGGCGATCGAACTGGCGGGCCGGCGCGCCGAGGTGGATACGCTGATCGTCTGCCGTGGCGGGGGCTCGCTGGAAGACTTGTGGGCCTTCAACGACGAGGCCGTGGTGCGGGCGGTGGCGGCCTGCCCCATCCCGCTGGTGTGCGGCGTGGGCCATGAGACCGATATCACGCTGGCCGAGCTGGCGGCCGACCTGCGCGCGCCCACACCGACCGCCGCTGCCGAACTCGTCGCGCCCCTGCGCGTCGAGGCGCTGGCCCGGCTGCAGGCGCTGGCGCAGACCCTGAGGCGGGCGGTTCAGCGCCGCCTCGACCAGCTGGGCCAGCGGCTGGACCGGCTGACGCTGCAAATGGGCCGGCCGGCGCGTCTGCTGGCCCAGCAGTCGGCGCGGCTGGACGCCCTGCAGGCCCGCCAGCACGCGGCGCTGCACCAGTTGCTGGACGGCCAGCAGCGCAGGCTCGACGAACTGGCGCAACGCCTTCGCGCCGCTCAGCGCCAGCAGCGCCAACGGCAGGCCGAACGGCTGGCGCTGCTGACGCTGCGGCTGGCCGCCAGCGACCCGCACCAGGTGCTGGCGCGCGGCTATGCCTGGCTGGCTGACGGCAGCGGCCGGCCGGTGACCCACGCCGCCGGCTTGCAGCCCGACACGCTGCTGAGCGCGCAATGGGCCGATGGTCGCGCCGAGGTGCGTGTGCTGGGGGTCACGCTCGGAGCGGCCGGGGTGGATGAATCGGTTGCCCGGACCGGCGCAGGCTGACTCATTGACGGCGCGCTGACCCGTGCCCGGCCGGGCAAGCCCCCGCTCGGCGCAGGCGCAGGCCGCTGCCTACAATGTTGAATGGTCGATATTGGTCATTGCGACTGCCGATTTCTGCAACCCAGGCGCCCGAGCGCGCCGCCCTGCAAGGACAACCCCCGATGAGCTTCACCCTGCCCACCCTGCCGTACGCCACCGAAGCGCTGCTGCCGCATATCTCGCCCGAGACCTTCGAGTACCACTACGGCAAGCACCACCAGGCCTATGTCACCAACCTGAACAACCTGATCGGCGGCACCGAGTTTGCCGGCCTGTCGCTGGAAGAGATCATCAAGAAGTCTGCCGGTCCGATCTTCAACAATGCTGCCCAGGTCTGGAACCACACTTTCTTCTGGAACAGCATGAAGCCGGCCGGTGGCGGCGAGCCGACCGGCGCGCTGGCCGCGGCGATCATCGCCAAGTGGGGCAGCTACGCCGCTTTCAAGGAAGCCTTCACCAAGAGCGCGGTGGGAAATTTCGGTTCGGGCTGGACCTGGCTGGTCAAGAAGGCCGATGGCTCGGTCGATCTGGCCAACACCAGCAATGCCGCCACGCCGCTGACCGGCGCCGACAAGCCGCTGCTGACGCTCGACGTCTGGGAGCATGCCTACTACATCGACTACCGCAACGCCCGTCCCAAGTTCGTCGAGGCCTACCTCAGCGCGCTGGTGAACTGGGACTTCGCGGCCGCCAACTTCGCCTGATCGGGCGGGATTGACCCGGTTGGATTGACCCGGTCACCGGGCCCTATGCCCAGGCATGTGGCCCGTTTGTTTTTTGGCGCCGCCGATCAGGGCTTGAAGGGCGCGCCGCTGAGCTTGAAGCCGGGCTTGATGCCGCGCTTGGCAAACCAGCCCTGGTTCATCTCCAGCACATAGCGCACCGGCTGGGTCGAGCAGTGCGAGGCTTCGTCGAAGGGCTTCATGTCGGCCAGATTGACGATGCTGCCGTCGTCGGCGATGAAGGCGATGGTCAGCGGCGTGGGGGTGTTGCGCATCCAGAAGCACTGCGACTGCGCCGCCTCGAAGACGAACAGCATGCCCTCGTGGCTGGCCAGGTCGCGCCGGTACATCAGGCCTTTCTGCCGCTGCTCGGGGGTGATCGCCAACTCGGCATGGATGTTGTGCATGCCCGCCCCCAGCGTGATGGCCTGCAGCCGCTGAGGCTGCTCGTCCGGCACTTGCGCCGCCGCGTGGGGGCTGGCCAGGCCGGCCAATACCAGGGCCAGCGCGCCCAGCGCCTTGTGCATCGAGCGCCTGAGCGGGATCATCGTCTTGACATAGATCATGTTGGAACCTCGGGGAGACCACTAGATTAACGCTGCCCGCCAGCCGGACAGGCTGGGTCTTCTGCTGCCGGTTCGGCGCGCCTGACGCCATTTCACCATGTCTCCCCCGCCCCCCACCCCTGCCGTCCCCGCCAGCCTGATTCCGCCGCTTGCGCTTGACGCATCGGCGAACGAACTGGCAGTGCTGGACGATCCGGTCGAGCAGCGGCGCTTCACGCGCTACAGCGCGGGTGCCGGCGGTGAGCGCATCGCCGACTCGTCGCTGCGCATCACCGGCATGCACTGCGCAGCCTGCGCCGGGCTGATCGAGCAGGCGCTGTCCCGGCTGGACGGGGTGCTGGAGGCCACGGTCAGCGCCGCCGGCGAGCGCGCCCGGGTGCGCTGGAACCCGCAGCGCACCCGCGTCGCCAGCCTGATCGCCGCGGTCCGCGCTGCCGGCTACGACGCGATGCCCGATATCGCGCTCGACGCGCGCGAAGCCCGCAAACTCGAGCACCGGGCGGCGATCTGGGCTTTGTTCGTCGCGGCCTTCTGTGCGATGCAGGTGATGATGATGGCCACGCCCAGCTATGTGGCGGGCCCCGGCGAACTGGCGCCCGACCTGCGCCAGTTGCTGAACTGGGGCAGTTGGCTGCTGACGCTGCCGGTGATGGTGTTTTCGGCCGGGCCCTTTCTGGGTGGCGCCTGGCGCAGCCTGAAGGCGCGCCGCATCGGCATGGACGTGCCGGTGGCGCTGGGCATTCTCGTCACCTTCGTCGCCAGCAGCGGAGCCACCTTCGCGCCGGACGGCGCGTTCGGACGGGAGGTGTATTTCGACTCGCTGACGATGTTCGTCAGTTTCCTGCTGACCGGCCGCCTGCTCGAGACACGCGCCCGCCACCGGGTGGCCCAGGTGCTGGAGGCCGCGTTGGCGGGCATGCCCGAGATGGCGCTGAGGCTGGACTTGCGCGACCAGGTCGAGGTGGTCAGCGTGCAGCGCCTGGCCCCAGGCGACCGGGTGCGGGTGCCGGTGGGCCAGGCCTTTCCGGCCGACGGTGCGGTGATCGAGGGCGACACCCGGGCCGATGAGTCGCTGCTCACCGGCGAGAGTGTGGCTGTGGCCAAGCCCTGCGGGGCGGCAGTGGTGGCGGGCAGCCTGAACCTGGGCGCGCCGGTGACGGTGCGCATAGACCGGGTGGGCGCCGACACCCGGCTCGAAGCCATCGTCGCACTGATGCGCGACGCGATGAGTCAACGCCCGGCGCTGGCGCGTGCGGCCGACCGCTGGGCCGGGCCCTTCCTGTGGGCGGTGCTGGTGCTGGCGGCCGGCGCGGCGGCGGTATGGAGCGTGATCGACCCGTCGCGTGCGGTCTGGGTCGCCGTCTCGGTGCTGATCGTCACCTGCCCCTGCGCGCTGTCGCTGGCCGCACCGTCGGCACTGCTGGCCGCCACCAGCGCGCTGGCGCGGCGCGGCGTGCTGCTGCAACGCCTCGATGCGCTGGAAGCGCTGACGCGGGTGCGGCGCTTCTACCTCGACAAGACCGGCACCGTGACCGACGAGCACCTGCACTACGGCGGGCTGGTGCGTTCGGCGGGGGGCGCGCCTGGCGAGACGGCGGGTGAGCAGCTTAGCGACGCCGAACTGCTGGTGCGCGGCGCTGGGTTGGCGGGCTGGTCGGCCCACCCGATGTCCCGGGCCCTGGTGGCCGCCGCGGCCCAGGTGGAAGGCCAGTCTGCCAGGCGCGAAGTCGTCTGGCGCGGGGTGCAGGAGCATGCCGGCCAGGGCTTGCAGGCCGAGGACGCCGAGGGCCGCTGCTGGCAACTGGGCCGAGCCAGCTTTGTCGCCCCCGGTGTTGCGCCGGACGACGCGTCGCTGCGGGCGCCGGACAGCCGCGCCGCGGTCTGGTTAGCCTGCAACAGCCGTATGGTGGCCCGCTTCGATTTCGACGAGGCCTTGCGTCCGGACGCCATCGCCACAGTGCAGGCCTTGCGTTCGCTGGGACTGGAGGTGGTGTTGTTGTCCGGCGACCGGCCCGAGCGCGCGCAGCGCATGGGCCGCCGCCTGGCGGTGTCCGGCGTGATCGGCGGCGCCACGCCCGAGAGCAAGCTGGCCGAGGTGGCGGCAGCCCAGGCCGCCGGCTGGGTGGTGGCGATGGTGGGCGACGGCATCAACGACGCGCCGGTGCTGGCGCGCGCCGATGTGTCGTTTGCGATGGGGCAGGGTGCCCTGGTCGCGCGCGCGCAGGCGGATGCGGTGGTGGCGTCGAGCCGGCTCGGCGATCTGGTGCTGGCCCACCGCCTGGCGCTGCGCACGATGCGGGTGGTGCGGCAAAACCTGCTGTGGGCCGCGGCCTACAACAGCGCCTGCATTCCGCTGGCGCTGGCGGGCTGGCTGCCACCCTGGGCCGCCGGCCTGGGAATGGCCTGCAGTTCGCTGCTGGTCATAGTCAATTCGCTGCGCTTGGCGCGCTGAGCCGGCCAACGACCGGCCCCGGCACAGCCCGTCCTCCCTTGTCTCTTACCCCGCTGTCGACCTCCCTCCATGGACATTCTCTATCTGCTGATCCCGATGTCGGCCTTGCTGGTGCTGCTGATCCTGGGTGTGTTCGGCTGGGCGCTGCACCGTGGGCAATTCGACGACGTCGAGCGCGAGGGCGAGCGGATTTTGCAGAACGATACCTTCCCGGTTGACCGAGATCAAGCATCACGCCAGGGCCCACCCGAACAATGACGCAACAGTCCGTCGGTTTGGGTCGGTTTGGTCTTGAAATCCTGGAAGGAGCAGTCTCAATGGCAAGCAACTCCGTAGTGAGTGCACCCGTTTACAGCGATACCGTGGTGCGGGGTTTCGCGCTCGTGGCCGTGCTGTACGGCATCGTGGGCATGTTGGTGGGGGTGATCATCGCCGCCGAACTGGCTTGGCCCGACATGCTCGCGGGCATCCCCTGGCTGAGTTACGGCCGCTTGCGGCCGTTGCACACCAACGCGGTGATCTTCGCTTTCGGTGGCAGCGTGCTGTTCGCCACCAGCTACCACGTGGTGCAGCGCACCTGCCAGACCCGCTTGTTCATGCCGGCGCTGGCGATGTTCACCTTCATCGGCTGGAATCTGGTGGTCGTGGCCGCGGTGGTCACGCTGCCGCTGGGCTTCACCCAGGGCAAGGAATACGCCGAGCTCGAATGGCCTATCGATCTGCTGATCGCCGTCGTCTGGGTGTCCTACGCGATCGTCTTCTTCGGCACCGTGGGCACGCGCAAGATCCGCCATATCTATGTCGCCAACTGGTTCTTCGGTGCCTTCATCATCGCGGTGGCGCTGCTGCACATCGTCAACAGCGCGGCCATCCCCGTCAGCCTGACCAAGAGCTACTCTGCCTACGCCGGTGTGCAGGACGCAATGGTGCAGTGGTGGTACGGCCACAACGCGGTGGGTTTCTTCCTGACCGCGGGCTTCCTCGGGATCATGTACTACTACATCCCCAAGCAGGCGGGCCGGCCGGTCTACAGCTACCGGCTGTCGATCGTCCACTTCTGGGCCCTGATCTTCACCTACATGTGGGCCGGTCCGCACCACCTGCACTACACCGCGCTGCCCGACTGGGCGCAGAGCGTGGGCATGATCTTCTCGCTGGTGCTGCTGGCGCCGAGTTGGGGCGGCATGATCAACGGCATCATGACGCTGTCGGGCGCCTGGCACAAGCTGCGTGACGACCCGATCCTGAAGTTCCTGATCGTCTCGCTGTCGTTCTACGGAATGAGCACCTTCGAGGGCCCGATGATGTCTATCAAGACCGTCAACGCGCTGTCGCACTACACCGACTGGACCGTCGGCCATGTGCATTCGGGCGCGCTGGGCTGGGTCGGGCTGATCTCGATGGGCGCTCTCTATCACCTTATTCCGAAGATGTTCGGCCGCGAGAAGATGTATTCCACCCGCGCCATCGAACTGCACTTCTGGATCGCCACCATCGGCATCGTGCTCTACATCGCTGCGATGTGGATCGCCGGCGTGATGCAGGGCCTGATGTGGCGCGCGGTCAACCCCGACGGCACGCTGGTCTACAGCTTCGTCGAAAGCGTCAAGGCCACCTACCCCTTCTACGTCATCCGCCTCGGCGGCGGCCTGCTCTACCTGACCGGCATGTTGATCATGGGCTGGAACACGGTCAAGACGGTGATGGCGGGCAAGGCGGTCGAGGCCAGGATTCCGCTGGTGATGGCGCACGCCTGACGACACCGACCTCAAGGAGAACAAGACAATGGCTCAACCCCATGCACCCTCAGGTCACGAGAAGATCGAGACCAGCAACTTCCTGATGATCGTGCTGATCCTGCTGGCCGTGCTGTTCGGCGGCCTGGTCGAGATCGTGCCGCTGTTCTTTCAGCGCAGCACCACCCAGCCGGTCGAGGGCCTGAAGCCCTACACGGCGCTGCAACTGGCCGGGCGCGACGTCTACATCCGCGAGGGCTGCTACAACTGCCACTCGCAGATGATCCGTCCCTTCCGTGCCGAGACGCTGCGCTACGGCAGTTTCTCGGTGGCCGGCGAGTTCGTCTACGACCATCCGTTCCAGTGGGGCAGCAAGCGCACCGGACCCGACCTGCACCGGGTCGGCGGCAAGTACAGCGACGAGTGGCACCGCATCCACCTGAACAACCCGCGTGACCTGGTGCCCGAGAGCAACATGCCGGCCTACACCTGGTTGAACAAGGGCATGCTCGACCCGGCCGACATGGCGCCCAAGTTGAAGGCGCTGCGCATCGTCGGCGTGCCTTACACCGACGAGGAGGTCGCCAAGGCCGGCGATGAGGTCAAGGGGCGTAGCGAGATGGACGCCGTGGTCGCCTACCTGCAGGTGATGGGCACGTCGCGCAAGTGACCTGACTTAGCACAGGAGCAACTCATGGATGTCAATGTGCTGCGCAGCCTGACCACGCTGCTCATGTTCGGGGTCTTCATCGGCATCGTCTTCTGGGCCTTGGCGGGCCGCCGCCGGGCCGAGTTCGAGGCCGCCGCCCAATTGCCCTTTGTCGACAGTGCTATGCCGGCGGCCCCCGGGGCGGCCAAGCAAGGAGAGAAAAAATGAGTGACTTTGTCAACAGCGGCTGGGCGCTGTATGTCGCCGGCATCACGATCGCCGGGCTGCTGTTCTGCGTGTTCATCCTGCTGGTGGCCAGCAAGCGCAAGGTGATGGCCAACGACAACACCACCGGCCATGTCTGGGATGAAGACTTGCGCGAGATGAACAACCCGCTGCCGCGCTGGTGGGCTTGGTTGTTCGTGCTGACGGTGATTTTCGCGGTGGTCTACCTGGCGCTCTACCCGGGCCTGGGCACCAACCCGGGCGCCTTCAAGTGGAGCAGCACAGGCCAGTGGCAGAGCGAGCAGGACAAGGCCCATGCCGCGATGGCCCCGGTCTACGCCAAGTTCACCGCGATGTCGGCGGCCGATCTGGCCAAGGACAGCCAGGCCATGGGCATAGGCGAGCGCCTGTTCGTCAACAACTGCGCCCAGTGCCACGGCTCGGACGCGCATGGCAGCAAGGGCTTCCCCAACCTGACCGACAGCGACTGGCTGGGCGGCAGCGGGCCCGAGTACATCAAGAAGACCGTCACCGGCGGGCGCATGGGTGTGATGCCGCCTATGGCCGCCGCAGTGGGTACGGCCGATGACGTCAAGAACGTGGCCAACTACGTCTTGAGTCTGTCCAACAGCGCGCACAACAACGTCGCGGCCGAACTCGGCAAGCCCAAGTTCGCGGTCTGCGCGGCCTGCCACGGCGCCGATGGCAAGGGCAATCAGGCCATTGGCGCGCCCAACCTGACCGACAAGATCTGGCTGCACGGCTGGGGCGAGGATGCGATCATCGCGATGGTCAACAACGGCAAGACCAACGTGATGCCCAACTTCGCCAGCCGGCTCAGCACCGAGCAGATCCATGTGCTCGCCGCCTATGTCTGGAACCTGTCGCAGGCCACTGCGGTCGCAGCGAAATAAGCGGGGGCGCAGAATCTGCCCATGAGCGAGTCCACCGGCGCCTCTGCCACCGCCGTCAGCTCATCCATCCTGTCGGCGCAAGCGCTGCCCGATGCCAAGGGGCCGATGGGCGACGACGCTGCGACTGAGTTGGTCTCGCTCTACCAGAAGCAGAAGAAGATCTACGCCCGTGCCGTGAGTGGCTTGTTCGCCACCTGGCGCTGGTCGCTGGTCTGGGCCACGCAGTTGCTGTTCTACGGCTTGCCCTGGCTGGAATGGAACGGCCGCCAGGCCGTGCTGTTCGACCTCGGCCAGCGCCGCTTCTACATCGGCGCCTTGGTGCTGTACCCGCAGGATTTCATCTTCCTGACCGGCATCCTGATCATCGCGGCCTATGCGCTGTTCCTGTTCACCGCGGTAGCGGGGCGGCTGTGGTGCGGTTTCGCCTGCCCCCAGACGGTCTACACCGAGATCTTCATGTGGGTCGAGCTGAAGATCGAGGGCGACCGCATCGCCCGCATGAAGCGCGACGGCTCCGACTGGACACTCGACAAGCTCTGGCGCAAGACGGCCACGCAGGGGGTCTGGATCGCCCTGGGGCTGTGGACGGGATTCACCTTCGTCGGCTACTTCACACCGATCAAGACCTTGGCCGCCGAAGCGCTGACGCTGGGTTTCGGTCCCTGGGAGTGGTTCTGGGTGCTGTTCTATGGCCTGGCCACCTACGGCAACGCGGGTTTCATGCGCGAGCAGGTCTGCAAGTACATGTGCCCTTACGCGCGCTTCCAGAGCGCGATGTTCGACAAGGACACGCTGATCATCAGTTACGACATCGAGCGCGGCGAGCCGCGCGGGTCGCGTTCGCGCAAGGCTGATCCGGTCAAGCTCGGTCTGGGTGAATGCATAGACTGCGGACTGTGCGTGCAGGTCTGCCCGACCGGGATAGACATACGCAAAGGTCTGCAGTACGAATGCATAGGCTGCGCAGCCTGCATCGACGTCTGCGACGGCGTGATGGACAAGATGAACTACCCCAAGGGGCTGATCCGCTACGACACCCAGAATGGCCTGGCCCAGCACCTGACGCCGCGGCAGCGGTTGGCGCGCATCTTCCGGCCGCGGGTGCTGGTCTACAGCGCCATCCTGGTCCTGATCCTGAGCGGTTTCTTCATCAGCCTGGCGCTGCGCAACCCGTTCAAGGTCGACGTGGTGCGCGATCGTGCGGCACTGGCGCGCCAGGTCGAAGAAGGCCAGATCGAGAACGTCTACCGTTTGCAGGTCATGAACGCCACCGAGCAGCCGCAGTACTACCGGGTGGTGGCGCAGGGCTTGCCGGGCATCGTGCTGGGCCCGCTGCCCGAGATCCGACTCGCGCCGGCCGAGGCGCGCTGGGTGATCGTGGGGGTGCGCATCCCGCCCGACTCTGCCGCCAAGGCTGGTGCAGGTGCCCATCCCATCCATTTCGAGATCGACCTGCTGCGAACCGATGGTGCGGGGCAGACCACCACCGGTGCGACCGTCCGTGAAAAATCCACTTTTGTCGTGCCGCGCTGAGCGTGCCCAAGGAGATGCCCATGAAACAACCGACTCCCCTGAACGCCGCCCTCACGGCCAGTGCACCCGACGCCGCGGGGTCTGCCGTGCCCGCGCCACCATGGTGGCGCGTGGGCATGGTCTGGCTGGTGGTGGGCGGCCCGGCGGTGGTGGTGGTGGCCAGCCTGGGCACCGCCGTGGTGGCTTACCGAGGCGCCGATGAGGTCTTGGTCAACACCGCCTCGGCCCGTGCTGTGCCGGTTCGACCCAGCGCCGAAACGCCCGCGCTGACGGCCCGCAACCATGCCGCCACCGCGGCAGACCAGTGAACCCGTGCCGCAGGTCATGGCGGCGTTGAGCGCAAGGACGCGGGCGATGGCCATCCTGTGGCCAGCGTTCCTGATGGCCGGGGTGCTGGAGATGCTGGTGTTCGCGCTGGTCGATCCGGGCAATCTGCACGGATTCGGTGGCGCACCACTGCAGTTGTCGCGCTCAGCTGTCTACACGCTGGCGTTCTTCGCTTTCTGGGCGGTCATCACCCTCGCGGGGACCTTGACCCAGAAGTTGCTGCTGAGCGCCGAAGAGGTAAACCGGACGGCGCACAGCGCAACACCGCCGGTCTGAACCGTGTGCTCAGCAGTTGGCGCCGTTGACCAACTTCTGGAGCTTGTCCTGGTCCAGGATGCGGATCTGGCGCTGCTTGACCTCCAGGATGGCCTCGTCGTGGAACTTGCTGAAGGTGCGGCTCACTGTCTCTAGCTTCAGGCCGAGGTAGCTGCCTATCTCCTCGCGCGTCATGCGCAGAATCAGCGACGAAGCCGAGAAGCCGCGCGCTTGCAGGCGCTGGGTCAGGTTCAGCAGGAAGGCGGCCAGCCGCTCCTCGGCCCGCATGCTGCCCAGCAGCAGCATCACGCCATGGTCGCGAACGATCTCGCGACTCATGATCTTGTGGAACTGGTGCTGCAATTCGGTGAATTCGCGCGACAGACCTTCGAGCTCGCTGTAGGGGATCACACAGACCTGCGAGTCCTCCAACGCCACAGCATCGCAGGTGTGGTTGTCGGTGCTGATGCCGTCCAGTCCCAGCAACTCGCCGGCCATCTGAAAACCGGTGACCTGGTCGCGTCCGTCCTCGGATGACACGCAGGTCTTGAAAAAACCGGTGCGTACCGCGTACAGCGAGAGGAACGACTCTCCGGCCCGGAAGAGCGATTCACCGCGCGACACCGTGCGGCGGTTGGCCACCAGGGTGTCAAGGCGCTCCAGGTTTTCGCGCGACAAGCCCACCGGCAGGCAGAGTTCCCGCAGGTTGCAGTTTGAACAGGCCACCTTGAAGGGTTCAAGGCGAATTTTGGGCAAATCGGAGGCTGAGTTCATGGTGCATTATTACTACTTTTCACCGTCTGGACATAGGTCAATATTGGGGATGGGGCAGCAGCGTCAAACGGGGTCGACGCCATTCGAGGCAGCTCGCCGTTTCGGAATTGAGGTAGATCAAGGCAAATTCTCCCCCGTTTTGGCACAGTAGAAAACATGCAGAAGAAGTCTCCTGAACAAGTCCCCGTGTTGACCGAACCGATGTTGCGTCGTTTGGATCGGCCTGGCCCGCGTTACACGTCCTACCCGACGGCCGACCGTTTCGTCGAGGCCTTCGGGCCTGCCGAATACCGGCAGGCGCTGGCGCTGCGGGCCAGCGGTCCCATTGTCGGCGGCAAGCCGCCGCTGTCGCTGTACATCCACATCCCGTTCTGCGAATCGGTGTGCTATTACTGCGCCTGCAACAAGGTGATCACCAAGCACCACGAGCGCGCAGCCGAGTACCTTGATGTGATGGCGCAGGAGGTGGCGCTGCATGTGGCGGTGCTGGGCAGTGGGCAGGGCGTTTCGCAACTGCACCTGGGCGGCGGCACGCCCACCTTTCTGAGCGACGACGAACTCAGCCAGTTGATGGCGATGCTGCACCAGGCCTTCCGCATCGCGCCCGGCGCCGAGATCTCGATCGAAGTCGACCCGCGCACCGCCTCGCCCGACCGTCTGCGTCACTTTGCCAGGCTCGGCTTCAACCGCCTGAGCTTTGGCGTGCAGGATTTCGATCCTGACGTGCAAAAGGCGGTGCACCGGGTGCAGCCCTATGCATCGGTGCGCGACCTGATGGCCGCGGCGCGCGAGATCGGTTTCGAGTCGATCAACGCCGACCTGATCTACGGCCTGCCCAAGCAGACGCCCGAGTCCTTTGCCCGCACCATCGCCCAGATTGCGGACCTGCGGCCCGACCGCATCGCGCTCTATGCCTATGCTCACCTGCCGCAGCGCTTCAAGCCACAGCGGCGCATCATCATCGAGCAACTGCCCCCGCCCGACCACCGGGTTCAGATGCTGGGCGGGGCGATCGCCGGCTTCATCGCCGCGGGTTACACCTACATCGGCATGGACCATTTCGCGTTGCCGGGTGACTCGCTGGCCGCGGCCAAGCGCCAAGGCCGTCTGCACCGCAACTTCCAGGGCTACAGCACCCAGCCCGACTGCGACCTGATCGCGCTCGGCGTCTCGGCCATCGGCCGCATGGGCTCCACCTACAGCCAGAACGCCAAGACGGTGGATGAGTATTACGACGCCGTCCGCCAGGGCCAGTTTCCGGTGGTCCGCGGCCTGGCGCTGACCCGCGACGACACCGTCCGGCGTGCGGTGGTGATGGCGCTGATGTGCCAGGGCCGGCTGGATTTCGAGTCCATCGAGTTGTCGCACCTGATCAGCATGAAAGACTACTTCGAGCCCGAGCTCGAGGAGTTGGCCGAATTGCAGAAGCTTGGCCTGTGTGAACTGTCGCCCGGCGCAGTGCAGGTCACGCCCACCGGCTGGTACTTCGTGCGGGCCGTGGCGATGGTGTTCGACCGCCACCTGCGCCACGACAAGGTGCGAGAGCGCTTCTCTCGCATCATTTGAGCCGTCCCGGGTGGATCAGGCGCTGCTGCTGAGCGCGGTCCTGCTGGGGCTGGCGGGCACACCGCATTGTCTGGCGATGTGCGGCGCGGCCTGCACCGCGGCGGCTGGCGGTGGCAGCGTGCGCCGCTTGCTGTGTTTTCACGCCGGCCGCATGCTGGCGTATTCGGCGGCCGGTGCCGTGGCGGCGGCCAGCGTCGGCAGCCTGGCCGCACTCGGCCAGGCCGTGTCGGCCCTGCGTCCGCTGTGGACCCTGGTGCACATGGCGGCGCTGGCGCTGGGCCTCTACCTGCTCTGGCAAGGCCGGCAGCCGGCTTGGACGGAGCGCCTGGGACGCACCCGGGCGCAGACCGTGACGCACCGCGCCGGTGAGCGCTGGCAGGCCATCGAGGGACCTGCGCGCAGCGCGGGACTGGGGTTGGCCTGGGTGGCCTGGCCCTGTGGCTTGCTGCAGTCAGCGCTGCTGGTGGCGTCGCTGGCCAACAGCGCCTGGGCTGGCGGCCTGGTGATGGCGGGCTTTGCCATGGCGTCGGCCGCCGGGCTGTTGCTGGGTCCGACGTTGTGGTGGCGGCTGACGTCGCGGATGACGGGCGGGCGGGCGGGTGCGGCGGCGCTGTCTGGCGCCACGCCGGTGCGTTGGGCCGGTGCCGCGCTGGCCTGCGCGTCGGCCTGGGCCTTGGGCCACGGGCTGTGGCTGCGCGTGGCGGCCTGGTGTCTGAGCTGATCCGACACGCTGGGTTTGAGGCCGCAAACAAAAACGCCCGACCAAGCGGCCGGGCGTCGGGACCAGGCAGCCGCGAACGGCTGCTCGACATGCCCAGATTACTTCTTGTCGGCCTTGGAAGCGGCGGCGGCGGGCGCTGCAGCCTTCTTCTCTTCCTTCTTGTCGGCCTTGGAA
>CANGHK010000027.1 GCA_947453625.1 Burkholderiales bacterium
CAGGATCAAACTCTTCAGTTCGATCTTGTTAACTTACTCAAAGAATTGAAGTGAACTTCACTTCCATGAGCGTTTAAAGTCCCAAGGACTCGGCGTCTTTCGACACCAAGCACTCGCCTTCGAACGCCCACGCTTATCGGCTGTTTGTTGTTAAAGAGCGGCTACCTTTCGGCGCTTACCGACCTTACGCCGGTAAAGAAGTGGGATTGTGACACGTTTTAATAACCCTGTCAACCACTTGGTCTCTTTGTTTTCGTTGCATTCGCTGTTTGCGTTTGCTTCGTCTGCGCTGAGCCTGCTATTATGGAACGTCTTGGAGACCGTGTAAAGCCCTAACAGCAAATTTCTTTCCTACTTCTTTCTTCGCTTCTCGGACCTGCTGTTAGGCAGACCCGCCAACCGAAGCCCACGATCATAGCAGTTAATTTAGACTCAGCGCAAGCTCTCCGTGCGACTTGTCAGTCGGCTGCGGTCCCCTGGCACGCCACGGGCGCGCAGTCGAGCTCCCGGTGTCGCCGCGCACGGCACGACTCAACCTGCGGATGTACGCTGCACCGACCGCTCGGCGGCCAGCAACCAGGCCTCGGAGGGTTCATCGCTGTCGAGCACCGACTTCACTGCCTTGGCCAGGCGCGCCGTGTCCGACCGCAGCACCCGCTGCTTGACGGCCGAGATTTGACTCGGATGCATAGACAGGCTGCGCAGGCCCATGCCAAGCAGCAATTCAGTGAAGGCGACATCGCCTGCCATCTCGCCACACACGCAGACAGGCTTGTTCGCTGCATTGGCTGCGGCAATGACATCGGCAATGAGGCGCAGAACTGCCGGGTGCCAGGGGTCGTAGAGGTGGGCTACAGCCTCGTCGGCGCGGTCGATGGCCAAGGTGTACTGGATCAAGTCATTGGTGCCGATCGAGACAAAGTCGAAATGGCGCAACAACAGGGGCATCGTCAAGGCGGCAGCCGGCACTTCTATCATGGCGCCGACCTCAATCCGGTTGAACGCCACGCCGGCGTCCAGCAGTTGCTGCCTGGCCCTGGCCAGTGCATCCAGGGTGGCCAGGATCTCGGATCGGTGCGCCACCATCGGGATCAGCAGGCGGACCTTGCCATGGGCACTGGCGCGAAGAATGGCGCGCAACTGCTGCAGAAACATCGCAGGTTCGGACAAGCTCCAGCGTATTGCCCGCAGTCCGAGCGCCGGGTTGAGCGCGTGCTCATGGCGCAGTTCATGTGCGGCCATGCGATCGAGCGGCTTGTCCGCGCCGATGTCGACCGTGCGTATCGTCACCGGCAAGCCGCTCATCGCCTGCACCGCGGCGCGGTAGGCCTCGAACTGTTCATCCTCGTCGGGCAGTTCACCGTTGCGGTTCATGAACAGGAATTCGCTGCGGAACAGGCCAACGCCCACCGCCCCAGCCTCGAGGGCGTTGGCGGCGTCGGCCGGCAACTCGATGTTGGCCAGCAGTTCGATCGCCTGGCCATCGAGCGTGACCGATGGCATGTGGCGCAGCCGGTGCAGGCGAGCGCGCTCCAGTTCACTCTGCCGCTGGCGGAATCGGTATTCTTCCAGCACGATCGGTGTAGGGTTGATCACCACCACGCCGGTATCGCCGTCGATGATCAACCAGTCGTCCTGGCGCACCAGGCGGCTGGCCTCACGCGCACCGACCACCGCAGGGATGTCCATGCTGCGCGCGACGATGGCGGTGTGCGAGGTTCGCCCGCCGACATCGGTGACGAATCCGGTGAAGACACTGCCCTTGAACTGCAGCATGTCGGCTGGAGCGATGTCACTGGCCACCAGCACCAGCGGGTCCTCCCCGCCCAAGCCACGGGCATGCGCAACCTGGGGCAGCAGCGATTCCTCCTTGGCCAGTGCCCTCAGCACCCGCTCGGCCACCTGCTCGATGTCGACCTTGCGTTCGCGCAGGTAGTCGTCCTCCATTTCATCGAACTGGCGCGACAGCACTTCGGTCTGGGCAGTGACCGCCCACTCGGCGTTGTAGTGCCGGACCTCGATCCACTGCCGGGTGGCCTCGGCCAGCATCGGGTCGTGCAGCACCATCAGGTGCACGTCGAGCAACGCGGACAACTCGGTCGGTGCGTCGATTGGCAGGTCGCGCTGCAGGGTGCTGAGCTCAGCGGCGACGGTGTCGCGGGCGTGGCGCAAGCGCGCAACCTCGGCCGGCGCGTGTCCGTCATCAATGAAGTAATGCGCAACGTCCACCCGACTGGCAGCCACCAGGACCGCTCGCCCGATGGCCACCCCACGCGACACCGGCAGGCCGAACATCTGGATGCTCATGCCGCACTGTAGCAGTGCTCATCGGGTGATGAGACGCCGCCTTCTGGGCTAACGGCCAGCCACAACCAGACGTTAAACCCGACCCGCTGCGGGCCCACGAACCCGCCGCCGGGGCTCGCAGGTCTGGACGCTCACTCGCGGGCGCCGCGCTGACGAGCAGCCGGTCGAGCTATTGCCCCTCGCCGAACTTGTCGTTGATCAAGGCCAGCAAGGCCTCGTTCGCCGAGCGTTCGTCAACGCCCTCGGTCTCCAGTTCCACCTCGCTACCTTTCCCGGCGGCCAGCATCATCACCCCCATGATGCTCTTGGCATTGATGCGCCGGCCGCCGCGCGAAAGATGCACCTCGCTCTGGAAACTGCCTGCAAGCTTGGTAAGCTTGGCCGAGGCGCGGGCGTGCAGGCCCAGCTTATTGCTGATGGTGACGGTCGATCGAATCATGGCTGATGGGCTTCTGTGCCTGGTTCTGGGGACGGGATACAGCCACCTGCATGACGCCCTGGCTGGCGCCGGCCAAGGCCAGCACGACCATCTCATCGAGCGATTTCTGCCGGTAGTTGAGCGCGCGCCACAGCATAGGCACATTGACACCCGCCAGCACCCGCACGCCGGGCCGCTCGGCCAAGTGCCTGGCGATGTTGCAGGGCGTGGCGCCGAAGACATCGGTCAGGATCAGGGTCTCGGGCGTATCCAGGGCAGCGATCAGCGCGGCGGCTTCAGCCTGATAGGCCTCGGTGCTGGCACCGGGCGGCACGTCGTAGACGCCTATGGCGGCCGCCTCGGGAAACGCGTGCATGGCCGCGGCCCGCAGCGCGCTGGCCAATGGAGCATGGGCAATGATGAACAGGCCGGTCATGGTGGGCTGGAGGGGATGCGCGAAGATTATCCGCCCGCGGCCGCCAAGCCAGGGACCGGTTGCTGCCGCCACCGGCATAGGTGAAACCACAGGAACGATGCCACGCAAGTGCCCAAGAAGACGCCGAACACCTGCCGGTAGGCCGCCTCCACAGGCGCGCCTCGGGCCATCAAGGCATCAAGCCCGAGACCGATAGCCCATTGCAGCGCGAAAATCCCGGCAAAGATCATCAGGTTGAAGGCTGACAAGGCCCGCCCCACCAGTTCGGAGGGAAAGGCTTGGCCGAGCGCCGGCTGGCTGAGCGAAACCACGCTGGTGCAGACGCACCACATGGCCCAGCCCAGGGGACCGGACTGACTGCCCTGCCAGATGACCAGTGCGAGGCAGACCACATTGACCGGCCAGGTCACGGCGATCAGACGCTCGCCGGCCCAGCCGGCCCGGATCAGCCTGGGCATCAGCAAGCCCCAGCCGAAGAAGGCGACCAGCATCGCGAAGTTGACCGCGAACAAGCCCTGCGCCGCTTCTACGGCGCTGCGCCCGGTGACCTGGGTGAGCCAGGGGCCGATCCACAGCGATTGCAGCGCAATCAGTCCGCCATAGACGAAAAAACCCATCGGCGCCAGGCGCACGAAGGCCGGGTGGGTGAACACCTGCCGGTAGCCTCCGGCAGCGGCCTGGGCCTGGCGGCTGGCCGGCACGTCAGCCGGCACCTGCCAGGCTATACCGACAATCGCCAGCGCCAGCAAACCGGCCACGGCGACGAACAGACCACGCCAGCCCAGCACCGGCAGCAGCCACTGCACCGGCAGCGTGGACGCCAGCATGCCCAACGATCCCGTCATCAACATCCAGGAATTGGCACGCAGCTGGGCCGCGCTGGACAGCAGGCGGCGGAAACAGGTCAGCGGCGCCATCAGGCAGGCCGATACGCCGGCACCGATCAGGAACCGGGCGGCCAGCAGTTGGCCGAAGCTGGCGGCTGCGGCAAACGCCAGGCAGCCCAGCACCGCCAGCGCAAGGAAGACCATCAGCACGCGCTTGGCGCCCCAGCGGTCGAGCGCGCTGCCCAGCGGCAACTGCAGCGCCGAAAAACCCAGGAAGTAGGCGCCGGCGAGCAGGCCCAACTGGCCCGCCGCCAAGCCAAGCTCGGCGCTGAAGACAGGCGCCAGCGTGGCGGTCACGGCCCGCACCAGCGCCGAGAAAAAATAGGCAAAGGCAAAAGCGGTGAACACCGCCACAGCCCGGTTGCGCCCAAGCCGGATGGGGTTGGCGAGGCCGATCACCGGGGCAACTCGATCGCCTCGAAGAACGGCCGGGCGTGGGCTGAATCGGCCAGCGGCCCGACCACGGTGGCCTGGAACACGCGCAGCCCATGGGCGAAGACCAGCACCTGCTCGCGCACAGGCTGGCCATCGGGCAAGCGGCCCTGCAACCGCAACAACCGGGCTTCAGCGCTGGGGGTCATGCCGGGCACCGAGCCTGGACGTTCGGACTCGATCCGCCCCTGGACGTTGGTGCGCGCGGACTCGACCAAGGACTTCAGAGCCGGACCGACCCGCGCCGGATCGCCCATGTCGGCCGAGGCCAGGGCAAAGGTGTGGCCGTCGGCGCTGCAGGCCGTCAGATCCAGCTCGACAGCCGGCCCGGCCAGCGGCACTTGACGTGACTGCTTGCTGGGCCGGCAGGGCCAGGCGCCCACCAGTCCCCAGCCGTCGGGCCGCACCTGGCGCCAATCGAGCGCGGGTGAGCAGCCCGCCAGCCCGGCCAACAGGAGAATCCAGGCAGCGCAGAGCCGGGCCGGTGTCGACCGACGCAAGTCCCACCGCAAGTCGCGCCACAAGTCCCGCCACACAAGCGCGGCGATCACGCGCCAAACACCTTTTTCAGGATCGCGCTGCCGGTGCCTATAGGATCGCGCCGGATGTTGCGCTCCTCCTCGGCAATCATCAGGTACAGGCCGTCCAGCGATTTGGCGGTGACATAGCGCTCGATGTTGGCCTGGTCGCCCTTGAGCAAACCCAGCTTGGCGGCCTGGCCGGCCACGGCGTTGAACTTCTCGGTCAACGCCAACTTACCGGTCTCCCGGGTGACGATGGGCAGAAACTGCTCGAACAGCGGGGCCCGCGTCTTGCGCGCGAAATACTCGGTGGCCGCGTTGTCGCCGCCGCGCACGATGGCCACCGCATCCTCGACCGAGATCGCCTTGGCGGTGCTGACCAGCAGCGTGCGGGCCTGTGGCATCGCGGCCTCGGCGGCGCGGTTCATCGCCACAACCAACTCGTCGACGCGCTTCTGCTGGCCGGTGGCCTTGAGCAGCTTGGCGGCGTCCTGCAGCACCGCCGGCAAGGGAATGCGCACCTTGGGATTGCCGAGAAAGCCGTCGTTGCGGCCCAGTGACGCCACCGCTGCAGTCGCGCCGCGCTCAATGGCGCTGCGAATGCCCCAGCCGGCATCGGCATCGCTCAAGCCCGCGGCGCGTACCGGGTCAAGCGCCAGGACGCTGGCCAACAACAGGCCGGCCGTAAACTGTCTTTTCTGCATCGAGGTCTCCACCATGTCATTGTCGCGACGCCATCTTGCCATTGCGGCCAGCCTGATCGCCGCTGCGGCAGGCGCCGCCCTGGTGCGGGGCGACGCCCGCCGCACACCGGCCCCGCAAGTCGACTTCACCCTGCTGGACGGTCAGAAGTCCAACATCGGCCAGCTCGAGGGTCAGGTGGTGCTGGTCAACTTCTGGGCCACCAGTTGCACCAGTTGCGTGGGCGAGATGCCCGAGATCGTCGCCACCTTCGAGAAATACCGAGGCCGCGGCTACCAGACCCTGGCGGTGGCGATGCGCCACGACCCCCCGGCCCTGGTGGCTGATTTTGCCGAGACCCGCAAGCTGCCGTTCGGGGTGGTGATCGACAACACCGGCGAAATCGCCCGCCGCTTCGACGGGGTGCAGCTCACGCCAACCTCGTTCCTGATCGACAAGCGCGGCCAGATCGTCAAGCGCCATTTGGGCGTGCCGGACTTCGCAGCGCTGCACCGGTTCGTCGAACGGCTGCTCGCCGAGACCTGAACCGCGCGACCAGAACCCCGACAACCCCGGCGGTCCTCAGACCGTGTTGCCGACACCCGCGCCCGCGGCCTGCTGGTCGGCGTGGTAGCTGCTGCGCACCATCGCCCCCACGGCGGCATGGGTGAAACCCATCTGCTTGGCCTCGGACTCGAACATCTTGAAGGTGTCGGGGTGCACATAGCGCCGAACCGGCAAGTGGTGGCCAGACGGTGCCAGGTACTGGCCTATCGTCAGCATGTCGATGCCATGGGCGCGCATGTCGCGCATCACCGCCAGGATCTCCTCGTCGGTCTCGCCCAGGCCGACCATCAGGCCGCTCTTGGTGGGCACCCCGGGGTGCAGCGCCTTGAACTTCTTCAGCAGGTTCAGGCTGAAGGCGTAATCGCTGCCCGGGCGCGCTTCCTTGTACAGGCGCGACGCGGTTTCCAGGTTGTGGTTCATCACATCGGGCGGCGCGGCTTTCAGGATCTCCAGCGCGCGGTCGTCGCGGCCGCGGAAGTCGGGCACCAGGACCTCGATACGGGTGGCGGGCGACAGCTCGCGCACCTGGCGAATGCACTCGACGAAGTGGCCGGCACCGCCGTCACGCAAATCATCGCGGTCGACGCTGGTGATCACCACATACTTGAGCTTGAGCGCGGCGATGGTGCGCGCCAGGTTGACGGGCTCGGCCGCGTCCAGCGGGTCGGGCCGGCCATGGCCGACATCGCAGAACGGGCAACGCCTGGTGCACTTGTCGCCCATGATCATGAAGGTGGCGGTGCCGCTGCCGAAGCATTCACCGATGTTGGGGCAGGACGCTTCCTCGCACACCGTGTGCAGCTTGTGCTCGCGCAGGATGCTCTTGATCTCGTAGAAACGGGTGCTCGGGCTGCCGGCCTTGACGCGGATCCAGTCAGGCTTCTTCAGCACCTCGGCCGGCACGATCTTGATCGGGATGCGCGAGGTCTTGGCCTGGGCCTTCTGCTTGACGCTGGCGTCGTAGGCGGCGCTGGCTTGCTCGGGTGGGTCGACGTTCGAGGAGGCCATGGTGGGTGCTTGCCGCTGCCGCGGGGTGATGTGGTGAGACTGGCGCGTTGCCGTTCAGGGCGTGAACTGCGCCGCCAGGCGCTCGCCGAGTTGCTGCGCAACGCGGGACCAATCGGTGGAAACGCCGAGTTTAGCGAGATCGACCGTCTGCAAGCCCGAATAGCCACAGGGGTTGATGCCGTCAAACGGCGCCAGATCCATCGCGACGTTGAGTGCAACGCCGTGGTAAGTGCAGTGCCGGCTGACCTTGATGCCTAGCGCGGCAATCTTGCCCAGACCGCGGAACATGTCAGCGCCGGCAGCCGGGCCGCGATGGGGCCCCGTGAGCGCAGCATGGCTCCGCGGGTCGGCCAGCCGCACATAGATGCCCGGCGCACCCGCCACCCGGTGGCCGGTGATCTGCTGCCCCTCCAGCACCTTGAGCACCGCATGCTCGAGCCGGTAGACATATTCCTTGACGAAGATGTTCAAGCGCCGCAGGTCGATCAGCGGGTAGGCCACGACCTGACCCGGGCCGTGGTAGGTGACCTGGCCACCGCGGTTGGTGGCCACCACCGGGATGTCGCCGGCAGCCAGCAGGTGCTCGGGCTTGCCGGCCAGGCCTTGGGTGTAGACCGGGTCATGCTCGACCAGCCAGATTTCGTCCGGCGTCTGGGGGCCGCGGGCCTCGGTGAAGGCGCGCATCGCCTCGACCGTGGCGGCATAGGGCCGGCGACCCAGGGTCAGCAGCTTCATCGTGCCGTCAAGCTGACACCGGCGGCGTCAGCCGCACCGCGCGGAATGCACTACAACACCACCTTGACCATTGGGTGGGTCGACAGCGTGCGGTAGAGCTCGTCGAGCTGCACCCGGCTGGTGGCGTTGACGGTGATCGTCAGGCCCAGGTATTTGCCGCTGCTGCTGGGCCGGCGTTCGATCGTCGCCAGGTCCAGATCGGGGTCGAAGTGACGCGCCACCGCAAGCACCGCGTCGACAAAGCCGTCGACCTGCAGGCCCATCACCTTGATCGGGAAAGCACTCGGGTAGGTGATCAGCGACTGTTCGGGCGGGATGTCGCGCGAAAAATCGGGCAGGCCCGACGGGGCGGTCGCAGGGGGTTTGGCGCTCATGGCTTGTTCTCGCAGTGCGCTCAGATCGACTGCTCGGCCTTGGCGCGCTGGTAGGCCTCGTAGAGCCGGGCATAGACCGGCCCCGGCTTGCCGCGCAGCGCGCCGTGACCGACCAATTCACCGTCGAGCCTGGTGACCGGCAGGATCTCCTTGCCGGCCGAACTGAGCATCAACTCGTCTGCAGCCCGCACATCGGCCTCGGCGATGGGCCGCAGGTTGTGGGCGATACCCACCTCCTCGCACAACTCGGCCAGCAAGTCGTAGCGGATGCCCTCGAGCACATGGTCGCCCTTGGGCGGGCCGAGCAGCGCACCCTCATGCACCACCCAGACATTGCTGGACGAGGCTTCGGTGAGCCAGCCGTCGCGGAACATCACAGTCTCGGCCGCACCGTGGTCGGACGACATCTGCCGCGCCAGCACATTGCCCAGCAGCGAGATGCTCTTGATGTCGCCGCGCTCCCAACGGAAATCGCGCGCCGTGATGCAGGCCACGCCATGGCGGCGCAGTTCGGCGTTCGGGGCTTTCAGCGCGCTGGTCATCGCGAACACCGTGGGCGTGATGCCCTCGGGCATCACATGGTCGCGCAGGGCCACGCCGCGGGTGATCTCGATGTAGACCAGTTGGTCGGCCGCCGGCTGCGCCGCGACCAGTTCGCGCACCAGCGCCAGCCAAGCCTCGCGGCCATGCGGATTGACGATGCGCAGCTTGCCCAGGCTGCGTTCCATGCGCGCCATGTGCTCGTCGAAGCGGAACAGGCGCCGGCCGTAGACCGGGATCACCTCGTAGATGCCGTCGCCGAAGATGAAGCCTCGGTCGAGCACCGAGACCTTGGCCTCGCACAGCGGCAGGGTCTGGCCGTTCAGGTGGCACAGGGTGTCTGGAAGCATCGTCATGGCGGGCCTTCTCGCGGAGTGCGCTGGGTGCAGCAACGTCGCTTGCAGCTTAGTCTAGGGCCGGCGGCAGCGATTGATCCAGGCTCAGCGCGGGCCGAATCATTTGATCCAGAGCCGGATCGCATCCCAGGCCCGTCCCAGCAGGCCGGCCTGGGCCACCGGCTCAAGCACCACCAGCGGCAGGCTGGCGACCTTGGCCCCACCGGCGGTGCTGACATCGAGCGTGCCCACGCGCTGGCCCTTGGTCAGTGGCGCGACCAGCGGGTCGGTGCGGGTGATCACGGTCTTGAGCTTGTCGCCCTCGCCCTTGGGCACGGTCACGACCATGGCCTGGCCCGCGCCCAGAGACACCGTGGCCTGCTGGCCCTTCCACACCGGTACCTGGGCGGCGGGCTTGCCGGCCTCGAACAGGCGCACCGCGTCCCAGGCGGTCCAGCCCCAATTCAACAGCTTCTGACTCTCGCCGGCCCGGCCCTCGCGCGAACTCGCGCCCATCACCACGCTGAGCAGGCGGCGCTTGCCGCCGGGCATGTCGCGCTGGGCGCTGGCGATCAGGCAATAGCCGGCAGCATCGGTGTAGCCGGTCTTCATGCCGTCGATTGCCGGATCGCGGCCGAGCAGCATGTTGCGGTTGTCCTGCCGGATGTTGTTGAAGGTGTAGTGGCGCAGCGCGTAGTAGCTGGCGTAGTAGTCGGGGAAGTCGAGCACCACATGGGCGGCGATCGCCCCCAGGTCGCGCGCGCTGCTGTAGTGGCCGGCCTCGGTCAAACCGGTGACGTTCTTGAACTGGGTGTTCTTCAGGCCCCAGGCCCGGATCTGGCGATTCATCATCGCCACAAAGCCGTCGAGCGAACCCGCCACGCCCTCGGCCAGCGCCACTGCCGCGTCGTTGCCCGAGACCGCGATCATGCCGCGCAACAGCTCATCCACCTTGGGCGTCATCTTGGGGTCGATGAACATCAACGAGCCCCCGCCCTTGCGCTCGCTCCAGGCACGCAGCGAGACCGGCAGCGTCTGCTCCAGCGTCAGCTTCTTGGCCTTGAGCGCGTCGAACACCAGCCAGGCCGTCATCAGCTTGGTCAGCGAGGCCGGGTCAGCCTGCGTGTCGGCGCCTCGTTCGGCAAGGATCTGGTCGCTGCTGATGTCGAGCAGCAGGTAGCTTCTGGCCGCCACCTCGGGCGCTTGCGGGGTTTGCGCCAGTGCGGCGGCGACGCTGGCACAGGCCAGCACAAGGGTGATCAGTCGTTTCATCGGGATCCGCAGAAAGGGTGAACGCGTTTCAGGCGCCCGCGTGCCAAGCCTGCACCAGCTGGTTCTTCAGCAGGGTGAGCTGGCCGTGGAAAAAGTGGCCGACGCCAGGAAACACGATCACCGGCAGCCCCTGGGGCCTGGCCCAGGCCAGCGTGGCGGCCAGCGGCACCACATCGTCGGCTTCGCCGTGGATCACCACCGTGTCGGGCGCCACCGCCGCCGGCAACTCGAAGCGGCTGGTGGCCGGACCGACCAGAACCAGACGCTCGACCGGGGCCGGCTGCAGCGGGTCGGCCGCGAGCCGGGCCGCCGCTTGGGCGGCCACATAGCCGCCAAAGGAAAACCCGCCGAGCGCCAGCGCCAGCCCGGGTGCCGCCAAGCGCTGGGCCGCCACCACCGCCAGGGCGTCGTCGATCTCACCACGGCCTTCGTCCCAGGTTCCGTCCGAACCCCCGACACCGCGGAAGTTGAAGCGCACCGCCCGGTAGCCCAGTTGCAGAAAAGCGCGCGCGAGAGTCTGCACCACCTTGTTGTCCATCGTGCCGCCATGCTGCGGGTGCGGGTGGCAGAGCACGACCACGCCGCGCAAGGCGTGGACCGGTTCATCGACGGCGCACGCAATGAGACCCGTCGGGCCGGCAATGGATTCGCGACGGGTGTCCTGCTTCATGGCCTGGCAGCGGGCATGGGGCGCTGGGCGGCAGTTGAGCGCGACAGTCAGCGTCCGACGTCAGCGGCCAGCCGCAGGCGCTCGACGATCTGGCCGTTCTTGAGGTGCGACTCGACGATCTCGTCGACATCGGCGGCATCGACAAAGGTGTACCAGACCGCCTCCGGGTAGACCACGGCCACCGGACCACCGGCACAGCGGTCCAGGCACCCCGCCTTGTTGACGCGCACACCGCCCGGCCCGGCCAGACCCTCGGCCTTGACCTGCTGCTTGCAGCGGTCGAACGCCGGCTGCGCCCCCTGATCGGCGCAGCAGGGCTCGCCGTTGCTGCGCTGGTTGAGGCAGAAGAAGATGTGGTGGCGGTAGTAACTCATGGCCTTGGGATTGTAGAGAGGCCGCTGGAAATCCTGAGTCCGGGGCCAGTCAGCGCGCGCCCAGCCTCCCCAGCAGCCAGGCCAGCGCGGCATAGGGCCAGACCCAGCCCACCCATTGCGCGAGACCGTGGAAGCGAACGAAGCGTCCCTGCTCCCAGCCCTGCAGGCTTTGCGCAAAGTAGGGGTCGGCGGGTGCGATCTGCACCAGCACCACCAACCCGGTCAGCGCCACCAGCGCCAGCGCGCCCGCCAGCCGCGACGGCAACCACACACCGGCCAGCGCCAAGCCCAGCGCCAGCGCCATCGCGGCCGCGGCGCCCGGCGTGCGCCAGGCCCCCGCATGGTCGGGACCGAAATTGAGCACGGTGGACAAGGTGGTGGCCGCCACTGCCACCAGGACGACAGCCAAGGCCAGCCCGATCCGGCGCCAACCAGGCCGGGACGCGGCGTAGGCCAGCAGGCAGGGCGAGAGCAGGCCCAGCACCACCGCCAGCCCTTCGGCCAGCGACGACAGCGGCCGAGCCGACCCCGCCGACGAGTCCAGCCAGTCCACCAGCGGCAGCACCCGGGACCGGTCGGCCATGCCTGCAGCCAACCAGGATCGCAGCGCCTGCCCCACCTGCCCGAGGCCCAGCGGCACGGGCGTCGGGAACAGCAGCGCCACCGGCCACAGCACCAGCAGGGCCAGCGCGCCGCCGTTGCCGTCCTCGAGCCAGCGCTCGCGTGCGGCCTGCCAGCGCCGCAGCAGGCCGATTTGCTGGCTCAGCACCGCCGCCAGTCCCCCCAGGCTGGCACCGGCACTGTTGAGCACCCAGTCCAGCGCCGAGGGCACGCGTTGCGGCAGCAGATGCTGGGTCACCTCCATCGCGTAGGACAGGCCGGCACCCAGCAGCACCGCGCTGACCACCGCCAGCGGCCCGCGGGCCCCGTGGCGCAGCCGCGCCACACCCACCAGCAAGCCCAGCGGTGCGTAGGCCAGCAGGTTGCTGGTGATGTCGAAGGGGATGTAGTAGCGCGGCCAGGGCAGTCGCAGCAGATCACAGAACGGCAGGCTGGCAGGCCAGCGCCAGCCTGCAAAGGGAAACAGACTGGCGTAGACGATCAGTGCGACCCAGGCCCAGGCCAGCGGCACCGCCGAGCTGCGAACAAAGCCCAATCGGCCCCGCATGCGCTGACACCCTGACCGGCGCGCCGGTCAGAACGGCTTGACCACCGCCAGCACCACGATGGCGGCAAAGAGCAGCACCGAGACTTCGTTGAAGACCCGAAACCAGCGGTGGCTGCGGCGATTGGCCAGTTGCTCGAAGCGGCGCAGGTGGCTGCGGCACAGGTGCAGGTAGCCGATCACCCCCACCACAGCCAACAGCTTGGCATGCAGCCAATAGCCGCCGGCAAAGCGCTCGGCGCCGAAGCCCAGCCAGAGCCAGAAACCCAGGCCCAGGGCGACCAGCATCAGCACGTTGGCAAAGCGGTAGAGCTTGCGCGCCATCAGCAGCAGGCGTTCGCGCTCGGCATCGCTGCCGGCGGGCACCATCGCCAGATTGACGAAGATGCGCGGCAGGTAGAACAGGCCGGCAAACCAGGCGGCAATGAAGACGATGTGGAAGGCCTTGATCCAGAGGTAGGCAGCGCTCATGAATTCATTATCGGCGCGGCGACCGCCTGGGCTGCTGGCCCGGGCGGACCGGGCGAGTGGCCCCAAAAAAAGAACCCCAGTCACAGGGACTGGGGCGGCAAGCCTTTTCGTCAAAGAGACGCAAGGCACCTGCTCAGGGAGGAAAAGCAGGGGGCATCGCACTGAGGCCAACGCCCGTCTCGATATTAGCATATTTGATCTCCATAGGACCCTCTGAGGCCGGTCTGGACCTTGTGTTTTCTTTCGCGCGGCGCGCCACTTGCGGCTAACCTTGGGGCCCTGAAAAAACCGATGTCCCGGAGACCCGATCCCATGGCCCAGCCCCTCTTGCCCCCGTTTCCCGCCAGCCGCCCGCGCCGGTTGCGCCGAGATGCCTTCACCCGCGAACTGGTGCGCGAAAACCGGCTCCATGCCAGCGACCTGATATTTCCGGTGTTCGTGCTCGACGGCCAGGGTCAGGCCCAGGACGTGGCGAGCATGCCAGGCGTGCAGCGCCTGTCGATAGACCGCCTGCTGCCGCTGGCCGAACAATGCGTGACACTGGGCGTGCCGGTGCTGGCCTTGTTTCCGGTGATCGATCCGGCCTTGAAGACGCCCGACGGCCGCGAGGCCACCAACCCCGACGGGCTGGTGCCGCGCGTGGTGCGGGCGCTGAAGGACCGCTTCCCGACACTGGGCGTGCTGACCGACGTGGCACTCGACCCCTTCACCTCGCATGGCCAGGATGGCCTGCTCGACGACACCGGCTACATCCTGAACGACGCCACGGTGGCGATGCTGACCCAGCAGGCCCTGGTGCAGGCCGAGGCCGGCGTGGACATCGTGGCGCCCAGCGACATGATGGACGGGCGCATCGGCGCGATCCGCCGCGCGCTGGAGGCCCATGGCCACATCCACACCCGCATCATGGCCTACAGCGCCAAGTACGCCAGCGCCTTCTACGGGCCGTTCCGCGATGCCGTGGGCTCGGCCGCCAACCTGGGCAAGAGCGACAAGAAGGCCTACCAGATGGACCCCGGCAACAGCGACGAGGCGCTGCGCGAGGTGGCGCTGGACATCGCCGAAGGCGCCGACATGGTGATGGTCAAGCCCGGCATGCCCTACCTGGACATCGTGCGCCGGGTCAAGGACGAGTTCCGCGTGCCGACCTTCGCCTACCAGGTCAGCGGTGAATACGCCATGCTCAAGGCCGCCGCCGCCAACGGCTGGCTAGACCACGACGCGGTGATGATGGAGTCGCTGCTGGCCTTCAAGCGCGCCGGTGCCGACGGCATCCTGACCTACTTCGCGCTCGACGCGGCCCGCAAGCTGAAGCAGGGCTGAGCCGCGCCAGGCGGTCAGCGCCGGTAAGGATCGGCCAGGCCCAGACCGAGCAGGATCTGGGTCTCGCGCGCCTCCATCGCCGCCGCCTCGTCGTCGGCCTCATGGTCGAAGCCCTGGGCATGCAGCGCGCCATGCACCAGCAGGTGGGCGTAATGGTGATCGACCGGGATGCCGAACTCGGCCGCCTCGCGCTCGACCACACCGGCGGCCAGCACCAGGTCGGCCACCACCACCGGCTCGTGGGTGTAGTCGAAGGTCAGCACGTTGGTGGCGTAATCCTTGGCGCGGTAATCGCGGTTCAGCGCGCGGCCTTCATCGTCGCCGACGATGCGCACCGTGATCTCGCCGGGGCACTCCAGCGCGGCGCGCAGCCAGCGCGCCACCTTGTGACGCGGCAGCAGCGCCCGGTGGCGCGCGTCGGCAAACTGCAGCGACAGCGTCAAATCGGGCTTGACGATGCGGCTCACGGCGCCGGCTCCCCGGCCAGCTTGGCCGCGTCATAGGCCTCGACGATGCGCGCGACCAGCGGGTGCCGCACCACGTCGACCGAACTGAAGCGCGTGAACGCGATGCCGGGTACGCCGGCCAGCACGCTGGCGGCCTCGGCCAGCCCGCTGACCGCTCCGCGCGGCAGATCGACCTGGCTGACGTCGCCGGTGACCACCGCGCGCGAGCCGAAGCCGATGCGGGTCAGGAACATCTTCATCTGCTCGGGGGTGGTGTTCTGCGCCTCGTCGAGGATCACAAAGGAATGGTTCAGCGTGCGACCGCGCATGAAGGCCAGCGGCGCGACCTCGAGCAAGCCCTTCTCGAAGGCGGCGGTCACCCGCTCCAGCCCCATCAGGTCGTAGAGCGCATCGTAGAGCGGGCGCAGGTAGGGGTCGACCTTCTGTGCCAGGTCGCCAGGCAGAAAACCCAGCCGCTCGCCGGCCTCGACCGCCGGCCGGGTCAGCACGATGCGCTGCACGCCGCTGCGCTCGAGCGCATCGACCGCACAGGCCACCGCCAGAAAGGTCTTGCCGGTGCCGGCCGGACCGATGCCGAAGGTGATGTCGTGGCTGAGGATGTTGTGCAGGTACTGCACCTGGCTGGGGGTACGGCCGCGCAGGTCGGCACGGCGGGTGTGCAATTGGATCGCATCGGCCCCCGGCGGCAGCGCGGCGGTGGCGGGTCGGTCGGGCGCGTCGGGCGACCCGGGAGCGGGCAGGCCACGGGCCTCCACCAGCGCCAGTTGCAGCGCATCGGCCGGTATCGCCCGCGCCGCAATGGCGTACAGCGACTGCAGCAGCGCCAGCGCGCGGCCGGCATCGGCGCGGCCGCCTTCGACGCGAAACATGCCGTCGTGGCGGCTGATGCGCACCGACAGCGCAGCCTCGATCGCGCGCAGGTGCGCATCGAACGGACCGCTCAGGTGGGCCAGGCGGCGGTTGTCGGTGGGCTCGAAGACGTGGCGAAGAATCACTGCAGGCTTTGCCGGTTGGGGTCCACCCAGTGGCGGAAAGCGCCGATTCTCCAACGAAAGCCGACGCGGTGCGCGACGCGACCGGCCACACAATGTTCCGCGATGCCTGTGTACCGCCGGTTCTGGCCCGCCCTCACGCCGCCCGTCCTTTCCCGGATGCCTCCGCGCGCCGCGCGCATGACAGGGTGGATCGGCCAGATCCTGGTCTGGGCCGTGCTGCTGCTGGCGCTGCCGGCACAGGCCGAGGTGCGCTTGCTGGACCACGCCCTGCGCGTGACCGGCAGCGGCGCGCCGGCCTGGGCGCAGGCACGGGCCGTCGAACTGCCCGACGAGTGGCCCAGGGAATGGCCAGCCTCGGCCGCCGGCCAACCTGGCGAGATGTGGTACCGCCTGGCGCTGGACCTGACTGACCCGCTGCCGCCGACATCGGCCACCCTGTACGGTCTGTATGTGGAGCGCGCCTGCAGCGTGCTGCAGGTCTGGCTGAACGACCAGCTGATCCACGACGGCGGCCGCTCCGACGAGCCCGTCAGCCGCAACTGCCACCGACCGCAGTTGGCGGCCGTGCCGGCGGCGCTGCTGCACGCCGGACGCAACCAGCTGGATCTGCGGCTGCGCGGCTATGCGCTGGCCGAGGTCAGCTCGCGCCAGCGCGCGGGCGGATTGTCGGCCGTGGAGTTCGGCAACTTCGAGGCCATGGCCGGCCACCATGCCAGGCGTCTGCTGTTCGCGATCCGCTTACCCGAGGTGATGAGCGGTGCGCTGGTGCTGATGGGCAGCTTCATGTTCGTGATGGGCTGGTTCAACCGGGCACAGAGCTACCTGGCCTACTTCGGCGCGCTGATGGTGGGCTGGTCGCTGCTGCTGGCGCGGCTGTGGGCCTCGGACCTGCCGCTGAGCAACGCCAGCACCGAGCTGGCGCTGGCCTGGCTGCTGAGCTTGCTCACGCTGGCGGCGGTGCAGTTCCTGATGCGCTACGCCGGCCGGCGCCTGCGCTGGCTGAATATCGCGCTGCCGGTGCAATGCCTGCTGATGCCCTTGTCGCTGCTGGCCGCCGGCCCGGCGCAGCTGCACGTCGCGTCCGAGCTCTGGTCGATGCTGCTGACGGCCGAGGTCGTCAGCGCCGCGCTGTATTACCTGGCCCAGGCCAGGGTGCAGCACAACCTGCAGTTCTGGTCGATGGCTGCGCTGCTGGCGGTGCTGGGCGTGTCGTTGGCGCTGGGCTTCGCGGCGCAGGCGCTGGCGATCGATGCCCGCATCGGCTATGTGGCCGAGCTGGTGCCGGCGCTGGGTTTCCTGGCACTCGGCCTGCGCCTGGTGCAGCAATACGGCCGCGCCTTCCAGTCGGCCGAGCAGAACCGGGCCGACCTGGCGCTGCGCGTGCGCGAGGCCACGGCCCAGATCGAGCGCAACTTCGCCCAGCTCTCGGCGCTGAAGGTCGTGCAGATGACCGACCGCGAGCGCAAGCGCATCGCCGCCGACCTGCACGACGACCTGGGCGCCAAGCTGCTGACCATCGTGCACACCAGCGACAGCGACCGCATCAGCACGCTGGCGCGCGAAGCGCTGGAGGAGATGCGGCTGTCGGTGCGTGGCCTGACCGGCAAGCCGGCCAAGCTGATCGACGCGCTGGGCGACTGGCGCGCCGAGGTGGTCTCGCGGCTGAACCAGTCGGGCGTGCAGGGCGAATGGAGCTCACCGTCGGACGAGGATTTGCCGCAGACCCTGTCCTCGCGCGCCTATGTGCAGACCACCCGTATCCTGCGCGAGGCCGTCAGCAACGTCATCAAGCACAGCGGCGCCTCGCAGTGCTCGGTGCGCTGCACCATCGCCGACGGCGACTTCCAGCTGGTGATCCAGGACAACGGCCGGGGCATCCCGACCGAGCTCGACGGCCGGCTCGACAAGGGCCACGGCATGGCCAGCATGAAGGGACGAGCCAAGCAATTGCAGGGTCAGTGCCTGGTCGAGTCCGGCCCAGGCTACGGAACCGTGATACGCCTCACGCTGCCGCTCGAGCGCCACACCCTGGGGCATTGAGCCGTTGCTAGCATCGATCGGCGTCGTCGTGACGCCACGATGGACCGCCCCAGATGAACCATATCCTGCTGCTCGAAGACCTGCCAGAGATCCGCGCCTGGCTCAAGAGTCTGGCGCTGCAGGTCTTCCCGGGCGCGCGCATCACCGAATGCTCGCGGGTGCAGGATGCCTTGCACCAGGTGCAGGCGCTGCGTTTCGACCTGGCGCTGTGCGATCTGGGGCTGCCCGACGGCAGCGGCACCGAAGTGGTGGCCAAGCTGCGCGACGCACAGCCTGAGGCGCTGTCGGTGGTGGTGACCATCCACGACGACGACGAGCACCTGTTTCCGGCGTTGCAGGCCGGCGCCTATGGCTACATCCTGAAGGAACAGTCGCGCGAGCTGATCACCGAGCAACTGCAGCGCATTGCCCAGGGTGAACCGCCACTGTCGCCATCGATCGCGCGCAAGGTGATCAAGTACTTCGCCAGCATGGCCAAGCCGCAGGCCAATGCGATGCCCGAGGTGTCGCTGACCGACCGCGAGAGCGAGGTGCTGCTGCGCGTGGCCAAGGGCTTCACGCTGCCCGAGATCGGCGGGCAGCTGGGCCTGTCGCGCCACACCATCGCCGACTACGTCAAGCAGATCTACCGCAAGCTCAACGTGAGCTCGCGCGCCGAAGCTGCACTGGAAGCCCAGCGCCTGGGGCTGTTCAGGCGCTGAGCCACTTGCGCCGACAAGACGACCCGGCCGATCAAGCACAATCGTCCGCATGATCGGACGACTCACAGGCCTGCTGGCAGAAAAATCGCCGCCCCAGGTGCTCATCGATGTGGGCGGCGTCGGCTACGAAGTCGACGTGCCGATGAGCAGCTTCTACAACCTGCCGGCGCTGGGCGAGCGCACCACCTTGCTGACCCACTTCGTGGTGCGCGAGGATGCGCAGCTGCTGTTCGGCTTTCTCACCGCCGCCGAGCGCGCCGCCTTCCGCCAGCTGATCAAGATCTCGGGCGTCGGCCCGCGCATGGCGTTGGGCCTGCTGTCAGGACTGAGCGTGGCCGAGCTGACCCAGGCCGTCGCCCAGCAACAGGCGGCGCGCCTGATCAAGGTGCCGGGCATAGGCAAGAAGACCGCCGAGCGCCTGCTGCTCGAACTCAAGGGCAAGCTCGGCCCCGACCTCGGCCTGCCCGGCGCGGCGATCGTCAGCGATGACCAGGCCGACATCGTCCAGGCGCTGATCGCGCTGGGCTACAGCGAGCGCGACGCCGGCGCAGTCATGAAGTCCCTGCCGCCCGATGTGGGCGTGAGCGACGGCATCAAGCTGGCCTTGAAATCGCTCTCGCGCTGACGCCAGCCACGACAACAGCCCCGCCCGGGCGCCAGACGGTGGACAATCTCCTGTATGGGCATACAGACCGACGACTTCGCCGACGCCACCCCCTCACCTCGCGTGGTGAGCGCGGCGCGCGCCTCGCCACAGGAAGAAGTGATAGAGCGCGCGCTGCGGCCCAAGCTGCTGGCCGACTACATCGGGCAGGTCAAGGCACGTGAACAGCTGGCGATCTTCATCGGCGCGGCCAAGAAGCGTGGCGAGGCGCTGGACCATGTGCTGCTGTTCGGCCCGCCCGGACTGGGCAAGACCACGCTCTCCCACATCGTCGCCGCCGAGCTCGGCGTCAGCCTGCGCCAGACCAGCGGACCGGTGCTGGAAAAGCCGAAAGACCTGGCTGCCATCCTGACCAGCCTGGAAAAAAACGATGTGCTGTTCATCGACGAGATCCACCGCCTGAGCCCGGTGGTCGAGGAAATCCTCTACCCCGCGCTGGAGGACTACCAGATCGACATCATGATCGGCGAGGGCCCGTCGGCGCGCTCGATCAAGCTCGACCTGCAGCCCTTCACGCTGGTCGGCGCGACCACCCGCGCCGGCATGCTGACCAACCCCTTGCGCGACCGCTTCGGCATCGTCACCCGGCTCGAGTTCTACACCGCGGCCGAGTTGGGCACGATCGTCAAGCGTTCGGCCGGCCTGCTGAAAGTGCCGATACAGGCCGAGGGCGCGTTCGAGATCGCGCGCCGATCGCGTGGCACACCGCGCATCGCCAACCGCCTGCTGCGCCGGGTGCGCGACTACGCCGAGTTCAAGAGCGACGGCACGATCACGCGACAGATCGCCGACATGGCGCTGGTGATGCTCGATGTCGACCCCGAAGGCTTCGACCTGATGGACCGCAAGCTGCTGGAGGCGGTGATCCACCGCTTCGATGGCGGCCCGGTCGGGCTGGACAACGTGGCCGCGGCGATAGGCGAAGAGCCCGGCACGATCGAGGACGTGATCGAACCCTTCCTGATCATGCAAGGCTTTCTGCAGCGCACGCCGCGCGGGCGGATCGCGACGCTGGCGGCGTACCGGCACCTGGGCGTGGCGCCGCCGCAGGCCGCGGGCGGCTTGTTCGGGGAATGAACTGCAGCAAGCAACAGCCGGCGCTGGCGGGCTGTCACTGCCATTCACTCACTCCGCCGCCTTGCCCCGCCGCTGCTGCCAGGCGATCAGCTCGCCGACGAAGCCCTTGCGGAAAGCCAGCACGCAGACGACGAAGATCACACCGATGATCACCGTCACCCAGGAGCCCACCCGGTCGGCCAGGTAGTCCTGCAGGCCGATGATGGTGAAGGCGCCTATCACCGGGCCGGCAAACGTGCCCATGCCGCCCAGCAGCGTCATCAACACCACCTCGCCCGACAGCGACCAATGCGCGTCGCTCAGCGTTGCGAAGCCCAGCACCAGGGTCTTCAGCGACCCGGCCAGCCCGGCGATGGCCGTCGACAGCACGAAAGCCAGCAGCTTGTACTTGTCGACGTCGTAACCCAGTGAAATGGCGCGTGGCTCGTTCTCGCGGATCGCCTTCAGCACCTGGCCGTAAGGCGAATGCACGATGCGGATGATGGCCAGGAACACCGCCACGAACAGCGCCAGCACCACGAAGTACAGCGCCACATCGCTCTTGAGCGGAATCAGCCCGCCCAGCAGCGCGCCGCGCTGCACGCCTTGCAGGCCGTCCTCGCCGCCGGTGAAGGGCGCCTGCAGGCAGACGAAGTAGATCATCTGCGCCATCGCCAGCGTGATCATCGCGAAATAGATGCCCTGGCGCCGGATCGCGATCAAGCCCACCACCAGGCCGAGACCGGCCCCCACCACCATGCCCGCCAGCAGGCCGAGTTCGGTCGGCCAGCCGGCCGATCGGATCAGCCAGCCGGTGGCGTAGGCCGCCGCGCCCAGGTAGGCGGCATGGCCGAAGGACAGCAGGCCGGTGAAGCCCAGCAGCAGGTTGAAGGCGCAGGCGAAGATGGCATAGCACATCGCCTTCATCATGAACACCGGGTACAGACCGATGAAGGGCGCGGCCAGCAGCAGCGCCAGCGCCGCGCCCCAGGCCCAGCGGCCGCGGGTCGTCATCTTGTGGCTCAGGTCGCCGCCCATCACATCTCCTTGCCGAACAGGCCGGCTGGCCGGATCATCAGCACGATGGCCATGATCACGAACACCACGATGCTCGAGGCCTCGGGGTAGAACACCTTGGTCAGGCCCTCGATCAGGCCCAGCGCCAGGCCGGTCAGGATGGAGCCCAGGATCGAGCCCATGCCGCCGATCACCACCACCGCGAACACCACGATTATCAGATTGCTGCCCATCAGCGGCGTGATCTGTATCACCGGCGCGGCCAGCACGCCGGCCAACGCGGCCAGGCCGGCGCCCGCGCCGTAAGTCAGCATCACCATCACCGGCACGTTGATGCCGAAAGCCTGCACCAGCTTGGGGTTCTCGGTGCCGGCGCGCAGGTAGGCGCCCAGGCGCGTTCGCTCGATGGTGTACCAGGTCGACAGGCAGACCAGCAGCGAGGCGCCGATGACGAAGCCACGGTAGTTGGGCAAGACCATGAAACCCAGGTTGGTCGCGCCCTGCAAGGCCTCGGGCACCGGGTACTGCTGGCCCGAGACGCCGAACTGGTCGCGGAAGATGCCCTCGGAGATCAGCGCCAGGCCGAAAGTCAGCAGCAGACCGTAGATCGGGTCGATGTTGTAGAGCCGCTTGAGCATCGTGCGCTCGATCAGCACCCCGGTGGCGCCGACGGCCAGCGGCGCGATCACCAGCGCAGCCCAGAAGTTGATGCCGAACTTCTCCAGGCACAGCCAGGCCGCGTAGGCGCCCATCATGTAGAGCGCGCCATGGGCAAAGTTGACGATCCCCAGCAGGCCGAAGATCACCGCCAGGCCCAGGCTGAGCATGGCGTAGAACGAGCCGTTGACCAGGCCCAGCATCAGCTGGCCGAGGAAGGCCTGCAGGGGGATACCGAAGATTTCCATGCGCTATTAACCTATCGCGTCGCGTTTCTGCCACCCAGCAGACGCCGCGGATCCGGCTTGGCCGGGCCGCTGGCGTCCGCCCCCTTGAGGGGGAGCGGCGAAGCCGCTACGGGGGTGGGCTATTTCCAGAGCGCGCACTTGCTCTCGGCCTTGGTGGTCCAGGCGGCCTCGCCCTTGATCACCTCGGCCACGTTGTAGTAGTCCCAGGGCTCGACCGACTTGTCGGGCGACTTCACCTGCATCAGGTACATGTCATGGATCATCCTGCCGTCCTCGCGGATGTAGCCGCCCTTGGCGAAGACGTCGTTGATCTTGGTCTTGCGCATGTGGGCCAGGATCTTGTCGGCGTCATCGGTGCCGGTGGCCTTGACGGCCTGCAGATAGTTCAGCACCACCGAGTAGTCGGCGGCCTGTATCGACGAGGGCATGCGCTTCATCTTCTCGAAGAACTTGCGGCTCCAGGCGCGCGTCTCGGCGTCGCGGTTCCAGTACCAGCTGTCCGTCAGGTACATGCCCTGGGTGGTCTTCAGCCCCAGCGAGTGGATGTCGTTGATGAACATCAGCAGGCCAGCAAGCTTCATCGTCTTGGTGATGCCGAATTCGTTGGCCGCCTTGATCGAGTTGACGGTGTCGCCGCCGGCGTTCGCCAGACCCAGGATCTGCGCCTTGCTGGCCTGCGCCTGCAGCAGGAAGGACGAGAAGTCGCTGGCCGACAGCGGGTGGCGCACCGAGCCGACCACCGTGCCGCCGGCGGCCTTGACCACCGCGGTGGTGTCGTTTTGCAGCGCGGTGCCGAAAGCGTAGTCGGCGGTCAGGAAGTACCAGCTCTTGCCACCGCCCTTGACCACCGCGGCGCCGGTGCCCTTGGCCAGCGCGACGGTGTCGTAGGCCCAGGCCACGGTGTAGGGGCTGCACTGCTCGTTGGTCAGCGCCGATGTGGCCGGGCCTACGGCGATGAAGACCTTCTTCTTCTCCTTGGCCACCGCCGACATCGACAGCCCGGTGCTGGAGGTGGTGCCACCGATCAGCATGTCCACGCCCTGGGTGTCGAACCATTCGCGCGCCTTGGAGGCCGCCACGTCGGCCTTGTTCTGGTGGTCGGCAAACAGGATCTCGACCTTCTTGCCATTGATCATGCCGCCCATCTCGGCCACCGCCATCTTCATTGCCTCGACGCCGCCGGGGCCGTCGATGTCGGAGTACAGCCCCGACATGTCGGTGATGATGCCGATCTTGATGGTGTCGCCCGAGATCTGGGCCTGGGCCGGCGCCACGGCGCCGAGCATCGTGGAGGCGGCCAGCGCGACGGCGGCCGAGATTGTCTTGAGTTTGACCATGAGGACTCCTTGAATGTGATGCGGGGGAATCGGCGTCCGTCAGACGCCGAGGTACTCGTGCAGCCGCTCCAGCCGCGAGGGCAGTTCGGCCTGGGTGAACTCCTGGATCATCTCGCCATGCTCCATGACCAGGAAGCGGTCGGCCAGCGGGGCGGCGAAGCGGAAATTCTGCTCCACCATCACGATGGTGTAGCCCTGGCGGCGCAGCGTGGTGACCATCTCGGCCAGCTTCTGCACGATCACCGGCGCCAGGCCTTCGGAGATCTCGTCGAGCAGCAGCAGGCGCGCGCCGGTGCGCAGGATGCGCGCCACCGCCAGCATCTGCTGCTCGCCACCCGACAAACGGGTGCCCTGGCTCTGGGACCGCTCGCGCAGGTTGGGGAACATGGTGTAGATCTGCTCGACGCTCATGCCACCCTCGGCCAGCGTGGGTGGCAGCATCAGGTTCTCCTCGGCCGACAGGCTGGAGAAGATGCCGCGCTCCTCCGGGCAGTAGCCGATGCCCAGGCGGGCGATGCGGTGCGTGCTCATGCCCATGGTCTCGCTGCCGCGCACTTTGATACTGCCCTTGCGGCTGCCGATCAGGCCCATGATCGCGCGCAGCGTGCTGGTGCGACCGGCGCCGTTGCGGCCGAGCAGCGTCACCACCTCGCCCTCGTCGACATGAAAGTTGACGCCGTGCAGCACATGCGACTCGCCATACCAGCCGTGCAGGTTCTTGACCTCGAGAAATCGATTGACTGCCATCTCAGTTTTCCAGGGTCGGTGGCGCCAACGACGACGCAGGAAACCAGCGCCGGCCGGCGGACGCCGCCGAGCCGGCTTCGCCGGTCCGCTGGCGGCGCCCCCCCTGGGGGGAGGCGCCGAAGGCGATTCGGGGGGGATTCATGTCAATGGGCTCCGACGAGTTCGGTCTGCGCGCTGCCCATGTAGGCCTCGATCACCGCCGGGTTCCTGGAAACGACCTCGTACGGTCCTTCGGCCAGCGTGGCGCCGCGCTGCAGCACGGTGATGGTGTCGGCGATGCTGGCCACCACGCTCATGTTGTGCTCGACCATCAGCACCGTGCGGTCGGCCGCCACCTTCTTGATCAGTTGGCGGATGCGGTCGACATCCTCCAGCCCCATGCCCTGGGTCGGCTCGTCGAGCAGCATCAGCTTCGGTTCCATCGCCAGCGTGGTGGCGATCTCCAGCGCCCGCTTGCGGCCATAGCTCAGTTCGACCGCGGTCAGCTGGGCGTATTTCTCCAGGTCCACCTCGGCCAGCAACTGCCGGGCGCGGTCGTCGAGCGCGGCTAGCAAGCGGTCGGAGCGCCAGAACTGGAAGCTGCTGCCGAGCTTGCGCTGCAGCGCCACCCGCACGTTCTCCAGCACCGTCAGGTGGGGGAAGACCGCCGAGATCTGGAACGAGCGGATCACGCCGCGTCGCGCGATATGGGCAGGCGCCTCGGCCGTGATGTCCTGGCCCTCGAACAGGATCTGGCCTGCGGTCGGGATCAGGAACTTGGTCAGCAAGTTGAAACAAGTGGTCTTGCCGGCGCCGTTGGGGCCGATCAGGGCGTGGATGGTGCCGCGCCGCACCTGCAGGTTCACCTTGGACACGGCCACGAAGCCCTTGAACTCCTTGGTCAGGTCGCGGGTTTCAAGAATGATGTCGCTGGAACTCATGCCGACCTTGCCGGGTTGAAGGATGTTGGGGCAGCGGCCGGCGCGTCGCCGCCCAGCCGTTGCGAAAGCGCGCGCGCGGTGTCGATCACCCGCTGCTGTTGACGCGCCAGATCGACCGGCGTCAGCGTGGCCTTGTTCAGGCACACACCCACGCCGGCCACCGGCCGTCCGCCGGCGTCGAACACCGGCGCAGCCATGCAATAGACCCCCAGCCGCACCCCCTCGTCGTCGACGCTGTAGCCGCGCTGCCGGGTCGCGGCCAGTTCGGTGGCCAGCGCCGCCGGCTCGGTCAGGCTGCGCGGCGTCAGCGCGGTCAGCGCCGCCCCGGCGGCCGGCCGCGGCGAGGCGGCGGCGGGCTTGAAGGCCAGCATCGCCCTGCCGGTCGCCGCAAGATGCGCCGGCAGGCGCATGCCCGGCGTGAAAGCCATGCCCAGCGGCCGGGTGCCGTTGCGCGCCGAGAGGTAGATCACGTCGTCGCCGTCGAGCACCGACAGCAGCACCGTCTCATCTGGCGCCTTGGCCGCAGACCACAAGGCGTCGAACTCGCGCACCACGTCGGTGCCGGCGACGAAAGCCTCGGCCAGGCTCATCACCCGCGGGCCTATCGACAAGCCCCCATCGGCCTGGCGCCGCAGGTAGCCGAACGACAGCAAGGTGTTGCACAACCCGTGCACGCTGCTCTTGGGCAGGGCCAGTTCGGTGGCCAGCCTGGCCATGCTCATGGGCTGGCGCTGGCGGGCGAGTTGGTCCAGCAAGGTCAGCGCGCGCACGACGGCCGGCACCAGCGGTGACGCGGCGGGCAAGGGGGACGGCGGGACGGCGGCGGGAGCGGATTGCAGCAAGAGCGGGCGGGGAGGTTGTTGCGACCGGTGGATTGCCCACCAGCGCCAAAAAGTTCAATTGGCTGAACTGTTAATTAGCCGGCCGAATGGTGCCTGAGGAAGGCGTGACGCCACAAGATCGTGTAAACCCTTAGAACGGCGCCACGCACAGTGCTTGCCAAAGCCCGGGGCCGCGCTGCGCGTGAAGCCACCGCCGGTCCGGGCGGTGACGGCCAGCGGGTGCAGGCCCGCCGCCGATCCTGGGTCGCTATCGAGCCCGGCGAGGTGACGCAGGGTGGGCCGGTGTAACGCTTGGTCAGCAGAGGTAAGCCGGCCTCAACTCCGCGCCAGCGCGGCCGAAATGGCGGTTGACGCACTTCTCCTTCCACGCCAAGCCACCCGCCCAGGATGTCACACCAAGCCCTCACCCGCGGCCCGGCCCCTGGCCCGGCCAACGCTGCTGGTGCCGACGAGTCACCCGCGCCAGCCCAACCCTGAGCGGCGCACCGAGGAGACCCCATGACCCGCACGCTCGAGCACCGCCGCCGTCAGGGCTTCACCTTGATCGAACTGATGGTCGCCGTCGCCGTCGTCTCTATCCTGTCGGCGGTGGCACTGCCCAGCTACCGCGACTACGTGACGCGAGGACAGATCCCGCAGGCCACCTCGCGGCTGGCGATCCGGCAGGCAACGATGGAGCGCTTCTTCCAGGACAACCGGGCCTACGACGCGCCGGGCTCCACGGGCTGCGCCGCGGAGAGCCCCGACAATGCCTATTTCGACTTTTCGTGCAGCACCCAGACGGCAGACGCCTACCTGCTGGTGGCCACCGGCAAGGGGAGCATGGCCGGCTTCGCCTACACGGTGGACCAGAACGACGTCAAGCACACGACCTCGGTGCCCGGCGGCTGGTCGCTGCCCTCGCCGAACAACTGCTGGGTGACCAAGCGGGGCGGCGCATGCTGAAGACCGCGCGCTCGAACCCGGCACGCGGCCTGACGCTGGTCGAGCTGGTGGTCGGCCTGGCAGTCATGACCACGCTGCTGATGACGGCAGCGCCCAATCTGTCGACCTGGACCCACAACAGCGGGATACGGCTGGCTGCCGAATCGATGGTGTCGGGCCTGCAGTTTGCCAAGGCCGAGGCGGTGACGCGCAACGCCAGAGTCCGGTTCCAGCTGACCACCACCCTGGACAACAACTGCGCGCTGAGCAGCACCGGCAGGAACTGGGTCGCCAACCTCGACCCCGATGCCGATGCCGGCGCCCTGACAGGCCATTGCGGCGACGCCGCGTCGGACACCACGGCGCCGCGCATCCTGAAATACCGTGCCGCCGCCGAAGGCTCGGGCGCCGCAGTCGTCAGCACCGACGCGCCGGGCGCCAGCCTGGTCTTCAACGGCCTGGGGCGGCTGTGGCCGCAACCCGGCGACAACCTGGCCATAGACATCACCGACCCGGCCGGCGGCAACTGCGCGGCCGCTGGCGGCGAGATGACCTGCCTGCGCATCGTGATCACGCCGACCGGCCTGGTTCGCCTGTGCAACCCCAATCTGTCAGCCGACAACCCGCAGGGCTGCTGAGCATGAGCGCGCGACGCAGACCACCGCGCAGCACGACAGCCGCCGCGTCGCAGGCCGGCTTCATGCTGCTGGAGGTGCTGGTCGTCATCGTGCTCTTTGCGCTGGGCGTGCTGGCGATCGTCGACCTGCAACTGGTCGCCATCCAGCAGTCCAGCGCCGCCAAGAGCCGGGCCGACGCAAGCTTTCTGGCCAACGACGTGATAGGCCGGATGTGGCTCAGCGACCGCAACTCGGCCGCGCTGGCCACCGATTTCACCACCGGCGGACCGCAATACGCGCTGTGGCTGCCGGCGGTGGTCGCCACCTTGCCGGGGTCGGCAGCCAACCCGCCGACGGTCAGCGTGGTGGCCATCACCGACCCGCCCGGCGCCACCGCCAGCAGCCGGGTGACGGTCAGGCTGTTCTGGAAGGCGCCGAACGAGCCGGTGGCCGAGCCGGCCCACGAGATGACCGTGGTCGCGCAGATCCGCTAGGGGCCAGCACCTTGTCCATCCCCCACTCAGCGCAGCGCCAGCCTGACCGCCAGCCATCCGCCTGGCATGGCCAGGGCTTCAGCCTGATCGAACTGATGGTCGGCCTGGTGATCGGCATGGCCACGATCCTGGTCATCATGCAGGTGTTCACGCTGTCCGAGGGCTCGCGGCGCACCGGTGTCGGTGGCGATGACGCCCAGACCAGTGGCGCGATCGCGCTGAGCAGCCTGCAGCGCGACATCCGGCAGGGCGGCTACGGCCTGAGCCGGTTCCGGCTGATAGGCTGCAATCTGCTGCTGCCCGCCGGGTGGACGGTTGCGGCGATGGCGCCGGTGACCATCAACCCCCCCGACATCCCGGCCGGCGACGCCGACACCGATACCGTGCGGGTGGCCTACGGCAACAGCGCCAGCGCCTCGCCGGACGGCGTGCGGATCAGCGCCCAGCCGGGCACGCCGGTCTATGTGGTGAGCACCGTCCCGGCGTTCGCGCGAACCGACCAGGTCATCGCCGTGGCACCGACCCGGCCCACGCCGTGCAACCTGACGCTGGAGCCTGTCGTGCTGGATACCGCAGCCAACCCGGTGACGGTGGGCAGCGGCGTGGCCGGCGTGACCGGCGGACTGCTGTTCAACCTGGGCCCGCGCCCGCAGATCCTGGCCTACGCGGTGCGCGGCGGCAACCTCACGGTCTGCGACTACTGGGTCCACGACTGCAGTGCGGCCGCCGACACCACCAACCCGGCGGTCTGGACCCCGATAGGCAGCCGGGTCGTCAGCCTGCGGGCGCAGTACGGGCGAGACACCACGGCCGCGCCCATGGACGCCATCGTCGACGTCTTCGACCAGGCCACGCCCAACACCGCCTGCGGCTGGGCCAGGGTCTTTGCGCTGCGGGTGGTGCTGGTGGCGCGCAGCGCGCAGTTCGACAAGGCGGTCGTCACCCGCAGCGCGCCGACCTGGTCCGGCAGCGCCGCCCAGCCGGTGACGCTGAGCGGCATCGCCGACTGGCAGCATTACCGCTACAAGTCTTACGAGACCACGGTGCCGCTGCGCAACATGGTGTGGCAGGGGGCACAGCCAGGATGCTGAACCGATCACGCCAGACGCGCGCCACGCCTCGGCGCTGCCCCGCGCGTCGCCAGGGCTCGGTCATGCTGGTGGCGCTGATCGCGCTGGTGGTGATGACGCTGGCAGCGATCACCGTCACGCGCTCCAGCCTGGTCACCAACCGGATCGCCGGCAACCTGTCGTTCCAGCAGGCGGCCACCCAATCGGCCGACCCGGCGATCGAGGCAGCGGTCTCGTGGCTGGAAGCCCACAACACCGGCACGACGCTGAACGCCAACATCAGCATCGACGTCGCCAACGGGCGCCCGGTGGGCTACTTCGCGTCCAACGCCGATCGTCCCGGCGCAGCGTCGTGGGAAAGGTTCTGGACCACGACGCTGCTGCCCAGCCACCGCGTCAACGTGCTGCCGACCGATGCCGCCGGCAACACCGCGTCCTACGTGATCCAGCGCCTATGCAACGGCGTGGGCGATCCGAACGCGGCCGGCAGCAACTGCGCCGCCCTGCCCGACGCGGCCCAGTCGCAGGGCAACAGCCAGGGGGTGACCTGGACCCAGCAGGTGGCGGGGGCCGGCGGCCAGCGCTACTACCTGATCACGGTGCGGATCGCCGGTCCGCGCCAGACCACGGCCTTCGTCCAGGCCGTGGTGGCGATCTGAACGCCGGTAGCCGCCATCCCACAATGAGAGAGGCCACCATGTCCGCCCAACGCCGTCGTCGTCCGTTCACCACCGTCGCCAGCTTCGCCGCGCTGCTGTGGGCCGTGGCCGCGTCCAGCGGCCCGGCGCGGGCCGCAGCCACCGACATCGCCAGTTCGCCGCTGGTCACCTCGGCGCCCTCGGCCGTGCTGCCCAACCTGATGTTCGTGCTCGACGACTCGGGAAGCATGGGTTACGACCACCTGCCCGACTGGGTCGTGACCGAAACCCTGTGCCGCTCGACGGGCGCCACGGCCGCCAGCAGCGGCAGCTTCGTGGCGGCCTCGGGAGCCGGCTGCGGCGCGCACCCGACCTTCATGAGCAGCGACATCAACGGCGTCTACTACAACCCGGCAATCACCTACCTGCCGCCGGTCACCTCGGCGGGCGCAAGCTATGCCAGCATGACCTCGGCCAACACGGCGGCCTGGACCACGGTGAAGAACGATTATTACGGCGTTCAAGACGCCGGATCGACCAACCTGGTGTCGGCCTTCCCCGACATCGAGTGGTGTACCAGCAACTCCTACACCGACTGCCTGCGCAACGGCAACTACGTGCTGCCAGGAACGGTCAACGGCAAGACTTACACCACGCGCCGCACGACGACCGCCAGCGGCAGCGGCCTGATGGCGGTTGGCTCGCCCGAGGCCGCGACCACCCAGGCACGCGCCTGGGGTCCGCATCACTACACGATCACGCCGGCCGAGTACTGCGACTCGCCCAGCCTGCGCAACTGCCAGACCGCGCAGACGGCGGCGTTCGCGGTTGCGGCGCCGCTGCGCTGGTGCAACAGCATTGCCAATGCCACGGCTTTCGCGCCGGCGGTCGGCACCTGCCAGGCCACGACCACCGCCACCTACAACGTGCCGAGGTTTCCGACCCGGATCCTGGCCGCGCCGATCGCCGGATCGGCCGCCGTCGCCGAGTTGCCGGCAGCGGCCAGCTTCAGCTTGAGCTTCTCGAAATCGACCTGCACCGTCAACGTCACCGCCCTCACCGCGAACGGCGTCAACCTGCTGGGCAGCCACACCGCCACCGGCGCCAGCGCCAGCGCGCTGGCCAGCTCGCTGATCGGGTTTGTCAACAGCGGCGGATCTAGCTATGTCGCCAGCAGCCCCGGGGCGGGCCAGGTCAAGATCACGGCTCCGGCCGGCGCCGGCGCGATCACCTACCCGCTGACTTTCACGGCCAGCGCCACGCCGAACAACTGCAACCTCAGCACCTCGCCGTCTGCGCCCAAGTTCGGTGGCTACGCTGCGGCGGTGGCCGCGGTGGCGGCCAGCTCGGTCAACTACCCGGGCGCGTTCACCCGGGTCGACATCGTCCCCGGCACCGCCAGTTACCCGCGCGCCGCCGCCCGCTCGGACTGCGCCGGCGCGGCTTGCAGCTATGCCGAGGAGATGACCAACTTCGCCAACTGGTGGACCTACTACCACACCCGGATGCAAATGATGAAGACGTCCGCCAGCCTGGCCTTCCAGCCGGTGTCCAACCAGTACCGGGTCGGCTACCTCAGCATCAACGACAACACCGGCGCCGACTTCCTGAACACGGCGCCGTTCGAGTCCGGCGCCAAAGCGGACTGGTTCTCCAAGCTCACGCATGCCAATCCCGGCAACAACACGCCGCTGCGCACCGCGCTGTCGACCGTCGGGCGGATGTACGCCGGCAAACTCAACGGCAACACGATGAACGGCAGCAAAGTGGTCGATCCGGTGCAGTACTCGTGCCAGCAGAACTTCACCATCCTGTCCACCGACGGCTACTGGAACGAGGCCGCCACGCCCTACCAGGTCAACGGCAGCACCGCCATCGGCGACCAGGACACGCAGTTGCCTCGGCCGATGTTCGACGGCAACAGCCAGTCCAACACGCTGGCCGACGTCGCGGCCTATTACTACGCCACCGACCTGCGCAACCTGCTCGCCTTCAACAACTGCATCTCCGGATCGTCGGGCAGCGATGTCTGCGCCGACAACGTGCCTACTGGCGGGCAGGACCTGGCGCGCCACCAGCACATGACCACCTTCACCCTCGGCCTGGGCGCCTCGGGCTACATGCTGTTCGACCCGGCCTACCTCGGCGCGGCCAGCGGCGATTTCTTCGACGTCAAGAACGGTTCGCTGGCCAACCCGGGCAACAACATATGCGGCTGGCAGACCGCCGGCACCACCTGCAACTGGCCGATCCCGCTGAACAACTCGCAGACCGCGATCGACGACCTGTGGCATGCCGCGGTCAACGGTCGTGGCAGCTATTTCAGCGCCGGCAACCCGGCCGCCTTGTACAGCGGCCTGAACAGCATGCTGACCGCCATCAAGTCGCAGACCGGTGCGGCCGCGGCGGCCACCACCAGCAACCCCAACGTCACGGCCAGCGACAACTTCGCCTATGTCTCGACCTTCCTGTCGCAGGCCTGGACCGGCGAGTTGCTGGGCCAGCGGGTCGACACGAACACCGGCGAGATCGTCAGCGCGGCCACCGACTGGTCGGCGCGAACCCTGCTCGACAGCAACGCCTCACGGCTGATCTACACCTTCGACGCCAGCGCCGGCAACCACCTGAAGGTCTTCAGCTGGGACCAACTGAGCGTCGGCGAGCAGGCCGGGTTCCAGACCAGCACCATCGCCAGCGGCGCCCAGGCCCTGTCGCAGTTCTGCGCTGTCGGCGCCACCTGCCTGTCTGCCGCGAGCCAGACCGCGGCCTCGGGCAAACCGCTGGTCGACTACCTGCGCGGCGACCGCGGCAACGAGGGCGATCTGTCCAATCCCGCCAAGTACTTCCGGCGGCGCCTGAACCTGCTGGGCGACATCGTCAACTCCGAATCGGTCTACGTCAAAGGCGTCGACTTCCACGCCGCCGACGCGGGCTACGCCGCCCACCAGACGGCGCAGGCCGGACGCCAGGCGATGGTCTATGTGGGCGCCAACGACGGCATGCTGCATGCGTTCAACGCCGGCAGCGGCGTCGAGGCCTGGGCCTACATCCCGTCGATGCTGCTGCCCAGCTTGTACAAGCTGGCTGACAAGGACTATGCCAACCGGCATCAGAACTACGTCGACGCGTCGCCGACACCGGGCGACGTCCAGTTCAGCGACGGCAGCTGGCACACCGTCCTGATAGGCGGCCTGGGCGGCGGCGGACGCGGCTACTACGCGCTCGACGTCACCGACCCGGCCGCACCCAAGGCCTTGTGGGAGTTCAGCGACACCAACCTCGGGCTGACCTTCGGCCGCGTCGAGATCACCAAGCTGAAGGACCACCGCTGGGTCGCGATCTTCGGATCGGGCTACAACAACGTCTCACCCGGCGATGGCGTGGGCAGGCTCTACGTGATCGACGCCGAGACCGGCGCAGTGGTCAGAACCCTGGTCACCGGCACCGGCAGTGCGGCCAGCCCGGCCGGACTGGCCAAGGTGCGGGCCTGGGTCGACAACCTCGACGTCGACAACACGACCACTGCCGTCTACGGCGGCGACAACCTGGGCAATGTCTGGCGCTTCGATGTCAACGGCGATGTCGGCGCGGCAGGCTACGACGCCCAGTTGCTGGCCACGCTGCGCGGCCCGGCCGGCAACGCGCAGCCGGTGACAGCACGGCCCGAACTCGGGCTGGTGGCGGGCAAGCCGGTGGTCTATGTGGGCACCGGTCGCTACCTCGGGGTGTCCGACCTGGCCGACGCCAGCGTGCAGTCGATCTACGCGATCAAGGACAACCTGGGCGCCAGCGGTTTCGGCAATCCACGCACCAGCGCCGGCTTCGTGCAGCAGACCCTGACCAGCAGCAGTTGCCCGACCGGCGCCGCGTCCACCGCGGTCTGCAGCGCCGGACAGACCGTGCGCAAGGGAACGTCGAATGCCGTCGATCTGGCCACCGACAGCGGCTGGTTCGTCGACCTGCCGGCCTCGCTCGAGCGCGCCAACACCGATCCGCAACTGGTGCTGGGCACGCTGTTCGTGACGACCAACATCGTCAACCCGAGCGCCTGCGAGATCGGCGGCTCGAGCTTCATCAACTACTTCGACTACCGCACCGGCGCCCCGGTGTCGAGCGCCTCGGACGTCGTCAGCACCAGCCTGGGCAGCGCCCTGGCGACCCGTCCGACGGTGATCGGCCTGCCCAATGGCCGCGTGGTGAGCCTGACACGCATGTCCAATGGCTCGACCGTGGTCTCGCCCGCACCGATAGGCAATGGCGCGAGCAGCACGCGGCGGGTGTCGTGGCGCGAGCTCGTCACCGAGCAATGAGGCCTTGCCGCCGCCCTGAAGACGCGCTATGACCGCGCGCCGTCGAGGTCTCGTGGCCAGCCTGGTCAGCGCAACGCTGGTCCATGCCCTGGTGCTGGGCGCACTGGGCGGCGCAGGCCGGGTCGGCTCGGCTCCGGCTCAAGCCCTGGCGCTGCAGATCATCGCCAGGCCTGCGAAGGCAGACGGGCTGCCGGCGCCGCCCGATGCCGACCCACCGTCCTCAGCCCGGCTGACGCCCGGCCAGGGCGGCGACGAACTCCGGCGCCTGCCGGCCGACTCGGTGGCTGACGGCGACAACGCGCAAGCCCAGCCCGCCCAAACAGCGCCCGCAGCGCCCACATCGGACGAGCCGGCCGACAGCTGGCCCGACTTCATCGCGGCGGCGCAGCTGTCGCAGCCGCCCAGCACGGCCGGTCCGGTGCGGATTCCGTTTCCCGATGTCGACACCTCCTTCGGCGTCTGCCAGCTGGTCGTGGTCTTGTACATCGACGAGGCCGGACAGCTGGTGGAGATAGGTACCGCGGGTCAGGCGCTGGCGGCCGCCTTCCTGCACGCGGTGAACAAGGGCTTGGGCAGCGCCGTCTTTGCGCCCGGGCGGATCGGCGACACCGCGGTCAAGGCCCGGCTCAGGGTGCGCGTCACCTTCGACGGCACGCGGCTGACGACGGCCCATCAAAACGCCGACCTCTAAGCGGCCCTCACCGGGCGCCGTCTTCGTCCAGTGCCAGCCCGTCCAGGTGGGCGATGTCGCCCCAGCCGACCAGCGTCAGCCCTTGCGCCGTGTACAGCAGCCGGTTGATCGCGGCATTGCCCAGTTGCCAGCTGCGCGGCGCGTCCAGCGCCACGCGGGTCGCGGCGCGGTACAGGCAATCGAGCACACCGCCGTGGCTGACCAGCGCGATCGCCTGCCCGGCGTGAGCGGCAGCCAGCCGCTCGACCGCGGCCAGGCAGCGGGCCTGGAACAGGCGCAGGCTCTCGGCGCCAGCGGGCGCGAAGTCGGGCTCGCGGCTGTGCCAGCGCCGCGCCAGCGCGGGCGAATCGCGGTCGATCTGCTGGCGCGTCAGACCTTCGAGCACGCCGAAGCTGCGCTCGCGCAAGTCGCGTTCGGCGGCCAGAGGCAGACCCAGCGGCCCGGCCAGCGCGCCGGCAGTGTCCCAGGCGCGGCCCAGGTCGCTGGCAAACACCGCCACCAGGCCTTCATCGCGCAGCGCCTCGGCCAGCGTGGCGGCCTGACGCCGGCCCACCGCGTTGAGCGGAATGTCGAGTTGACCCTGCAGCCGAGCCTCGGCGTTCCAGGCCGTCTCGCCATGGCGGATGGCAATGATGCGCGTGGCCCACATGGCTCAGCGCCCGGCGCCGGTGCCGGCGCTCAGGCCGCGGCGCGCAGCCGGCGGTTCAGCGTGTAGGTGCCCGACAGCGTGGCCGCTGCCAGTTCATGCCCGGTCAGCGCGTCGCGCACCTGTGCGCCGGTGAACGCACCGTCCACCGCCAGCCGCGCCACGTCCAGCGCGTAGAGCGTGAACACATAGTGGTGCACCAGCGAATCATTGAAGGGCGGAAACGGCCCGTCGTAGCCGAAGTAGGCGCCCGCGTTGTCGGCGTCACCGGCGAACCAGCCGGTGTAGTCGTTCAGGCCCTGGCGCGCCGGGCCGTCAGTGGCCGGGCCGGGCTTGCCACGGGCGGTGAAACCCCGGCTCCACTGCCCTTCGGCAAAAGCCAGGGTGCCGGGCGGAATGTCGACCATCACCCAGTGGAAGAAATCCACCCGTGGCAGGTCGGCGGGCACCTCGCGGTCGGCCTGGTTGACGTCGTCGCCGCGGCTGGGCACGTCGAAGTCGTGACAGATCAGCGCCAGCGAGCGGGTGCCGGGTGGCAGGTCGCTCCAGGCCAGCGGCGGACTCAGGTTGTCGGAAAAACCCGCCCCACCCGATTCCAGCCGGCCGGCGGCGTAGCGTTCGGGGAGGGCTTCACCGTTGTTCCAGGCATCGCTCCACAGGTTCATGTCGGTTGCTCCAATCAGGCGTTGGCAAGGGGTTGCAGGCGGGTGGACGGCAGGCCAGGACGGGCTCAGACGCCCCAGACCACCGACTCGTCGGCGGCTGCGGCGCGCTTGAGCATATCGACCATGGGCCACAGCCGCTGGCGCAGGCCCACGCCGTCGCGTGCCGGCGGGCTGTCACCGCGCGCAGCGGCGTCGCGAGCGGCTTCAGCGCGCGCCGCATCGTCGGCCACCACGGCCTGCTCGATGGCAGCCAGCGCCGGGCCGCAGGCCATCGGCTCAATGATGCCCTGGCGCGACGGCTCGCGGCCCATGGCCCTCAGCAGCGCGTCGCCATTCGGCCCCATCATGATGACGTCGCCGCTGACCTTGCACTTGAACTTGTAGATCATCGCCGCCCCATGCCCACCGGCCAGCCCAGGATCAGGCCCCGCGCAGATTGTGCACCCGGCCAAGACCGATCGCCCTGTGCTGATGACGCCAACTTGCGTCACACTCGCGGCCGGGCGCGGCGCCGGCTTGCCCAGGCTCAGACCACCAGAACCACAGGACACAGACCCATGAAAACCCAAGTCGTCATCATCGGCGCCGGCCCCTCGGGCCTGCTGCTCGGCCAGTTGCTGGCCCGCTCGGGCATCGCCAACACCGTGATCGAGCAGCGCAGCGCCGACTATGTGCTGGGCCGCATCCGCGCCGGCGTGCTCGAGCAGACCACCGTCGACCTGCTTCAGACCGCCGGCGTGGCCGAACGCATGCACCAGGAAGGCCTGCCGCACGTCGGCGTCGAGCTGTGCTTCGGCGGCCAGCGCCACCGCATCGACCTGCTCGGACTGACCGGCAAGCGGGTGATGGTGTACGGCCAGACCGAGGTCACGCGCGACCTGATGGACGCCCGCGCCGCAGCCGGCCTGCCCACGGTGTATGAGGCCGACGAGGTGGTGGTGAGCGGCTTCGACAGCGCGACGCCCAGCGTCAGCTACCTCAAGGACGGCGTTCGCGTCGAGCTGCAGGCCGATTTCATCGCCGGCTGCGACGGCTTCCACGGCGTCTGCCGCGCCAGCGTGCCGGCCGCCGCCATCACGCTGCACGAGAAGGTCTACCCCTTCGGCTGGCTGGGCGTGCTGGCCGACGTGCCGCCGGTCTCGGACGAACTGATCTACGTCCAACACGAGCGCGGTTTTGCGCTGTGCAGCCAGCGCAGCAAGGTGCGCAGCCGCTATTACGTGCAGTGCGCGCTCGACGACGACGTCGCGGCCTGGTCCGACGACGCGTTCTGGGCCGAATTGAAGCGCCGGCTGCCCACGGAGACCGCGGCGCAGCTGGTCACCGGCGCGTCCATCGAAAAAAGCATCGCGCCGCTGCGCAGCTTCGTCGCCGAGCCGCTGCGCTTCGGCTCGATGTTCCTGGTCGGCGACGCCGGCCACATCGTGCCGCCCACCGGCGCCAAGGGCCTGAACCTGGCCGCCAGCGACGTGGCCTACCTCTGGCAGGCGATCAGCGGCTGGTATGCCGGCAGCAAGGCGGAGATCGACCACTACTCGAGCCGGGCGCTGGCCCGGATCTGGAAGGCCGAGCGATTCTCCTGGTGGATGACCTCGCTGATGCACAAGTTTCCGGACAGCGGCAGCTTCGGCCACAAGATGCAGATGGCCGAGATGGACTACCTGTTCAGCTCCCAGGCGGCGATGACGGTACTGGCTGAAAACTACGTCGGCCTGCCGCTGGTGTAAGGCTTGCGCGACACTTCGGGTATCTCGGGGCACGGACACCGGCCGCGCTGGCCTTAAGCTGCGGTCTGCCCCGCCAGCCTCTCCGCGACCATGCCCAACGCCACGCTGTTGCCGCCCGACCACCCCGACCGCGCGATGCTCGCCGCCGAGGTGCATGCCCGGCCGCCCGAGCCACTGGCCGCGCCCAGCCGCGCCAGCTATGTCGCGGTGCGCATCGAGGGCGAGGCGCGCGCCGCCGAATTGGCCCATATCGCCGCGCTGTGCACCCGGCATGGGGTGGCGCCACCGCCAGGCAGCGTCACCCAATGGGCCGCCACGCTGGGGCCATTGCGCTTCAAGTGGGAGCGCCACGGCGAGTTCTCCAGCTACACCTTCTTCATCCGCGGCCTGAGCCCGGCGCCGTTTTCAGAACCGGTGGCCGCGCTGCTGCCCGCCGGCTGGCTGGCGGGCGTGCCCGGGTTAACGGTGTTTGCCGCCCATGCCAAGCTGGCGGCGGCGCCGGCCGGACCGGGCGCGTTGCCGTCCAGCGATGAACTCGCCGCGCATTTCGGCGCCAACGTGGTGGTGGGGGCCGGCATCGGCGACGGCGCCGGCCTGGCCTTCACCGATTTCGTGATCCACGACGACGGCTTCGCCCGCTTCCTGCTGCTCGACCGCGAGATGACCGAACGCCAGTCCGGCCGCATGCTGCAGCGCATGTTCGAGATCGAGGCCTACCGCATGATGGCCTTGCTGGCCTTGCCGATGGCGCGCGGGCAGTGGGCCCGGCTGCTGGCGATAGAAAACACCCTGGCCGGGCTGACCGAGCGCATCGCGCACAACCTGCAGGACGCCGGCGCGGACGACGCGCTGCTGCAGCAGTTGATGGCGCTGGCCGCCGAGGTGGAAAGCACGCTGGCGGGCAGCCAGGCCCGCTTTGGCGCCAGCCGGGCCTACCACGCGCTGGTGGCCACCCGCATCACCGAGTTGCGCGAGCAGCGGATCAAGGGCCTGCAGACCATCGAGGAGTTCATGGCCAGGCGGCTGAGCCCGGCGATGGCCACCTGCGCCACCGTCTCGCAACGGCTGCACGACCTGTCCGAGCGCGTAGCCCAGGCCAGCAGCCTGCTGTCGACCCGGGTCGACATCGCCCGCCAGCAGCAGAACCAGGCCTTGCTGGCCGCCACGGCGCACCGCGCCAAGCTGCAGTTGCGGCTGCAGCAGACGGTGGAGGGTCTGTCGGTGGCGGCCATCGTCTACTACCTGACCGGCCTGGTGGGCTATGGTGCCAAGGCCTTGAAGGCGGCCGGCCTGGCCGTCTCGCCCGACCTGCTGACCGGCGCGGCGGTGCCGCTGCTGGCGCTGGGCGCCTGGTGGGTGCTGCGCCGGGTGCACCAACGCATCGCGCACGACGAAGAAAGCGGCAGCGGCCGTGGATCCCGAACCTTTTCCTGACCTCTGACAGAACCCTGCCCCATGGCCCTGCCCTTCCCCTTTTCGGCCATCGTCGGCCAGGACGAAATGAAACTGGCGATCCTGATCGCCGCCGTCGACCCCGGCATCGGTGGCGTGCTGGTGTTCGGCGACCGCGGCACCGGCAAGAGCACCGCGGTGCGCGCACTGGCCGCCCTGCTGCCGCCGATGAAAGCCACGCTGGGCTGCCGCTACCACTGCGACCCGGCCGCGCCGCCCGGCGCCTGCGAGCAATGCGCCAGCCTGAAGACTGGCAAGACGGCGGTCAAGAGCCACAGCGTGCCGGTGCCGGTGGTCGACCTGCCGCTGGGTGCCACCGAGGACCGCGTGGTCGGCGCGCTCGACCTGCAGCGCGCGCTGGCCGACGGCGTCAAGGCCTTCGAGCCCGGCTTGCTGGCGCGCGCCCACCGCGGCTTCCTCTACATCGACGAGGTCAACCTGCTCGAAGACCACCTGGTCGACCTGCTGATCGACGTCGCCGCGTCGGGCGAAAACGTGGTCGAGCGCGAGGGCCTGAGCGTGCGCCATCCGGCGCGCTTCGTGCTGGTGGGCAGCGGCAACCCCGAGGAGGGCGAGTTGCGGCCGCAGTTGCTCGACCGCTTCGGCCTGAGCGTGGAAGTCAGCACGCCGCAAGACCTGCCCTCGCGCATCGCGGTGGTCAAGCGGCGTGATGCCTTCGAGCGCGATCCGGTCGGCTTCACCGCGCTGTGGGCCAAGGAGGACGCCAGGATCCGGCGCCGCATCGTCGCCGGCCGCGCCTTGCTGCCGCAGGTGGCGGTGCCCGATGCGGTGCTCGAGCACAGCGCCCGCCTGTGCCTGGCGCTGGGCACCGACGGCCTGCGCGGTGAGCTCACCGTGATGCGGGCGGCGCGCGCATTGGCCGCCTACGAGGGCGATGCCTGCGTCACGCTGGCCCATGTCAAGCGGGTCGGTCCGCCCGCGCTGCGGCATCGGCTGCGGCGCAATCCGCTCGACGATGCCGGGTCTAGCGTGCGGGTCGAGCGCGCGCTGGCCGACCTGCCCGCGGCATGACGGCCGGGGCCGCGCGCCCGGCCCCGGCCGCCGACGACAGCGAGCGCCGCTGGGCCGACGCGCTGACCGCCGCCGCGCTGCTGGCGGTGGACCCGGCTGGCCTGGGCGGGGCGCTGCTGCGCGCGCGCTGCGGTCCGCAGCGCGACCAGTGGCTGGCCTGCCTGCGCGAGATCCTGCCCGGCGGCACACCGCTGCGCCGGCTGCCGCTCAACATCGCCGACGAGCGCCTGCTGGGCGGGCTCGACCTGGCCGCCACCTTGCAGGCTGGCCGGCCGGTGGCCCAGCGCGGGGTGCTGGCCGAGGCCGACGGCGGGCTGGTGCTGCTGGCGATGGCCGAGCGCCTGACCGCGGCCACCGCGGCCCGGCTCAGCAGCGTGCTCGACTGTGGCGAAGTGGTGCTGGAACGCGACGGCCTGGCCTTGCGCCAGCCCGCCCGCATCGGCCTGGTGGCGCTGGACGAAGGCGTGGACGACGACGAGCAGGCCCCCGCCGCGCTGGCCGACCGGCTGGCTTTTCACCTGGCGCTCGACGAGTTGCCGGCGCGCGGCCCCGCGGCCGGCGCAGTCAGCGCCGCCGAGGTGCTCGCCGCGCGGGCCCGCCTGCCCCAGGTCGCCAGCGGCGACGAGACCGCCGAGGCGCTGTGCCAGACCGCGCTGGCCCTGGGCGTGGCCTCGCTGCGCGCGCCCTGGCTGGCGCTGCGCGCCGCCTGCGCGGTGGCCGCGCTGCAAGGCCATGACTGCGTGGAGCCCGACGACGCCGCACTGGCGGCCCGGTTGGTGCTGGGGCCGCGCGCGACGCGGCTGCCGGACGACGCCGTGCCAGCGCCAGCGCCACCCCCGCCTGCGGCCGACGCGGCCCCCGAACCCGCCCCGGCCGACGCGCCGCCGACGCCGGACGCAGCGCCACCGCCCGAGGCCGCCCCCGATGCCGCCTCAGCCCCGCCCGCGCCCGACGCTGAGCGGCAGGAGGCCGAACCCGCCACCGAGCCCACCGCGGACCAGGCGCTGGCCGAGGTGGTGCTCGAGGCCGCGCTGAGTGCGATGCCCGCCGGCATGCTGGCCAGGCTCAAGGCCGGCCTGGGCCCGCGCTGCCCCGCGCCGGCCGGCGGCAAGTCCGGTGCGCTGCAGGCCGGCGGCCTGCGCGGCCGGCCGCTGGGCGCCCGGCGCGGCGAGTTGCGCGGTGGCGCAAGACTCGACCTGATCGCCACGCTGCGCGCCGCCGCGCCCTGGCAAGGCTTGCGCCAGCGCGAAGCGCTGGCGCTGCGGGCGGGCAGCGCCGCCGCGCCGCCAACGCCCCGGATCAGGGTGTGCCGCGACGACTTCCACATCGCCCGCCGCGCCCAGCGGCGCGAGACCACCACGCTGTTCGCGGTCGACGCGTCGGGCTCGGCCGCGCTGTACCGGCTGGCCGAAGCCAAGGGCGCGGTCGAGTTGCTGCTGGCCGACTGCTATGTGCGGCGCGACCGGGTGGCCTTGCTGGCCTTCCGCGGCGCCGGCGCCGAACTGGTGCTGCCGCCCACCCGCTCGCTGGTGCGGGCCAAGCGGGCGCTGGCCGGCCTGCCCGGCGGCGGCGGCACGCCGCTGGCCCAAGCGCTGGACGCCGCCGCCGAACTGGTCTCGGCCATCGTGCGGCGCGGCGGCACGCCGCTGCTGGTGTTGCTGACCGACGGCCGCGCCAACATCGCCCGCGACGGCCAACCCGGCCGCGAGCGCGCGCTGGCCGATGCGCTGGCCGCGGCCCGCCGCCTGCGCGCGACAGGCCTGGGCGCGCTGCTGGTCGATACCTCGCCGGTGGCCGGCCGGCCGGCTGCGGCGGGCGGACCGCCCTCGGCCGCGCGCCAGGTCGCCGATGCGATGGCCGCGCTCTACCTGCCCTTGCCAAGGGTCGAGGCGGCCGGGCTGTCGCGGGTGGTGCAGGGTCTGGCCCGCGGCAGGTAGCTCCCGGCGCCGCGCCGCCAGCCCGCTCAGGCCGCAGCCGTCGCCCGCGCGGGGGGCATCAGCCAGGCCAGCAAGGCCTCGGCCGCCCGCGCCGGCGCTTCTTCATGCGCCAGGTGGCCCAGGCCGGCCAGCTCCTGCACCCGGGTGGCCGGCAAGCGCCGTTGCACCCGCAGCGCCTGGGCCGGCGGCACGGTGCCGTCGCGCGTGGCCACCAGCAGATCGAGCGGCAGCGTCAGCCGTGGCAGGTCGTGCCAGAGCGTGTCCAGGTCCCAATCGGCCATCATCGCCAGCGCGCCCGCCACATGGTCAGGGCTGCGCAGCAGGCGGGCGTACAGCGCCAGGCCCTCGGCGTCGAGCCGCGACCCGGTGGCCGCGACCAGGCGCTGCAGCGCAGCCGGGTTGCGAGCCTGGCGGGCGAACAGCCAGGGCACCAGCGGCTGGTGTGACAACAGGCGCGCCAGCGGCGCGAAGACCCGCCCGGCCAGGCCGTCGAACGGCAGCAGCGCGGCGTTCAGGCCGACCACGCGCTGTGCGCCGAGCCGACCGTCGAGCAGCGCGCGCAGCGCCAGCGCCGCGCCAGCCGAATGGCCGACGATGGCCGCCGGCGGCAGCGCCAGGGCGCTGGCCAGCGCGCCCAGAGCAGCTGCCATGCCGGGCAGCGATTGCTGGCCGGCCGGCAAGCGGTCGCTGAAGCCGTGGCCAGGCAGGTCGGGCACGACCAGCCGCCAGAGGCCAGCGCCGGCCAGCAGCGGCGCCAGCGCGCGCCAGGAATGGCTGGACGCGCCAGTGCCGTGCAACAGCCACAGCGCGGGGGCGTCGACAGCGCCCATCACCTGCACATGCCAGCGGCAGCCGCCCGCCACGACGAAACGGCTGGCCTCGCGGTGCGGCCAGGCCGCGCCGTCAATCTCCCAAAGCAGGCGATCACCCATGGCGCGGATTGTTGCGCAAGGCCGCTCTCAGACCGAGCTGGCTATCATCACCGCTTCGACGCAGTGCCCAGCCGGGCCAGGAAAGCAGGAATTCGAATGGACAGCGGTCTGGCGCAACGCCTGCGAGAAGGCACCCGATCGCTGCACCGCCAAACCGAGGGCGCCGGCGTGATGCCCGCGCTGCTGCGCGGCACGCTGCCGGCGGCCGGCTTCCACCGGATGCAGCGCAACCTGCAGGCCCTCTATGCCGCGCTCGAGCCGGCACTGCAGCAGTGGGCCGAACACCCGGCGCTGGCGCCGCTGCGGCAGCCGGCCTTGGCGCGCGCGGCCGTGCTGGCCGCCGATCTGAACGCCCTGCATGGGCCGGACTGGGCCAGCGCACTGCCCCTGATGCCAACCGCCCAGGTCTATGCCGAACGCCTGCAGCATCTGGCGCGCGACGCGCCGGCGCTGCTGGCCGCGCACAGCTATGTGCGCTACCTGGGCGACCTGAGCGGCGGCCAGGCGCTGGGCCGGGTGGTGCGCCAGGCCTATGGGCTGGTGGGCAGCGCGGGCAGCAGCTTCTTCGACTTCGGCCCGCCCGAGCAGGTCAAGGCGATGGCGGCGCAGTTCCGCGCCGCGCTCGACGCCTTGCCGCTGGACGCGGCGCAGCAGCAGGCGCAGGTCGATGAAGCGCGCTGGGCTTTCGGTCAGCATGAGCGGCTGTTCGAGGAACTGGCCGCCAGCTTGTAGGCCGACGCCAGCCACGGCGCGCCCGGGCTCAAGGCTGGAGCAACCTCCGGACGCGGGCATAGAGCGCGGTGGCGCGTTGCGCCGAAGCCTCCACCTCCTCGAGCAGCGGCGCCACCGCCGGGCCGTTGCTGCTGTCGGCGATGTCCATCGCGGCCAGGCTGGCATTGCTCAGGATGGCGCCGATCACGTTGTCGATCACCGCGTCGCTACCCTCGGTGCGACCCCCGCGCCCGGCCTGCTGCAGCGCCTGCTCGAGGTGCAGGCGGGCCGCGTCGGCGCGTCGGCTCTCGCTCAGGTCGGTCAACACGATGATGTAGCCCAGCACCTGGCCGTCGCGGCCCGGCACCAGTTCGACCCGGACCCGCACCGGCAGCGGATCGGCCGGCGACTGGCCCGCCTCGTGATGACGCACCAGCGCCAGCTCGCTGCGCCAGGGCTGGTGCAACTGGCGCACCGATTCGAGGCCTCGCAGCAAGGCCTGCGGCTCGGTGAAGGCCAGCGCCACGTCCTCGATCAAGGCCAGGCCTTCCGGCGGACAGCCCAGCATCGTTGCGAAGGCAGGGTTGGCAAACAGCAGGCGGCCAGCGCCATCGGCGATCGCCACCGGCTCCTGCGAATGCCGCACCGTGGCCCGCACGCCGGCGAGCTGGTGCTCGGCCACCAGCAGCCGCACCGCGTTGACCTGCACGATGATGTCGACCAGCGACGCGCCTATCGCCCGCGCCAGCGCCAGCTCGGCGCCGCTCCAGGGCAAGGCGGTGCCGCGCACGGTCTCCGACCAGACCGCGAACGAACGCCGCGGCGACAGCTGCAGCGGGTCGTTGTTGACCATGGGCTTGGCCGGATCGCCGGCCCAGGTGACAGTCAGCAACTGCTCCTTGCGGAACCAGAGCAGGAAGTCGGGCCGATCGGTCGACAGCTTGACCGCCAGCACGCCGCTGGCCACGGGCGTCAGCGAGTCCAGCGCCGGGTTGGCCTGGGCCACCGAGGCGCAGGCAAACGACGGCGCCTGGTATTGGGATTCGACCCAGCGCAGCAGCGAGCGCAGTTCGGGCGTCGACGGCACCTCGCCGGCGGTCAGCAACTCGCCGTCGTGGAACAGCGCGGCGCCGGTGGCTTCCAGCGGTTGCAGCAGGGTGCGCGGGTTGCGAAACAGCGCCAGCCGCCAGTCACCCTCGGTCGATGTGGCCTCGACCAGCCGCTGCTCGAGCCGCCGCACCAGGATCGCCACCTGCGCGTAGGCGTAGTTCTCGATCGCCGCGATGCGGGTGGTGGCAACCTCGGCCACCAGGTCGCAGGCCGAGCGCAGCGCCGGGCTCAGCGCCCGGGCGCTGTAGTGATGGGCGGCGATCAGGCCCCAGAGTTGGCCGTCGCGCACCAGCGAGACCACCAGCGTGCCGGTGACGCCCATGTTTTTGAGGTACTGCAGATGCAGCGGCGACATGCTGCGCAGACCGCACATCGACATGTCGAGATCATCCCCCTCGGCCTGGGCCGAGCCCGCGGGGTCGGGCGGCAGGCGCTGCGGCAGCAGCGGCACCGCCTGGTAATGCACGTCGACCAGCACCCGCACCCGATTGCGCAGGTAGAGCTCGCGCGCGCGCTGCGGGATGTCGGTGGACGGGTACTGGTGGCCGAGCAGGGATTCGAGCCGGGGATCGCGCGCCTCGGCGATGATCTTGCCGTGGCCATGCGGGTCGAACTTGTAGACCATCACCCGGTCGTAGCCGGTCATGTCGCGCACGCAGCGCACGATGCCGTCGGCCAGGATGTTGACGCTGGCGGCCTGGCCCAGGCGCTGCACCGTCGCCGACAGGCGATCGAGCAGCGCAGGATCGTCGGCCACCAGCGCGCCCGCCGGGCCCGCGCCGCGCGGCGGCTCGAGTTCGAGCACCAGCACGCCTTGCGCGGCCACCCGGTGCAGCAGCGCCGCCCAGTCCCTGCGTGCCGAACCCACCCCGGTATGCGCCTGCAAGGCGCGCGGCTCGTCGAGCTTGGGCAAAACTGCCAGGGCCAGCACGCTCATGGCCAGATCGCCACCCAGACTGTGCAGGGGCTGACCCAGCAACTCGGCCGGATCCATCCCCAGCAAGGCCTGGCAGTTGGCCGAGACCTGCACCAGCAGACCGTCGCTTTCGCGCAGCACCAGCAGCGCCCCATGCGGCTGGATCGAACCCGCAAGGTGGATAAGTTCACGTTCGCAGTTGCTGAGGTCGGCCTGACCAAAAGCTGGGCTGGTTTGCACGCCCGCACTATGCCCTAGTTCAGCAGTGCCGGCGGGTCGCAGCGACCGGCCGCGAGCCCGTGGCGCTGCAGGCGCTGCGCCAGGTTCTCCGGCGTGATCCCCAACAGGCCGGCGGCGCTGGCGCCATGGCCGCGGGCGCGCTGCAAGGCATCGCACAGCAGGTGACGCTCGGCCAGGTGGCTGGCTTCCTGCATCAGCTCAGGCAAGGACACCCGGCCCAACTGGGCGCCCAGGTTGTCGATCGCCGTCACCAGACCGTCCAGCGCCTGCAGACCGGGCTGCGGCCGCACCGCATGGCGACGCAGCGTCAAGCCTATGCACTCCTGGTCGCTCTCGGTCAGCAGCGCTGCCGACACCTCGACCTCGCCCGCGGCACCCTTGCCGGCGCCGCCTATGGGCGCCCGGACCTGGCTGGCGATGCCGTTGCGCCGCACCTCGGACAACAAACCGGCCAGGCCGTGGCCGGGATCGCCCAGCAACTCGCTCAGCAGCCGACCCTTGTACTCGGCCTCGGCCATGCCGGCCGGGCACAGCGACTGGAACGCGGGGTTGGCCATCAGCACCCGGCCGCTGGAGTCGGTGATCACCACCGCGTCGGGCGTCTGCTCGACATAGGCCGCCAACTGGTGGACCGCCTCCATGCCGCGATCGGGCACGCTGCGCGCCCGCACCAGCAGCAGCAGCGCCGTGCTGCCCTCGAGTTCGGCACGGAAGGGCGTGGCTGAGACGTCGATCAGGCCCGGGCGCTCGGCGCCGGGCTGGCCATCGAGCCGGGCCCGGATCTCGGCCGCGCGCCCGCTAGAGCGGGCGCTGACCAGCAGTTCATCGACCGCCGGGCGTGAACCCGCGGCCATCCCCGCGCTGACCGATTTGCCGACCAACTGATCCGAGGACAGGCCGAACAACTCGGCGGCAGCGCCATTGGCCTCGACGATGGCCAGGGTGACAGCGTCCACCATCAACACCGCGTCGGTGGCCACCTGGAACAACAGGCGGTAGCGCGATTCAGCCTGACGCCGCTTCCAGTAGTCGCGCTCGAGCTCTTGCTGGGCTTCGACGAAACGCTGCTGGATCGCCGCGATCGCCCGCAGGTCGCGGCCCACGGCCAGCACCGGGCCGTTGGCGCCGAGCCGGATGGCGGCAAACGCCATCGGGATATCCCGACCCTCGGCACCCGGCAGGTTGACCTCGCGGCGCCGGGAGACCCCGGTGCTGTCCACGTCGCGCAACAACTGGGCGATCTTGCCGCGGGTGTCCTGGGTCACCGCGTCGACGAAGGGCAGGCCGACCCACTGGTTGGCCTGGTGCGCGCCGACGGCCTCGGCCAACGCCACATTGCGGATCACGCCATCGGCGCCGATCACCAGGGCGATGTCGCCGCTGATGGACGCAAAAGTGGCCGCCAGCGCGGGCGCCAGCCCGGCCAGCGCCGCCAAGTCGACCCCTTCAGCCTGGCCTGGGTTCATGCCACCCCCTGATTCGATCTGGTTCACGGCCACAGCAGTCCTCGATTTTTCGTCCATCCAAGAACGCCGGATTGTGCGTGCTCGCTTGTCAAGCCCCGCGACATCGCGGTACGTCGATGCTGAAACAACTGGCATTGTCAATCAAACCACACACAAACACCACCACCCGGCTGGACAGAACGTCGGCATCCAAGTGACGGCCGATTGACGATGACGCCTTGAGTGTCTACTATGATTGACACTTCTCGGTGTATTTTATATCGTACATCAGGCCAGCACATCGATGGCCCTACAGCCCAAAGAGGACCGCATGGATCTCACGACACGCATCGACCAGGCCCTGGAGGCCGCCCTCTCGCGGTCCGAGGCCGCGGACGGGCCGCCCCGGCTCGCGGCGGCCACCCGGCATGCTGTCTTTCCGGCCGGTGCCCGCGTCCGGCCCCGGCTGTGCCTGGCAGTGGCGCTGGCCTGCGGCGACGACGAACCGGCGCTGTCCGACGCCGCTGCCACGGCGATCGAGTTGCTGCACTGCGCGTCGCTGGTGCACGACGACCTGCCCTGTTTCGACAACTCACCGCTGCGGCGCGGCGTGCCCACACTGCACATCGCCTACGGCGAGCGCCTGGCGGTGCTGGCCGGCGATGCGCTGATCGTGCTCGCCTTCCAGGGCCTGGGCGACGCGCCGACGCGCCAACCCGACCGCCTGCCGCGACTGCTGGGGCTGATAGGCAAGGGCGTGGGCCAACCGCACGGCATCGTGGCCGGCCAGGCCTGGGAATGCGAGCCGCAGGTCTCGCTGCGGCAATACCAGCGCGCCAAGACCGGGGCCTTGTTTGCCGCCGCCACGATGGCTGGCGCTGCCGCCGCCGGCGGCCAGCCCGCGCAGTGGCGGGCGCTGGGCGAGTGGCTGGGCGAGGCTTACCAGGTTGCCGACGACATCCGCGACGTCGCCGCCGATCCCCTGCTGCTGGGCAAGCCGGTCGGCCGCGACCAGGCGCTGGGCCGGCCCAGCGTGGCCGCCGAGCAGGGCTTGCTCGGCGCGATCGCCTATTTCCACCAATTGGTTGCCAACGCCGCGGCCGCCGTGCCCGACTGCGGCGGCGCGCAGCGGCTGCGGGCGCTGGTGCGGGCCGAGTCCGAACGCCTGGTGCCGGCCGCCTTGTGCGCCGAACTGGCCCGCGCCGCCGCCTGAGCCCCATGCACGCCCTGCCCGCCTCCCCCCCTGAAGCGGTGACCCCCGCCAACTTGCTAGACCGCAGCCTGGACCGGCTGCGCGCATGGCGCGACCGCCAGATCGCCAGCCCCGCTTTCCGACGCTGGGCCGCGACATTCCCGCTGACCCGGCCGCTGGCGCGCCGGCGCGCCCGCGAACTGTTCGACATCGTCGCGGGCTTCAGCTACAGCCAGGTGTTGCTGGCCTGCGTCAGGCTGCAGCTGTTCGAGCGCCTGGCCCAGGGCCCGGCCACGGTCGAGACGCTGGCGCCGCTGTTCCAGTTGCCGCCCGACGCCTGCCTGCGTCTGCTGGACGCGGCCGTCGCGCTGCGCCTGCTGAGCCGGCGCGAACAGCGCGGCGCAGCCGGCCGGCGCGTGCTCTACGCGCTCGGGCCGCTGGGCGCGCCGATGGTGGGCAACACCGCCTTGACTTCGATGGTCGAACACCATGCGGTGCTCTACGCCGACCTGGCCGACCCGCTGGCGCTGCTGCGCGCGCCCCTGGGCAGCGCGGCGATGGCGCGCTACTGGGCCTATGCCCGCAGCGACCAGCCACAGGCGCTGGCGGACACCCAGGTGGCCGACTACTCCGCGCTGATGGCGGCATCGCAGCCACTGGTGGCCGACGAGATCCTCAACGCCTACCCCCTGGCTCAGCATGCCTGCCTGCTCGACCTGGGAGGCGGCGAGGCGATGTTCGCCAGCGCAGTCGCCCAGCGCTGGCCGCACCTGCGCCTGGTCGTCTTCGACCTGCCCGAGGTGGCCAAGCGGGCCAGCGCCCGGCTGGAACGGCTGGGTCTGGCTCACCGCGCCAGCGCGGTGGGCGGCGACTTCACGCGCGACGCGCTGCCGCTGGGCGCCGACATCATCAGCCTGGTGCGGGTGGTGCACGACCACGACGACGACCGGGTCATGACGCTGCTGCGCGCCGCCCGTCAGGCCTTGCCAGCGCATGGCGTGCTGCTGCTGGCCGAGCCGATGGCCGGCACGGCGGGCGCCCAGCGCATGGGCGACGCCTACTTCGGCATGTACCTGTGGGCGATGGGCAGCGGCCGGCCGCGCCGGGTGGCTGACCTGGCCGCGATGCTCAAGGCCGCCGGCTTCACGCAACCCAGCCTGTTGCGCAACGCCACGCCCTTGCAGACCCAGGTGCTGATCGCCCGCGTCGCGTCGGCGGGCTGAAAAGCACGTGCCCCGGGTAATACCTGATGTAACGTTTTCTTGACACTTTTCACAGTCAGCGTAAAGTTACATCCAGACCCGAACCACAGACATGACGACGCCCCACCGCCTCCAGCCCACTCGCGCAGCCAGCGCCGGCACACCGTGAACACGACCGCCGTGCTGCTCGAGCAACCCGAGCGCCTGCACCTGGCCGAGCTGGCGCTGACCGAGCCCGGCGCCGAAGACCTGGTGGTCGACGTGCACTGGAGCGGCATCTCCACCGGCACCGAGCGCCTGCTCTACACCGGCCGCATGCCCAGCTTCCCGGGCATGGGCTACCCGCTGGTGCCGGGCTACGAATCGGTGGGCACGGTGGTCAGTGCCGGTGCGGCCAGCGGTCACCAGGTCGGCCAGCAGGTGTTCGTGCCGGGCGCCAACTGCTTCGGCCCGATCAACGGTCAGCCGGTGCGCGGCCTGTTCGGCGGCTCGGCCTCCCGGCTGGTGGTGCCGGGCAAGCGTGTCGTCGAGGTCGACGCGGCGCTGGGCGAACAAGCCGTGCTGCTGGCCCTGGCGGCCACCGCCTACCACGCCGTGGCCTGCGGCGGTCAGGTCGACCACCCGCGCCCGCCGCAGTTGATCGTCGGCCATGGCGTGCTGGGCCGCTTGCTGGCCAGGCTGAACGTGGCCGCCGGCTTTCACGACACGACGGTCTGGGAAACCAACCCGGCCCGGGCCGCCGGCGCCACCGGGTACCAGGTGCTGCACCCCGATGCCGATCCGCGCCGCAACTACGCCGTGATCTGCGATGTCAGCGGCGACGCCAAGTTGCTCGACACCTTGATTGGCCGGCTCGCGCCCGGTGGCGAAATCATCCTGGCCGGCTTCTACAGCGACCCGCTGCAATTCAACTTCGCACCGGCTTTCATGCGTGAAGCCAGGCTGCGCGCCGCCGCCGAATGGCAACGCCCCGATCTGCTGGCGGTGCTGGCGCTGATTGCCGACGGCCGCCTGTCGCTCGACGGCCTGATCACCCACCATGCCCCGTTTGCACAAGCCGACACCGCCTACCGCACCGCCTTCGGCGATGTGGCCTGTTTGAAGATGGTTCTCGACTGGACGCACTGACATGACCACCCACCTCGACACCCCGCAAGGCGCGCCCATCCAGATCATGCGCGACCTGCAACTGCGCGCCGAAGCCGCGATCGAGCCCGATGCGGTGGCCACCGGTCCGGTGACCAAGGAAACCCAGATCATCGCGATCTACGGCAAGGGCGGCATAGGCAAGAGCTTCACGCTGGCCAACCTGAGCTACATGATGGCCCAGCAGGGCAAGAAGGTGTTGCTGATCGGCTGCGACCCGAAGAGCGACACCACCAGCCTGCTGTTCGGCGGCCGCGCCTGCCCGACCATCATCGAGACCAGCAGCAAGAAGAAGCTGGCCGGCGAGGCGGTGGCGATAGGCGACGTCTGCTTCAAGCGCGACGGCGTCTACGCGATGGAACTTGGCGGGCCCGAAGTCGGCCGCGGCTGCGGCGGGCGCGGCATCATCCACGGCTTCGAGCTGCTGGAAAAGCTCGGCTTCCACGACTGGGGCTTCGACTACGTGCTGCTCGACTTCCTGGGCGACGTGGTGTGCGGCGGCTTCGGCCTGCCTATCGCCCGCGACATGTGCCAGAAGGTGATCGTGGTGGCCAGCAACGACCTGCAGTCGCTCTACGTCGCCAACAACGTCTGCTCGGCGGTGGAGTATTTCCGCAAGCTCGGCGGCAACGTCGGCGTGGCCGGCATGGTGATCAACCGCGACGACGGTACCGGCGAGGCCGCGGCCTTTGCCAGCCAGGTCGGCATCCCGGTGCTGTCGACCATCCCCGCCAACGAGGACATCCGGCGCAAGAGCGCCAGCTACGAGATCATCGGCCGGCCCGATTCGGTCTGGGGCCCTATGTTCGCCGAACTGGCCGAGAACGTCGGCAACTCGCAGCCGATGCGGCCCAGGCCGATGACGCAAGACCAGCTGCTGGGCCTGTTCTCGGCCTCGGCGGTGGGCCGCGACGTGGTGCTGACCCCGGCCACGCAGTTCGACATGTGCGGCAAGAAGGACGTCGTCCGCCAGACCCTCGAAGTGGTCTACGACGAAGTCTGAGCGAACCGCCAACCCCGAACCTGCCAGAAATCCGTCCCCCCATGAGCGCCACCATCCCCATCATCGCGATGCCCGCCGAGCCGATCAAGACCGCGCTCGAGGGCGACGGCATGGGCTGCCATTCGGGTGGCGAGGCGATGCTGGCAGCGGCCCGGTCGGCCGGCAAGTCCGAGACCCTGGCGCAATACGCGCTTGACTACCCGACAAATCCGAAAGCCGGTCCGCATGACCAGCCGCAGAGCATGTGCCCGGCATTCGGCGCGCTGCGCGTCGGGCTGCGGATGCGCCGCACGATGACCATCCTGTCGGGCTCGGCCTGCTGCGTCTACGGACTGACCTTCACCTCGCATTTCTACGGCGCGCGGCGCAGCGTGGGCTATGTGCCCTTCAACTCCGAGTCGCTGGTCACCGGCAAGCTGTTCGAGGACATCCGCGAGGCCGTGCACCAGCAGGCCGAGCCGGCCAAGCTCGACGCCATCGTCATCATCAACCTGTGCGTGCCCACCGCCAGCGGCGTGCCGCTGCAGATCCTGCCCAAAGAGATCAACGGCGTGCGCATCATCGGCATCGACGTGCCGGGCTTCGGCGTGCCCACCCATGCCGAAGCCAAGGACGTGCTGGCCGGCGCGATGCTGAAATATGCCCGCAGCGAAGCGATGGCCGGCCCGGTGCAGGCGCCGCGCACCGGCCGCGCCACCCGGCCCACGATCGCGCTGCTGGGCGAGGTGTTCCCGGCCGACCCGGTGATCATCGGCATGATGCTCGAGCCCATGGGCCTGGCTGCCGGCCCGGTGGTGCCGACCCGAGAATGGCGCGAAATGTACGCCGCGCTCGACTGCGCGGCGGTGGCCGCGATCCACCCCTTCTACACCGCCAGCGTGCGCGAGTTCGACGCCGCCGGCCGCAGCGTGGTCGGCTCGGCACCGGTCGGCCACGACGGCACCGAGGCCTGGCTGCAGGCCATAGGCCGGGCCACCGGCACGGCCCAGCACCTGATCGACGCGGCCAAGAACCGTTTCCTGCCCGCCATCAAGGGCGCGCTGGCCAAATCGCCGATCAAGGGCCGGATCACGCTCAGCGGCTACGAGGGCTCGGAATTGCTGGTCGGCCGGCTGCTGGTCGAGAGCGGCGCCGACCTGCGCTATGTCGGCAGCGCCTGCCCGCGCACGCCCTGGAACGAGGCCGACTGCCAGTGGCTGGAAGCCAAGGGCGTGCAGGTCCAGTTCCGCGCCTCGCTCGAACAGGACCTGGCGGCGATGCACGAGTTCAAGCCCGACCTGGCGATAGGCACCACGCCCATCGTGCAGGCCGCCAAAGAGATGAGCACGCCGGCGCTGTACTTCACCAACCTGATCTCGGCCCGGCCGCTGATGGGCCCGGCCGGTGCCGGCTCGCTCGCCACCGTGATCAACGCGGCGATCGCCAACAAGTCGCGCTTCGACGCGATGCGCGATTTCTTCGGCGACACCGGCAGCGGCCACGCGGCCGGTGTCTGGGAAAACAGCCAGGGCGTGCCGCAAGACCGCCCCGAGTTCAGGGCCGAACAGCGCCGCCAGGCCATCAAACTGGCCAAGAAGCGCAAAGCCGAGGAGATGATCTGATGATCGCCGCCCGGCAGTTCCACCGCCCATCGCTGCGCCTGACCGCACGCAGCACCGAGGTGGCTGCATGCTAGTCCTCGACCACGACCGTGCCGGCGGCTACTGGGGCGCGGTGTATGTCTTCACCGCGATCAAGGGCCTGCAGGTGGTGATCGACGGCCCGGTGGGCTGCGAGAACCTGCCGGTCACCAGCGTGCTGCACTACACCGACGCGCTGCCGCCGCACGAGTTGCCCATCGTCGTCACCGGTCTGGCCGAGGAGCAGTTGGGCCGCGAGGGCACCGAGGGCGCCATGCGCCGCGCCCATGCCGCACTCGACCCCGACCTGCCGTCGGTGGTGGTGACCGGCTCGATCGCTGAAATGATAGGCGGCGGCGTGACGCCGTCCGGCACCAACCTGCAGCGCTTCCTGCCGCGCACCATCGACGAAGACCAGTGGCAATGCGCGAACCGCGCGATGTTCTGGCTTTGGAGCGAGTACGGCCTGAAGAAGGTGCCTTCGCGCAAGCCCTACGCCGAACGCCCGGCCGGCGAGCGGCCCCGCGTCAACCTGATCGGGCCGAGCTACGGCACCTTCAATTCGCCCAGCGATCTGGCCGAGATCCGCCGCCTGGTGCAAGGCATTGGCGCCGAGATCAACATGGTGTTCCCGCTCGGCAGCCACCTGGCCGATGTCTCGCGCCTGGTCGAGGCCGACGTCAACATCTGCCTGTACCGCGAGTTCGGCCGGATGCTGTGCGAGGCGCTGGAGCGGCCTTACCTGCAGGCGCCGATAGGCCTGCACAGCACGACGGCCTTCCTGCGCAAACTCGGCGAGTTGCTGGGCCTGGACCCCGAGCCCTTCATCGAGCGCGAGAAGCACAGCACGATCAAGCCGATCTGGGACCTGTGGCGCTCGGTGACGCAGGACTTCTTCGCCACCGCCAGCTTCGCGGTGGTGGCCAACGAGACCTATACCCGCGGCATCCGCCATTTCTTCGAGGACGAATTGGGCCTGCCCTGCCACTTCGCGATCGCGCGCCGGCCCGGCGAGAAGACCGACAACGACGACGTGCGCCGACTGGTCAAGGACAAGACCCCGCTGGTGCTCTACGGCAGCTACAACGAGCGCATCTACCTGGCAGAGGCCGGGGGCGGCGGCATGATGAAGTGCACCTTCATCCCGGCCTCGTTCCCGCTGCCCATCATCCGGCGCCACACCGGCACGCCCTTCATGGGCTATGCCGGCGCGACCTACCTGGTGCAGGAATTCTGCAACGCGCTGTTCGACGCGCTGTTCCACATCCTGCCGCTGGGCACCGAACTCGACGCGATCGAGGCCACGCCGAGTCGGCCGACGCAGATCGAGACCCTGCCCTGGCAGCCGGCGGCGCATGCGCTGCTGGAAGAACTGATAGAAGCCCAGCCGGTGCTGGTGCGGATCTCGGCGGCCAAGCGCTTTCGCGACGGCGCCGAGCGCGACGCCCGCGAGCGCGGCGCGCGTGAGGTCAGCGTTGACCGCATCGTCGCGCTGTTCGGCCACGCGCCGGCCGGAGTCACCGCATGAACGGGCTGGCCTGCCAGCCCTTGCCCCCACATCGTCCGGTTGGTTCGGACGGTCACCCAACGCTGCCTCGCGGCAGCGCTGGTTTCACACGTGCCGTTCGCGGCACGTTTCCCGCCGAAAGGCTTGTCTGGAGGACTTTCATACATGGCTGAGAAAGTAAATCCGTCAGGGCTGACGGACGAAGAGTGCCAAGAGTTCCACAAGTACTACATCCAAGGGTACTTGCTGTGGGCCGCTGGCGCATTTTTCGCCCATAGCCTGGTGTGGATCTGGCGTCCCTGGTTCTGAGCAAATAAACAGTGGAGGCCACCATGGCACACGCAATCACGCCGGCACACCCGGTTCGGCAAGAAGGCTCTCTCGAGGGCTCACGCAGCATCTTCGTCGGCATCTTCATCGCCTTCCTGATGCTGGCGCTGGTGGCGTTGCTGTGCGGCCAAGACTGGCGCAATTTGCTGCCGGGCGCAGAGGGCGCGCGATCGGTGCTGCACGGCGTCAAGTCAGCCGTCTACACCGTGATGTCCGAGTTGGTTTAACGAAAGGAAATGAACATGTGGCGTTATTGGAGAATTGTCGATCCCCGCAAGGCGATCATCGCGACCGGCCTGCTGATCGCATTCGTCTCGACCAGCATCCATCTGATCCAGATCAGTGGCGATCGCTACAACATCAACAGCTGGCATCCCGACACGGTGAAAGCCGCCAAGGCGGCGCAAAACGCGCCGATGCCGGCGAAGTAACAGCACAGGCTGCTGCTTATGGCGGGCGCTGCCGGGCCAACCGGTCCAGCGCGCCTGCCCCCTATTTCACTGCGGATCGTGCCGCGACAGCGCCGTACAGACCGCCCACCGGTCGGAGGACAACAACATGGCCATGCTGAGCTTTGAACGCAAATACCGCATCCGCGGTGGCACCCTGGTCGGCGGTGACCTGTTCGACTTCTGGATCGGCCCGTTCTATGTCGGCTTCTTCGGCGTGACGACCGCGTTCTGCGCGATGCTCGGCACGGCGATGATTCTTTGGGGCGCCGCGATGGGCCCGACCTGGAATCTCTGGCAGATCAACATCGCGCCCCCCGACCTGTCCTACGGTCTGCGCCTGGCGCCGATGATGGAAGGCGGGCTGTGGCAAATCATCACGGTCTGTGCGCTCGGTGCCTTCGTCTCCTGGGCGCTGCGCGAGGTCGAGATTTGCCGCAAGCTGGGCATGGGCCTGCATGTGCCCGTGGCCTTCAGCTTCGCGATCCTGGCCTATGCCACGCTGCAGGTGATACGCCCGGTGCTGATGGGCGCCTGGGGCCATGCCTTCCCCTACGGCATCTACAGCCACCTGGACTGGGTCAGCAACACCGCCTACCAGTACCTGCACTTCCACTACAACCCGTGGCACATGATTGCCGCGAGCCTGTTCTTCGCCACCACGCTGGCGCTGTCCATGCACGGCGGCCTGGTGCTGTCGGCCGTCAACCCGAAAGCCGGTGAGGCGGTCAAGACCCCCGAACACGAGGACACCTTCTTCCGCGACCTGATCGGTTATTCGGTGGGCACGCTGGGCATCCACCGGCTGGGCCTGTTCCTGGCGCTGGCCGGGGTCTGGTTCGGCGCGGTCTGCATCGTGGTCAGCGGGCCCTTCTGGACCGGCGCCTGGCCGGAATGGTGGGGCTGGTGGCTGAACCTGCCCATCTGGCGCCAATGAGACCGGACTAGGAGACAACAAGTGGCTGAGTACCAAAACCTTTTCACCGATGTGCAAGCGGTCGGACCGCTGCACGATGGCGTCGCGCTGCCGCGCGGCGACTGGCGGCGCAGCGGCCAGCCCCTGCTGGTGCACCTGCTGGGCCGCATCGGCAACGCCCAGATCGGGCCGGTCTACCTGGGCACGCTGGGCGTGGCGTCGCTGCTGTTCGGCACGCTGGCATTCAACATCATCGGCTTCAACATGCTGGCGTCGGTGGACTGGAATCCGATCCAGCTGGTGCGCCAGCTGTTCTGGCTGGCGCTCGAGCCGCCGCCGCCGTCGTATGGCCTGAACATTCCGCCGCTGGCCCAGGGCGGCTGGTGGCTGATCGTTGGCTTCATGCTCACCGTCTCCATCCTGCTGTGGTGGGCGCGCACCTACCGCCGGGCGCGCCAGCTCGGGCTGGGCACACATGTGGCCTGGGCCTTCGCCGCGGCGATCTGGCTCTACCTGGTGTGCGGCTTCTTCCGCCCGATCATGATGGGCAGTTGGTCGGAGGCAGTGCCCTTCGGCATCTTCCCGCACCTGGACTGGGTGTCGGCGCTCTCGCTGCGCCACGGCAACCTGTTCTACAACCCCTTCCACGCGCTGTCGATCGTCTTCCTCTACGGCTCGGTGCTGCTGTTCGCGATGCACGGGGCGACGATCCTGGCCGTCAGCCGCTTCGGCGGTGAACGCGAGATCGACCAGATCATCGACCGTGGCACGGCCTCGGAGCGAGCCGCCCTGTTCTGGCGCTGGACCATGGGCTTCAACGCCACGATGGAGTCGATACACCGCTGGGCCTGGTGGTTTGCCGTGCTGTGCCCGCTGGTCGGCGGCATAGGCATCCTGCTCACCGGTCCGGTGGTCGACAACTGGTATCTGTGGTCGGTCAAGCACCATGTCGTGCCCTCCTATCCCAGCGCCCTGCCGCTGCTGGTCGACCCCGCCCTCGCCGGAGCCAAGCCATGAGCCCGATCGCCAAAATTGCGCAACTGCTCTCGACCGCGCTGCTTGCCAGCCTGCTGGCGGGCTGCGAGCGACCGCCGATCAACACCGTGCAGACCGGCTTCCGCGGCACCGGCATGGAACAGATCTACAACCCCCGCACGCTGGCCAAGGAGGCCGGCCTGAACCAGGCGCCGGCCGCACCCGAGGCCGCGCCGGCCGACGGCCCCAAGGCGCGCGAGGTCTACCAGAACGTCAAGGTGCTGGGTGACTTGAGCGTGGCCCAGTTTGCCCGCCACATGGCCTCGATCACCCAGTGGGTGGCACCCAAGGAAGGCTGCGTCTACTGCCACGACGCGCAGAATTTCGCCGATGACGGCAAGTACACCAAGGTCGTGGCGCGTCGCATGATCGAGATGACCCAGCATGTCAACGCCGCGTGGAAGCCGCATGTGGCCGAGACTGGCGTGACCTGCTACACCTGCCACCGCGGCAACCCGGTGCCGGCGCAGATCTCGTTCGAGCCCAAGGACAGGCTCTACGCCAATTCGGCGCTGGGCGACCTGGCCGGGCAGAACCTGGCCTCCAGGAGCGTCGGCTTGACCTCGCTGCCCTTCGACCCGATCACGCCTTACCTCAAGGAAGACAAGCCCATCCGCGTCAACGGCAACGAGGCGCTGGCGATGCGCGGCGCGGCGGCCAACCGCAGTTCGACCAAGCAGGCCGAGCACACCTACGGCTTGATGGTGCACATGTCGGGTTCGTTGGGGGTGAACTGCACCTACTGCCACAACACGCGCAACTTCCAGTCCTGGGAGCGGCCGCAGCGCACCACCGCCTGGCACGGCATCCGGATGGCGCGTGACCTGAACAACGACTACCTCGGACCGCTCAAGGAAAGCTTCCCGGCGGCCCGGCTCGGGCCCAAGGGCGATGTGGCCAAGATCAACTGCGCCACCTGCCACCAGGGTGCGTACAAGCCGCTCTACGGCGCGCCGATGGCCAAGGACTTCCCCGAGCTGCTGTCGGCGCTCAGCGTGCCCGCCGCGGCGCCAGCGGCGGTCGAGGCCGCGCCGGCCAAGACGCAGTGACGCCGTGAATCCCCAGGCCGTCTGAACCGACACCGCCATGAACTCGCCACTCGCTCAAACGGCCACCGCCGCCCAGGTGCTGCTCGCCCAGCCGCGCGGATTCTGTGCCGGCGTGGTGCGGGCGATAGAGATCGTCGAGCGCGCACTGGAACTGCATGGCGCGCCGGTCTACGTCTACCACGAGATCGTCCACAACGGCCATGTGGTGGACAGGCTGCGCGAGCGCGGCGCGGTCTTCGTCGACACGCTCGACCAGGTACCGGCGCGGGCGGTGACGGTGTTCAGTGCGCACGGCGTGTCGCTGGCGGTGGAGCGACAAGCCCGGGCGCGCGGGCTGGACGTGATAGACGCCACCTGCCCGCTGGTCAGCAAGGTGCATCTGCAAGCCCAGCGCTACGCCCGCGCCGGCCACACCCTGATCGTCATCGGACACCCCGGCCATGAAGAGGTCGAGGGTACGATGGGCCGCATCGACACCCCGGTCTTCCTGGTCAGCGACCTGGCCGACGTGCGGCGCCTGACGCTGGCCCCCGACACACCGCTGGCCTATGTGACCCAGACCACGCTCAGCCTGGACGACACGCGCGACATCATCGCCGGGCTGCGGCAGCGCTTTCCGGCCATCGTCGGACCCGACACCGACGACATCTGCTACGCCACCCAGAACCGGCAGACCGCAGTGCGCGAATTGGCCAGTCAGGTCGAGCTGGTGCTGGTGGTCGGTGCGCGCAACAGTTCGAACTCGATGCGGCTGCGCGAGGTGGCGGCCCAGCAAGGCGTGCCGGCCTACCTGGTGCAGGATGAGTCGGGCATCGATCCGGCCTGGCTGGCCGGTGTGCAGCGCATAGGCGTCAGCGCCGGCGCGTCCACCCCCGAGGTGCTGGTGCAGCGGGTGGCGCAGCGGCTGCGCGCGCTGGGCGCGAGCGACGTTCGCCAGGCACCCGGGCTGGAGGAGGGCATAGTCTTCCGGCTGCCGGTGGCCTTGCTGCGGCGGGCCGCGTGAACGTCTGGCCGCTGCAAGGGCGCGCCGCGCCGCTGCAGCGCGCCACCGATACCGCCGCCGACCTGGCCGCCCGACCCGGTTCACCGATCACTGCGGCACCGCCCGTGCAAGCCGGCGAAGTGGTGGTGGTGGTGCTGGTCGACTTCGCGCCCCAGGCGCTGTGGTGGGGCTGGTCGCGGCTGGTGCTGCAGCGCTGGCCGCTGCGCCGGGTGCCCGGACTGCGCTTTGCCAAGGTGCTGGGCAGCGGCCACGACGGTGGCTTCGGGCTGCGCCCCAGCCGGACGCGGCAAGGCCTGTTCCTGGCCTTCGACGGCGAGGTCCTGGCGCGCGACTTCATCGCCCAATCCCCGGTGATGGCCGGCTATCGCGCGCATGCGCGCGAGCTCTGCGTGGCCTTGCTGCAGGCCTGCTCGAGCAAGGGCAGCTGGTCCGGCACGCGCCTGAACGTCAGCGCCGAGGCGCCGACCGAAGGCCCGATCGCCGCCCTCACCCGGGCCTCGATCCGGCCGAGCCGGGCCAGGCGCTTCTGGCGCATCCAGCCGGGCACCGAGCGCGCCCTGGCCCAGTCCAGCGGCTGCCTGCTGGCGGTCGGCCTGGGTGAGGCCCCGGTGCTGCGCCAGGCCACCTTCAGCCTGTGGGAGAACGCCGCTGCCATGGACGCCTATGCCCGCAGCGGCGCCCATGGCGACGCGATCCGGGCCGCCTACAGCGGCGGCTTCTTCTCGGAGACGATGTTCGTGCGATTCCGGCCGCTGTCGCTGCAGGGCAGCTGGCAGGGCGTGCGCCATGGCTGACCGGTGCGATGGCTGAAGCCACGCCGCTGCGCGACCGCCATGTGGTGGTGGTGGGTGCGGGCGTGGGCGGTCTGGTCGGCGCCCTGCTGCTGGCCCACCGCGGCCTGCGCGTCACGCTGGTCGAGGCGGCGGCCGGCCCCGGCGGCAAGCTGCGCCAGATCGAGGTCGGCGGCCTGCCGATCGACTCGGGGCCGACCGTGTTCACGATGCGCTGGGTCTTCGAGCAGATCTTCGACCAGGTCGGCAGTTCGCTCGCCGACCTGCTGTCGCTGCAGCCGCTGCAGGTGCTGGCGCGCCACGCCTGGCGCGACAGCGCGCAGCGGCTCGACCTGTTCGCCGACAGCGCGCAATCGGCCGACGCGATCGCCCGCTTCAGCTCGCCGGCCGAGGCGCGGCGCTTCGAGGCCTTCTGCCAGCAGGCCAGAACCGTCTACCAGCGGCTAGAAGCCCCGTACATCCGCTCGTCGCGGCCCAGCCTGCTGGGCATGGCGGGCGACCTGGGCGCGGGCGGCCTGGCCACGCTGGCCGGGCTGGGGCCTTTCGCGTCGCTGTGGCAAGCGCTGGGCCGCCACTTCCACGACCCGCGGTTGCGGCAGCTGTTCGGCCGCTACGCCACCTATTGCGGCGCCTCGCCCTGGCTGGCGCCGGCCACGCTGATGCTGATCGCCCATGTCGAGCTGGGCGGGGTCTGGCGCATCCAGGGCGGCATGCACGCGCTGGCCCAGGCGCTGGCCGGGCTGGCGACGCGGACCGGCGCGACGCTGCGCTACGCCACGCCCTGCCGGCGCATCCTGGTGCGCGATGGCCGGGCCTGCGGCGTCGAGTTGGCCAACGGCGAGACCCTGGCCGCCGACGCGGTGCTGTTCAACGGCGACGCCGGCGCGCTGGCCCAGGGCCTGCTGGGCGACGCGGCGCGGCGCGCGGTGCCCGACCAGCCCCGGCACCGGCGCTCGCTGTCCGCCGTGACCTGGTCGGTCAAGGCCCGCACCCACGGCTTCCCGCTGGTCCACCACAACGTTTTCTTCGACCGCGACTATGCGGCTGAGTTCAGCGACATCTTTGGCCACCGGCGCCTGCCACGCCAGGGCACGGTCTATGTCTGCGCCCAGGACCGGGGCGACGACAGCGCCGACCCGGGCGGCCCCGAGCGCCTGCTGTGCCTGGTCAATGCCCCCGCCGACGGTGACACGCGACGGTTTGATTCGACGGAGATCGCGCCATGCGAAGCGCAAAGCCTGACACTGCTGCAAGACTGCGGACTGAACCTGGACCTGGCTTCGGCGCAGGGGGTTCGCACCACCCCGAGCGACTTCAACCGGCTGTTCCCGGGCACGGGCGGCGCGCTCTACGGGCCGGCGTCGCACGGCTGGATGACGCCCTTCCGCCGGCCGGCGGCCAGTTGCCGGTTGCCGGGGCTGTACCTGGCGGGGGGCTCGGTGCATCCGGGGCCCGGGGTGCCGATGGCCGCGCTGTCGGGCCAACTGGCGGCCGAGACGCTGATGGCGCACCTCGGTTTGACCAAGAGGTCGGGCCGGGTGCGTATCTCTGGTGGTATGTCGACGCGATCAGCGATGACGGCCAGCATGCCCTGAGCATCATCGCCTTCGTCGGCAGCGTGTTCTCGCCCTATTACGCCCATGCCCAGTCGCGCCAGGGCGGCGCGGTGCAGGCCGGCAACCACTGCGCGCTCAACGTCGCGCTGTACGGCCAGTCCGGCCGGCGCTGGACCATGACCGAGCGCGGCAGCGCCAGCGTGCAGCGCGAGCGCCAGCAGTTCGTCATCGGGCCGAGCCAGGTGCGCTGGCAGGGCGACCATCTGCGCATAGACATCGACGAGGTCGGGGCGCCGATCCCGCGCCGGGTGCGCGGCTCGGTGCGGGTCTACCCGAGCGCGCTGTCGACTTTTTCCTGGGCGCTGGACGACGCCGGCCTGCACCGCTGGGGCCCGATCGCGCCCTGCGCAAGAGTCGAGGTCGACCTGGCACAACCGGCAGCGCAATGGCGAGGCGAAGGCTACCTCGACAGCAACGAGGGCGACGAGCCGGTGACCGGGCCGTTCGAGGTCTGGGACTGGTCGCGCGCCAGGCTGCGCGACGGCAGCACCGCGGTGGTCTACGACGTGCGCCAGCGCCAGGGCGGCGAGCGCCTGCTCGCCACCCGCTTCTCGCCCGACGGCCAGGCCCATGCCTTCGAGCCACCGCCGCGCCAACGCCTGCCGGCCACGCTGTGGCGCATAGACCGGGCGATGCGCAGCGAGCCGGGCGCCGGCACCCGCGTGCTGCAGACGCTGGAGGACGCGCCGTTCTACACCCGCAGCCTGGTGCAGGCCAGGCTGCTGGGCGAGCCGGTGACCGCGGTGCACGAAACCCTGGCGCCGCAGCGGCTCAAGCACTGGGCCATGCCGCTGATGCTGCCCTGGCGCATGCCGCGCCGGGCCTGAGGACAGACAATCCATGATCGCCAACGACACCGTCAAGATCGTCCATGTGCTCTCGGCCTGCCTGTTCCTGGGCAACGTGGTCGTCAGCGGCACCTGGGCCGCGCTGGCCGAGCGCACCCGGCGCTACGAGATCATCGCCTTCAGCAACCGGCTGGTGCTGATCACCGACCTGCTGTTCACGCTCAGCGGCGCGCTCGGCGTGGTGATCAGCGGCTCGCTGATGGCGCACCGTTTCGGCGGCGCCACCTCGCAGGACTGGATCGCCTGGTCGTATGCCTTGTTCGGTATCTCGGGCCTGATCTGGGCCCTGCTGCTGGTGCCGATACAACTGCGCCAGCGCAGCCTGCTGCGGCGCGACCAGGCCGTCACCGGCGAGTACCTGCGGCTGTCGCGGATCTGGCAGATCTCGGGCGCGATCGCCACCGTCGTGCCGCTGCCCATCCTCTACCTGATGATTACCAAGCTGCGCTAGAGCGCGCGGCCAAACGTTCAGCGAGCGGCGTCGCGCCGGCGTTCGGCGCGCTCGAACTCGCGCGGGCCGAAGGACGAGGCCAGCGCCCCGCTGCCGGCCAGGCCGTCGAGGTAATGCTGTTCGATCTCGGGCGCGGCGCGACGCAGTTCGCGCTCGGCCAGCGGCGTGTGCAGCAGCGCGCGCAGCCAGTGCAGCACCCGCACCCAGCCCGGCACCCAGATCCGGGCAGCACGCCTGTCGACGCCGTCGGCGATGACCCGCGCCGCGTCGGCGGCCGAGGTTTCGCGGCGCAGAAGCGCCGGCATCGTCGCGCGCAGCCGGCGGAAGGCCGGGTGCAGCGCGCCCTCGCTCATCAACGGCGTGTCGACCCAGGAGGCATGGACCACGCCGACCCGCACCCCATGGCCGGCCAGTTCGATGCGCCAGGCGTTGCACATCGCCTCGACCGCCGCCTTGGACCCGGCGTAGGCCGACATCGCCGGCGGGTGGGCAAAGCTCGACACCGAGGCCGACACCAGCACGTAACCGCGCCGGCGCAGGAGTTCGGGCAGCGCGGCGCGCACGGTGTTGAAGACGCCGAACACATTGACCTCGAAACAGCGCCGCCAGGCTGCCGGATCGGTGTGCGCCAGCGGGCCGAAGGACGCGACGCCGGCATTGGCCCAGACCATGTCGAGCCGGCCATGGCGCGCCAGCACGCGCGCCACCGCGTCCTCGCAGGCCGCCGCCGAGGTGACGTCGGCGGTGATCGTCAGCACCTCGCCGGCCAGCGCAGCCGCGGTGGTGGCCAGCGTGTGGGCGTCGCAGTCGAGCAGCACCGGGATCGCGCCGCGCCGTTGCAGCGCCAGCACCCCGGCCGCGCCCATGCCCGAGCCGGCCCCGGTGACCAGGATCACCCGGCCGCGCAGGCCGGTGGGGGCGGCCGGGCCGGACGCCACAGCAGCAGGTGCTGCGCCGGCTTCAGCCGCGGCTTGACACGCCTGCGCCGATCGCGCCTGCGCCCGCGCCACGTCGCGCCACTGCCAGACGACGAAGGCCAGGCCGGCGCCGACCAGGCCAAACAATTTGACCCCCAGCAGGGCAGCGCCGTCCACCGCGGCGCGACTCAGTGACGCGCCACCGAATTCCCGGGGCAGGCATGGGCGCTGGCATGGGCGCGGTCCAGCGCGGCCAGCCGGGCGAACAGGTCGGCACTCCATTCGAAGCCCGAGCCGAACGGGCGCCGGCCGGCCAGTTGCGCATCCTCGCCACAGGCCAGCGCGGCCCGGACCAGAAACTCGGTGCAGGGCAAGGGCGCAAAACACTGCATCGGATCGGCCGGCGCAATCAGCGCGGCGCCGCTGGCGCGCGCCAGCAAGGCCAGCTTGCGTCGGCCCGACACCACCGCCCGGCGGTTGACCGAATCGAGCCCGTTGCGCTCGAGTTCGCGGCCGATCTCGGCATAGACCAGCCGGGCGGCGCGGATCGCGGGCCGGCAGTCGCGCGGCAACTGGGCGATGCCATGCTCGGAGCGCGCGTACAGCACGTCGGCGGCGTGCAGCAGTCGCGCCACCACCGACGCGATGCGGCCATCGAAGACCGGGTTCGCCAGCCAGGACGCCGGGTCGATGCCGACCTCGCGCAGCCATTGCAGCGGCAGGTAGAGGCGGCCGTTGCGGGCGTCCTCGCCGACGTCACGGGCGATGTTGGTCAGCTGCATCGCCACCCCCAGGTCGCAGGCGCGGGCCATCGCCTGCTCGCTGCGCGACCGCATGATCACCGCCATCATCGCGCCCACGCTGCCGGCCACGCGCGCGCCGTAGGCCTGCAGGTCGTCCAGGGTCTCGTAACGCCGGCCCTCGGCGTCCCACTGGAAGCCCTCGAGCAGCGCGGCCAGCAACTCGATCGGCAACCCGAACTCGCGCACCACCGCGGCCAGCGCCCGGTCGGCCTCGTAGGCCATCGGCGTGTCGGCATAGATGCAGCGCAGCCGCTCTTGCAGGCCGGCCATCGCGCTGGCCTGGTCGGTGCACAGGTCGATCGCATCGTCGGCCAGGCGGCAGAAAGCGTAGAGCGCGATCGCCGGCCCGCGCACCCGGCCCGGCAACAGGCGCGAGGCGGCAAAAAAGGTCTTGGACCCGCCCTGCATCAGCACCTGGCAGGCCAGCATGTCCTGGCCGGACGGCGCGGCCGGCGGGGCCGGCGGCCGGGTGGGCCTAGGCACGGCCGTCAGCCCGACCGGCAACGCCAGTTCAGCCTGACCCGAAAATGGCACTGCACTGCTAGACCGAGCTTGCATGGAGGGACTCCTGAACGGTGGGGACGACGGTTTGCAAGGCCTTGGCCGACATCAGTACGCCCGGCACACCGGCCCCGGGATGGGTGCTGGCACCGACCATGAAGAGGCTCTCGACATCCTCGCTGCGGTTGTGCGGCCGGAACCAGGCGCTCTGCAGCAGCAGAGGCTCGAGGCCGAAGGCAGCGCCCTTGTACGACAGCAGCCGGTCCTGGAAATGCTGCGGCGTCATCACATGCGAACTGATGACACGCTGGCCCAGGCCGGGCAGCAGGGTCTCCTCGAGCCGCCGCTGCACCGCCAGGCGGTAGGGCTCGGCCTGGGCCGCCCAGTCGGTGCCGCTGTCGAGGTGGGGCACCGGCGACAGGACGTAGAAGGTGTCGCAGCCGGCCGGCGCCACCGAGGGGTCGGTGGCGGTGGGCCGGTGCAGGTAGAGGCTGAAGTCGTCGCTCAGCTTGTGGTGCTTGAAGATGTCGGTCAGCAGACCTTCGTAGCGCGGCCCCAGCACCATGGTGTGGTGCGGCACTTCGGTGTACTGCTTGTCGGTGCCGAAGTACCAGACGAACAAGCTCATCGAGTAGCGGCCCTTGTCGATGCGCTGGTTGGTCCAGTGGCGGCGGTGCTCGGGCGCGACCAGGTTGCGGTAAGTCCAGGCGGTGTCGCTGTTGCAGACCACGATGTCGGCGTCCAGTCGCTCGCCGTCGGCCAGTTCGACCCCTGTGGCGCGGCCGCCCTCGACCCGGATGCGGCTGACCTCAGCGTTGTAGCGCACCGGCACGCCGCGCTCGGCCAGCAGATTGACCAGGCCCTTGACCAGCGCGCCGGTGCCGCCCATCGCCGAGTACACGCCGAAGCGGCGCTCGAGCGCGTTGATCAAGCTGTAGACCCCGGTCACCGAGAACGGGTTGCCGCCGATCAGCAGCGTCTGCAAGCTCATCGCCATGCGCAGCTTGGGGTGTTTGAAGTAGCCCGCCACCAGGCCGTGCATCGTGCGCCAGGCGCGCATGCGCACCATAGCCGGCATAGCGGCCAGCAGGTCGCCTATGCTGTCGAAGGCCTTGCAGCCCAGCGCCTCGAAGCCCAGCCGGTAGCACAGGTCGGCCTCGGCGATGAAGCGGTCGAAGCCCGCCTCGTCCTCGGGGCAGACGCGCACCACCTCGGCCCGCATGCGCTCGGGGTCGCCGCTGTAGTCGAAATGCGTGCCGTCGTTGAAGCGCACCCGGTAGAACGGGTCCATCAGCCGCAGGTCGATGTCGTCGGACAGTTTGCGGCCGCACAGCGCCCACAACTCCTCGAACATGAAGGGCACGGTGATGATGGTCGGCCCGCCGTCGAAGGTGAAGCCGTCCTGCCGGCGCACATAGGCCCGGCCGCCCGGGCCGTCGAGCTTCTCGAGCACCTGCACCCGGTAGCCCATCACACTGAGCCGGATCGCCGCGGCCAGGCCGCCGAAGCCCGACCCGACCACCAGCGCCAGCGGTGCCGCCGCCGTGCCCTGTGCCCGCGCGGCTGCCGGTGCCTGGGGCAGCAGGCCGGCCCGCCCCATCACTTCAGCGGGCGTGAAAAAGCGTTTCATTCAGTTTGCTCTCAGTGGGAACGGAGGCCGGCGTCGCCGGCCGGTTGCGCATGGCCCAGCGCCAGAGCGCGGTCGACGGCAGCGGCAGCACCAGCAAGCCATGCTCGAGGATGGCCATCGCCAGCATCGTGGCCACCAGCACCCCGCCGGCCTGGGCCGCGGCGCCGGCGCCAGGCTCGGCCACATGCTGCACCAGCAAGGCCAGCACGCCGCAGGCGCCGACCACCGTGAACGGGAACAGCCGGTTCATCGCGCGGCGCCGGAAGTAGCTGCCCATGTAGACCAGGTGGCTGGGCAGAAACTCTTCGCTCAGGTTGCGAACGCCGTAGAACAGGTTGAGCTTGGCGCTGGTGCGCATCGCCCACAGCACCAGGAAAGTCCAGTTGCCGACCTGGTTGGGCGACGCCCAGGTGATGGCCACGATCGCCAGTCCCGAGGCGACGATCGCCAGCTCATGCCACAGGATCGCGGCCACCGCCTCGCGAAAGCGCCGCCAGCCGGTGATGCCCGGCGTGCTGGCCTGCCGGCGCGGGCCGGTGAGCCAACCGGTCAGGAAGGTCAGCTCATGCCAGCCCCAGACCAGCAGCGCGCAGGTGAAGGCGCAGTAGGCCCCGGCCACCGTGGTCTGGTTCGCGGTGTGCGCCAGCCCGACCAGCGCGCTGCCAGCCAGCAACGACGAGATCAGCACGCTCCAGCGAAAGCTGGTGCGCGGCATGCCGTTGAGCAGCAGCACCAGGCCGGTGGAGAACCACCAGATGAACACCGTGAACAGCACCGGCAGGGTCAGGTCCAGCATCGCGGGGTCGATTCAGGCGTCAGTGACAGGTCGGGGGCGCGCCCAGTCGCCGGCTCACCAGGCCGGCGCCATGCGCACCTGCGCCGGCAAGGCGTGGCGCTTGACTGGCAGCAGGTAGAGGCGGGCAAAGGTGGCCGCGCCGGCCAGCGCCCAGCCGGCACGCTGCAGGTTGCCGACCAGGCCGCCGCGCGCCTTGGCCGCGTCCATCGCGGTCTGGATGCGCAACAGGCGGTCGAGCCCGGCGCGGAAGGCCGGGGCGTCGATGTCGAGCGAGATCGGGAACACCTGCTCGGTGATCCGGTTGGTGATCTCGAACACGGTGTAGTCGTAGACCGTCGGGTCCAGACCCATCGCCGCCTTCAGCATCGGCCGGGTGTGGTCGCGCACGTACATCGTGGCGTAGACCGCCAGCAGGAAGAAGCGGATCCACAGCAGATTGCCGCCGCGCAGCAGGTGAGGCTGGGCGCGCATGATCAGCGCGAACGATTCGCCATGGCGGAATTCGTCGTTGCACCAGCGCTCGAACCACAGAAAGATCGGGTGGAAGCGCTTGTCGGGCTGACGCTCGAGCTGACGGAAGATCGTGATGTAGCGCGCATAGCCTATCTTCTCGGACAGGTAGGTGGCGTAGAAGATGTACTTGGGCTTGAAGTAGGTGTAGGCCTTGGTGCGCTTCAGGTCGCCCATGTCTATGCCCATGCCGAAATCGCGCAGCGACTGGTTGATGAAGCCCGCATGGCGGGATTCGTCGCGCGCCATGTAGCGCATCAGCGACTTGATGTCGGGGTTGCTGACGTTCTTCTGGATCTCGTTGTAGAGGATGCAGCCCGAGAACTCGGAGGTCAGCGAGCTGACCAGGAAGTCGATGAATTCCTGGCGCAGTTCCGGCGACACCTGCGAGAAGCGCTGGGCCACCTCGGTGGCGAATTCCGGCGTGCGCTGGAAGTGGTCGTGGTTGTTGTCGCCCTCGTACTCGGCCAGCATCGCGTCCCACTCGGCGCGCAGCGGCGACATGTCGAGCCTGTCCATCGCGGCGAAATCGGTGGTGTAGAAGCGCGGGCTCAGCAGCGATTCTTCCTTGGCCTTGCGGCCGGCATCTTCGGAAGTGGCGAGGGGGGCGGCGTGCATGCGGGGCTCCGGCATCAAGGCTGTGGGTCGAGGGAAAGAAAGCGTTCGAAGGCGCCGGCATTGGTCGGGCCGAAGGATTCCAGATCCACCCGCTGCTGGGTGGCGGGGTCGAACAGCGTCAGCCTGCCATCGGTGCGCGAGATCAGCGCGAACGGCGCCTCGGGGCCGATCTTTCGGGCATGGCGTTCACGGGTCAGGGCGCGCAGCGCGCCGCGCACGAAGCCCTGCTCGCCATGCAGCACCGTGAGGATCTGGCCGCCGCGGCCGTCGATCACCGCCACGCCGCCGTCGGCGCGGTCCTCGAAACGCAGCAGCCGCTCGGCCTTGACCGCTGCGGCCAGCTGGTCGGGGCCGTTGCCGGTGAGGCGCACCAGGCCGACCGCGATCAGCGAGAACGCCAGGATGGCGCCGGCGCAAAACAGCACCCAGCGCGGAAAGCTGTCGGGCGCCAGCACCACCGCGGGCAGCGCGGCCCGGGCATTCGGGTTCATGTCGGGCTCGCTTGCCACTGCGGCGCGCGCGTGGCGGAAGCATCCTGGACCGTGACCGGGGCGGCAGCAACGGGGCGGCCGGTCTGGGCCGCCCAGGCCTGCTGCAGCAGCGCCGACAAGCGCTGCGCATCCGGCACCGCGCGCAGCATGGGCTCGGGTTTGCCTATGCGCCAAGGCCGCACGCTGGGCCAGAGTTGCAGCCAGGCGATGCGGTCGCTGCCGGCCAGCGCCAGCGTGATGTCGCCAAAGCCGTCGCCATGGCGTCGCAGGCCGGCCGAGGCGACCGCGCGCAGGGGCAGGTTGAAGGTCACGGTCAGCACGATGCCCAGCCGCATCACCACCCGCTTGTCGGTCAGGGTGTAGACCGTCGTGCGGGCGGTGAGCCAGGCCAGCAAGGCCACGCTGGCCAGGCCGACCAGCGACAGCGGCGCCAGCCACTTGACCGCCAGCAGGGCCCCGGCCAGCCCGGCACCGCCAGCGACCGCCGAGCCGACGCAATAGGCCGTCAGCAAGGCGAAATAGAGCGCCAGCTTGCGGATGTGGAAGACCTGGCGCGCCAGTTGGCCGGCGTCGGGCGAGCCCTGCCAGAGCAGGCGCTCACCGGCAGGCAAGCGCTCGGGCAGGCCGTACTGGGGCTCGAATTCATGCTCGTGGCCGTGGTTTTGAATGCTCATGTCAAGGTCTCCAAGGTGGCGCTGGGCGGGTCAGCGCCAGCACAGGCTCAGATCAGGGGTTCGCTGCGCTGCGGGTCGGCATACAGCGTGCCGCCGCCGTAATAGGCGCAGATCTTGTCTTCTTCCAGCCTTGTGATCTGGTCGGGGTTGCGCAGCACCGGCACCGCGGCAAAGTGGTGGCCATAGATCGAATTGACCTCGACCTGGTTGCGCCGGATGCGCGACATCGTCATCGGCAGCAGCACCCGGCGCGCGCCGGCCGGGGTCTGGGTCTCGACTTCGAGGTAGCGGAACATCATCTCGGAGCCGTCTATCCACAGGTCGCGCACCACGCCGCCAGGCTTGCCGTCGCCGCCGATCACCGGCAGGCCGCGCGGATCGACATCCTGCTCGGCCACGCTGTAGCTGCTGGCCAGGCGCAGCGGCTGCAGCAGCGTGCGGCCATGGCTGTCGAGCTCGGGATGGTCGGCGCGCATCGCGTACGCGCCCGGGCCGACCGCGGCCCGCATCGGGTCGCCGACCGGCTCGATAGGCGAGCCTGGCGATGCGCCGGTGCTCACGGCGTCGTACGGCGGTTCAGGCCGGGCCAGTTCGGGCACGGTGACCGAGCGGCCATCGGCGAGCTTGAAGGTCTTGGGCTCAGGGATAGGCCAGCCCTTGATGACGGCGCGGCCCAGGCTGTCCGACTCCATCGGATAGCCTTCGCGGTGGTTTTCACGCACCAGGTAATAAATCAGTCCGGCAAAAAACAGCCAGAACATGTACAGCATGACCTGGGCCAGATCGATGTAGCCGGTGATGACGCCGACGCTTTGCATGCTTGTTTCTCCTTCAGTGGGGCTAGCCGGGCAGGTCGGCCAGGCCGAACCGCTGCGGGACGGGGGATGGAACGGGCGCCGCGGCCGGCCAGGCCTGGCTGCGCCCGACGAGCGGTCCGATGACGACCAAGGTGACGAACAGGAACAACATCTCGAGGTGGTAGACCGCGCTGTAGCCGGTGGCCGGCATCGCCAGCGCGCTGCCCAGCACGCCGTCGGTGGCCAGGCTGGAGACGACATCGCGCAGCGCGCCGCCGAAGAACATCGCCAGACCGGCGGCGGTGGACTGCACCGCGCCCCAGGCGCCCAGCGCCAGGCCGGTGAAACCGCCCTCCTGCATGCGCATCGCGGCGAACAAGGTGCCGACCGCGAACAAGCCGCCGCCGAAGCCGATGCCGAGCGCGCCGGCGCGGAACAGCCAGCCCGCGCCCAGCGGCGCCGAGAAGATCACCGCCGAAAACGCCGGCAGACCGGCCAGCGCGCCATAAGCCGCCAGGCGCAGCGGGTCGGTGCCGCGGCCCAGCGCGCGCCCGGCCAGCACGAAGCCGATCAGCGCGCCGCCGGCCAGCATCGCGGTCAGCGCACTGGTCGCGCCGACGCTGAGCTGCAGGATCTCGCCGCCATAAGGCTCGAGCACGATGTCCTGCATGTTGAAGGCCAGCGTGCCCAGGCCGGTGGCCCAGAGGAAGCGACGGGCCCGGTTGTTGTCGATGAAGCGGCGCCAGACCTCGCGGAACGGCGGCGGCGGCGCGACCTTCATCTTGGCGACCCGCTGCGGATCGCGCGCTTCCTGCTTCCACAGCGCCGCCGCGTTGAGCGCCAGCACCACCAGCGCCGTGCCCTGCACCACCTGGACCAGGCGCTGCGGGCTGAAGTCGGCCAGCAGCAGGCTGAACACCAGGCTGCCGCCGACCGCGCCGGCCAGCAGCATCACGTACATCAGCGCCACCACCCGAGGCCGGGTCTCGGCGCTGGCCTGGTCGGTGGCGAGCGCCAGGCCGGCGGTCTGCGAGGTCTGCAGGCCCGCACCCACCATCAGGAAGGCCGCAGCCGCCGCGCCCTGCCCGACCCAGGCCGGCACCGGCACGGCGCCCTGGCCCGACAGCACCAGCAAGGCGAAGGGCATCACCGCCAGGCCGAAGAACTGGATCAGCGTGCCGCCCCACATGAAGGGCACGCGCTTCCAGCCGAAGGCCGAGCGGTGGGTGTCGGAGTGGTAGCCGGTGACAGCGCGGAACGGTGCGACCAGCAGCGGCAAGGCCAGCATCAGCGACACCAGCCAGGCCGCGACGCCGAGCTCGACGATCATCACCCGGTTCAGCGTGCCGATCAGCAGCGCGGTGGTCATGCCCATCGTGACCTTGAACAGCGACAGCCGCAGCAGCCGCGACAAGGGCAGGTCGGCGCTCGCCACATCGGCGAAGGGCAGCCACTCGCTGGGCAGGCGGCGCGCCCATTTGCCGAAGGTCTTGACTCTCATGGACGCCTCCACTCCAGTGCTTGCGACTTGTAGAAACCGCTGGCGACGCGCTGGGTGCGGCCGGTCCGCCAGGGCGCCAGCGTGGCGTCGGCAGCGCGCAGCGCGTTGAGCCGGTCGGCCGCCATCGGGGTCAGCCAGGGCGCCCGGTCGCCGCGAGGCAGCAGGCGGCCGACGGCGATCATCGCGGCCAGCAGCGGCGTGCGCGGGGCGTAGGTGAAGACGATCGAGGTCGAAGTGCGCTGCGCCAGACGGGACAGCGCGGCCACCGCGTCCTCGGTGCCGTAATGGATCACCGAGTCCATCGC